>DATNBR010000042.1:0-18703 GCA_035571875.1 Lacisediminihabitans sp. | reverse complement strand
TGTCGTCGTGCTCGACGTCATGCTGCCCGACATCGACGGCCTGCAGGTGTTGCGGCGCATGCGGGCCGACGGTCGCGACGTGCCGGTGCTCTTCCTCACCGCCAAGGACGCGCTCGACGATCGCATCGCCGGCCTCACCGCTGGGGGAGACGACTACGTCACGAAGCCGTTCAGCCTCGAGGAGCTCGTGGCGCGACTGCGCGGGCTCATCCGTCGCTCGACGCTCGTGATCACCGAGACGGCCGACCCGATCCTGCGGGTGGGCAATCTCACGCTCGACGAGGAGAGCTACGAGGTGCGCCGTGGTGACCGGCCGATTGAACTTACGGCGACGGAGTTCGAACTCCTTCGCTTCCTCATGCGCAACCCGCGCAGGGTCATGAGCAAGTCGCAGATCCTTGACCGGGTGTGGAGCTATGACTTCGGCGGCCGCTCGAGCATCGTCGAGATCTACATCTCCTACCTGCGCAAGAAGATCGATTCCGGCGAGACGCCGATGATCCACACGGTGCGCGGCGTGGGGTACCTGATCAAGGCCACCGGATGACGCGGGTCGCCCCGCGCAGGCACTGGTCGCTGCGTAGGCGCCTGGCCCTCGCTCTCGTCGGCCTCCTCGCTGTCGTGTCGATCGTGATCGGCGCCGTGAGCGTGCTTGCGCTGCAGGGCTTTCTGATGGGACGCCTGGACGAACAGCTGACCGTGGCGACCGGCCGCTCGCAGGGTGGCTTCGGCCCGGGCGGGCCGCTCGAGAACGAGGAGCCGGCAGCGCAGCGCTTCATCCAGGTGCTCAATCGACAGGCGCCGGGCACGGTGGTCGCGCTGATCTCGGGCAGGGTGGCGCTCGGCGTGGAGAAGGACCAGAGGACCGGTCAGCAGCAGCAGTTGAGCGACGCCCAGGCTCGCGCGCTGGCGGCGGCATCCCCGCGCGGGGATCCGACCACGGTCGACCTCGGTGGCACGCTCGGCGCGTACCGAGTCGTGGCCGCCACCTACTCGAACGGCGACAGGCTCGTCACGGGCCTGCCGCTCGGCGACGTGCAGGCGATCCTCGCCCGCGTCAGCGTGGTCATCGGCATCGTCACGCTCGTGGGGCTCGCCGTCGCGGCCTTCCTCGCGACGGTCATCGTGCGGCTCGCCCTGCGTCCGCTTCAGCGCGTGGTCGACACCGCCACGCGCGTCTCGGAGCTCCCGCTCGATCGCGGAGAGGTCGCGCTCGCGGTGCGGGTCCCTCCGATCGACGCCGATGCGCGAACGGAGGTCGGCCAGGTCGGCGCCGCGATCAATCGCATGCTCGGCCATGTGGCATCCGCCCTCGCCGCCAGGCAGGCGAGCGAGCAGAAGGTGCGCCAGTTCGTGGCGGATGCGAGCCACGAGCTCCGAACGCCGCTCGCCTCGATCCGTGGCTACTCCGAGCTCACCAGGCGCGCGGGGCACAACCTGCCGGAGGATGTCGTGCACGCGATGGGCAGGGTCGAGTCGGAGGCCACGAGGA
This sequence comes from Lacisediminihabitans sp., assembly GCA_035571875.1. GTDB lineage: Bacteria > Actinomycetota > Actinomycetes > Actinomycetales > Microbacteriaceae > Parafrigoribacterium_A. The sequence goes on along the minus strand of DATNBR010000042.1, from coordinate 17,211 downwards.
TGACCTCGCTCGTCGAAGACCTGCTGCTGCTCGCCCGGCTCGACGAGGGCCGAGACCTCTATCGCGCCGAGGTGGACCTGTCGAGACTGCTCATCGATGCGGTGAGCGATGCGCACGCCGCTGGCCCCGACCACGAGTGGTCGCTCGACCTTCCCGACGAGCCGGTGACCGTGCTGGGCGACGCACCCCGGCTGCACCAGGTGGTGGCGAACCTGTTGGCGAACGCGCGGGTGCACACTCCCCCCTCCACGAAGGTCGCCGTGGCGCTCGCGGTCGACGAGGCCGCGAGCACCGCGGTCGTGACGGTGACGGATGACGGCCCCGGCATCCCCGAATCCCTCCAGCCCACACTGTTCGAACGCTTCGCTCGCGGCGACGGCTCTCGCTCGCGTGCGGCAGGCAGCACCGGCCTCGGACTCGCCATCGTGCGAGCCGTCGTCGCCGGCCACGGCGGAACGGTCTCGGTTGACAGCGCACCGGGCAGCACCACGTTCCGCGTCGAGCTCCCGTTCGCTGAGCGCCGCTGAGAAACTGCAGCGAGCCGAGACCCACCTGACCCGCGCACCACCCGCCCCGTGCAAAAATGGCTGTAGCCACACTGCAAAGGACCCGAATGAACATTGCGGTAACGGGCGGCAACGGAAAACTGGGCGGCGCAGTCGTCCGGTATCTCCGCGATTCCGGCCATAACGTCACGTCCCTCGATGTCGTGGGTCCGAGGGAGCCCGGATTCACGAAAGTCGACTTCACCGACTACGGCCAGACCGTCGACGCGCTCTTCGGCATCAACGATGTGCACGATGGCCTCGACGCCGTGGTGCACCTTGCCGCGATCCCCGCGCCGGGGCTGATGGCCGACTCGCAGACCTTCCACAACAACATGGCTGCGACCTTCAATGTCTTCCAGGGCGCGCGTCGGGCTGGCATCAAGACCATCGTCTATGCCTCGAGCGAGACCGTTCTCGGCCTGCCCTTCGATACCACTCCGCCGCCGTACTTCCCGGTCGACGAGGAGTACCCGACGCGGCCGGAGAGCGTCTACTCGCTCACCAAGCACCTCGAGGAGGAACTCGCCACCAAGCTCGTGCGCTGGGACTCCGAGCTCAGCATCACCGCGCTGCGGTTCTCGAACGTCATGTCGCCGGAGGACTACGCCGAATTCCCCTCCTTCGATGCCGACCCGCGGCTGCGCAGTTGGAACGCCTGGGGCTACATCGACGCCAGAGATGGCGCGCAGGCCATCGAGCTCGCGCTGAAGGCGCGCCGTCCCGGCTTCGACCGTTTCATCATCGCCGCGGCCGACACCGTCATGAGCCGCTCGAGCGCATCCCTCGCCGCCGAGGTCTTCCCGGGGGTCGAGGTGAAGCGCGAACTGGGTGAGCACGAGACCCTGCTGTCGATCGACAAGGCCCGCCGTGTTCTCGGCTTCGCGCCGAAGCACTCCTGGCGCGATCATGTCTGACCCAGCGGGGGGAGCGCGCGGGTCGAGACGGTTTCCGCTCGCGCTCGTCGCGGTGTTCCTCGGTGCGCTGATTGCGATCGTTGCCGCGACATCCCAGGCCAGGGCGGATGAGCCTAGGGTTCCCGAGGATGTGGCCGCCTACTTCGCCACGGGTCTGATTCCCCGTCTCGCCGATCTCTATGGTTCACCGGGCAGCACCGATCCCGCCTCGACCTTCGATGAGACCACGAAGGTCGGTACCATCCATCGGCTCCTCGCCTGGACACCCGAGTTCCTCGCGGGCCACAAGACCGACTCGCCGACCCAGCTCACCAACACCTGGATCGCACCGGTCACCGCGAAGGAGGGCACGATCCTCGGTCTCGCGGCCGTCTGGATCAACCCCGGCAACAACAAGGTCGAGCTCGCGGACTTCTCCCGCGGTCGCGCCCTCGTCGACGCGCTCGGCAGGGCTCCTAAAGACACCCAGCTGATCGATGACACCGTGCAGCAGGCATGGTTCGCCACCGACGGCAAGACCCTCACCCCGCTCGTGGTCGGCAACTCGGGCACGCGCGCGCCGCTCACACCCGCCGAGTATCAGAAGATCCTGCTCGCCAAGGCGAAGCCGGCGCAGGCACCCGAGCAGGTGACCAACCCGGGGCTCCTCATCGCCGGCATCACGCTCGGCGCCGTCGTCGTGCTACTCGCCGTCTTCATCCTGCTGCCGAGCCGCAAGCGCAAGGGCGACAACACCGCGGATGCCGTGGCCACGCCCCGCAGAAACCCTCGCCCTCACGACGACAGGGCCTTCGATCGCGCGGCCTCTCGAACGGAGGCGCGCGCTGTCTCCCGCGCCCGTGCGGCGGTGAACGCCGAAGCTGGTCTCGTGGACGCCATCGCCGAGTCCGAGGCCCGCGCCGCCGACTCGCGCCCCAAGCGCGCCTTCGAACCGGATGACGGCCCGCCGCCTGGTCGGCAGGTTGCAGTCGTTCCGGATCCAGAGAAACCCGTCGTGTCGCCCAGCCCTGCGAAGCCGACTCAAGCGAAGTCGACCGCCGCGAAGTCGGCCACCGCCCAGAAGTCGACTGCGACGAAGTCGGCTTCAACGAAACCGGCGGCGACGAAGTCGACTGCCACGAAGCCGACTGCGACCAAACCGGCAGTGGCGAAGTCGACTTCGACCAAGCCCCCGACGGCGAAGCCGGCAACGAAGAAGCCGGCAGCGAAGAAGCCTCCCGCACCCTGATCCTCGCCGAGCGTCCCGGTGGCCGGATACAATTCGGCATGCCCGGTCCTCACCTGCTTGGCGACTACCTGCGAGCGCGCCGCGAACTGCTGCAGCCATCCGACGTCGGTCTGCCTTCTGGCGTCGGGCCGCGCCGGGTACCAGGGCTTCGGCGTTCCGAACTGGCGGCGATCGCTGGCATCAGCACCGAGTACTACGTCAAGCTGGAGCAGGGTCAGGAGACGCGTCCAACAGACCAGGTCCTTGATGCGCTATCTCGTGCCCTGCGACTGGATGAGACGGCGAACTCCTATCTTCATTCGCTTGCTCGACTGGTCAACAGGCCGGTCACTCCGGTCGCGGCGCCAGTGCTTGAACGCACGGGGTGGCTCATCGATTCGTGGCCGATGACGGCGGCGATGATCCTTGATGGTCACACTGACATCGTGGCCGTCAACCCGCTCATGTCCGCTCTCGTGGCAAGTTACCGGGTGGGGCGCAATGCGTTGTCCCTACTGCTCCTCGACGCGCGGCTGCGTCAACTTCACCTGGATTGGGAGGGTCTGAGCATGCGCTCGATTGCCCTCTTTCGCTCGAATGCGGGCCTCCACCCCGAACATCCGCGCACCCAACAGTTGGTTTCCGAGTTGACGGAGCGCAGCGCCCGATTCCGCGAACTGTGGCACCGCCATGACATCGCGGGGATGACCGAGGGCACGCACCCGATGAACCATCCCACAGTCGGAAATCTCTCACTTCACTATGCGCAGTTCGCCCTCGTCGGCGCAGAGGGGCACTCGATCTTCCTGTACTACGCCGAGCCCGGCACGCCCACCGAAAGTGCTCTCGCCGAACTGATGGCGGAACGAGGCAGGTAGCCCCATTACTAGTCACGATGCGGGCACGCCGAGCATGGGCTGAGGCTTCTAGTCTCGGCGCTATGGATCTGGGACTCGCTCACAAGGTCGCTGTTGTCACCGGCGCCAGCAAGGGTATCGGCCTCGCCATAACGCAGGGCCTGGTCGCGGAGGGCGCGCGAGTCATCGCTGGCGCGCGGTCGTCGACGCCCGAGCTCGACCAGCTCGTGTCCGCTGGCTCCGTGCTGTTTGAGAGCGTCGATCTGTCGTCAGCGGATGCGCCCGCTCGGCTTGTCGCGCGATCCGCCGAGTTCGGTGGCCTCGACATCCTCGTGAATAACGTCGGCGCGGTCATCTTCCGTGACGAGGGCTTCCTGGCCATCACCGACGAGCAGTGGCTCGACACCCTCACCCTCAGCTTCCTCGCGGCGATGCGCACCACCCGAGCCGCCCTGCCTCTCCTCATCGAACGCGGGGGTGGAAACGTCGTGACGATCGGCTCGGTGAACGCGTTCCTGCCCGATCCGCCCGTGGTCGACTATTCCGCAGCGAAGGCTGCCGTCTGGAATCTGTCGAAGTCGCTCTCCAAGGAGTTCGGCGCCCAGAACATCCGCTTCAACACCATCAGCCCCGGGCCCGTGGCAACGCAGCTGTGGCTGGGCGAGAACGGGGTCGCCGCACGGGCCGCCAAGTCCATGGGTGTCGACTTCGACACCGCCCGTGACCGAGTGGTAGCCAGCCAGGGCGGCTTCTCGACGGGCCGGTTCACCCAGCCCTCCGAGGTCGCGGACCTGGCCCTCATCCTCGCGAGCAATCGCGCCGGAAACGTCACGGGGGCCGACTTTCTCATCGACGGCGGCCTCATCAAGACCCTCTGAACATCCATCCCATCCGCAATTTCCCCTAGGAGCAACAATGCCGAAGCACGTCGTCTTCATCCACGGACTCTGGATCCACTCGTCAGCGTGGAAGCCCTGGCAGGAGCTGTTCGAAGAGAAGGGCTACACGACATCCGCACCCGGTTGGCCCGGCGACCTCGAGACCGTCGAGGCCACGCGGGCAAACCCGGATGGGCTCAACAATCAGGGCATCGCAGAGATCTGCCACCACTACGCCGACATCATCGCCGAACTCGACGAGAAGCCGATCGCCGTGGGTCACTCCTTCGGCGGTCTGATCGCGCAGGAGCTACTCGCGAACGACCTCGTGGCGGCCGCCGTCGCGATCGACCCCGCTCCCATCAAGGGGGTCAAGGTGCTGCCCTTCGCCCAGTTGCGGTCGGGCTTCCCAGTGCTCGGCAACCCCGCGAACAAGTCGCGCACGGTCGCGCTGAACGAGAAGCAGTTCAGGTACGCCTTCGGCAACGCGCTCACAGAAGAAGAATCGGATGCCCTATTCGCCGCCTGGACCATTCCGGGCCCAGGCAGGCCGCTTTTCGAGGACGCGACTGCGAACTTCGTGCGCAACTCTCCCGCCGCGGTGGACATGCACACCGCCGTGCGCGGCCCGTTGCTCCTCACCTCCGGAACCGAAGACCACACCGTTCCCAGAACGGTCACCGTGGCCGTGGCAAAGCTCTACGCCGAGAACTCCGCATCGGTGACCGACTATCACGAGTACGAAGGCAAGGGCCATTCCCTCACCCTCGATGCCGGTTGGAAGGATGTCGCCGACGACGTCCTGGAGTGGTTGGCGACGCAAAACCTCTAACGCGCCCCGCCACCTGCCGCGGCACGCCACGCCCTGCATCGGAGCTCCGGCATACCCAGGCGCCCGCGCGCGCTGTATGCGGCTGACGGGGTTCCGGTCGCCGAGCGCAGCACTACGGCGGGGGTCTCCGGCACTGTTCTGAAGTGGTTGGTGTCTGACCAGCAGAACAACACCACGGCGGAAGTGGATGCGGCGACCGGGGCTGTGACTCGCCGCTATGTGGATCCTTACGGGAACTCCCGCGGGACCGCGGTGGCCTGGTCGAGTGCGCACGGGTTCTTGAATGCACCGACGTCGATGCTGTCGTCGTTGAAGTTGTTCGGTGTTCGGGAGTATGACCCGTCGATCGGGAAGTTCCTGTCCGTGGACGCGGTGTTAGATCCGTTGATTCCGCAGCTGAATCGCCCTGGGTGTGTTCCTAGGGTTTTCCGTGGCTGGCGGTTGTCGTCTCGGGGGTTTCGAGGCCAGCGTAATACGCTGTCTCGACTTCTGCCGGGGTCTGGCAGCTCGGTGCGTCCCTGGCCGATGTCAGCGCGCCACCCTACACTTGATTTATGACTCCGAAGCTGGCGGACTACGTCGAGGCGGGCTACTTGCTCACACCCGGTGAGCGTTTGGAGGCTGCCCGCATGCTTCGGCTCAGCGTGGATCAGGACGCAGACAGCCACCCGACCGAGGTCGAGGCGGCCTGGCGCGACGGGATCGGCTCCCGCGTCGATGACATCCTCGCGGGCAAGGTCGAGCTGGTTGACACAGACGAGACCTACCGGCTGCTTTCGACCGAACTCGCGTCGAAGCGCTGGTGACGCGCGCCCAGCGCGAGCACCCCGAGGCGCGTACGGAACTCCGCGCGGAGTCAACGCTTTGCCGACCCCGAATCGATGGCCGGGGCCAGCCTCGAGGAGGTGCGATCGATGATACCTGAGGGGTGGATTGAGCGCCCGATGAATAAGGGCGCCGGCGTCAAGTGGATGAGGCCCGGAGTGCCCCCGGGCGGTACCGGCTACGTTGAATACGCTCAAGGTGGGCTTTCTTCGGGAGACGCAATCCACACGGGTGGCGATTACATCAAGATGAGAACTGGGGGTGAACAATTTCACGTAGCCGCGCAGGGGAATAGTGTGCTGAGCAACCCCGGCCAGCCCCAATGTGAACATTAGGAGCCGAGGAGGTACGGGGTCGGTTGATTTCACCGGGCGATTCACGTTCGGCGGACGAGGAGGCGGCGGTGAATAGCGCTAGCGGTAGCGGCGCTTCCCTTGCGTGGGAAGATTTGACCGCCGAACAGCAGTATGTGTTGAACGAGGCAATTCAGGGCGAGCGCATGATAGACGTCCTGAACGGGTGGGCGGGCTATAGCCCTGACGCTGCCTATTGGAATCGCAAGGAAAAGTACGTCGCCCCTATGCTTCTCGCCACTAAGTCACTTGTTGAGCTGGGATTGATCGAGGTCTACCGAGAAGTCGATGCGCCGGGCCAAGACGAGTTGCTTCCCCTTGAGGTTGGCGTGCATGTCGTCTCCGAGCCTGACAATTGGTGGAGGTACGACCCGGAGCAGAATTGGGATCCGGACGCAATTGAACCCCCACCGCCTTCCTGGAGCAAATTGCACGAAGTCAAGTGGGTCATGTATTGGCTCAACGGGACAGAGAGCGGCGAACAAGTCAGCAACGCTCGCAAAGTGCGCATGACGCCGAGTGCCGTCGTAATCGAGAGCCGAGGTAGCACGGGCCCGGTGGATCTCAGTCGAAAGTTTGAATTCAGAGCCGATGGCACTTGGCGAATCATCGAATAACGTGATGGCAAGAATCGCCCTCCTTCCCTCTGCGGAAGGGAAGCTGAGATGTGCCCTGTGAGGGTGCTCAGCCGATTTGGCACCACCCCCGCGCATCCCGTAGTCTGAACGGAGCCAAAGACCGCAGGTTATCGGCGTGTGCAGAAATGCCTCGACGATCCAATGCTCGCTCACGAGTGAGAACCAGCGCAGGTGTGTGAAGTAGATGTCTTCAACGAGACTCCAGCTCCGTGCGCTTGCGCCGGAGCTTTTTTCGTGAGTGCGGCCGGTCGAGGCTGGTGCCCGTTCGGGCACGACGCAATAACGAAATTGAGGAGCCACATGGCGAACAAGGAAGCTTCGGTTGCCGAGCTTACGGATCTGTTCCGTAACTCGACCGCTGTATTGCTCACCGAGTACCGCGGCCTCACCGTTGCGCAGCTGAAGACGCTGCGAAAGAGCATCAGTGAGAACGCAACTTACGCCGTGGTGAAGAACACGCTGACCAAGATCGCGGCAAACGCGGCCGGCATCAGCTCGTTTGACGACGAGCTGGTCGGCCCATCCGCTATCGCATTCGTGCACGGAGACCCCGTCTCCGTCGCGAAGGGCCTGCGCGACTTCGCCAAGGCAAACCCTCTGCTCGTGATCAAGGGCGGTTACTTCGACGGTAACGCTCTCACTGCTGCAGAGGTCACCAAGCTCGCCGATCTTGAGTCCCGGGAAGTGCTGCTGGCGAAGTTCGCCGGCGCAGCCAAGGCCTCGCTGTTCGGTGCCGCTTACCTGTTCAACGCTCCGCTGGCGAAGGCCGTTCGCACGGTCGACGCGCTGCGCGAGAAGCAGGACCACCAGTAAGACTTCGCGCTCCGCAGTCCATTCACGGATGCGGTCACGCGGTTATCAAGATCAGAAACAAGGAGAAAAATCATGGCAAAGCTGTCAAGCGACCAGCTCATCGAGGCATTCAAGGAGCTCACGCTCATTGAGCTCAGCGAGTTCGTCAAGAAGTTCGAAGAGGTCTTCGAGGTCACCGCTGCCGCTCCCGTCGCCGTTGCCGCGGCCGGTGGCGCTGCTGCCGGTGGCGCTGCCGCCGAAGAGGTCGAGGAGAAGGACTCGTTCGATGTCGTTCTCGACGCCGCGGGCGACAAGAAGATCCAGGTCATCAAGGAGGTTCGCGCACTGACGAACCTCGGCCTGGGTGAGGCGAAGGCCGTCGTCGATGGTGCTCCGGGCAACGTGCTCGAGGGCGTCAACAAGGAGACCGCCGAGAAGGCGAAGGCTCAGCTCGAGGCTGCTGGCGCCACCGTCACCCTCAAGTAGTCAGGTTCGAAGGCACCACCCCGCCAGGGGTGGTGCCTTCCTACATTTAAGCCGCATTCGCGGCGTGTTTACCGGCCTCATAAACGCGCTCACGAGAAAGCGAAGAGTACTTGCATAAGTCTCCTCGTGTCCGCCATAATGGGGACGCAGTTGACGCAGAAAACGATGGTAGTTGAAGCAGTCATGTGTGGGCTTTTTCCAAGCGAAGCGCGAGTTCTAGACAGTCTTACCCTCTGGCTAGCCCCCGGCTCCACGCGTTGAAGCAAGGACGTGGTTCACCCCCGCGTCGAAGTGATGATTCTTCGGCGAAGCTCCACAACAACACAGTGTCGCAAGACACGGTGCCGCGCGGTCCCTGGCGCGACACCACACAACAGCGCAGGTGTGGGCGCCCCTCAATGGAAGGGGCGCCCACAGTCATTTTCTGGCGTTCTGGGATGGCCGCGGCGGAGCAGTCGTGCTGCGTCGCACCTTGAGGTTCACGGGCATGGTGATCGCCTGCTCATCACTCGCCGCGTCATCCGCCATTCCGTCCATCACGAGTTCCACCGCGCGTGTGCCCTGCCGCGACGGAAATTGCTCGAGCGTGGTCAGCGAGAACATCGTGGCGAGCTCGTGACCGTCGATGCCGATCACCGAGAGCTCCGCCGGAATCTGGATGCCGAGCTGCCTCGCGGCGACGATCACGCCGATCGCGATCTCGTCGCAGCCGGCCACGATCGCGGTGGGCCTGGAGCGCGGGTCGGCGAGCAGCGAGAGCGCCTCGTTGTAGCCGCCCGGGATGCTGAACACCGCGGGCTGGAATCGCACGTTCTCGGCAAGCCCGGCCGCGGTCATCGCCTGCGTCACTCCCGCGAGCCTCTGTGAGTGCACGCGGAAGTCCATCTGCTCCTCGGGGTCACCGCCCAGGTGCACGATCTGGGTGTGGCCGAGGCTCAACAGGTGCTCCGTGGCGCGTCTGGCCGTCTCGACGTCGTCGATGCTCACCGAGGAGATTCCGTCGACCGTGCCGCCGATGCCCACGATCGGCTTGCCGAGCGAGCGCAGCATCGCCACCTCGTGGGGGCTCAATTCAATGCCCACGGCGATCACCGCATCCACTCGCTTGCGCACGAGGAAGTAGTCGAAGACACGGCGACGCTGCGTCTCGTCCTCGCTCAGACGATAGAGGGTGAGGTCGTAGCCAGCGGCGATGAGTGACGACTCGATGCCCTCGAGCACCTGCGAGAAGAACCAGCGACTGATGAACGGGATGACCACGCCGACATTGCGCGTTCGGCCCGTCACCAGGCTCGAGGCGTTCGACGACACGACGTAGCCGATTTCGGCGGCCGCGGCCTCGACCCGAGCTCGAGTCTCGTGGGAGACGTAACCGTGCCCGCTGAGGGCGCGCGAGGCCGTCGACTTCGACACCCCGGCGAGGCGGGCGACATCCGCAATGGCGCTCAGAGCCCTCACCTCCATCGACTGTGACCCGTGCTCGGCCAGCCTAACCACAATTGCATCCCATATGGAACCGGTTCCACAGAGAGCGCTCCCACGGGCCTTTCGGGCCTGTGTGATAGCGGTCGTGCGGCCATTCGGGCGTGATCCGAACGTTAGATTCCGGTTCATGCTAAGCGCTTGCATAACCCTTCGGCCATGCCGTAGTTTGTCGAGTGGAACCGGTTCCCTACCCCTCGCATCACCAGGGGCCGAGTCCACTTGCACCGAGTCAGCCCCGCGTTTCATCACCCAAGAGTTGCGGGATGACCTCAACGAGGAGGAAATCAATGAGTCGAACCTTGCACCGCCGCCTCATCGCGGGAGTCGCATTCGCGGCAGTCGCGAGCATGGCGTTGGCCGGATGCTCCACAGACGGCGACAGCGGCAGCTCAGGTAAGGGTCCGGGCGACCACGGCAAAGCCGATGGTGTCGTCACGATCTACGGCACCATCGCAGACACCGAGGCCGAGCTTCTGCAGAAGTCCTGGGCTGACTGGGAGAAGAAGAACAACATCAAGATCAAGTACGAGTCGAGCAAGGAGTTCGAGGCGCAGATCGGCGTTCGGGCGCAGGGCGGCAACGCTCCAGACCTGGCGATCTTCCCGCAGCCCGGTCTCCTCGGCGACCTCGCGAGCCGCGGCTACGTCCAGCCCGCACCAGACTCGGTGAAGGCGAACCTCAAGAAGTACTGGTCGAAGGACTGGGCCGGCTACGCCACCACCGACGGCACCATCTACGGTGCGCCGCTGATGGCGAGCGTCAAGGGCTTCATCTGGTACTCGCCGAAGACCTTCAAGGAGAACGGCTGGGAGGTTCCCACCACCTGGCAGGGGCTTCTCGACCTCACCAAGACCATCCAGCAGAAGACCGGATCCGCGCCATGGTGCGCAGGTTTCGGTTCGGATGCCGCGAGCGGCTGGCCGGGCACCGACTGGGTCGAAGACCTCCTGCTTCGCCAGGCCGGCGCGGCGACCTACGACAAGTGGGTCAGCCACGACGTGAAGTTCACCGACCCGGCCGTCAAGAAGGCGCTCGACTCGGTGGGCGAAATCCTGAAGAACCCGGACTACGTCAACGCGGGCTGGGGCGACGTCAAGTCGATCAACTCCACCGCCTTCGGCGACGTGGCGATCACGCTCAACAATGGCAAGTGCCTCATGACCCACCAGGCCTCCTTCTTTGACGGATTCATCTCCGATCCGAAGAACGGCGGCGGCAAGGTCGGACCGGATGCTGACATCTGGGCGTTCATGACGCCCCCGATCGACGCATCCGCCGGCCCGGCAGTCACCGGTGGTGGCGAGATCGTCGGAGCATTCTCCAACGACGCCGACACGATCAAGGTGCAGAAGTACCTGTCGAGCCCCGAGTGGGCGAACAGCCGCGTGAAGCTCGGCGGTGTCATCAGCGCCAACAGCGGCCTTGACCCGGCAAGCGCGTCGAGCCCCATCCTGCAGCAGGCGATCAAGACCCTCCAGGACCCGAAGACCACCTTCCGGTTCGACGCGTCTGACCTGATGCCGGGTGCCGTGGGATCGGCGGCCTTCTTCAAGGGCATGGTCGACTGGATCAACGGCTCCTCGTCTGACGAGGTGCTGAAGTCCATCGACGCGGCCTGGCCGACCGACTAGCAACACTGGTTATCGAGCGGGGCTGACAGGTTCAGGCCTGTCGGCCCCGCTCCTCGCTTGCTACGGTGTGCAGATCGCACCGTTGCATGAACCGTTGAGTCCACCGCTGTACTCGAAAGGGTTTCAATGTCAGACTTCCTGGCCTGGATAGCGGGCCTTCCCGCGCTCGCGCAGATTCCCCTCGTGATCCTGGCGTTCCTCGTCGTCATCGCGCTGGTGCTCTTCTTCGTGGAGATCGCGCCCCGTACCGGCCGGCGTTACACGGTCATCCGTCTCGCCGTGTGCGTGCTCGCACCCGCCATCGCCTTCCTGCTGCTCGGCTCCGTGGCGTGGGCCGCGGCCGTTGCCGCCGTCCTCGGCGGCGTGCTCTTCATCATCGACTACCGTTCGCGGCAGGGCGCCGGCTACCTCTTCCAGCTGCTCGGCTTCCTCGGGCCGGCGATCATCCTGCTGGCCATCGGCCTCATCTACCCCACGATCAAGACCACGATCGACTCCTTCTACAGCGGCCGCGGTCGATTCATCGGCTTCGACAACTTCGTCTGGATCTTCACCCAGGAATCAGCCATCCGCACCGTGTTGAACACGATCGTCTGGGTGCTCATCGCCCCGGTCGTCTCCACGGCCATCGGACTCGCCTACGCCGTCTTCATCGACAAGTCGCGCGGCGAGAAGGTGTTCAAGGCCCTCGTCTTCATGCCGATGGCGATCTCCTTCGTCGGAGCGAGCATCATCTGGAAGTTCGTCTATGCGGCTCGCCCGCAGGACCAGGACCAGATCGGTGTGCTCAACCAGATCATCGTGTGGCTGGGCGGGCAGCCGGTGCAGTTCCTGCAGAACTCGCCGTGGAACACGCTGTTCCTCATCGTGATCCTCATCTGGATCGAAACCGGATTCGCCATGGTCATCCTGTCGGCGGCTATCAAGGGCGTGCCGACCGAGCAGCTCGAGGCGGCCGAGCTCGACGGAACGAACGGGTGGCAGCGGTTCGCGAACGTGACCCTGCCCGGCATCCGCCCCTCGCTCATCGTGGTGCTCACCACGATCTCGATAGCGTCGCTCAAGGTCTTCGACATCGTGCGAACGCTGACCGCCGGCGCCAATGACACGAGCGTCATCGCCAACGAGATGTACACGCAGTTCAAGACCTTCGAGACGGGCCGCTCCGCCGCGTTCGCCGTGGTGCTGTTCCTGTTGGTGCTGCCGATCATCGTGTACAACGCCCGACAGATCAAGAAGCAGAGGGAGATCCGATGACCTCGACCATCCCGGCAGAGCTGCCGCTCGATCGCACCACCAGGGACCAGCTGGCGGAGGGCGAGCGCCGCATCGAGGGCTCGATCGTGCGCAAGACCAAGAAGCGGCTCACGAGCCGAGGTGCGACCGCCGCGGCGCTCATCATCGCCGTGCTGTGGACGATCCCGACCTTCGGCCTGTTCATCTCCTCCGTGCGCCCGGGCGTGCTGGTGCAGACGACCGGCTGGTGGACGATCTTCCAGAATTGGGGCTTCACGCTCCAGAACTACACCGACGTGCTGAAGTCGGGGAACAGCCAGCTCGACCTCGCGGGCTCGTTCATCAATTCGCTCGCGATCACCATTCCCGCCACGGCGTTCCCGCTCGTCATCGCCTCGCTCGCCGCCTACGCCTTCGCGTGGATCGACTTCAAGGGCAAGAACTGGATCTTCATCGGGGTGTTCGCGCTGCAGATCGTTCCGCTGCAGATGGCGCTCGTTCCGCTACTGAGCCTGTTCTCTCGCGGCCTTCGCGTGGGCAACGTGAATCTGTTCTCGAGCCTCGGTTCGACCGACGGTTCCTACGCACAGGTGTGGATTGCGCACACGATCTTCGCGCTGCCGCTCGCGATCTTCCTGCTGCACAACTTCATCTCCGAGATCCCGGGCGAGGTCATCGAGGCCGCGAAGGTCGACGGCGCGGGGCACGGGCAGATCTTCTTCAGGATCGTGCTTCCGCTCACGATGCCGGCCATCGCATCCTTCGCCATCTTCCAGTTCCTCTGGGTCTGGAACGACCTGCTCGTGGCGCTCATCTTCGCCAGTGGCGAGGCGGCGCCGATGACGAAGCTGCTGGCCGAGATCACCGGTAGTCGCGGCCAGGACTGGAACTTGCTCACGGCTGGCGCGTTCATCTCGATCCTCGTGCCGCTCATCGTGTTCTTCGCCCTGCAGCGCTTCTTCGTGCGCGGCCTCCTCGCCGGCAGCACCAAGGGCTGACGCTGGGCGCGAACACGCGCGTCCGGCGCTGCAGCGCGCCGTAGGGTTTACGAGTGAGCGGGATGCGCGGCGGCGGTGCCGGGGGCACGCGTGTGGGCGGGGCGGATGCGCGTGCCCAGCGCGCCGCGAATGCCGACGCCCCGAAGATCCCCGGCCTCGTACGCCGCATCGGAGCCCTCTTCGTTCCGCACCGCACCGCCCTGATCACCACGGCCGTGCTCGTCATCGTGGGCGCCGGGCTGTCGGTGCTGCCGCCGCTGCTCACGAAGGAGGCCTTCGACCTCGGCCTGTTCCCCAAGGGGGGCCCGAACGTGCCGGTGCTCGTCGGCATCGTCTCGCTCATGATCCTGATCTACGTGTCGTCCGCCGCGCTCGGCGTGTGGCAGACCTGGCTCACCGCGACGGTGGGTAACAAGGTGATGGGTGCGCTGCGCATCCGGCTGTTCAGCCATCTTCAGCGCATGGAACTCGCATTCTTCACGCGCACCAAGACCGGCGTCATCCAGTCGCGGCTGCAGAACGACGTGGGCGGCGTCTCGAGCGTGCTCACCAACACGGTGGCGAGCGTGCTCGGCAACACCGTCACCGTCATCGCCGCCTTCGTCGCGATGCTGCTGCTCTCCTGGCAGCTGACGCTCGTGGCACTCGTGCTCATGCCGGTGCTCGCGCTGGCCCAGCGCCGGGTCGGGCAGGTGCGTGCCCGCATCGCCACCAAGACGCAGGAGTCGCTCAGCGACATGACGGCGATCACACAGGAGACGCTCTCGGTCTCCGGCATCCTGCTCGCCAAGAGCTTCAACCAGCAAAACGCGGAGATCGGCCGCTACTCGGACGAGAACGACAACCAGGTGCGGTTGCAGGTGCGCCAGCAGATGAGCGGCCAGTGGTTCTTCGCGCTCGTGCAGATCTTTCTCGCCATCATTCCCGCGGTGGTATATCTCGTCGCGGCGTGGCTCATCCTCGGCGACGTGCCGGTGACCGCCGGCACGATCGTCGCGTTCACCACCGTGCAGGCGCGGCTCATCTTCCCGCTGCTCGGCCTCATGCGCGTCGCGCTAGACCTGCAGACCTCGCAGGCGCTGTTCGCGCGCATCTTCGAGTACCTCGACCTGCGGCCGGCGATCAAGGACGCTCCGGATGCCCGCGAGGTCGACGCCGCCAAGCTCGGCAGCGTCGAATTCGATCGGGTGACCTTCGCCTATCCCGACGCCGGCCCGGACACCCGCCCCACTCTCGACGAGGTCTCGTTCGCCATCGAACCTGGCCAGTTCGCCGCATTCGTTGGACCCTCAGGAGCCGGCAAGACCACCGTCTCATACCTGATCCCGCGCTTCCACGAGGCCTCGAGCGGCCGCATCCTGTTCGCCGGTGACGACGTGCGCCGACTCCGCCAGGACTCGCTCGTCTCGAACATCGGCATCGTCAGCCAGGAGACCTACCTCTTTCACGCCACGATCGCCGAGAACCTGCGCTACGCCAGGCCGGATGCGAGCGACGCGCAACTCATCGAGGCAGCCAAGGCCGCGAACATCCACGCCACCATCGCGTCGTTCCCCGAGGGCTACGACACGGTGGTCGGGGAGCGCGGCTACCGGCTGAGCGGCGGTGAGAAGCAGCGCATCGCGATCGCCAGGGTGATCCTGAAAGACCCGAGGGTACTCATCCTCGACGAGGCCACGAGTGCGCTCGACTCAGTCTCTGAACGCGTCGTGCAGGATGCCCTGGATGCGGCATCCGCGGGGCGCACGACCATCGCGATCGCGCACCGGCTCTCCACGATCGTCGGCGCCGACGTGATCTTCGTCGTCGCCGAGGGCCGCATCGTGGAGCGCGGAACGCACGCCGAGCTCGTCGCGGCCGAGGGCACCTACGCCAGGCTCTACGCAGAACAGATCACCCGGCGCTGACCCTGCCGTTGCTCCAGCGATGTTCGGTCGCTGAGCCTGTCGAAGCGCATCCGTCCCTTCGACAAGCTCAGCGAACGGCCTTGTCACAGAGGGCGGGTGTCCAGCCGCGATTGATAGATTGGCCCGTGTGAAGTACGCAGAAACTGTCCTCGACCTGATCGGCAACACGCCACTGGTCAAGTTGCAGCATGTGACCGACGGCGTCGCGGCGACGGTGCTCGTCAAGGTCGAGTACCTCAACCCGGGTGGGTCGTCGAAAGACCGCATCGCAACGCGCATCATCGACGCGGCCGAGCGCGAGGGCCACCTGAAGCCCGGCGGCACGATCGTCGAGCCGACGAGCGGCAACACGGGCATCGGCCTCGCCCTCGTCGCGCAGCAGCGCGGCTACCGCTGCGTGTTCGTGCTGCCAGACAAGGTGGGTGAGGAGAAGCGCAACGTGCTGCTGGCCTACGGCGCCGAGGTCGTGGTCACGCCGACCGCGGTCGCGCCAGAGAGCCCCGAGTCGTACTACTCGGTGAGCGACCGGCTCGCCCGCGACATCCCCGGCGCGTTCAAGCCCAACCAGTACTCCAACCTCAACGGCCCGCTCAGCCACTACGAGACGACCGGCCCAGAGATCTGGCGCGACACCGAGGGCAAGGTCACACACTTCGTCGCCGGCGTCGGCACGGGCGGCACCATCAGCGGCGTGGGCAAGTACCTCAAGGAGGTGTCGAACGGCGCCGTGCGCGTCATCGGCGCAGACCCGGAGGGCTCGGTCTACTCTGGCGGCAGCGGCAGGCCCTACCTCGTCGAGGGCGTCGGCGAAGACTTCTGGCCCGAGGCGTATGACCCCACGGTGGTCGACGAGATCATCGCCTCATCGGATGCCGAGTCCTTCGAGTTCACGCGCAGGCTCGCCCGGGAGGAGGGCCTGCTCGTCGGCGGTTCGAGCGGACTCGCCGTCGCATCCGCCCTCAAGGCCGCGAGGGACCTGCCTGCCGATGCCGTCGTGGTCGTGCTGCTTCCGGACGGCGGGCGCGGCTACCTGAACAAGGTCTTCAGCGACAAGTGGATGCAGTCCTACGGCTTCACCCAGCTCTCGGAGGAGCGCACGGTGGCCGACGTCATCAGCCACAAGACCGGCGCCCTCCCCGACCTCGTGCACGCGCATCCGTCCGACACGGTGCGTGACGCCATCCAGATCATGACCAAGTACGGCGTCTCGCAACTGCCGGTGCTCACCGCCGAACCTCCCGTCGTCATCGGCGAGGTCGTTGGCGCGCTCGAGGAACGATCGCTGCTCGACCACGTCTTCACCGGTGACGCGCAGATGACCGATCCGGTGGCGAAGTTCATCGGTGCTCCGCTCGGCCTCATCGGCATGCACGAATCGATCGGCGAGGCACGTGCTGCGCTCGGCGACGCGGATGCCCTCCTCGTCATCGAGGACGGCAAGCCGGCCGGCGTGGTCACCCGCCACGACCTGCTCACCTTCCTCTCCGACTAACCCGGCATATTACAGAAAGAACCCCTTGTCACAGCAGCAGGACTTCAGCACTCGCGCGATTCACGCCGGTCAGGCCTTCGACCCCCGCACCGGCGCGATCATTCCGCCGATCTACCAGACCTCGACGTTCGT
>DATNBR010000041.1:0-141226 GCA_035571875.1 Lacisediminihabitans sp. | reverse complement strand
ACGCCGCTCGTGCTGGCGATCCTCGCCGAGGGACGCAGCTACGGCTATGCGATCCACAAGCGGGTGCGGGAGCTCTCGGGCGGCGACCTCGAGTGGACCGACGGCATGCTCTATCCGCTGCTCCATCGCCTCGACCGCCTCGGCTACGTGCACGCGGACTGGGGAATTTCGCCCGAAGGACGCCGACGCAAGTACTACGAGATCACCCCGACGGGAAAGACAGAACTCGTGAACCAGCGCAAGCAGTGGGAGACCGCCACCCGCACCCTCGGTGGCCTGTGGAAGACGACCGCGATCGTGGCGGGAGCGGGCGCATGAGCGCGGACGCGAAGGACACAGGCCGCCTGGATGCGGACATTGCCGAGTGGCGCGCGGCCATCACTCGGCACTCCGCGATCGATGCGTCCGATGCCGACGAGCTCGAAGAGCACCTGCGCGAACAGGCGACGGAACTCGAGGCAGCCGGTCTGACGACATCCGAGGCCTTTCAGATCGCCGTGCAGCGCATGGGTCACGTAGATCGAGTGACCGCAGAGTTCGCCCGCGAACACGGCGAGCGGCTGTGGAAGCAGTTCAGCGCACCCACCGCCGAAGAGCCAGCGATTCGCAGCCGGCCCGTCGTCGAAATGATCGTATTCGCCCTCATCGCCGCGGTGTCCATTCAGGTCGGTCGACTCGTCGCCCAGCAGACGGATGCGTTCCCGACCTGGTTCGTGCGCGACGCGAGCCTGTTCGTACTGCCGGTGCTCATCGCCTACTTCGCGTGGCAGCGCCGCATGCCGAGACGCAGAATCCTCCCCATCGCCGCCTTCGTCGCTGTGGTGTCAGTCATCGTGAACGTCTATCCCTTCACTCAGAACAGCCAGACGGATGCTCTGGTCGCCATCCACTTCCCGGTGCTGCTCTGGTTCGTGGTCGGCATCGCATACCTGAGCGACGCCGGCGGATCCTGGCGCAGACGCATGGACTTCGTCAGATTCACGGGGGAGTGGGTGATCTACTGGGTGCTGCTGGCCCTCGGCGGCGGTGTGCTCGTCGGGCTCACGACGCTGATCCTCTCGCCCATTGCTCCCGACGCGATCTCGCCCGTGCTCATGTGGGTGCTCCCTTCGGGCGCCGCAGGAGCGGTGATCGTCGCCGCATGGCTCGTCGAGGCGAAGAAGGGCGTGATCGAGAACCTCGCGCCCGTGCTCGCGGCCGTCTTCACGCCCCTGTTCGCCGCCATGCTGCTCGTGGCCGTGGTGGTCTACGCGGTCGGCGGCATCGGTCGCGACTTCGACCGTGACCTCATCACCGTCTTCGACGCGCTCCTGCTCGTCGTCTTCGGGCTCGTGCTCTACGCGCTCTCCGCCCGCGAGTCGACGAAGCCGGCGGGAGCACTCGATGTGCTTCGGCTCGTTGCTATCGCGGCGGCGCTCATCCTCGACATCCTGGTGCTGGTGTCGATGCTGTCTCGCGTCGCCGAGTTCGGGTTCACGGCCAATCGCATCGCGGCACTCGGGCTCAACCTCATCCTCGTCATCAATCTCGCGACGACCGCGTGGCTGTCGGTGCGCATGCTCGTGCGGCGCGCATCCGGGGCCCCGCTGGAGACGTGGCAGACCGGATACCTCCCCGTCTTCGGCGCCTGGGCCGGCATGGTCGTGCTGCTGTTGCCACTCGTCTTCGCCTTTGGTTGAGCGTGGCGCGAGCGGCCACATTCCTAGAGTGTCGGGGCAGAATAGTCACCGGGAAAACTGGCCCGATGCACGACAGGGGTGGCTATGACAGGTGACAGGGACTCGAAGCCGCACGGCGAGGCGGAGTCGAGCGATGGGCGCGACGAGACCCCGAACGAGCGAGCCGACCGCAACTGGACAGAGCTGCTGCAGGAGCTGCGCGTCACGCAAACCGGCACGCAGATCATCAGCGGTTTCCTGCTGACACTCGCCTTCCAGCAGCGCTTCACCGAGCTGCGGCCCTATCAGGTGGTCATCTATCTCGTGCTCGTGCTGCTCGCGGCGACGAGCACCGCGCTCGGCCTCGCGCCGGTCGGACTGCACCGCACCCTGTTCCGCCACCACGAGAAGACGCGGATGGTGGCCATCGGCAGCAGGCTCCTGGTCGCCACGCTGTGGGTGGTCTCCGTTCTCGCCGCCAGCGTGGTGCTCTTCATCTTCGACGTCGTGCTCAACCTGTGGGCGGGAGTCGTTGCGGGTCTCGTCATCGGTGTCATTCTCATCGTCACTCTCATCGTGATGCCGGAGTCGGCGCGACGCACGCCATCACGGGGCTGAAATATCAAGGGGTGTCGACAGATCTGGTGCGGAGTGAGACTGGGGACATGGACACTCCACTGACCGCCATCGCGCTCGTCTGCACCCTCAGCCCATCACCCACCCCCTCCAGCACCGAGCTGATCGCCAATCAGGTGCTTGATGCGCTGGCCACCCACGGCGTCACGGGCTCGAGCGTTCGCGTCGTCGATCACCACGTCACGCCGGGCGTCTCCAAAGACATGGGCGAAGGCGACGGCTGGCCGGCGATTCGCAAACAGGTGCTTGCCGCAGACATCCTCGTGTTCGCCACGCCAACCTGGATGGGCCACATGTCGAGCGTCGCCCAGGGCGTGCTCGAGCGGCTCGACGCCGAACTCTCCGAGACGGATGACCGGGGTCGCCCGATTCTCTTCGACAAGGTCGCGGTCGCCGCCATCGTCGGCAACGAAGACGGCGCGCACCAGATCACCGCGAGCGCCTTCCAGGCGCTCAACGACGTCGGCTACACGATTCCCGCGCAGGGCGTCACGTATTGGAACGGTGAGGCGATGCAGAAGGTCGACTACAAAGACCTGCCCAAGACGCCGGATGCGGTGGCCGCCGCGACGAAGACCCTGGCCGCGGGCGCCGCCCATCTCGCCGCCGCGTTGAAGATCAGTTCGTACCCCGTCTCCGGCGACTAGCAGGTGCGACTACGACGCAGCAACTCGACGGGTCGCGGCTACGTGCGCGTTCGGCGCGGTCGCGGCTTCAGCTACCGCGACCCTTCGGGCGAGACGGTCAACGACCCACAGCTCAAGGAGCGCTTCGAGTCACTGGCGATCCCTCCGGCATGGACGGATGTCTGGATCTGCCCTTACGTCAACGGCCACATCCAGGCCACGGGCGTCGATGCGGCGGGCCGCCGGCAGTACCTCTACCATCCCGTCTGGCGGGAGCAGAAGGATCGCGTCAAGTTCGACCGCGCGCTGCAGCTTGCTGAGCACCTGCCCGCGGCCCGGCGTCGAGTGACCCGCGCACTGCGCACGGAGGGCCTCACCAGGGAGCGCGCCCTCGCGGCAGCATTTCGGATGCTCGACACCGGTTCGCTGCGCATCGGCAGTGAGCAGTACGCCGACGCCAACGGCAGCCACGGACTCTCCACGCTCCTCTGTTCGCACGCCGTCGTCGACGGTGACACGGTCACGCTCCGGTTCCCGGCCAAGAGTGGGCAGCTCTGGGAGAGCGACATCACGGACCCTGACCTTGCCGCCTTCGTGCGCGAACGAGGTGGCGCCGCGGACGACCCGTTACTCGGCTGGCTCGACGCGGAAGACACCTGGCACTCGCTTTCCGCCGCCGAGATCAACGCGCACGTCAAGGAGCGCACCGGCTCAGACTTCAGCGCCAAGGACTTCCGCACCCTGCGGGGGACGATTGCGGCCGCCGTCAGTCTCGCCAAGACCGGGCCGCAGGCCAGCGGTCGGCACAGAACCAGGGCGATCGTCGAGGCGATGAAGGATGCCGCTGCCGTGCTCGGCAACACGCCCGCGATCGCAAAGAAAAGCTATGTGGATCCCCGGGTGGTGGACCACTATCTCGCGGGCGAGACCATCGACCCGGCGAGACTCGCCTCGGCCGAATCGGGGCTGCGCGAGTTGTTGCTCAGCGACTGAGCCCTACCGCTCAGGACGCCTTGCCCCTCGCCGCTGGCTTGGACGCCTTGGCGCGGCTCGACGTGGCGCGGGCTGACTTCGCAGCGCCGGACTTGCCAGCGCTCGACTTCGACTTCGTCGATGCGGGCGTGGTCGCGCGGCTCTTCTTGGGCGCGGCCTTGCGGGCGGGCGTGGAGGCCGCGGCAGGCTTCTTGCGGTTCTTCTCCACACTGCGGCGGAGCGCATCCATGAGGTCGATGACCTCACCGCCCTGAGGCTCCTCCGATTCCTCACCGAAGGTGGCATCGGTATCAAGCGCCTCGCCCTGCTCGAGCTTTGCATCGATGAGCTTGCGCAGCTGCTCCTGGTATTCGTCGCTGAAGTTCTCGGGTTCGAAGTCGCTCGCGAACGAGTCGACGAGCGACTCCGACATCTTGAGTTCCTTGGCCGAGATGCGCACCTCGTCGTCGAGGGAGGGAAAGTTGGCCTCTCGCACCTCGTCGTCCCACAGCAGCGACTGCAGCATGAGCACATCGCCGCGCACCCGCAGCGCACCGAGTCGGGTCTTGTCACGCAGCGAAAAGTGCACGATCGCCGTGCGGTCGGTCTCTTCGAGAGTGCGGCGCAACAGCGCGTAGGCCTTCGGCGAGCGGGAATCCGGCTCGAGAAAATAGCTGCGGTCGAGCATGATCGGGTCGATCTGGTCGCTCGGCACGAACTCGACGACCTCGATCTCCTTACTGCGGCCGGCGGGAAGCGTCTTGAGGTCTTCGTCGGTGAGGACGACCGTGCGGTCACCCTCCGCGTAGGCCTTGTCGATGTGCTCGTAGTCGACGATGCGCCCGCACACCTCGCAGCGGCGCTGGTACTTGATGCGGCCACCATCCTTGTCGTGCACCTGATGGAGGCTCACGTCGTGGTCTTCCGTCGCGCTGTAGACCTTGATCGGCACGTTGACCAGGCCGAACGCGATGGAGCCTTTCCAGATAGGTCTCATTCATCCAGTACACACCCTGGATTTGGCAAGGGGTAGAGGTTGACAGACGAGGGAAGCATGCTGGAGTGATGGCCCAGAAACAGCAGACCGTCACCGTGGAGGGGCACCGCATCACCCTGACGAACCTCGACAAGGTGTTGTATCCCGAGACGGGCACGACCAAGGGCGATGTGCTCTCGTACTACGCGGCGATCGCCGAATACCTCATTCCGCACGCGGCCAACCGGCCGGTCACGCGCAAGCGCTGGGTGAACGGGGTGGGCACTCCGGAGAAACCGGGTGCCGTGTTCTTTCAGAAGAACCTCGAGGATTCCGCTCCCTCGTGGGTGAAGCGGGCAACGATCAGGCACAAGGACCACGTGAACGTCTACCCCTTGGTCAATGACCTTGCAACACTCACCTGGCTGGGGCAGATCGCGGCGCTGGAGATACACGTGCCGCAGTGGCAGTTCGGCCGCAATGGTCGTGCGAAGAACCCCGACCGCCTCGTCCTCGACCTCGACCCGGGCGAGGGGGTGGGGCTCGCGGAATGCGTGGAGGTCGCAAAGCTGGCGCGCAGCATCCTCACCGACATGGGGCTGGACCCGATGCCGGTCACGAGCGGAAGCAAGGGCATCCATCTCTATGCGGCGCTCGACGGGAGCCAGCGTTCGGAGCGCATCTCGCAAGTGGCTCATGAACTGGCGAGGGCGCTGGAGGCCGACCATCCGGACCTCGTCGTCAGTGACATGAAGAAGTCACTGCGGCAGGGGAAGGTTCTGGTGGACTGGAGTCAGAACAACGCTGCGAAGACCACGGTCGCTCCGTATTCGCTGCGCGGACGGTTCCGTCCGACCGTGGCGGTGCCGCGCACCTGGGAGGAGCTCGACAACGGTGATCTCGCGCAGCTGGACTACCAGCAGGTGATGCGGCGGATGAAGCGGCGAGCCGATCCGCTCGCCCACCTCTCAGCCGGGCACGCGGACGAACCGTCCGTGGGCGACGACACCACGGACCGACTCGGCACATACCGTTCCATGCGAGACGCCTCCAAGACGCCGGAGCCGGTGCCGCAGGGTCGGGTCACCTCGACCGATGGCACATCCTTCGTCATTCAGGAGCATCACGCGAGCCGACTGCACTGGGATTTCAGACTCGAACACGACGGTGTCCTCGTGTCGTGGGCGCTGCCGAAGGGAGTGCCCACCGCGCCGAAGCAGAACCACCTCGCCGTGCAGACCGAGGACCACCCGCTCGAATACGGCAGCTTTGAGGGCTCCATTCCCCGGGGCGAATACGGCGCGGGCGACGTGACGATCTGGGATGCGGGGGAGTACGAACTCGAGAAGTGGCGCGACGGCAAGGAGGTCATCGCCACGCTCCACGGACGCCCGGGCGGTGGGCTCGGCGGCCCGCGCAAGTACGCGCTCATCCACACGGGCGGGGAGGGGCGCGCGGAGAAGAACTGGCTCATCCACCTCATGAAGGACTCGCCCGGCGCCGACGCTGACGGCGCGACGGCAACGAGTGCGGTGTCGAAGAAGGCTGACGCGAAGAGCGCGACGTCGCCAAAGAAGACGGCGGTGTTCATCGCGCCCATGCTCGCGACGCTCGGCAGCGAAGGCGGACTCGGCGACGACGATGACTGGGCCTTCGAGATGAAGTGGGACGGTATCCGCGCGATCGCGGCGGTCGGCGGGGCGGGCACGCGCCTGTTCACCCGCAACGCGAATGACGTGACGGTGAGCTACCCCGATGTCGCCGAACGGATGGCCGACGCGCTGGCTGGCCGCTCCGCGGTGCTCGATGGGGAGATCGTCGCGATCAATACGAAGGGACGACCGGACTTCGGGCTGCTGCAGACGCGAATGAAGCTGACCAGGAAGGCAGATGTGCAGAAGGCCGTGGGGCGCACGCCGGTGCAACTGCTGCTCTTCGACATCCTCGAACTCGACGGCGAATCGCTCACCGAGCATCCCTACTGGGAGCGGCGGCGGATGCTGGAAGACGTCGTTCGCTCGGCCGGCCCCATCCAGGTTCCGCCCTCCTTCGAGGGCGACATCGAAGACGCCATGAGCAGCAGCCGCGAGCTCGGTCTCGAGGGCGTCATGGCGAAGAAGCGCGACAGCACCTACGCCGAGGGTCGCCGGTCGGCCGCCTGGATCAAGATCAAGCACCACCTCACGCAAGAGGTCGTGATCGGCGGATGGCGACCGGGTAAGGGGAGGCGTGCGGGCACGATCGGGTCCCTTCTGCTGGGAATCCCGGATGCGCAGGGTCTCCACTACGTCGGCCGAGTCGGAACGGGCTTCGGCGACAAACAGCTGGAGGAGCTCGAGGTCACACTCGGCAGGCTGGCACGCAAGACGAGCCCGTTCACCGATGTTCCGAGAGCGGAGGCATCGGATGCGCACTGGGTCTCACCCACTCGGGTCGGCGAGGTCGCTTTCGCGGAGTGGACGGCGAGCGGCCACCTGCGTCAGCCTTCCTGGCGCGGATGGCGGTCAGACAAGTCGCCCGAGGAGGTCGTCGTGGAGTCCTGAACTGCCGCGACAGTTGCCGAATCGTAATGAAAGGAAATATCCCCCAAATGCGTGCCAATGGGCTACGCTTGCTCATGCAGTTGCTGTACCTCGCAGATCTTGAATGCTTGTCGCCTTCCGGCGCATGTTTCTTTCGGGAGCGGACGATGAACACCGCGACGAGTGGCCTCGGCAGTCGGGGCTACGCGAAGACCTCCTGAAGGAGAATGAAATGGCAGTTGGAACCGTAAAGTGGTTTAACGCAGAGAAGGGCTTTGGATTCATCGCCCCCGAGGACGGTAGCCCCGACGTGTTTGCGCACTACTCGGCTATCGCGACCAGCGGATACAAGTCCCTGGACGAGAACCAGAAGGTCGAATTCGACCTGGCGCAGGGTCCCAAGGGCCCGCAGGCGGAGAACATCCGCCCGCTTTAATAGCTTGCTTAACAGCAGTTCATTAGCTGGACAGAAGCCGGTCTCCGCTTAGCGGAGACCGGCTTCTTCTTGTGTCGCGCACTCTCCATTCGTCTGCACCGCCGAGCCTCCATCACTCCCGCTCACGGGGGCTCTAGCCTGTAGCCATGGATACTCTCTTCAACGTCTTGCACGTCGTCACGGCCGTGTTCATCGTCGGTCCCATGGCGATCCTTCCGATGACCGGCCTCCGGGCGATCCGGGCAGGCAACGGCGCCCAGGTGAAGACCCTCGCGACGTCAGTCTTCGTGTTCAGTCTCATCTCGCTCGTTGTCGTGGTCCTCGGTTTCGGTCTCCTCGGCATGAGCGACCCCAAGTACCATCTCTCCTTCGGCACCACCTGGATCTGGCTCTCGACGGTCGCGTACCTCGTCGCGCTGCTGTTGAACCTCTTCCTTGTCGTTCCTGCACTGCGCAAGGCGGCAGGTGAGGTCACCAAGGACGGAAGCGGCAAGGAGGCGCGCTATCCGCAGATCGCGGCCGGATCCGGCATCGTGTCGCTGCTTCTTCTGCTCGTCGTCGTGCTGATGGTCTGGAAGCCCTAGGCGTCAAGCCCCAGGCCCTCACTCGGCAGGCCCTCACTCGGCAGGCAATATTCTCGCGTCACCGCTCGTTGCATTCGGTGACTTCGACAAGGACGGACTTCATGACCGACAACGCCCACAACACCTCCACCCCGCCCACGCCGGAGGAGCAGTTCGCACTGTTCCACGAGCGGCGTGAGCTCGCGGTCGTGCAGCCGAAGGGCAATCTCGCTCTCGTGAACACGCAGTGGATCGACTCGGAGCAGACTATTTACGGTGTGCCCGGGGTCTGGGCACCGCTGCCTGAAGGCGAGTCGGGGCTGCGAGTCACGGCCACCGCATCCGATGGGATTCGTGTGAACGGCGAACTCGTAGACGGCTCTGCCGTCGTGGCGGGCAAGGACTCGGATGCGCCCGGCGAGATCACGTTCAGCGACACCGTGACCGGGTTCGTGATCGCGAGCGAGGCGGGGAGCTATGCGCTGCGGGTGTGGGACGCGCAGTCGGAGGGCATTCGCGACTTCGGTGGCATCGACGTCTTTCCATACAATCCGGAGTGGGTGATCACGGCGACGTTCACCGAGATCCCCGGCGGAGCGACGGTCGGCTTCGAACACCTCAAGGATGACGGGAAGACGCGCGAGCTCACCGTTCCGGGTGAGATCACATTCAGCAAGGACGGCGTCGACTACAACCTCGCCGCCTTCAAGTCGGGGCGCGCGCTGCAGCTCGTCTTCGCCGATAGCACGAACGGCGACTCCACTTACAGCGTCGGGCGCTTCCTGTTCGTCGCCCCGAACGCCGACGGCACGATCACGCTCGACTTCAACCGCGCCGTGATCCCACCCTGCGCCTTCTCCTACGCCTTCAACTGCCCGATGCCCCCGCGGCAGAACCGTTTCGGTGTGCCGATCGAGGCGGGCGAGAAGAACGTGCTCAACCGCTCCGGCGCCCTCCTCCACGCCTGACCCGCCGAGCTGCCCCTCACTCCCTCCCGCCCGGGAGTGTGTTCGGAAATTCAGGACTTTGGTCGCGCGGCCGCTCTGCGAGGCGCGTCCTTGCGCCAGCGACGTGTGCCTGAGCGCGCCATTCTCCTGAATTTCCGAAAGGTGGCGGGGAGGGGCGCTGGATGTCGGCGTCGGGCGGCAGACTGGAGAGGTGCACGTTGTCGTCGGTTCCGCGCCTGGTGAGGGTCGGGGCGACGCGGTGCTCAGCACTCTCGATGACGGCGGCGCGCTGGTCGCCGAGGACGTGGTTGCACGCGGCGCCCTGGCGGCGACGGTGGCCCGGCTGGAGACCGAGCATCCGCGCTGGGTATGGGACGACACGAGCCACTGGTACGGCGCGCTGCTCGAGGCAGGCGTGCGAGTCGAGCGCTGCGTAGACCTGCGGCTCGCACACGCGATCCTGCGCAACTCCGAGTTGACCGCAGACTCCGCGCTCGCCCGAGCCGCAGTCAACTCCTGGGACTCGGCGCCGGCCGAGTCCATCGAGCGCGTGACGGATGACGCCCTCTTCGAGTTCGAGGCGCAGGCAGCCGCGCCCGAGCAGGATCCGGTCGAGGAGTTTCGGCTGCAGCGCCAGGCGATCGAGTCCGCGGTGAATCCGGGCAGGATCGCTCGTCTCCTCGCGGCTGAGTCCGCAGGTGCGCTCGTCGCCGCCGAGATACGGCACGCCGGGCTCCCGTGGCGCGAGGACCTCCACGAGCAGTTGCTCGCGCGCCACCTCGGCCCAAGGCCACGGCCCGGCGAGCGTCCGGCGGGCCTCGCGGCGGTGCTCGCGCGCGTGCGTGATGAGCTCGGTGCGCCCGAACTCAACCCCGATTCGCCGCCCGAACTGCTTCGCGCGCTCGCTCGCGCCGGCATCATGGTCTCGTCCACCCGCTCGTGGGAACTCAAGAAGATCGAGCACCCCGCGATCGCGCCGCTGCTCGAGTACAAGAAGCTCGCCCGACTCCTGAGCGCGAACGGCTGGCACTGGCTCGACACCAACGTTCAGAACGGCCGATTCCACCCCGACTACGTGCCGGGCGGCGTGGTCACCGGTCGCTGGGCCAGCAAGGGCGGTGGGGGAGCCCTGCAGCTCCCGAAGCAGATTCGCGAGGCCGTCGTCGCCGAACCGGGCTGGAAACTCGTGGTCGCAGACGCCTCCCAGCTGGAGCCACGCATCCTCGCCGCCCTCTCCGGCGACCGCGCCATGGCCGAAGCCGGCCGGTCGAAAGACATGTACGCCGCGATCGTGGCGAGTGGTGCGGTGGCCAGTCGCGATCAGGCCAAGGTCGCGATGCTCGGGGCGATGTACGGCTCGACGACGGGGGAGAGTGGGCGCCTCATGCCCAGGCTCGCACGCGCGTACCCGCGCGCCATTGCCCTCGTCGAGGACGCCGCGAGGGCGGGTGAGCGCGGCGAGATCGTCACGACGCGACTCGGTCGAAGCTCACCGCCCCCGAGCGAGGAGTGGCGCGAGACTCAGGCGGCCGCCTTCGGTGACCACGCGACGGATGCCGAGCAACGCCGGGCGCGCGGGCAGGCTCGAAGCTGGGGCCGCTTCACTCGCAACTTCGTCGTACAGGGCAGCGCAGCCGAGTGGGCACTCTGCTGGATGGCAACTCTCCGTCAGTCGCTCCACGAACTCGCGGGTAACGCGTGGTTCACTCGCGGCCCCCATCTCGTCTTCTTCATGCATGACGAGCTCGTCATCCACTGCCCCGCGGATGCCGCTCCCGCAGTAGAGCAGGCGGCAAGAGAGTCGGCCGTCCAGGCCGGCCGCCTGCTCTTCGGGGCCCTGCCCGTGGAGTTTCCCCTCACCATCGCCACGGTAGACAACTACGCGCAGGCCAAGTGATCACGCGCCGGGCCGGCGTCCGCGTTTGGGCCTCACGCCCGAGTAACCGCGGGCGGAATCGTTCTCGGCGATGGCCGAGGTCGCGGCTCCGATCCAAGCGAGAGCCGCCACCGCGAGTGCCTCCCGCGCGAGGACGGCGAGACGCCTGTCCTGCCGCGGTTGCTCCGTGGGCGCGGGCGAATCCGACCGCAGCGCATCCCGCGTCGCGGTGAGATCCGCCTCCCACCAGCGCCGGTATCGTCGCGCAAGCGTCATTGCGGCCGCCGGGTCGAGCGAGCTCGTGATGAGAATCTGGTCGAGCATCTCGGTCCACTCGGGCAGCGGCGCGGTCACGGGTTCGCGCATCCACACGCGCGCCTCGCCGTCGCCGTCATCGGTCAGCGCGTACAGGGGGAGTCCATCGTCGGTTGTCCCGGCATCCGCCACGAGTCCCTGCTTCGCCAGGCGCTCAAGGGTGCCGTAGATCTGCCCGACGTTCACCGGCTTGCGGTGCGGCGCCCGATCCGCGAGCTCGGCGTGCAGTTGCAAACCGTAGGCCGGGCCGAGCGTGAGGATGGCCAACGCTCCGTCTCGAACCGACATGTCCCTCGCCCTGAAATCGTAAAAACCATACGGAGTATATAACCGCGCGCGAGACACAGTAATCACACAGTTGTTATTTGTGCCCGTTATCGGGGATAATTCAAGCAACGGCTAGTGACTCGTTCGGATGCCGTTCAACTGAACACGAAGCAGCACACCATTCAGAGGTCGATGGGGAAGTCGCACCTCAACCGAATGGAGTTATTGTGGCTGCAGCAACCGCTCGGGGAGTGCTGTACGTGCACTCCTCGCCTCGTGCACTCTGCCCGCACATCGAGTGGGCAGCAGGGCGCGCCCTTGAGCGCGCCGTGAATTTCACCTGGGCAGAGCAGCCGGTGCTCAAGGGCGCCATGCGCACCGAGTTCTACTGGGAGGGCAGCCAGGGTACTGGCGCCGCTCTCGCCTCGGCCCTCCGCGGCTGGGAGCACCTGCGCTACGAAGTCACGGAGGACCCGACCCCGGGTAGCGACGGCGGTCGATGGATGCACACGCCGGACCTCGGCATCTTCTTCGCCCAGCTCGACACCGCGGGCAATGTCGTGATCCCCGAGGACCGCGTGCGCTACGCCATGGAACTGGCCGGGTCAGACGCCTTCGAGCTGCATCGCGAACTGCGCCTCGCGCTAGGCCAGGCCTGGGATGACGAGCTCGAGGCCTTCAGGCACGCGAGCGACGACAGCCAGGTCATCTGGCTGCACAAGGTCGGCTAACTCAGTCAGCTCCGATGACGACTGCTGCCGCGCGTATTTCGCCAAATGCAGGAGCCGCGAGCCGCTTCAGCAGCAATCTCGGGCTGGCACCTTCACTGCAAGCGCTGGCATCCTGAATGTGGCAAGACGGGAGCGGCGACGGTCTTCACGGCGTCAGGACGTGTAGACATCCACGATGCGCTCGACGTAGGCGGCGGGTGCGAACGCCTCGCGATCGATGAGCGCCCCCTTCGAGATCTGCGCCAGAAGGGTGCGGTCGGTGACGAGCGCGACGAGCGCGTCGGCGAGGCCCGCCTCGTCCGGCGTCTCGGAGAGGAAGCCCGCGTGCTGCAGTCCCTCCCGCAGCTTCGGATCGCAGTAGAGCACGCCCCGCTCACGACTGACGGCCTCGGCGATGGTCATCGGTTGATTGTCGAAACCGAGGGAGGTCAGCACGACCGCGGATGAGGCATCCATGAGGTCGAGAACGGCGTCGTGCGGCAGCGCGCCTCGCACTCGGATCTGCGGATGCCCGGCCACGATCGACTTCAGCTCGGCGAGTTCTGCGCCCTCACCGACGAAGTCGACGGTGAACGCGTCGCCCGTGCGCTCGAGCGCCGCGACGGCTGCTCGAGCGAAGACGAGCGGCCGCTTGACCCCCTCGCACCTCGCCACCCAGAGGAAGTTCGGCGTACCGTCGGCAGGCAGCGGCGCGGATGGCCGCGGCGAGGTTGCGATCGGGTTCGGCACCAGGGCGATCTCGCCCGGAACCCCCGCATCGGCAAGGTCCCTGGCCTGGTGGGCGGAGGGCGACACGACGCGGTCGACGAGCAGCGCCATTCCGAGCGTGAGGTTCCGCAGCAGATTGTCCGCCGCGCGCGGAGTGAAATTCAGTCGCGGAATCGTCGACTTCGAGACGAGTTCGAGCCCCCAGCGGAGGAACCACGCGACAGAGGCCTGAGGCCCACCGTCGCTTGCCCAGTAGAACGTGTGCACCGTGTGTACGACACGGATGCCCAACTTTCGGGCGACCTCGGTCGCCGCATGGGCGAGCGCGAACTCCGTCTGCAGGTGCACCACATCGATGGACTGTTCCCGGAAGAAGCGTTCGAGCACCGCGCGATTGCGGCGATTGTTCGGCATGATCGGCAGCTGGAGGCCGGGAATGGTGAAGTTGGGGTGAATCCGGATGCCGTCGGCCACCTCGCGCACGCCGCCGAACCAGAGGCCTCGTGACGCGGAGACCATGACCACGGTGTGTCCAGCCGCTTCGAGCGCAAGCTGCTGCTGCCGCATTGAGGTCTGCGCGCCCCCGACGTAGTCGAGGAAATAGTCACTGACGATGGCGATACGCATAAGGAGAGCCGGGGGAGTTCCGGCTTAGATGCTCCTGAATGCCACGACGGCGTTGTGTCCGCCGAAACCGAAGGAGTTGCTGATGGCGAGCAGTTGTCCGTCGCCAAGCGCGCGCGGGGACGTCACCACATCCAGCGGGATCGCCGGGTCCTGCTCGGTGAGGTTGATCGTGGGAGGCGCCGTGCGCTCCTGCAGGGCGAGGATGGTGAAGATCGCCTCGAGCGCACCGGTACCGCCCAGCAGGTGGCCGGTCGCACCCTTCGTGGCCGACACCGGGATGTCGTGCAGGCGGTCTCCGAAGGCGACCTTGAGCGCCGCATACTCGGCGACGTCGCCGACCGGGGTGCTCGTGGCGTGCGCGTTGATGTGGGCCACGTCATCCGGGGAGGCGCCCGCGTGGTCGAGCGCGAGCGCGATGGCGCGGGACGCTCCCTGACCCTCCGGGTCGTTGGCCGTGATGTGGTACGAATCCGCGGTGACGCCGCCGCCGGCGAGCTCTGCGTAGATGTGGGCGCCGCGAGCGAGCGCGTGCTCCTCGGTCTCGAGCACCACGCTGGCCGCACCCTCGCCCATGACGAAGCCGTCACGGTCGATGTTGTACGGGCGTGATGCGGTCTCGGGAGAATCGTTGCGCTTCGACAGAGCCTGCATGGAGGAGAAGGCGGCGAGCGTGATGGGGTGAATCGCGGATTCGGTGCCGCCGGCGATGATCACGTCGGCGAGCCCGAGCTGAAGGTGCTCGTAGGCGTTCGCAATCGACTCGGTGCTCGAGGCGCAGGCCGAAGCCACGGTGCGCGCGAAGGCGCGCGCGTGGAACTTCATGGAGATCGCGGCGGACGCTGCGTTCGGCATCAGCATCGGCACGGTCATGGGCAAGACGCGCCGCGGCCCCTTCTCGCGCAGGGTGTCCCACGCGTTGAGGAGACTCCACAGGCCGCCGATGCCCGTCGCGTAGTCGACGCCGAGTCGTTCTGGCTCTACATCCGGAGCACCGGCATCCAGCCATGCCTCCTGGGCAGAGATCACGGCGAACTGCGACGAGGGGTCGAGTCGTTTCGCCTCGGGGCGGTCAAGCACCTCCTCCGGTCGCACGCGCGCTTCGGCAGCGAAGGTGACGGGCAGGTCGTACTGCTCGACCCAGTCGTGCTGAAGGGAGTGCACACCGGACTCGCCAGCGAGAAGCGCACGCCAAGTGTCTTCGACGTTTCCGCCGAGGGGGGAGGAAGTTCCCAGCCCGGTGACGACGATCTTCTTGGTGGTCATTGCATCTCTCTCGTGGATTCGGGCGGTGCGGTTGCCGAAGTGGGTACGGTGGCGGGGCCGGGTCTCGTTGGAGTGCCGACCCCAGCCGCTGTTACGCCTGTGCTGCGGTGATGAAACTGACTGCGTCGCCGACCGTCTTGAGGTTCTTGACCTCGTCGTCGGGGATCTTCACGTCGAACTTCTCTTCTGCGTTGACGACAATGGTCATCATCGAGATCGAGTCGATGTCCAGGTCGTCCGTGAACGACTTGTCGAGCTCGACGGTGTCGGTCGCGATGCCGGTTTCGTCATTGATGAGCTCTGCCAGGCCGGCCAGAACTTCTTCGGTGGACAATGCCATTGTGATTCTCCTTGGGGTGTCGTTTGACCGTGAATTAGTTTAGGGCAGCGAGCTGCCGTGGCCCGCCATTACGGCAGTACGACCACCTGAGCGCCGAAGACGAGTCCGGCGCCGAAGCCGATCTGCAGCGCCAACCCGCCGCTGAGTTCCGGATGCTCGGCGAGCAGTCTGTGGGTCGCCAGCGGAATCGAGGCGGCCGAGGTGTTGCCGGTCGTCGCGATGTCTCGGGCGATGGCCACGGTATCGGGGAGTCCCAACTGCTTGGCGAACTCGTCGATGATGCGCATGTTCGCCTGGTGCGGGATGAAGGCGGCGAGGTCGTCTGCCGTGACGCCTGCCACCTCGAGAGCCTGCTTGGCCACCTTGGCCATCTCCCAGACGGCCCAGCGGAACACGGTCTGTCCCTCCTGGCGGAGGGTCGGCCAGGCGGCCGTGCCGTCTCGAAACTCGACCAGTGTCGCGTTCATTCCCACGGCATCCGCCTTGGAGCCGTCGGAACCCCAGACCGCTGCGGCGATGCCCGGTGTCTCGCTCGGGCCGATCACCACGGCGCCGGCGCCGTCGCCGAGGAGGAAGGAGATCGAGCGCTCGTTCGGGTCGACGACGTCGGAGAGCTTCTCCGCGCCGATGACGAGCGCATAGTGTGCGGCTCCGGTGCGGATGAGCGCGTCGGCCTGGGTGACCGCGTAACTGAAGCCGGCGCAGGCCGCGTTCGTGTCGTACGCCGCTGCCGGATTGGATCCGACCCGATCGGCGACGACCGCGGCCATGGACGGGGTCTGTCGCGAGTTGCTGATGGTCGCGATGATCACGAGGTCGATGTCGGCGGCAGCCACACCCGACTTCTCGATGGCCTCCCTCGCCGCATCCGTCGCGAGATCTACGGCGAGCACCTCGTGCGAGGCGCGGGTGCGCGTGATGATGCCGGTGCGCTGCTGAATCCACTCGTCGCTCGAGTTGATCGGGCCCACCAGATCGTCGTTCGGCACGACGAGGTCGCCGCGGGCTGCGCCATAGCTGTAGATGCGCGTGAAGCGCGGTCCGCTGGACTGCTGAAGCGTGGGGTGGGTCATCGTGCACTGTCCATCAGTTCGTGGGCCGCAGCCAGGTCGTCAGGGCTCTTGATCGCCACGGTCGGCACTCCCTTGAGTCCGCGCCGCGCGAGGCCGACGAGCGCGCCGGCCGGTGCGACCTCGATGACGCCCGTGACTCCGGCGGCCGCGAAGGCCTCCATTGTCTTGTCCCACCGTACCGGCGACGACACCTGGCCCACGAGAAGGTCGACGAAGTCACTGCCCGACGTCACCTGAGCGCCGTCGTGGTTGCTCCAGATCGGAATCGTGGGATCGTTGCGCTCGAGACCGCCGGCAACGGCACGGAGGTGCTCGACGGCGGGCTTCATGTAGCGCGTGTGGAAGGCGCCGGCGACCTGCAACGGAATGACCCGCGAGCCGCTCGGCGGATTCTCTTTGAGTTTCGCGAGGGCACCGAGTGTGCCCGCGACGACGATCTGACCGCCACCGTTGAAGTTGGCGGGCTCGAGGTCCAGTTCGCCGAGCAGGGTGAGGAGCTCGCTCTCGTCGGCGCCGAGGACGGCACTCATTCCGGTCTCCGCGAGCGCCGCGGCCTCCGCCATCGCTGTGCCACGCTCGCGCACGAGCGTCATGGCATCCGTTTCGCTCAGGATTCCCGCTGCTGCAGCGGCGGTGAGTTCACCGACGGAGTGGCCGGCGACGCCGTCGATGGCCTCGCTTCGGCCCTCGAGCAGGGCGGCGAGAGTGACGAGTCCCGCCGCGACGATGAGCGGCTGGGCCACGGCGGTGTCGCGGATGGTGTCGGCATCCGACACGGTTCCGTGCTTGACGAGGTCGAGCTCCGCGGCGTCAGACAGCGACTCGAGGTGCTCCCTGAAGCGCGGCTCAGCGAGCCAGGGCTCGAGGAAGCCCGGGGTCTGGGAGCCCTGACCGGGGCATACGACGACGATCACAGATCAAGTCTCCTCTGCTGAAGTAACGGGGGTGGCGGTGGATTAAGCCTAATGAACACGTCGAGCTTTGGTGGTTTCCTCAAGCGGGGGTCAGCGCCGCCGCAGCGGCCCATCGGGTTCGGCGATCGAGCCGAGGATGAGCGCAGCCTGCAGGATGAGCGACTCGCGCGCTCCCGTCGCATCCCAACCGATGACCTCGGATACCCGCTTGAGCCGGTAGCGCACGGTGTTGGGGTGCACGAACAGTTCGCGCGCGGTGGCCTCGAGGGACCGGCCGTTGTCGAGGTAGCACCAGAGCGTCGCGAGCAGTTCGGTGGAGTGAGCCTGCAGCGGCCGATAGATGCGGTTGACGAGGGTGGATCGCGCGAGCGCGTCGCCGGCGAGGGCACGCTCGGGGAGCAGGTCGTCGGCGAGCATGGGCCTCGGAGCGTTGCGCCACGACCTGGCCACAGCGAAGCCGGC
This sequence comes from Lacisediminihabitans sp., assembly GCA_035571875.1. GTDB lineage: Bacteria > Actinomycetota > Actinomycetes > Actinomycetales > Microbacteriaceae > Parafrigoribacterium_A. The sequence continues at coordinate 123,314 of DATNBR010000041.1, read as the reverse complement.
GAGTGCGGCCTTGGCGCTGCGCGAGGCGTCGACGAGGCTCGGCACCTCGTGTCCGAGCACGAGATAGCCGTCACCGAAGCCGGGCTCCAGGGCGTTGGCGATGTCGAGGAACGGCACCTGGGCATCCGCGGTGGCGTCCGTGGGTTCGCTGCCGTAGGGCGTCGCCCGACCGATCACGAGCACCAGTCGGCTTCCCTGCACGCCGATCAGCACGTCGGCGTCGAGATGGCGGGCCGTGCGCCTCAGCATGTCGACGTCGAGCATCTTCGGTGCCGTGCCCACGAGCACGCACACCTCGCCGTGGCCGTGCCAGCCGAGCGCGGCGATGCGGGACGGCAGTTCGTCGTCGTATTCGCCGCTGAGAATCGAGTCGACCACGAGCGCCTCGAGCCGCGCGTCCCAGAGGCCGCGTGCCTCGGCGGCACGGGCGTAGACATCCGCCGCTGCGAAGGCGATCTCCCGTGAGTACAGCAGGATCGCCTCGCGCAGCGACTCGTCGCGGCCCTTGACGCGGTCTTCGACGACCTCGACGGTCACCTTGATGAGCTGCAGAGTCTGGGTGAGGCTCACCGAGCGCAACAGTTCCCTCGGCGCCGCGCCGAACACGTCTGCCGCGATCCACGGCGTGGAATCCGGGTCGTCGAACCAGTGGATGAACGAGGTGATGCCCGCCTGCGCCACGAGTCCGACCGCGGAACGCCGCCCCGGGGGCATGTCGCCGTACCAGGGAAGGGTGTCATCCAACCGCTTCAGCGTCGCCGTCGCCAGCTCGCCGGAGACGGTCTTCAGCCACGCGAGCGTCTGCTCCTTACTGCGCGCCACCGGTGCCATCTACTCGTGTTCCTGTCGTCTAGCTCTCGCCACCGGCCGAGCCGGTGGTTCCCGCTGTCACGTCGTGCAGTCGGTAGCGATCGATCGCCTGCTGCGGAACACCCGGGTCGATCTCGCCCCGTGCGACCAGGGCCTCCAGAGTGCGCACGACGAGCGACGGTCCGTCGATCTTGAAGAACCGCCTGGCGGCCGCGCGAGTGTCGGAGAATCCATAGTCGTCGGCGCCGAGCGTGAGGTAGTCGCCGGGAACGAACTGGCGAATCTGGTCGGGCACCGCGTGCATGTAGTCACTCACCCCCAGGAACGGTCCCTCGGCGCCCTCCAGCTTGCCTGTCAGGTACGGCTGTTGGGGCTGTTCGTTGGGATTGAGGAAGTTGTGCTCCTGCGCGGCGAGTCCATCGCGGCGCAACTCGCCCCACGACGTGACGGACCACACGTCAGCGGCCACGTTCCAGTCTTCGGCGAGCAACTGCTGGGCCTCAAGTGCCCACGGCACCGCCACGCCGGAGGCAAGCAGTTGCGCCTTCGGTCCGACGTTCTCTGCCTTATTGAGCAGGTAGATGCCGTGGAGAAGACCGTCGATGTCGAGGTTCTCGGGTTCGGCCGGCTGCTTCATCGGCTCGTTGTAGACGGTGATGTAGTACATGACATCCGGATGCGGATGGCTGCCGCCGTACATCCGTTCGAGGCCCGCCTTCACGATGAGGCCGAGTTCATAACCGTAGGCGGGGTCGTACGCGACGACCGAGGGGTTGGTCGATGCGAGCAGCGGCGACTGCCCGTCCGCGTGCTGGAGGCCCTCGCCGGTGAGCGTGGTGCGACCCGCGGTGGCCCCCATGATGAACCCGCGCGCCATCTGGTCGCCCGCGGCCCACATCGCGTCTCCTGTGCGCTGGAAGCCGAACATGGAGTAAAAGATGTAGACCGGGATGAGCGGCTCGCCGTGGGTGGAGTACGAGGTGCCCGCCGCGGTGAATGCCGAGAACGCGCCAGCCTCATTGATGCCCACGTGCAGGATCTGCCCCTGCACGCTCTCCTGGTAGGCGAGCAGGAGCTCGCGGTCCACCGAGGTGTAATGCTGCCCGTTGGGGTTGTAGATCTTTGCGGTGGGGAAGTAGGCGTCCATGCCGAAGGTGCGGGCCTCATCCGGAATGATCGGCACGATGCGGTGGCCGAACTCCTTCGACTTCAGCAGATCCTTGAGCAGCCTCGCGAACGCCATGGTGGTCGCGATCTCCTGCTTGCCGGAGCCGCGCCTGGCGACCTCGTAGGCGCTCTCCTCGGAGAGCGAGATCTGCGTGTACCGGGAGCGGCGCTCCGGCAGGTACCCGCCGAGCGCGCGGCGTCGCTCCTGCAGGTACTGGATCGCCTCGTCGTTCTGGCCCGGGTGGTAGAACGGCGGGCGGTACGGGTCTGCCTCGAGCACCGCATCCGTGATCGGAATGTGCATGACGTCACGGAACTGCTTGAGGTTGTCGAGGGTGAGCTTCTTCATCTGGTGGGTCGCGTTGCGCCCCTCGAAGGACGGCCCGAGGCCGTAGCCCTTGACGGTCTTGGTGAGGATGACCGTCGGCTGGCCCTTGTGCTCTGTGGCCGCCTTGAACGCCGCGTAGACCTTGCGGTAGTCGTGGCCGCCGCGCTTGAGGCTCCACAGCTGGTCATCGGTGTAGTCCTTCACCAGTTCCGCGACGCGCGGGTCGCGGCCGAAGAAGTTCTCGCGCACGTAGGCGCCGCTCTCGGCCTTGTAGGTCTGGTAGTCGCCATCCGGAGTGACGTTCATGAGGTTGACGAGCGCACCCTCGCTGTCGCGAGACAGCAGGCTGTCCCACTCGCGACCCCAGATGACCTTGATGACGTTCCAGCCGGCGCCGCGGAAGAAGCTCTCGAGCTCCTGGATGATCTTGCCGTTGCCGCGAACCGGCCCGTCGAGGCGCTGCAGGTTGCAGTTGATGACGAAGGTGAGGTTGTCGAGATTGTCGTTCGCCGCCCACTGCAGCGCGCCGCGGCTCTCGACCTCGTCCATCTCGCCGTCACCGAGGAAGGCCCAGACGTGGCTGTCGGAGACATCCTTGATGCCGCGGTTGGTCAGGTAGCGGTTGGCCTGAGCCTGGTAGATCGCGTTGATCGGACCGATGCCCATCGACACCGTGGGGAACTGCCAGAACTCAGGCATGAGGTGCGGGTGCGGGTACGAGGAGAGGCCACCGCTCGGGTGCGACTTCTCCTGGCGGAAGCCGTCGAGCTGGTTCTCATCGAGACGGCCCTCGAGGAAGGCCCTGGCGTACATGCCGGGGGAGGCGTGCCCCTGGTAGAACACCTGGTCGCCGCCGCTCGGGTGATCCTGGCCGCGGAAGAAGTGGTTGCTGCCGACCTCGTACAGGGTGGCCGAGCCGGCGTAGGTGGAGATGTGGCCGCCGACAGCGATACCCGGGCGCTGGGCGCGGTGCACCATGATCGCGGCATTCCAGCGCAGCCAGGCGCGGTAGCGACGCTCGATCTCTTCGTCGCCGGGGAAATCGGGTTCGTTTTCGGGGGCGATGGTGTTGATGTAGTCGGTGGTCGGAACCATCGGAACACCGAGCTGCAGATCCTTCGAGCGCTTCAGCAGGCTGAGCATGATCTCGCGGCCGCGCTGGCGCCCGTGCGTCGCGACCAGAGCATCGAGGGATTCCTGCCATTCGGCGGTTTCCTCTGGATCCTGATCGATGTGATTCGCCGAATATGGGTCCTGGTCGTTGACCGTCATCCTTGACCTCGCTCTTGTTGGCGGACGGAGAAGTGCCTCGCGAACGCAGAATCGGGTTTCGATCGGCGCCCTCAGTGCGAAGCCCGCCCAATTCTAGTTGTGCCGTGAACGTGGGGTGCGCCTCTCGCGACACGGTCGGCGGGTCGAACCCGCGGACGCCGTGTTCTAGCCTCTCCTCATGACCTTCTATGAGTTGGAGAACGAGCATCTCGCACTCTCGGTGAACGAGCTCGGAGCCGAGCTGAGTTCGCTTCGCGATTCGGAGGGGCGCGAGCTGCTCTGGCAAGGCGGCAGCGAGTGGGCGAGGCGGGCGCCAGTTCTGTTCCCCATCGTGGGGCGGGTGCCGGATGACCGACTCACCGTCGACGGCCGGCAGTACACAATGTCGCAGCACGGCTTCGCGCGCGACCTGCCGTTTGCGGTCGAGCGCTCGGGCGACGAGAGCCTCACCTTCACGCTCGTCGACGACGAGCGCACGAGGCGGCAGTTTCCCTTTCCCTTCGTGCTGCAGCTGCGGTACACGCTCACCGGCGGCACGCTCGAGGTGTGCTACAGACTGGAGAACCCGGGGGACGCGACGCTGCATGCTTCGCTCGGAGCGCATCCGGGGTTCCGTTGGCCCCTGCCCGGTGCGCGTTCTCGTGACTCGCACACGATCGAGTTCGATCACGAGGAACCCGCGCCGATAAGGCGGCTGCAGGATGGCCTGCTGTTGCCGCAGGGCTTCCCCACTCCGGTCTTGGGAACCACCCTCGAGTTGCGAGACTCGCTGTTCGCCGCCGATGCGGTGATCTTCGACAGCATTGAGAGTCGCTCGGTGCGGTACACGGCGCCCGGGGCACCGTCGATCACCGTGAACTTCCCGGACTTTCCGATCCTCGGGGTGTGGAGCAAGGCGCCCGGTGAGTTCGTCTGCATCGAACCGTGGTTCGGGATGACGTCGCCGCTCGACTTCGATGCCGACTTCGCCCAGAAGCCGGGACAGCTGGCCCTGCAGCCGGGAGAGTCGCGCGAATTGAGGCTCGAGATCGCCATCCAGCGGTAGAGCGCGAGTCGGCGTAAGATGGCCAATCGTGTTTGCCGGGCGAATCGCCCGGTCTGAACGGCCGAGGTGGCCGAAAGGAAGCGACATCATGGCTCTGGAAAACGACACCCAGGCACCCGATTTCGAACTCGCGAATCAGTTCGGTGAGCATGTGCGGTTGAGCGACTTCCGCGGCAAGAAGCCGGTTGCACTGGTCTTCTTCCCGCTCGCGTTCTCCAGCACCTGCACGGGCGAGCTCTGTGAGTTGCGAGACAATCTCTCCCTGTTCGCAGGTAGCGATGCCGAGTTGCTCGCGATCTCCGTCGACTCCAAGGCGACGCTTCGTGCCTTCGCCGACAAGGAGGGTTATGACTTCACCCTCCTCGCGGACTTCTGGCCGCACGGTGCCGTCGCCAAGGAATACGGCGTGTTCCTCGAGCACAAGGGCTTTGCGAACCGCGCGAGCTTCCTGATCGACGTGCACGGCATCATCCGCGCGAGCTTCATCACCGCTCCTGGCGAGGCGCGCTCGATCGAGGCCTATCGGGCGGCACTCGCAGAACTGGCTCCCGCCACGGTCTGACGTCCGCCGGCGCATCCGACCTGTAAGCTGTGGGAACGCCTTTTCGACGCGACTCGCTTTCGAAAAACGCGGGCCTTTAGCTCAGCTGGTAGAGCGCCACGTTTACACCGTGGATGTCATCGGTTCGATCCCGGTAGGGCCCACCCCACACGTTAGGTGTTCTGGCGTCGCACCATTTCGGCGACCCACAGCGGCACGTACGGCGATGTGCAGTTCGGCGGGGTCGGGTAGTCCTTGAGCACTTCGAGGCGCTCACCGATCGCCATTACTCGAGCACGGTATTCGGCGTGGTGAATACCGATGGTGCCGAGGCAGGTGTTCATCGCCCACTGCAGCCGGTCGGGTGCGTCCTTCATCTCGGCCCCGATGATGTCGAGAAGGCCGGGCAGGTCGAGTCCCTCTGGTGCCGTGGTCACGCGCTCGGTGGTCAGTGCCCAGCCCGCGCTCGCGACGACGGCATCCGCGTCGGCGAACCAGCGCACGCGCAGTTGCTCGGCATGCGGGCTCTTCTTGATCACGTAGTTCACAAGCCAGTCGAGCACCTTCGGAACGCGAGTCTCGCGCAGCATCGTGTCCAGTTCGGCCGCGTCGAACGACTTCGGCTGACAGATCAGAATCGCCACCAGTCGCGCGGGGGTCTCGCCCGTGCGCCACAGTTCCCGTGCAAGCTCGTGCTGGGTTCGTAGCCGCTTGGCGAGCGCTCGCAGCTGGCTGAGGTTCACGCCGTGGTCGTCGCCGTGCCTGGCGTTGACCGCGCGCACCTTCGGGTCGTCGAGCGCTGCCAGCTCCTCGAGCACTTCTGCCGCCGTGGTCTGAGGCACCGTCATCTGCGCCATCGCAGCCTCCCGTGTGTCGCCTTTCCCCGCCAGCCTACGAGATTGGCGAGCGGTTGTCGCCGACCGTTCAGAGCCGATCAGCTACATGGCGGCACCGATGTAGGAGTACTTGACGAACACCTCGGATGCGAGGCCCGCCTCCTCGAGCACGCCCTGCACCGCGGTGAGCATGTACCTCGAGTCCCACCCCATGTAGAGGAAATGGGTCTCATCCAGTTCGTCCCAGTGGCCCTTCCACGACTTCGCCTCGAAGATCGGCCCGCCGCGGCGCGCGCTGAACGCGACGACATTCTCCCGGGAGTCCGCCCAGAGCCGTGTGAAGATGCGGTTGAAGAGATACTTGACGTCGTATACCTCCCAGTGCTCACCGCGGTATTCGACGTACTCGAACTCGCGCTCCCAGCCGAGGGGCCAACCGCGCCTGCGCTGGGCATCGAGGATGGGGGTGAGACCGTCGTCGTCGATGTCGACGGTCGCGGGACGCGCCCAGACCTTCAGGAACTCGACGGTGAGACGCGCGGTGCGATCCGCGATCGCGGACGTGCCCCAGGCATCCGTTTCTGCGAGTTCGTGCGTCGCCGCTATCGCGCTCTTCGGGTAGACGGATGCGCGCTTCTGCGGGAACGATGCACCGAGAGCGCGTTCCGCTAGTGGTTCTTCGAGCAGGGCGAGGTTGCCGAGCGTCTCGGCGAGGGCACGGTGACTGTTCTGCTCGTCCTCGCTGTAGTCTGCCCACTCGCGGATGCCGTCACCGCTCCAGGAGTCGCCGGGAGCCAGCGGGAAGATGTGTTCGACGTCCAGTCCTTCGAGACTCTCCACCTGGGCGAGGCGGCCGAGCACATACGCGGCATGGGGGAGCGCCCCGTACTTGAGGGCCACGCGCACGCGCTCGTCAGAAGGCGTGATGCGGGAGATCGCCGTGAGCAGCCGGTCGGATCCCTTGCTGCGTGCGCGGCACAGCCGAGCCACCAGCCGGTTCGTGCTCAGCCCGACCGCGGTGCGGCGGATGAGCAGCGACTGGAGGTGCTCGAGGGTCGCGATCAGGACGCCCCGGTCTGCCGAACCGCGCGAGTAGTCGTGGTACGCGCGCATGACGAGCGGGTACATGGCACGACCGAATGTGTTGGCGTAGCCGAGCTGGCGGGCGAGCTCCGGGTCAGGCTCTCGCGACGGGTCGAGCAGCGTGCGATAGACCTCCGAGTACTCGCGCCACTCAGTGGCGTGCGACGTGAGGATGTCGAAGTCGAGCCTCGGAAAGCGGCTGCGGAAGGTGTCGTAGACGCCTCGGCCATCGCCCGTATCGATTTCGCGACCCGTCGTCATGACCATGTAGTGCCGCCAGAAGGTGGCGATCGACTCGCCCGTGTTCTCCTCGATCGGCAGCCAGAACTCGTCTTCGACCTCGATCTGCTGGGCGTGCGAGAGACCCATGAGCACGTAGTTGTGGATGAGCTCATGGTCGCGAAGCGGCTCGCCGGTGGAGTTGAGGCTCTCGAAGGTCTGCTGGGCGTTTGCATCGGTGCCGAGCGTGATGGACACGTGCTCGAGTCGTTGCAGGCCCTGCCAGATGCGGGGTACCTCATCCGCGGGCACCTGGCTGCGGAAGAAGGCGTAGTTGTCGTCGAACCGAGACTCGCGCAGCTCAGCCTCCGCAGGCCGCCGATCGAGCACGACACTCTCGTACACCTGGGCCCACTCGCGGTGGGGGAGCAGCTTCGTGCGGGATGGGTCGGTGGCGCGCACCAGGACCTTCTGCAGCTCCGCGGCGAGTGCTGGGTTCGAAGACTGCACGCTGTGCTGCATCGCCGCGATCAACAGCATGATCGTGGTGATGCGCTGTTGGCCGTCGATCAGCACCAGTTCGCCCGGGCTGGCCACGGCATCCGTGGTCTCGGAATGAGCGGCCGTCGAGAGGATCGAGCCGATGAAGTGGGTCTGTCGATCGCCCGAGTCCGCGACGGCTCGAACGTCGGCGAGCAGCTTCTCGCATCCGCCGATGTCCCAGCGGTATTGCCTCTGATAGACGGGCACGACGATGCTCGTCTCTGCGGCGGAGAGCCAGCGAATCGTATTGACGGCGGTGGCGTCGACGTTCGTGGCTGCACTCATCTGTATGCGTTTCTCCTTGGCCTCGGGCCCTCCCAGTTTAGGCGGACCCGGCTGTTAGGCTTGCCTAAGTTGGGCCTGTTAAAACGTGCTGGCCCCCTACGAAAGGTAATAATCCGCCTCATGGGTTACATCAAGTCTGCCGCTCTCGAAGAGACCGGCTACGTGGTTCTGGACCGCTACAACCAGGAGCTCGATCCGAAGGAATGGCTCGATCTCGAATACGTCGACTGGAAGTCCTCGGGTGAGACCCGCTTCGCACCGCTCGCGAGTGCCAAGGGCGAGATCGAGGTGAACGGCTTCTGGAACCACAAGCCGCCGCGCACCGACAAGGACGGCGTGTGGATTCCGTCGCAGGTCGAGAAGGCACCGAACCTCACGCGCCGCGCCCAGGAGCCGGGTGCCAATGTCGGCCGTTGCCGCGTGATCGAGCTGCAGCCGAACAGCTACGCCGACTGCCTCTACAACCTGCACCAGGACGACAACAACAGGCTCAACCCGGATGGCACGGGCTGGGTCGTGCGCGGATTCTTCAACCTCACTGACGACGCCGACAGTTACTTCGTGCTGCGCGACAACCGCACCGACCCGAGCGTGGAGTACCGGGTGGCGCTTCCGGCCGGTGCACAGCTGATCGTCGACACCCAGCGCCTCTGGCACGCGACGACGCTCAACAGCCCCGAGCCGCGCTACTGCCTCATCACCTCTTGGGAGTCCGGGCCCGAACTCGACGCCTACATCGCGAAGTACAACGGTGTGAGCCGCGTGCCGAACGTTGAGGTTCCCCAGGACGTGCTCGACGCCGGCCAGGCCGAGCAGGAGCGTCGCATCGCGGCGCGCGCGGCGTACTACGCGGCCAAGGGACAGGCAGAGAAGGCCGCGATGAGCGAGGCGTGATCCGCGTCTAGCAGTTTCTTGGAGGGTCCCGGTCGTTGCGGCCGGGACCTTTTCTCATCCCATCGCGATGAGGCTGGATGTTCTGTGACAGCGGCCTTAGAGCTTGTCGAGTATTGACGGAATCCCCTTGGCCGCGCGCCGGGTACGAGCGCAGTGTGGAAAGCGAGAGCCGTTCGACGATCGCGAGATCCGTGATCACCGACGACGGAAAGAAGCACCGCACATGCCCGCACTGCGGCATTCCCGCCACACCCGAAAAGACCTCCACGGCATCGACCGTCTCGTGCGGGATGTGCGCACCGGCAGATTCGAGCGCAGCCTCTCCGCGCTGACCGCAGCCGGTGCCCTCGTCACGATGGCCGAGATCTTCTTCGAGCATGACAAGGCCAGTTTCGGCAATAAGTGGATGTGGGCACCGGTCGTGCTCGGGCCGATCGGGGCCGCCGCGGGTGTGGCTGGTGTGGTGAATCATCGAGCGGCGAAGACGGTGCTTCCCGTCGTCTCGGCGACGATCGTCGCCAACGGGCTCCAGGGAGTGTGGCTGCATGGCCGAGGTGTCAGGCAGAAGCCCGGGGGCTGGAAGAACTTCAGATACAACGTCGAGATGGGTCCGCCGCTCCTCGCGCCGCTCCTGGTCACGCTCGTGGGCGGCATGGGCATCCTCGCGGCGATCCTGCGACGCGAGAAGTGAGCGGCCTGCCGCTTGAACCTGAGCACGGCGGCGACCGGTATCCCGGCTTCGACGTTCTCGGTCAAGCTCCCCATTGGGACGACGCGACGCGCGCGGTCGTCGAGCGTCGCCTGGGTATGCAATCCGCCGTTCGTTTCTTCTCCGATGCCGAATGGGCCGCGGCTGGCGCTCTGTTCGACCAACTGCTGTACCAGCGCAGCGAGCCCCGCGTACCCATCGTGCAACTCGTCGACGCGCGGCTCGCGGAGGACCAGACCGATGGCTGGCACTACGCCGACATGGAACCGGATGGCCGCGCCTGGCACAGCACCCTCGCCTACCTCGACGAAGACAGCACGCGCGAGTACGGCACGGTGTTCGCCGACCGCAGTTGGTCGGAGCAGTCCGAACTGTTGACGTCCATTCACGAGCTCGGCTCCTCGGACTGGCACGGCATCATCGCTGCCCGGGTCTGGAGCCTTTGGACGCGCTATGCGTGCACGGCCTTCTATTCGCATCCCTGGGCCTGGCAAGAGATCGGATTCGCCGGGCCCGCTTACCCGCGCGGCTACAAGAACATCGGTGTCGACAGACTAGAGCCCTTCGAGGTGCGTGACGCGCGGCCGAGCGATGACCCGCTGAAAGGGCGTGTCTCGTGAGCGCGGTGCAGGATCGCAACGAGTCCGCCTGGCTGCTGGAGAGCGACGGATCGACCATGCGGCACGGCCTGCGCGACGACATGCGCCGTTTCGATGACAACGACGAGGTCGACCTCGTGATCGTCGGGTGTGGCGCGGGTGGATCGACGCTGATGCAGCGGATGGCGAGAACCGGCGCACGTGTCGTGGCCTTCGACGCCGGCCCGTTCTGGGACCCCGAAGTGGACTGGGTGAGCGACGAGGCCGGCTCGCACCACCTGTACTGGACCGAACCGCGAGAGATCGGCGGCGACGACCCGGTGCCTCTCGGCTCCAACAACTCTGGCCGGGGCGTCGGCGGCTCCATGGTGCACTACGCCGGCTACACGCCAAGATTCCACCCGAGCGACTTCCGCACGAAGTCCACAGACGGGGTGGGCGCCGACTGGCCGATCGACTACGCGCAACTGCGCCCGTACTACGAGCTCATCGAGGGCGAGCTGCCGGTTGCGGGGGAGGACTGGCCCTGGGGCGATCCGCACGGGTATCCGCACCGGCCGCATCCGGTGTCGGGGAACGGCGAGATCTTTCAGCGTGGCGCGCTGGCGGCGGGCATCACCGCAAAGGTCGGGCCCGTCGCCATCTCCAACGGCCGCTTCGGCAACCGCCCGCACTGCATCTACCGCGGCTTCTGCCTGCAGGGCTGCAAGGTCAACGCCAAGGCCTCGCCGCTCATCACGCATGTTCCGGATGCGCTGGCGCACGGCGCAGAGATCCGCCCGGATTCGATGGTCACCCGTGTCGAGATCGACCAGCGCACCGGCCGCGCAACCGGGGTGCACTACGTCAGGGACGGCATGCCGCACTTCCAGCGCGCCAGAACGGTGGCGATCGCGGGTTACTCGATCGAGACGCCGCGGCTGTTGCTCAACTCCACGTCCGCTCGCTTTCCCGACGGCCTCTGCAACGACTTCGACCAGGTCGGACGCTACCTCATGGTGCAGGGTGCTCCGCAGACGGCGGGTCGCTTCGACAGCGAGGTGCGGATGTGGAAGGGGCCGCCGCCCGAGGTGAGCACGGAGCAGTTCTATGAGACCGACCCGAGCAAGCCGTATAAGCGCGGGTTCTCCATCCAGACCGTCTCGCCTCTGCCGATCACCTGGGCGGAGCACGTCATGGCACAGGGCTACTGGGGTGCTGACCTCCGCAACTACATGAGCGACTACGTGCACTGGGCCTGTCTCGGTGCGCTGTGCGAATTCCTGCCCCAGGCTCGGAACCGCGTCACGCTCGCCGATCAGACCGATCGTCACGGGATGCCGATCGCACGCTTCGACTACTCGCAGTGCGACAACGATCGGGCACTGCTCGACGCGGCCACCGGGGTGATGGAAGACATCCTTCGCTCTGCAGGTGCCGACGAGGTCATCACCATTCGCCGCAACGCGCACCTGGTGGGCGGTGCCCGGATGGCCGCGGACGAACACGACGGCGTGGTCGACGCCGACTGCCGCAGCTTCGCCGTGCCGAACCTCCTGATCGTCGACGGAAGCGTGCTGCCCACCCAGGGCAGCGCCAATCCGGCGCTGACGATCATGGCGATCGCCGCGCGTGCCGCGGATCGCCTCATCGCTACAGCCTGAGTCACCCGAACAGAAAGGACAGTGTCATGCCGACAGTAAGCGACTTCGTCATCCAGAGAATCCGAGACTGGGGAGTGAGCAGGGTGTTCGGATTCCCAGGCGACGGCATCGGCGAGTTCGACGGCGCCCTCGGCGCAGCCGAAAGAGCGGGTATCGGGCTCGAGTACATCAGGCCGACGCACGAGGAGATCTGTTCCCTCATGGCCACCGCTCATGCCAAGTTCACCGGGGAGGTCGGCGTGTGCATGGCCACATCGAGCCCCGGCGCCTTTCACATGATCAACGGTCTGTACGACGCCAAGATGGACAACCAGCCGGTCGTCGCCTTCGTCGGCCAGCAGGGTCTCAATGCCTTCGGCACCTTCACCCAGCAGGAGAGCAATCTCGAGCGATCTCTCTCCGATGTTGCGCTCTATGTGCAGACCATCGTGTCGCCGGCGCAGGCGCAGGCCGTGGTCGACACGGCCTTCCGCGTGGCGCGCGTGCGCCTCGGTCCGACCGTGGTCGTGCTCCCGCATGACGTGCAGGGCATGGAGATGCCGGAGCTCGTGCCCACGAACTGGGTGTCGCGCTCGAGCGCCGTTGCGCCGTCCATCCGAGTCACACCTCCCGAGGCCGACATCCGCGCGGCGGCCGACATCATCAACGCTGGTAACAGGGTCACCTTCCTCGTCGGTCACGGTGCCAACGGGGCGAGTGCGCAGGTGATGAGAGCCGCAGAGCGGTGCGGTGCGGGCATCATCACTGCGCTGCGGGCGAAGCAGGTCATCTCGTCAGAGGTGCCCTATCACTCTCAGCAGCTCGGGCTGCTCGGGTCTTTGCCCAGCGTGCACCAGATGAGCGATTGCGACACGCTCGTCTTTCTCGGCACTAACTACCCCTACTCGCAGTTCCTCCCCGCGTCGGGGCATGCGCGCGCCATCCAGGTGGACCTCAAGCCCGAGCAGATGGGACTGCGCTACCCCACCGAGCTCAATCTGTGGGGCGACGTGGGAGCGACGCTCGACGCGCTCATTCCGCACCTCGAGGCGAAGACGGATCTCGCCTGGCAGGAGAAGATCGCCGGCGAGATGGTCGAGTGGGAGAGCGAAATGGAGGCCCAGGCGCTCGCCGAATACGAGGACGGAGTGAATCCGCGCCGCGTCTTCCACGAGCTCAACAAGCGGCTGCCCCCGCGAGCGATCGTCACGGCGGATGCGGGGTCGACCGCGGACTGGTACGGCCACCACATCCGGCTGCGCGAAGGGATGATGGGCGATCTCTCCGGGCGCCTCGCAAGCATGCTCGCGTCGATGCCCTACGCGATGGCCGCGAAGTTCGCGCATTCGGATCGCACGGTCGTCTGCACGATCGGTGACGGTGCGTTTCAGATGCTCGGCATGAACGAGCTCATCACGATCAAGAAGTACCTCGGTCTGTGGCCGAATCCGCAGTTCATCATCATGGTGCTGCACAACGACGACCTCACCCAGGTGTCGTGGGAGATGCGCACAGAAGACGCGAACCCGGTGTGGTCCACCTCGCAGGACGTGGAATCGGTGGACTACGCGGGCTGGGCCGAACTGCTCGGATTCACCGGCATCCGTGTGAAGCACGACGACGAGGTCGAGGCGGCTTGGGACGCCGCCTTCGCGCACCGTGGGGTCACCGTTATCGACGCATACACGAGCAAGAACGTGCCGCCGCTGCCGCCGCACATCACTCTCGAATACGCGAAGAACACCGGTGAGGCGCTGCTCAAGGGCGACCCGAGCGAACTGGGCGTCATCCGAGACACGGCGAAGGCGCTGTTCGTTGAGGGCGTCGAGCGGGTCAAGGGCGTCTTCACGAACGACGAGGAGAGCACGAAACGCGACTGAAGAGGTAGCCGCACAACGAAGGAGTTGAGTGATAATGAGTAATTTCGTGGCGGGCATGCGTGCAAGCGGCAACCGGATGCTGTTGCGCATCTCGATCATCGCGGCGATCGGCGGGCTGCTGTTCGGCTTCGACACGGGCGTGATTTCCGGCGCGCTCCTGTTCCTCAAAAAGGACCTGCACGCGAACGCGGTGGCGCAGGAGTGGATCGTCTCGGTACTGCTTCTCGGTGCGATTCTGGGTGCGATCCTGTCTGGCTATCTCGCCGACAAGATCAGCCGCAAGTGGACCAAGGTGATCTCCGGCTGCATCTACGTGGTCGGTGCGCTCGGCTGTGCCTTCGCCGTGTCGATTCCGATGCTGATCGGCTTTCGCTTCATTCTCGGGCTCTCGGTGGGCACCGCCTCCTTCGTCGCGCCCCTGTACATCTCGGAGGTCTCGCCACCGCGCGTGAGGGGCGGCCTCGTGTCGTTCAACCAACTCATGATCACCGCGGGCATCCTCCTCGCGTACCTGGTCAACTTCGCCTTCGCCTCGATGCCGGATGGTTGGCGCTGGATGCTCGGCGTCGGCGCAATCCCGGGCGCTGCGCTCGCGATCGGCATGCTCACGGTGCCGCGAACTCCGCGATGGCTCATGGAGCACGGCAAGGAGAAGGAGGCGCGCGACGTGTTGAAGCGGTTGCGCGGCTCGGACCCGGACGCGGACATCGACGGAGAAATCGCCGAGATCCGCGAGGCGCAGGAGACCGAGAACGCGACCACCATTCGCGATCTGCTGCGACCCAACATCCGCCCGCTCATCTGGATCGGCGCCGGGCTCGCGATCTTCCAGCAGTTCGTGGGCATCAACACGGTGATCTACTACGCGCCGACGATCCTCTCCAACACCGGCCTCACCGACAGCGCCTCGATCACGCAGACGGTCTTCGTCGGCGTCACGAACGTCGTGTTCACCATCGTTGCGGTGCTGCTGCTCGACAGGGTCGGCAGGCGGCGACTGCTTCTCATCGGTACCGTGGGGCTGACGGTGGCGATCATCTTCCTGGGCATCTTTTTCGCCTCGCCGTGGCTGCAGCACAACGCGAGCTATCTCGCGCTCGTGGCGTTGATCGTCTACATCGCCGCCTTCGCGGTGGGGTTGGGGCCGGTGTTCTGGCTCATGATCTCCGAGATCTATCCGACCGGCATCCGGAGCAAGGCGATGTCACTGGCCACGGTGCTCAACTGGGCCGCCAACTTCCTCGTCGCGGGAACCTTCCTCAGCCTGATCGCCCTGATCAGCAGGCAGGGCACGTTCTTCGTGTTCGGTGCGCTCGGCATCCTGGCCATTCTGTTCTTCGTGTGGAAGGTGCCCGAGACCAAGGACAAGTCGCTCGAGCAATTACAGGGTGAACTGCTCAACGATGGTTCGGAACCCGCATGATCGATGAGGCGGTCGATGCGGTCGAGGTCAGCGTGTACACGGTGCCGACCGATGAGCCCGAGGGCGACGGCACCTTCGCTTGGCAGTCCACGACGATGGTGCTCGTTCAGGTTCGCGCGGGAGGAGAGCTCGGCACGGGATGGACCTACGGGCCGGCCGAGTGCGGAGCGATCGTGAAGAGTGCCCTCGCTCCGCTCGTGACCGGGCGTTCGGCGCTCGACATCGGCGGATGCTGGGATGCGATGGTCAAGGCCGTCCGCAACAGCGGTCGAGTGGGCGCCGTAGGCTACGCGATCTCAGCGGTCGACATCGCCCTGTGGGATCTCAAGGCTCGACTGCTCGGGTTGCCGCTGCACCGACTCCTCGGTGCAGTGAGAGACGCCGTTCCCATCTACGGGAGCGGTGGATTCACCACGTACTCCGAGAAGACTCTGGCAGCGCAACTCGGCGGCTGGGTGCATGACGATCGCATTCCGCGGGTCAAGATCAAGATCGGCGAATCGTGGGGACGTCGACAAGACCGCGACCTTCGCAGACTGCGGCAGGCGCGCGAGGTGATCGGCGACGGGCCCGAGTTGTTCGCTGATGCGAACGGTGGCTACAGCCGCAAGCAGGCGATCCGGCTCGCACGAGAGGCCGAGGAACTCCGGCTGCACTGGTTCGAGGAACCGGTGAGTTCCGATGATCTCGCGGGGCTGCGCGAGGTGCGCGACGCCGTCGACGCCGACGTGACGGCGGGGGAGTACGGCTTCGATCTCGTGTACTTCCGGCGAATGTGTGAGGCGCGCGCCGTGGACTGCCTACAGATCGACGCGAGCCGCTGCGGCGGGATCACGGAATGGATGCGCGCCGCGGCCGTCGCTGCAGCCCACGGTCTCGAGGTCTCCGCACATTGCGGGCCGCACCTGCACGTGCATGTCGCCGCGGCAACGCCGAACCTGAGGCACCTTGAATGGTTCCACGACCACGTGCGCATCGAGCGCCTCTTCTTTGATGGAACGCTCGATCCGAGCGGCGGCGACCTGCGACCGAGTGAAGAGCCAGGCAACGGTCTCACCTTGCGCGCCCAGGATGCGGAGAAGTTTCGGGTTGCCTGATGCCGCGAGCCGAGACGCCACCCCTGGACGCGCTGCTACCAGGCGCTTGCAGGCGCCTTCACGCTCGGCACGGGGGAGCGGTGCCAGCGCGAGCCATTGCCGTAATGACTGCTGGCCCATGGCGACGCCCAGATGGCCTGTTCCGTGACCTCCATCGGAGCCGACGCCGCGAGGGCGGCGACGATCCCGCTGAAGCTGGGGTTGCGCTGAAGATTTTCCGCAGCCTTCTGCGCCGCGATCGTGAGGTTCGCATAGCTGCCGGTGCCGCCACCACCGCCGGAACCGTAGCCGTTGTTCATCGGATTATTGCGGTTCCACCAGTTGTTCGGGCCGTTCTCCTGGCGCATCCAGCGCACGAAGACTGTCACGTTCGCCTCGCTCGTGGGCCAGTGCCCTGAGATGAGAACGAGCTTGGCCCAGTCGTAGTTCGTACCGCTCGCGGCCAGAGTGGCCGGCCCCGCGGTCAGGGAGTAGCCATCGCGCTTGACCCGGGTGACGGCGGCGTGGCCCGACACCGTGAGCGACTGCGCGTGAGCGGTGAGCTCCGCCTGCAGCAACTCCGCGGCTGTGGGCGGGCCAGGCGGTGCGATCGCGAAGAGCGAGACGAGCATGAACGCGCCGCTCGCGGCGAGCACGGCGATACGTCTGCGCACCCGCGGCGCACCGGGGCTTCGCGTCGCGAGGCGAAAGGCTGAGAGAAGTCGAGCGATGGGGGTCACATTGGGTGGGGCGCCGGTGGTTCGGCCCGGCGCGCACGAGATGGATCGGCAGCGAGACTACCAGAGCGGTCTGACACGCCCCTGAGGATGCGGGACCTGTCGAACGAGACAGCGGCGCTGGCCGCGAGTGCGGCCGGCGACGCTGGGACTCAGTCTTCCTGAGCGCTGGTCGTCGACATCCCGGCGCGGATCAGGTCCATGACGCCGGAATCCGCGAGCGTGGTGACGTCGCCATCGGGCCGGTTCTCGGCGACATCACGCAGCAGGCGCCGCATGATCTTGCCCGATCGCGTCTTCGGAAGTTCCGCGACGACCATGATCTGTCGCGGCTGCGCGATCTTGCCGATCTGTCCAGCGACGTGGTCGCGCAGTTCACGCACGACATGCTCACCGCCATCGCCGGCCTCGCTGCGAAGGATGACGAACGCGACCACGGCCTGGCCCGACACGGGGTCGGATGCGCCCACCACGGCGGCTTCGGCGACCTTCTCGTTCGACACGAGCGCCGACTCGATCTCGGTGGTCGAGAGCCGGTGCCCGGAGACGTTCATGACGTCGTCCACGCGGCCGAGCAACCAGATGTCGCCGTCCTCATCCTTTTTGGCACCGTCGCCGGCGAAATACCGTCCTGGGAACTTCGACCAGTAGGTGTCGATGTAGCGCTGATCGTCGCCCCACACGGTGCGCAGCATCGAAGGCCACGGCTCTGTGAGCACGAGGTACCCGCCCGAGCCGTTCGGCACCGGATTGCCCGATTCATCGACGACCTCGGCCGAGATTCCCGGCAGCGGGGTCATCGCAGCCCCGGGCTTGGCGTGCGTCACTCCAGGCAAGGAGCTGATCATGATCGCGCCGGTCTCGGTCTGCCACCAGGTGTCGACGACGGGGGTCGTGTCGTGGCCGATGTGGCGCCGATACCAGACGTAGGCCTCGGGGTTGATCGGCTCTCCGACCGAGCCGATCACGCGAAGCGTCGAGAGATCGTACTTGGCCGGGATCTGGTGTCCCCACTTCATGTACGTGCGGATGGCCGTGGGCGCGCAGTACAGGATCGACACCTTGTACTTGTCCACGATCTCCCACCAGCGTCCCGTGTGCGGCGTGTCTGGCGTGCCCTCGTAGATCACCGAGGTCGTGCCGTTGGCGAGCGGGCCGTAGACGATGTAGCTGTGTCCGGTGACCCAGCCGATGTCGGCGGCGGTCCAGTAGACATCCGTCTCAGGCTTGAGGTCGAAGACCGCCCACTGCGTGTACGCGCACTGCGTGAGGTAACCGGCCGAGGTGTGCAGGATGCCCTTGGGCTTGCCGGTGGTGCCGGAGGTGTACATGACATAGAGCGGATGCTCGGAGTCGAAGAATTCCGCCTCGTGGGCCGTGCTCGCTCGCTCGACGGTGTCGTGCCACCAACGGTCGCGGCCGTCGGTCCAGTCCACCTCCTGACCGGTGCGGCGCACGACGAGCACGGTGTGCACATCCGGGCATTCGAGCAGCGCTTCATCGACGGCGGGTTTGAGGGCGGAGGCCTTGCCCTTGCGGTAGCCACCGTCCGCGGTGATGACGACCCTTGCCTGGCAGTCGTCGATCCTGCTGCGCAGTGCCTCGGAGGAGAAGCCGCCGAAGACGACGGTGTGCACGGCGCCGATCCTCGCGCAGGCGAGCATCGCGACGATCGTCTCGGGGATCATCGGCATGTAGATGGCGACGCGATCGCCGGCCTTCACCCCGAGCTCGATGAGGGTGTTGGCGGCCTGGCAGACGAGATCGGTGAGCTGGGAGTAGGTGATCTCTCTCGTGTCGCCGGGTTCGCCCTCGAAGTAGTAGGCGACCTTATCGCCGCGGCCCGCGGCGACGTGGCGGTCGAGACAGTTCACCGCGACGTTGAGCTTGCCGCCGACAAACCACTTCGCAAAGGGGGGATTGCTCCAGTCGAGCACCTCATCCCAGCGGCGATCCCAGTCGAGGCGGTCGGCCTGCTGTTCCCAGAACGCGAGTCGATCGGCGCGTGCCTCGTCGTACGCGGTGTGCTTCACGTTGGCCTGCGCCGTGAACTCCGGACTGGGCGGGAAGCGTCGTTGCTCGTGCATGAGGTTCGTCAGCACAGGTTCGGTATTCATGGTGCCCAAAACATCGCCTTTCCTGGAGTCCGTTTGCTACACCGTATTATTGTCCGTCCCCCAATCTTTAGTAAAGCATCCGAACAAATAGCGTCACATGACGCAACTGTCACCTCGCGGCGGCTCGAACGCAGACCATGCGCCGGAATTGCGGCCCGTCAGCAGGGGAACGGCGGCGTACCCCCATATCATTTGGGCATGGCTGAGAACGACGAGGCGAGCGGAAGCGACGTCGCTGGCACGCCATATCTCCCGGTAGGGCCGAGGCGCTCGACGTACACCCCGCCCACCGGCAACTACCCTCCTGCGTTCCTCCAGCGTGAGGAGCCGTCTGTCGATCAGGACCGGGGCGAACAGGAGCAGGGCGAGCAGACCGAGCGTGGGGGGACCCAGGGCGAGAAGACCCAGGGCGAGAAGGCCCAGCGCGAGCGGAACAGCGACGAAGCCGCGCAGTCCGTCAGAGTTCAGAACAGTCGACCGGATGTCGGCGCCGAGCCGCAGCCGGCTCCCGCGCCTCTCGAGCAGCCGTCGCCGGTGCCGCCCGCTACGGCGAGCATCGAACTCCCGGAGCGCCCTCAGCGTCGCTCGCTGGAGGACGACGAGCTGGTGCGTGCGCTGTCTCCCGAGGTGGAGAAGCCGGCCGACACGCTCAGCGCAATCGAGCAATTGCAGGCCGAGCTGGAACTGCGCCAGCAAGACGCGGCAGAGTTCACGGCCTGGGAGGGGCGGATGCGCGAGATCGGCACGCCCGAGGCTCTCGAGACGATCGCAGAGGTCATTCCGCAGTTCACCGGCGTCATTCCCATCATCACCACCGACGGGGTGCCGACGGTGACGGCTCGGGCCCTCGAGCAGAACGACGCTGGGGCGGAGCCGACTGCATCGGCAGGTGCGGCAACTGACGTGCCGGTCTCCGAGCCAGAAGGTGCCGCCGATCGCACCGCCTGGTCACCGCCCGCTCCGGATGCATCCGCTGCGCCGTTCGCGCCCCCGGCCGGTTCGATGATCGTGCCGCCACCGGCACAACCTCTGCAGACAGCGTTCGACACCACCGACGTGTTGGAGGACACCGCGCCGTTGGAGGACACCGAGGTGTTGGAGGACACCCCGCCTCAGCCTCCCTCGCTCGACGACGCCGTTCCCGCGCCCTTCTTGAACCCCGAGCAGTTTCCGCCACCGCGCCTCGAAGAGCGCGTAGACGTCGCCGCGCTCGGGGAACCGGACCTCAGCGACGGCATCGTGCTCCGTCCGCCGTGGCTGCGGCCACCCTCGGAGGAATCGCAGGTCGCTCCGACCGAGCAGAGCGTCGACCAGGCCCCAGAGTCGTTCGAGCAATCAGAGGATGAGGCGGGGGAGCAATCCGCCGGTGAATTCGTCGGGCACCTCCCGGATGCCGCGACGGCGGGAGAGCCGACGGCCGGGCCCGCAGAGGAGCTGGAGGTTCCGCCGACGACGGAACCGGTCATTGAGCTCCTGTCGTCTGAGGCGCAGTCGCCTGAAGCGCAGTCCTCCGGGCCTGACCCGGCCGAGGCAGCGGAGCAGCCCGAGCCGGCCCCGCGTGCACCAGAAGCGCCCGTGATCTACGACCTCGTCGACCCGAACGCGCCCACGGCATCCGCCCCGGTCCGTCCCGTTTCAGTCTCTCCCTTCGACGCGCTACTCGTGGGGGATGTCGCGGCTGTGCCCGCGGACGAGGAGGCGCGCCCCTTCTCGCTACTGCACAGCGAGCCGACCTCGGAAGCGCCGCAGACCGGCTCTGTCCCGGTCGACTCTCAGATCATCGACACCCGATCGGATGATGACGATGACGATGACGTCGACGAGACAGACCGTGCCTTCGGTGACCTGGACGGCCCATTCCCGGTGACGTCGGAAGGCGTTGTCGTTCTGCCGGCCGCGGCAAGCGCGCCCATCGAGCCGATGGCGAGCCCGCGGGGTGCGAGTGACGAACAGCCCGTGATCGACGCGGAACACGGTCCGCTGCCTGTCTTCGCCATTGAATTGAGCGGCGAGGAGGCGACGCCCGCTGACCGAAGGACCGGTCGCGCCGCGCGAATGTTCTGGCTCTGGTTCGCGACGAACTCCTCCGTCGTCAGCGTGGCCTTCGGCGCGGCGTTGTTCGGGCTCGGCATGAGCCTGCGGCAGGCGATCCTCGCGGCATTCATCGGGGTCGCGATCTCGTTCCTGCCGCTCGGCCTCGGCACGCTCGCCGGCAAATGGAGCGGGCAGCCGACCATCGTCGTCTCGCGCGCGACGTTTGGCCTTGTCGGCAACATCGTGCCGGCCGTTCTCGCCTTCGTCACGCGGCTGTTCTGGGGCGCCGTGCTGCTGTGGCTCGTGGCAGTGTGTACGGCGCGCATCCTCGTCGGTGCCTCACTCGGCGGCCCGTTCAACGAGCAGCAGCTGGCGTTTGTCGCCGCAGCCGTTGGGCTCGTGATCGCGTTCGTGATCGCCTTCTTCGGTTACCCGCTCTTCGCCAGGGTGCAGCTGGTCTTCACGATCGTGTCTGCGGTGCTCATCGTCGGACTACTCGCTCTCACCTGGCACGCGGTGGACATACGCACGGCACTCACCGTCGGCGATGGCCCATGGATCCTCGTCGCGACCGGCGTCGTGCTCGTCTTCAGTTTCGTCGGCCTCGTGTGGGCGAATAGCAGCGGAGACATTGCTCGATACCAACGACCCTCCGGTTCCGGCGCATCCGCGTCGCTGTGGGCGTCGTTTGGCGCGACGCTCCCCGCGTTCCTCCTGATCGCCTACGGTGCGCTGCTGGCTGCCTCGAACCCGGGTGTGTCGGGCGACCTGCTGAGCGCGCCGCTCGATGCGATCGCGCTCATGATCCCCACCTGGTATCCGGTACCGCTTCTCGCGGCGACGGTGCTGAGTCTGCTGTCGGGAGTGGGTCTCAGCCTCTACTCTGGCGCGTTCGCTCTTCAGTCGATCGGCGTGCGACTGCGCAGGCAGTGGAGCGTGGTTGTCGTCGGCATCGTCCTGTTCGGCATCACGATCCTGATCGTGCTGTCGGGAACGGGCATCGTCGGCATCTTCCGCGACTTCGCGACGACCCTGGCCGTTCCGGTTGCGGCCTGGGCGGGCCTCTTCGCTGCCGAGGTGATGATCAGGCGCAGGCGGTTCGACGAGCAGTCGCTGTTGACGCCGGGCGGGGTGTATCCCTCGGTCAACTGGGTCAACCTCGTCATGCTGTTCGTCGCATCCGCCATCGGCTTCGGTTTCACCTCGGCCACCGTCGGCTGGCTCTCCTGGCAGGGATTCGGCTTCGCGCTGTTCGGTGTGCCGGCCGACGGTGTGGTCGCGTCGAGCGACATCGGCGTGCTCGTCGCTCTCGTGATCGGCCTCATCACCCCGCTCGCCGCGGGCATCTCGACAGTGCGGCGGCAGGAGCTGGCCGAGCAGTAGCTCCGCTTCGACCTGATCCCGGATGCGCGCCACGAGCGGCGCACCCCGGGAACGTAGAATGTCCAGATGCCTCACACCCTTGCCGACGTGCGTGCCGTCGTGGAACGACTGTGGCCGCTCTCCGGGGCAGAGGCGTGGGACGCGCCGGGACTGCTCTCGGGTGATCCGACGGCCGAGGTCTCAAGCATTCTGCTGACCGTCGACGCCGTGGCCGAGGTCGTTGACGAGGCCCTCGACCTCGGCGCGGACCTCCTGATCGCGCATCACCCGCTGCTGCTGCGCGGTGTGACCTCGGTGGCCGAGGACCGGTACAAGGGCGCCGTTCTCGCCTCGCTCATTCGAGGAGGCTGCGCTCTCATCGCCGCACACACCAATGCGGATGTCGTCGAGACCGGCACCTCCGCCGTGCTCGCGACTCGCCTCGGCCTGGTTGACGCGACGCCGATCACCGCGGGGGAGAGCCCCAGTCGCGGCATCGGGCGCGCCGGTCGTCTGCCCGAGCCAGTGACGCTGGGCCGACTTGCACGGATCCTTGCCGATCTTTTGCCGGCCACTGCCTCCGGCATCCGCGTCTCCGGAGACTTCGATCGGGTGGTGCACTCGGTGGCCCTCTGCGGCGGCGCGGGCGACTCGTTGCTCTCGGAGCCGGCGGTGCTCGCGGCGGACGTCTACATCACGTCCGATCTGCGGCATCACCCCGCTTCAGAGGCACGCGAGAACGCCAAGCTCACCGGGGGACCTGCGCTCATCGACGTCTCGCACTGGGCGAGCGAATGGCTGTGGCTTGACACCGCCGCGGCGGAGCTCCGCGAGGCGCTGCCCGGAGTCAGCGTGGCAGTGAGCGAGACGCGCACCGACCCGTGGGATTTCGTCATCGTGCAGTGAGTACCCTTTTCGACAACCATCGATTCGTAGCGACCAGAGTGAGAGCGACATGCCTTTGAAAGCCAGCCCGGATGACCAGGCGCAGCTCCTGCAGCTGCAGGCCATCGACACCCGCCTGCGGCAGCTCGACCACAGCGCGAAGACGCTGCCGGAGCTCGCGACGCTCGTCACGCTCACGAGCGAGGCATCCGTTCTCCGTCAGGAGCTCCTGAGCGCGAGCGGCGCCCTCGAAGACGCGAAGCTCGAACTCGCACGAATCGAAGCGGATGTGACGGTCGTCGAGAACCGCATCACTCGAGACACCGAGCGGATGCAGGCGAGCTCGTCAGTCAAGGACGTGGCCGGTTTCGAGGCGGAGCTTGCGGGCCTGCGCAGGCGTCAGCTCGAACTCGAGGAACTCGAACTCGGCGTGATGGAACGGGTGGAGACGCTGGAGGCCGCGGCTCACCAGTCGCGCGCCGCGTTCGACGAGGTGCAGGCCAGGATTGCGAGCGTGGAGGCCGAGCGTGACACCGCGCTCGGTGCCATTGCGAGCGAGCGCACACACGCCGCGGCCAATCGCTCGACAATCGCGGGCAAGCTTCCGGAGGACCTTCTCGCACTCTACGAGCGCCAGCGTGAGCGCTACGGCTTCGGAGCATCGCTGCTGCGCGGCGGCGTCTCGAGCGCGAGCGGCGTGCGCCTCAACGAGAACGACATGGCCGCGGTGCGAGCTGCGGCACCGGATGAGGTTCTCATGTGCCCGGACAGCAACGCCATCCTGGTGCGCACCAACGAATCCGGGATCTGACCGCCCGATACACTTATCGGGAATGGGTCGGCAAGACGGTCGCGTCACGCAGCAATGCGTGCCGAGGAACGTCCGGGCTCCGCAGAGCAGGGCGGTGGGTAACACCCACCCGGAGCAATCCGCGAGAAAGTGCAACAGAAAGCAGACCGCCGCTGGCCTCGTGCCAGGGGTAAGGGTGAAACGGTGGTGTAAGAGACCACCAGCGACCCGAGCGATCGGGTCGGCTGGGTAAACCTCGTCCGGAGCAAGGTCAACAGGAGGCGTTACGGGCTGCTCGCCCAGTCTCCGGGTAGACCGCTAGAGGTGTGCGGCAACGTACATCGTAGATAGATGACCGTCCAGCACCGCAAGGTGGGGACAGAACCCGGCGTAGCAGCCGGCCCATTCACACCGCTCGCTCAGGCGTCCGCGGCGAGGGTCGCGGCACCCATGATTCCGGCGTTGTTGCGGAGCTTCGCGGGAACGATCGGGGTCTTGAGATCGAGCAGCGGCAGGAAGTCCTTGTACTCCTTGGACACGCCGCCGCCCACGACGAACAGCTCCGGCGAGAAGTAGTCCTCGAGCTTCGAGTAATAGCGCTGGAGCCGCTCGGCCCAGGCGTCCCAGTCGAGGTTGTCGCGTTCCTTCGCGGCGAACGATGCCATCGTTTCGTAGTCGACGCCGTCGATCTCGAGGTGGCCGAGCTCTGCGTTCGGAATGAGCACTCCGTTGTAGATCAGTGCGCTGCCGATTCCCGTGCCGAGCGTCGTCATGATCGTGAGACCCTTGCTGTCCTTCGCGGCACCGAAGCGATTCTCGGCAAAGCCTGCGGCATCCGCATCGTTGACGAAGTGGATGTCGCGCTCGAGTCGCTTCTCGAAGAGCTTCTCAGCGTTCAGCCCGATCCACCTGTCGGAAACGTTCGCTGCGGACAGCGTCTTGCCCTGGATAACGACGGCAGGAAAGCAGACGCCGATCGGCTCCTTCTTGCCGAGCCGTCCGAGCTGTTCGACGAGCGTGTAGACGGTCTCGACGATCGCGTCGGGCTCACCGCCCTCTGGCGTGGCGATCTTGATGCGATCGCTGAGCAACTCGCCCGTCGAGACGTCGACGACCGCTCCCTTGATGCCGGTGCCGCCGATGTCGATTCCGAGTGCCTTGTGCTTGCTCATGCCATCCATTCTTGTCGCGGGTCGCCGCCCGATGGGAGATCAGGGAAGAGTGAGAACCTCGGCACCACGCTCCGTGACGACGAGCGTGTGCTCGAACTGGGCGGTGAGGCTGCGGTCCCGCGTGACGACGGTCCAGCCGTCGTCCCACATCTCCCAATCCTGACTGCCCAGGGTCAGCATCGGTTCGATCGTGAACACCATGCCTCTCACGATCTCGGTGTCGAAGCCGGGGGAGTCGTAATGCGGGATGATGAGGCCTGAGTGGAATGCCGCACCGACGCCGTGGCCGGTGAAGTCACGCACCACGCCATAGTCGAAGCGCCTTGCGTACGATTCGATCGCTCGGCCGATGACGTTGACCCGCCGACCGGGCGCGACCGCCTTGATTCCGCGGTTCATCGCCTCGCGCGTGCGCTCCACGAGCGCCCGAGCGTCGTCACTCGCCTCGCCGGCGATGAAGGTGCGGTTGCTGTCTCCATGCACGCCGTTCTTGAACGCGGTGATGTCGATGTTGACGATGTCGCCCTCTTCGATGACGGTGTCATCCGGTATGCCGTGGCAGATGACCTCGTTGACAGAGCTGCAGAGCGACTTGGGAAAGCCGCGGTAGCCGAGCGTGGAGGGATACGCATCGTGGGCGACGATGTAGTCGTGACCTATCGCATCCAGTTCGTCGGTCGTCACGCCGGGCCGGATGCTGGCGCCGACGAGTTCGATGGCCTGCGCCGCGATCCTGCCGGACTCCCTGATCCGCTCCACCGCCTCGGCGTCGTACACGTCTGATCCCGTGAACGGCGAGGGTTCGGCGTGCCCGACATACTCGGGCCTGACAATGTGCTTCGGCACCGCTCGCATCGGGGAGACCCTGCCCGGAACGAGGTGTCCTGCTGAATTCCGGGGCATAGGATCGATACTAGTTCGAGGAGGGACACCCATGGCTGAGTGGTACTACAACATCCGGACCCACGCGGTCGAAGAGGGTAAGCAGTCCCTTGCCGCCGACCTCGACGGGCCCTTCGCCACGAGGGAAGAGGCCGAGCGAGCGCCCGAGATCATCGCGGCGCGCGCGAAGGCCTGGGCCGAGGACGACGCGAAGAACGACTAGCCGGCCGCCCGCCGCGCTGAGGCTAGATCAGGCCCTGAGCGATCATCGCGTCGGCGACGCGAATGAAACCTGCTGCGTTGGCACCGACCACGTAGTCGCCCGGGTGACCGTAGGTCTCCGCAGCCTCGTACGCGGAGCGGTGGACGTTGCGCATGATGCCGCGCAACTTCTCCTCGCTCGCGTCGAAGTCCCAGCGCTGGCGAGCCGCGTTCTGGCTCATCTCGAGCGCCGACGTCGCGACCCCGCCGGCATTCGCGGCCTTGCCCGGTCCGAAGAGCACTCCGGCCTCGTGGAAGACCTCGACCGCGGTCGGAGTGCACGGCATGTTCGCGCCCTCGGCAACGGCGATCGCACCGTTCTTCACAAGCGTTCTGGCGTCATCCACGCCCAGTTCGTTCTGCGTGGCAGACGGCAGCACGAGCTCGCCGGGTACGTCCCAGACGCTTCCAGAGTTGATGAAGCGGGCCCCGGCGCGTCGCGCGGCGTACTCCGAGATGCGGAGGCGCTCGACCTCCTTGACCTGCTTGAGCAGTTCGACGTCGATCCCAGCCTCGTCGACGATGTAACCCGAGGAATCGGATGCGGTGATTGCCTTGCCGCCGAGCTGCTGCACCTTCTCGATCGCGTAGATGGCCACGTTGCCCGAGCCGGACACGATGGCAGTCCTGCCCTCGATGCCCTCGCCCTTGGTCGCCAGCATCTCCTCGGTGAAGAAGACAGCGCCGTAGCCGGTCGCCTCTGTGCGAACCTCTGCGCCGCCCCACTGCACACCCTTACCGGTGAACATGCCTGACTCGTGCCGGTTGGTGAGCCTGCGGTACTGCCCGAACAGGAAGCCGATCTCGCGACCGCCGACACCGATGTCACCCGCGGGCACGTCGGTGTGCTCGCCGAGGTGGCGATAGAGCTCGCTCATGAAGCTCTGACAGAACCGCATGATCTCACCGTCGGACCTGCCGTGTGGATCGAAGTCCGAGCCGCCCTTCGCGCCGCCGATGCCCTGCCCGGTGAGGGCGTTCTTCAGGATCTGTTCGAAGCCGAGGAACTTGATGATGCCGAGGTTCACACTCGGGTGGAAGCGGAGGCCCCCCTTGTACGGGCCGAGCGCGGAGTTGAACTGCACCCTGAAGCCGCGATTGACGCGGACGGTGCCCGCGTCATCGACCCACGGCACCCGGAACATGATCTGGCGCTCGGGTTCCACCAGCCGCTCGAGCACGCCGCTCTCCGAGTACTCCGGGTTGCGAGCGATGACCGGCGCGATCGATTCGAGCACTTCGAGCAGCGCCTGATGGAACTCCGGCTCCCCGGCGTTTCGGGCGAGCGCGCGCTCGTAGACAGCACGGATTTCTGAGGGAAGCGCAGGATGCATGGAAGACTTTCGTACTCGGGAACGAGGAGGCGCTTCTCCCTCAGAAGGGGAGGCGCAGGTTTCGAGACTACTCGTACTCGTGTTCCGGTGCCGGATAGTTACCGGACTCGACGTCTCCGCGGAAGGCCTTGGCCGCATCCGTCAGAACGCCCGAGAGGTTCGCATATTGCTTCACGAACTTCGGAATCCGCCCGGTCGTGAAGCCCGCCCAGTCGGTCCAGACGAGGAGCTGGCCGTCCACGTGCGGGCCTGCGCCGACGCCGATCGTGGGGATGGAGAGCTCCGCCGTCACGCGCGCGGCGACGTCGGAGGGAACCATTTCGAGTACGACGGCGAACGCGCCCGCATCCTCCACGGCGTGGGCATCCGCGAGCAGCTGTTCCGCTCCCTCGCCTCGACCCTGGATGATGTGGCCACCCAGTCCATGCTCGCTCTGTGGCGTGAACCCGATGTGCCCCATCACGGGGATGCCCGCGGAGACGACCCGACGGATCTGCTCCGCGCTGCGCACACCGCCCTCGAGCTTCACCGCGTGCGCGTGGGTCTCCTTCATGAAACGGAACGCCGTGTGCAGCGCCTCTTCGGGGCTGGACTCGTAGGAACCGAACGGCATGTCTGCGACGACGAAGGCGCGGGAGACGGCACCGGCGACCGCGCGGGCGAGCGGGATGAGTTCATCGACGGTGACCGGAAGGGTGGTGTCGAAGCCGAGCACGTTGTTGCCCGCAGAATCGCCGACGAGCAGGAAGTCGATGCCCGCCTGATCGAAGATGGCCGCGCTGAGCTGGTCGTAGCTTGTGAGCCCGGTGATCTTGATGCCGTTCTGCTTCGCGGCCCGGAAGTGCCTCGTGCGAACCCGTTTGAGATTTGCCTGTGCTGCCGCTGCGGCGGGATCGGTCATGCGTCGAGTCTAGCTACGCGAGGGTTGTCGGCCGGTAGGTGATCGGCAGTCGGCGGTCACGCCCGAAGGCGATGCCGCTGATCTTCGGTCCGATCGCGCCCTGCCTGCGCTTCCACTCGGAGCGATCGACGAGGCGGATGACGAAGTCGACGGTCTCGGCATCGAAGCCCAACGCCACGACATCCGCGCGCCCCAGTGCCCTCGTGATGTAGGCATCCAGGATGCCGTCGAGCACCTCGTACGGCGGCAGCGAGTCCTGATCGGTCTGGTCTGGCCTCAGTTCCGCGCTCGGTGGCTTCGAGATCGAGTTCTCGGGGATCGGGGGCGTCTCACCGCGACCGGCTGCGAACTCGTTGCGCCAGCGAGCGAGCTGCCAGACGAGCGTCTTGGGCACATCCTTGATCGGTGCGAATCCGCCTGCCGAGTCGCCGTAGATGGTGGAGTAGCCCACCGAGATCTCAGTCTTGTTGCCCGTCGTGAGCACTAGATGACCGTGCTGGTTCGACAGCCCCATGAGAATGACGGCGCGCACCCGCGCCTGCAGGTTTTCTGCGGCGAGACCGTCGAGGTGCAACTGGTTCTCGAACGGCAGCACGAGATCGGCGATCGGCTCGACGCTGTAGTTCACGCCGGTGCGCTCCGCCAGTTCGTCAGCGTCGGAGCGGGAGTGACCGGAGGAGTAGCGGCTCGGCAGAGAGACGCAGTAGACGGATGACGCACCCAGCGCGTCGACCGCGAGCGCCGCGCAGACGGCCGAGTCGATTCCGCCGGAGAGCCCGAACACGACGGAGCGGAAGCCGTTCTTCTGCACGTAGTCGCGCAGTCCGAGCACCAGCACGTTCCACAGCTGCTCGAGCGGGTTCGGCAGTGTCGCGATGTCGGCGGGAATCGACGCCTGCGTGCGATCGGGCGCCGGGATTTCGAGTCGCCGTACGTGGTCGGGCAGAGCGCCGTCGCCGGCCGCTTCCGGATCGACGTCGACCACCAGGAGGTGCTCCTCGAATTGCGGGGCGCGAGCGAGGATGGTGCCCCGGCCGTCGACGACGACGCTGTCGCCATCGAAGACCAGGTCGTCCTGGCCCCCCACGATGTTGACGTACGCGACGATGGTGTCTGTCTCCACGGCCCGCCGCGTGACGAGAGGGAGTCGCACCTCGTTCTTGTCGCGCTCGAACGGCGACGCGTTGATGACGACGAGGAGGCCCGCGTCCGCCTCGAGCACGCGCGCGATCGGACCGCCGTCGCGCCAGAGGTCTTCGCAGATGATCACGGCGACATCCACGCCCTTGATCCTGAGGACGAGGAGCTCGTCGCCCGGGATGAAATTGCGGTACTCGTCGAACACCGAGTAGTTGGGCAGGTGGTGCTTCGTGTAGCTCGCCTTGACGTGGCCGTGGTGCAGCACGCTCGCGCGGTTTTCCGCGATGGCCGTGGGCGCGTTGCTCGTGCCGAGCAGCCTGGGCGCGAATGGACCGTCGGGGTGACCGACGATCACCGGAAGGTCGCCGAGCCCGGCATCCTGCAAGTCCTTCGCGAGACGCCGTACCGCGGCGGAGCACTCGGCGAGAAACTCGGGCCTCGCGGCGAGGTCCTCGATCGGGTATCCGCTCAGCGCCATCTCGCCGCAGGCAAGCAGGTCTGCACCGGCGTCGCGCGCTCGTCTGGCCGCAGCGATGAGTTGCTCGGCGTTGCCGGAAAGGTCCCCGACAACGGGGTTTGTCTGCGCGAGCGCCAAGCGAAGTCGGGGCATAGCCACTAGCCTAATAGCGGGCTTTGGGCCCGGATTGACCGCGCCCGCGACACGTGAAAATGAGGAGCCAATGGACAAGCAGCGTGACTTCGTTCTTCGCACTATCGAAGAGCGCGGGATCAAGTTCATCAGGCTCTGGTTCACGGATGTCATCGGCACTTTGAAGTCGGTGGCGATAGCCCCGGCGGAGGTCGAGGGAGCCTTCTCCGAGGGGCTCGGTTTCGACGGATCGGCCATCGAGGGACTCACCCGCTCCTACGAGGCGGACGTTTTGGCCCACCCGGACCCGACGACGTTCCAGATCCTGCCGTGGCGCAACGAGGTGGACCCGACGGCCCGCATGTTCTGTGACATCACCACGCCCGACGGCCAGCCCGCCGTCGCCGACCCCCGCAACGTGCTCAAGCGCACCCTCGCGAAGGCGGCGGATCGTGGCTTCACCTTCTACACGCACCCCGAGGTCGAGTTCTACCTGCTGAAGAGCTCGAAGTACGGCGCCAAGGGCCCGAAGCCGGTCGACTCGGCGGGATACTTCGACAACGTGCCGGGGGGCACGGCACACGACTTCAGGCGCCGTTCGGTGCGCATGCTCGAGGACCTCGGCATCTCCGTCGAGTTCAGTCACCACGAGGGCGGCCCTGGTCAGAACGAGATCGACCTTCGCTACGCCGACGCACTGACGACCGCCGACAACATCATGACCTTCCGCACGGTGGTCAAGGAGGTGGCGATCGAGCAGGGCGTGTACGCCACGTTCATGCCGAAGCCGCTGTCGGCGCATCCGGGCTCCGGTATGCACACCCACATGTCACTGTTCGAGGGAGACTCAAACGCCTTCTTCGAGGCCGGCGCGCAGTACCAGCTCTCGAAGATCGGCAGGCAATTCATTGCGGGACTGCTCAAGCACGCCCCGGAGATCACGGCCGTGACCAACCAGTTCGTGAATTCCTATAAGCGACTCTGGGGCGGGGACGAGGCGCCGAGCTTCATCACCTGGGGTCACAACAATCGTTCCGCGCTCATCCGTGTGCCCCTCTATAAGCCGAACAAGGGGCAGAGCGCGCGCGTCGAGTACCGCGCCATCGATTCGGCCGCGAACCCGTACCTCGCGTTCTCCCTCATGCTCGCCGCCGGACTCAAGGGCATCGAGGAGGGGTACGAACTCCCGCCCGAGGCGGAGAACAACGTCTGGGGTCTCAGCGACGCGGAGCGACGCGCACTCGGCTACAGCTCGCTTCCCTCGAGCCTCGATCACGCCGTCTCGCTCATGGAGGGCTCCGAACTCGTGGCCGCCACTCTCGGTGAGCAGGTCTTCAACTATGTGCTGCTGAACAAGCGGCAGGAGTGGAAGGAATACCGGGCGCAGGTCACGCCGTACGAGCTCAAGAGCAACCTGGAGATGCTCTGATCGCGCGGTAGAGGAGCTCCATGTCGCGGCATCACACCACTCTCACCGAGCTGGCGAGGATCGGCTTTGCGCAACTGAGCGCCGCCGCCGAACTGCTCTCGGAGTTGGACGAGCACCTCCCAGCCGACGACCTGCTGCCGTTCTTCGCCGAGAGCGCCGATCCTGACCAGGCGCTGCGGCTGCTCGTGGCGCTGCTGCGCCAGTCGCCGAAGCCGGTCGTCTCGCTGTTCTCGTTCGAGGGCGGGGGGCGAAGGCTCATTCGGTTGCTCGGAGCCTCGTCGGGGCTCGGCGAATTCTTCCATCGGCATCCTGATGAGCTCGCCGCTCTGCGCACCGGGCTGACCACGCCGCTCACGAGAGCCCAGTACCGTTCGAAGCTGCTCGCCGCCGTCTCGGGCACGCACGAAGGCTCGGAGGAGGAGGCGTGGATCTCGCTCCGGGTCTGTTACCGTCACCATCTCGCCCGGCTCACCTCTTTCGATCTCGAACAGGACGATCCGCTCGCCGCGATCGACGCGGTCACGACCGCGCTGGCAGACCTCGCCGCGGCGGCACTCGACGCGGCACTCGTGGTCGCCCGTGCAGGGGTGCCGTACCCCGCAGCGGAAGTCGCTGCGACGAGGCTCGCGATCATCGGAATGGGCAAGGCCGGGGCGAGCGAACTCAACTACGTGAGTGATGTCGACGTCATCTTCGTGGCCGAGACCGCTGCGGGCATGGAGGACGAGGACGGACTCGGCACCGCGAGGACCGTGGAGATCGCGACGAGGCTCGCGATGCTGACGATGCGCGTCATCCATGACTTCGCGAAGGAGCCCCCGCTGTGGGAGGTCGACGCCAACCTGCGACCGGAGGGCAAGGACGGCGCCCTCGTGCGCACGCTCGAGTCGCACCTGGCGTACTACGACCGCTGGGCGAAGAGCTGGGAATTCCAGGCGCTCCTCAAGGCGCGACCGATGGCCGGCGACCTCGAACTGGGCGAGCGCTACTGTGCGGCCGTGGCCCCGCTCGTCTGGAGCAGCGCATCCAGAGAGAACTTCGTCGAGGGCGTGCAGCGAATGCGCGAGCGGGTCACCGCAAACATTCCGCACGAGGAACTGGACTTCCAGCTCAAGCTGGGGCCCGGCGGACTGCGCGACGTCGAATTCACCGTGCAGCTCCTGCAGCTGGTGCACGGCCAGACCGATCCGGATGTGCGGCAGGCGGGTACCCTGCCCGCCCTTGCCGCCCTCGCGGAACACGGTTACATCGGCCGCGTGGAGTCCGCCGAGTTCGCGCGCGACTATCGCTTCCTCCGCCTGCTGGAGCACCGGCTTCAGCTGTCTAGACTGCAGCGAACCCACCTGATGCCGAGCGATCCGGACGCACTCCGGGTGCTCGCGCGGTCGACCGGTCTCACCTCGAGCGCGAAGGAGCTGGCCGAGACCTGGGCGCGCATCAAGCTCGCGGTGCGCAGCCTGCACGAGCGGCTGTTCTATCGCCCGCTGCTGTCCGCGGTGGCGGCGCTACCCGAAGAGGGCTTCTCGCTCACGAGCGAACAGGCTGCAGCTCGACTCTCGGCCATCGGCTTCCGCGACGCTTCGGGCGCGCTCAGACATATTGCCGCCCTCAGCTCCGGAGTCTCCCGGCGCGCGGAGATTCAGCGCCATCTGCTCCCCGTCATGCTCGAGTGGTTTGCCGACGGCGCCGATCCCGACTACGGCCTCCTTGCGTTCCGACGACTCAGCGACGAACTGGGGGAGTCGTACTGGTTCCTCCGGATGCTCCGCGACTCCTCGGGCGCAGCCAAGCGATTGACGAATGTGCTTGCCGGCTCGAGGTTCGTCGGCGCGCTACTGGAGGTCATCCCGGAGTCGGCGGCCTGGTTCGAAAACGAGGACGAGCTGCGGCCGCGCAGCTTCGAGGCGCTGCGTGACGAGGCTCTCGCGACGGTTGGCAGGCACGGCGCTCCGGATGCCGCAGCGCCGGCACTGCGCACCGCCCGCCGTCGCGAGGTGCTGCGGCTTGCGATCGCGTCGGTGCTGGGCCTCATCGACGTGCAGACTCTCGGCCACGCCCTCTCCGACGTGACCACCGCGCTTCTCACGGGAACTCTTGCCGCGATCCACAACGCCGACGACGGACTTGAGTTCGCGATCATCGCCATGGGCCGGTACGGCGGGCAAGAGCTTGGCTTCGGCTCCGACGCCGATGTCATCTACGTCTACCGCGCGACCTCGCTGAGTGGCGAGGCGGCGCAGTCGAGGGCCGAATCGCTCGTCTCCGAGATCCTGCGACTGACCGAGGATCTCCGGCTGCCGCTCGACCTCGACATCAACCTCAGGCCGGAGGGCAAGAACGGCGCGGTCGTTCGTTCGCTCGACTCCTATCGCGCCTACTACACGCGCTGGTCGCTTACGTGGGAGGCGCAAGCGCTGTTGCGGGCGCGAGGGGTCGTGGGGGAGGAGCGGCTCATCCGGGACTTCGAAGCACTCGCCGACGAGGTTCGGTTCCCGGCCGAGATGCCCGAGAAAGACGTGCGCGAGGTCAAGCGCATCAAGGCGAGGGTGGAGTCGGAACGACTGCCGCAGGGGGCGGACCCCGCGCGGCACCTCAAGCTCGGGCGCGGCTCGCTCAGCGACGTCGAGTGGTTCGTGCAACTCACGGAGCTGCAGCACGGCCACGCGGTGCCAGCGCTGCGTACTACCTCGACCCTGCGCGCGCTTGATGTCGCCGTGGCAGAGGGCTTCATTCCGGATGCGGAGCAACGTCGCCTGCGCGACGCCTGGATCTTCGCGTCTCGCGCCCGGTCCGCGGTCACCCTGTGGACGGCGAAGACCCTGGATGTGCTGCCGACCGACCGCCAGCAGCTCGACGGTATCGCGAGGATCATGGGCTACCCGCCGGGGTCGGCGACCGAACTCGACGACGACTACCTCAGGGTGACACGACTCGCCAGGGCGGTCTTCGAGAAGCGCTTCTACGGCTCGGTCTGACCGCGGAACGCACGAAGGCCGCGCCCGATAATCGGACGCGGCCTTCGCTCGGGTGGATCAGACGCTGAAGTAGAGCTCGTACTCGAAGGGGTGCGGGCGCTGCGCGGCGGGGATGATCTCCTTCTCGCGCTTGTACGCGATCCAGGTCTGGATCAGGTCGGGCGTGAACACGTTGCCCGCGGTGAGGAACTCGTGGTCCTCCTCGAGCGCCCTCAGAGCCTCGTCGAGCGACGCGGGAACCTGGGGGATGTTCTTCGCTTCCTCGGGGGGAAGCTCGTACAGGTCCTTGTCGACGGGCTCGTGTGGCTCGATGCGGTTCTTGATGCCGTCGATGCCGGCCATCAGCTGGGCGGCGAAGGCGAGATACGGGTTGCCCGAGGCATCCGGTGCCCTGAACTCGATGCGCTTGGCCTTTGGGTTCGTGCCCGTGATCGGGATGCGGATGCTCGCGGAGCGGTTACCGGCCGAGTAGACGAGGTTCACCGGGGCCTCGAACCCGGGGATGAGCCTGCGGTACGAGTTGAGCGTCGGGTTCGTGAAGGCCAGCACCGCCGGAGCGTGCTTGAGCAGTCCGCCGATGTACCAGCGGGCGATGTCGCTCAGCCCGCCGTAACCGGACTCGTCGTAGAACAGCGGCTTGCCATCGCTCCACAGCGACTGGTGCGTGTGCATGCCCGAGCCGTTGTCGCCGAACAGCGGCTTCGGCATGAACGTCGCCGTCTTGCCCCACTCGGTGGCCGTGTTCTTGATGATGTACTTGAATTTCAGCAGGTCGTCGGCCGCATGCACCATGGTGTCGAAGCGGTAGTTGATCTCGGCCTGGCCACCCGTTCCCACCTCGTGGTGTGCACGCTCGAGGATGAGGCCGGCGTCGATGAGCTTGAGGCTCATGTCGTCGCGCAGGTCGGCCTGCTTGTCGACGGGGCTCACGGGGAAGTAGCCGCCCTTGAACGGAGTCTTGTTGGCGAGGTTTCCGCCCTCTTCCTTGCGGCCCGAGTTCCAGGCTCCCTCGTCGGAGTCGACGGCGTAGAAGCTCTCGTTCTGGCGGACGTCGTAGCGCACGTCGTCGAAGATGTAGAACTCGGCCTCGGGGGCGAAGAACGCGGTGTCGGCGATGCCGGTGGAGGCGAGGTACTTCTCGGCCTTCCTGGCGACCTGGCGCGGGTCGCGGGCGTAGATCTCGCCGTTGCGCGGGTTGTAGATGTCGAAGATCATGATCAGCGTGCGCTCGACGCGGAAGGGGTCGACGTAGGCGGTGGAGACATCCGGAATCAGCTGCATGTCGGACTCGTGGATCGACGCGAAACCGCGGATCGACGAGCCATCGAACAGCTGACCGACGGAGAAGAACTCCTCATCGACGGTCGAGGCGGGGATGTTGAAGTGCTGCTGCACACCGGGCAGGTCGGTGAATCGGATGTCGAGGAACTTGACATCCGTGTCCTTGATGAACTTGAGCACCTCTGATGAATCACTGAACATGGAAAGAACTCCAATGGGTTTGCTACGGGGATGACTGCAGAATGCAGACAACCGTGATGGTAGGCGCGTGGGATTTCGACACGGTGTCGCTATTGTTTCGAGGATGTTACGCGTGCCGCGATCGCGACGCAGCGATGGATGACCTGACCGGTCCGCGCACAGCACACGACTCATAGGATTGTGGCATGGCAGCCCCGCAACCCGGTCCGACGACAGCGAGCGATGACTGGCCGGGGCGCCGACTCGGGCTCCCGCAGTCCGGGCCGCGCTCGATCGCCAGGCTCGGCCGCAGAATCGGCGGACTCGTGATCGACTGGCTGCCGGCGTACCTGATCTCGTACGCGTTCTTCGGCGGCGATGTCTGGGTGACCCTGGCGCTGTTCGCGGCGCTGCAGGTCGTGTTCATCGCGCTCGTGAGCGGCAGCATCGGACACCTGGTGTTCGGGATGCGCGTCGTTCCGGTCACGGGAGGCTGGGTCGGCGTGTTGCGCCCCGTGATGCGGACCCTGCTGCTGTGCATCGTCATCCCGGCCGTGATCTGGGATCAGGACCAGCGCGGCATGCATGACAGGCTCAGCGGCACGGTGCTCGTGCGGCGCTGAGGCCCATCAGTCGCTCCGGCGACGCAGGCGGTTCAGGCGCGGCGCTGCGCGCGCGCCTTGGTGGGGTCGATGCCCTTGGGGATCGGGAGCTTGCTGCTCGTGAGCGACTTCAGGCGATTGCTCACCGTGTAGACCTCCGCCTTCGACAGCGTGCGCTTTGCCCGCGCCATGCGACCGGCGAGCTTGTGCAGCGGAATCGAGTCGGCATCCGGCCCGACGTGCAGCTGGCTGATCACGACGTTGGGCAGCACGCGCGCGATGCGCCGACGCTCCTCGTCGAGCATCTTGTGGGTGCGCGATTGTGGACCCTCGCCGATCAGCACGACACCGCCGGGTCCGACGGCGCGGTAGACCGCATCCTGGGTTCGCGGGCTCACCGCGACGGG
Organism: Lacisediminihabitans sp.; assembly: GCA_035571875.1. Lineage (GTDB taxonomy): Bacteria > Actinomycetota > Actinomycetes > Actinomycetales > Microbacteriaceae > Parafrigoribacterium_A. The sequence continues at coordinate 85,904 of DATNBR010000041.1, read as the reverse complement.
CATCTCGCTGGCTGTCCAACCGCGCCTCAGCGAACTCTTCAGCACCGCGCCCACCGCGCCGGGCTGGCCCGCGATCTGGGAGTATGCGGCCTTCTCTGCGCGCCGCCCGAGCACGATCAGGAACACCAGGATGCCGGCGAGCACGCCCGTGACCACCCAGAGCGCAAAGCTCAGCGGGTTGCTGCCCGACAGGATGAAGCCCAGGATGAGCGCGACCGCGATCGGTCCGAGGAACCCGAGCGCCATCCACCAGATCGCGGTGGAGTCGTTGCGCCGGGTCATCTGGAAGACCTGGTACATCTGCTTCAGACGACCGGGTTCCTTTGCGGACTTCGTTGCGGGGGTTTTCTCGCGTGCCATGGTACCTAGGATACGGCCTGTGCAAAGCCGAGCGACGCATCCGCCAGGTGGCGCAGCTGCTCGGGCACCTCGTGTCCCTTGCTCGCCATCGACTGCGCCCATAGCCTGCCCGCGCGATACGAGGAGCGCACGAGCGGGCCGGCGAGGACGCCGAGAAAGCCGATCTGCTCGGCCTCCTGCTTGAACTCCAGGAACTCCTCCGGCCTGACCCACCTGTGCACGGGCAGGTGTCGCGGACTCGGTCGCAGGTACTGCGTGATCGTGATGATGTCGGCACCGGCGGAGTGCAGGTCTCGGAGAGCCTGGCTGACCTCGTGCGGTTCCTCGCCCATCCCGAGAATCAGGTTCGACTTGGTGATGAGACCGGCGGCGCGCGCCTGGGTGAGCACGTCGAGGGAGCGCTCGTAGCGAAAGGCCGGCCGGATGCGCTTGAACAGCCTCGGCACCGTCTCCACATTGTGAGCGAAGACTTCCGGTCGCGCCGAGAAGACCTCGCCAAGAAGCTCCGGGTTGCCGGAGAAGTCGGTGGCGAGAATCTCGACACCGGTCCCGGGAGACTGCTCGTGGATCTGACGCACGGTCTCGGCGTGCAGCCAGGCGCCCTCATCGGGAAGGTCGTCTCTGGCGACTCCCGTGACGGTCGCGTAGCGCAGCTTCATGGCGACGACGGACTCCGCCACCCTCCGAGGCTCATCCACGTCGTACTGCGCGGGCTTCCCGGTGTCGATCTGGCAGAAGTCGCAGCGGCGCGTGCACTGAGATCCACCGATGAGGAAGGTGGCCTCGCGGTCTTCCCAGCACTCGTAGATGTTCGGGCAGCCCGCCTCCTGGCACACGGTGTGCAGGTTCTCGTCCTTCACGAGAGCCTGCAGGGAGAGATACTCGGGGCCCATCTTCGCCGTGGTCTTGATCCACGCCGGCTTGCGCTCGATCGGCGTCTCGGCGTTCCGCACCTCGAGGCGCAGCATCCTCCGGCCCTCCGGCGCGGTCACGCCGGCACCGTCTGCAGGGCGTGAAGCCTCGCGCTGAGCAGCGGTACCACATCAGTGGGAGTGACCTCGCGGCCGAGCTCCTGCGAGATGGAGGTGACGCCCGCGTCGGCGATGCCGCAGGCGACGATCTTGTCGTAGGCCTCGAAGGAGTTGCTGCAATTGAGCGCGAAGCCGTGCATCGTCACGCCGCTGGCGACCCGGATGCCGATGGCCGCGATCTTGTCGGTGCCACGCACCCAGACGCCCGAGCGCCCTTCCACGCGCCCTGTCTGCAGACCGAGCTCCGCGAGCACGTCTATGAGGATCGCCTCGAGGCGGCGCACGTAGCCGACCACGTCGATGGGTTCGGCGAGCCTGAGGATCGGGTAGCCCACCAGTTGGCCCGGACCGTGCCAGGTGATCTTGCCACCTCGGTCCACGTCGATCACCGGTGTCCCGTCGGTGGGTCGCTCGTGATCCTCCGTGCGTTTGCCCGCGGTGTAGACCGAGGGGTGCTCGAGGAAGATCACCGTGTCGGGGGCAGCCCCGGAGACAACGGATGAATGGGTTGCGCGTTGGAGCTCGAGGGCGTCCAGATACGGCACGGAGTTGGCGCTTAGCCCCGCGACGACTGAGTCGATCACTCGCACAGTCTAGGGAACATCTGCTCCTCAACTCGCCGTGAGTCATCCGCCCTGTGCACAACCGTCACAATTCGACCGATCGGGCCGCGGTACGCGCGACACAATCGCGGGGTGGACATGATGGGCGGATACCGGGTGGTGCGCAGGCTCGGTGCGGGAGAGCGCGCCGAGGTCTTTCTCGGCCATCCGGTGTCTGACGCTGCCTCTGCCGCCGGTGCCGCGACGATCAAGGTGTACCGGTCTGGCGTCGCGCCCAGCAGCCTGGACGACGAGATCGCGGTCCTCGCGACGACCCGCTCGCCCCACCTCCTTCACCTCATTGATGTGGCAACGGCGCCCGACGGCAGACCGTGCCTCATCCTGCCTCGACTGAGCGGGGGTAGTCTCGCGCGGCTGTTCGCCGATCGTGGAGTGCTGGGAGTGGGGGAGGCCGTGACGATCCTGGCCCCGCTCTGTGATGCCGTCGGCGAACTTCATGCGGCCAGATGCTGGCATGGCGCGATCCGGCCTGGCGCGGTGCTCTTCGACGACAGGGGAGCGCCCGTACTCGCCTGTTTCGGCAGCGCGTCTCGGTTCGTCGAAGCGACTGCGGTGACGCACCACGAGCGCGCGACACCGGCAGAGCTCGCGGCCGAACCCGGCGTGGCGGCCGACCTGCAGCGGCTGGGCGCCCTTGCGGGAGTGGTGCTCTCCCGCGCCGTCGCGGAGGGACAGTCCGCCCGCCACGGCGAACTCCTCGCCTGGTTGCGTGAGGTCGAGCCCGCGCTTGAGCCGCACGGCTTCGCCGCAGAACTCCGCGATCGCCTCTTCGCCCTCGCGCAGGCAGCGCCGGTCGACTTCGCGGGTGCCGGTCTTCTAGCGCCGCACGCTATCGACACGAGACAGAGCATGCCGAGGGCGGGAGGAACCCCAGTGGAGGCGTCACCCGTACCCGCGACGGATGCCGTGGTCACGATCCCCGGCCGGCTTCGGCCCAAGGGCGCGGTCGCCATCGCCCGTGCGCGCTTCTCCGCGCTGGCGCCGCGTTCCGTTGCTGTCTTCCACCGCGCCAGGACTGCGCTGGCGGCGACCCGCAGGTCCTTCCGAATCCTCGCGGCCGCCGCACTCCTCGCCGTCGTTCTCGCGATGATTCTGGTGCCGACGACCGCGCGTTCAGACCCCGCCGCCCGCCACGATCCGCGCACCACGGCGTCGGCCTCGACTCGGCCGGTGGCCGCTGAGCCCTCGGTGGCCCCACGCCCAGCCGCTGGTGTCACCGATGATCCACTCGAGGCCCTCGATCAGCTCCTGCGGGTGCGCGACCGTTGCATCGCGCGACTCTCCGTGGCGTGCCTGGAAGCCGTGGATCAGCCTGACTCGTCCGCGCTCGACGACGACTCCTATCTGATCCGATCGCTGCAGCAGGGAGCGGTGACCGCGAACTCACAGCCGCTGGCGGGTGGCGAGGCGACTCTCGCGCAGCGATTGGGCGACTCAGCGCTACTCACGCTTCAGACGACGAAAGCGGGGCTCTCGATACTGCTGGTGAAGCAGCAGTCCGGATGGCGCATCCGAGATTTTCTGCCCGAGTGAGGCGCGTCCACACCAGGACTGTGGCTAGACATGTGGGAGGCCGCGCGATCGCTTGCGCGGCCTCCCACATCGAATAGTTGCTGTCAGACGCCGAGGCTTCCGGAGAAGTCGCCACCCTCGAGGCGGTTCTTCACCGCGACGAGGAAGCGAGCGGCATCCGCACCGTCGACGATGCGGTGATCGTACGACAGCGCGAGGTAGACGGTGGACCGGATGGCGATCGCGTCGAGGCCGTTGTCTGAGACGACGACGGGCTTCTTCGTGACGATACCGGTCCCCAGGATCGCGGACTGCGGCAGGAACACGATCGGTGTGTCGAACAGTGCGCCGCGTGAGCCGGTGTTGGTCAGGGTGAAGGTGCCCCCGGCGAGCTCGTCGGGCTTCAGCTTGTTGTCCCGCGTGCGCTCTGCGAGGTCCGCGATCTGCCGGGCAAGGCCGGCGATGTCGAGCGAACCCGCGTCGCGGATGACCGGCGTGAGCAGTCCGCGCTCCGTGTCCACCGCGATGCTGATGTTCTCCTGCGGTGGGTAGACGATGCTGTCACCTTCGATCGTCGCGTTGATGATCGGGTACGCCTTGAGCGCCTCGGCGGCAGCGAGGGCGAAGAAGGGGAGGAAGCTCAGCTTCAGGCCCGTCTTCTCCTGGAAGTCACGCTTGACCGCGTCGCGGTAGTTCGCCACGAGCGTCACATCCACCTCGACAACGGAGGTGAGTTGCGCGGAAGTCTGCATCGAGATCACGGCGCGCTCGGCCACGACCTTGCGCAGTCGCGACATCGGAACAGTGGTGCCACGAAGCGGCGAGGTCTCCGGGGCGGCGGCAGGAGCAGCGGGTGCGCCTGCGGCGGGTGCAGGGGCCGCGGTGAGCAGATCCTGCTTGCGGATGCGGCCGCCGACGCCGGTGCCCGACACCGAGCCGAGGTCGATGCCCTTCTCGTTCGCCAGCTTGCGCACGAGCGGCGTCACGTAGCCGGCATTGGACGGCGCGCTGACGGCGACCGGAGCGGACGGTGCAGCGGGAGTCTCCGGCTGTGCCGGGGCCTGCGCGGCAGGCTCCTGAGCGGCCGCTTCGTGCTCGGCTGGTGCTTCCTGAGCGGCCGGTGCCTCCTGCTGCGCGGGAGTCTCTTGCTGGGCTGGGGCCGCTTGCTGGGCTGGGGCTTCCTGAGCGGCGGGTGCTTCCTGCTGCGCGGGTGCTTCCTGAGCGGGCGGTGCCTCTTGCTGCGCAGGCTCCTCCTGCTGCGCGGGGGCCTCCTGCTGAGCGGGTGCTTCCTGCTGAGCGGGTGCTTCCTGAACAGCAGGCGCCTCCTGCTGCGGAGCCGCCTCGGCGGCGGGCGCTTCCGTCGGCGGTGCCTCCGTCGCGGAACCAGAGCCAGAGCCATCGCCGATCGTCACCAGAGCGGTGCCCACCTCGACGGTCTCGTCCTCGGCGACCAGAATCGCCTCGACGACTCCAGCGATGGGCGAGGGGATCTCGGTGTCGACTTTGTCCGTCGAAACCTCGAGCAGGGGCTCGTCAACCTCGACGCGGTCCCCGACCTTCTTCAACCAGCGGGTGACCGTGCCCTCTGTGACACTCTCGCCGAGTGCCGGGAGGTTGACGGATTCGCTCATCAGTGGTGCTCCTTACAGCAGACTTGCGTGTACTTGTAGCTTAGTTCGGCAGGCTGGTTTAAGCGGCGTGAAGCGGCTTGCCCGCGAGGGCGAGGAATGCCTCGCCGAGAGCTTCGTTCTGCGTCGGGTGTGCGTGGATGAGCGGCGCGATGTCTTCGGGGTAGGCCTCCCAGTTCACAGCGAGCTGCGCCTCGCCGATCAGTTCGCCGACCCGAGCACCGATCATGTGCACGCCGACCACCGGACCGTCGTTCACCCGCACGACCTTGATGAGTCCCGACGTGCCGATGATGTGGCTCTTGCCGTTGCCCGCGAGGTTGTAGTCGTAGCTCGTGATCTGGTCTTCACCGTACTGTGCCTTGGCCTTCGCCTCGCTGAGGCCGATCGATGCGACCTCCGGGTCTGAGTAGGTGACCTTGGGGATGTTCGCGTCGGCGATGACCTGCGGGTTCAGGCCGGCGATCTCCTCGGCGACGAAGATGCCCTGCTGGAAGCCACGGTGCGCGAGCTGCAGGCCCGGAACGATGTCACCGACGGCGTAGACGCCGGGAACGTTGGTGGCGAGTCGTTCGTTCGTGAGCACGAAGCCGCGGTCCATGGCGACGCCGACCTCTTCGAAGCCCAGGCCAGCCGTCGACGGCCCGCGCCCGACCGCGACGAGGAGGAGTTCCGCCTCGAAGGTCTGGCCGTCCTCGAGGGTGACGATAACGCCCTCATCGTTCTGGGTCACGCTCTGGAAGCGCACTCCCAGGCTGAAATTGATGCCACGCTTGCGGAAAGCGCGCTCGAACTGCTTGCTGATCGTCTCATCCTCGTTCGGCACGAGGTGCGGCAGCGCCTCGATGATCTGAACGTCTGCACCCCATGACTTCCAGACGCTGGAGAATTCGACGCCGATGACGCCACCGCCGAGCACGGCGACCTTCTTCGGCACGAAGTCGAGCTCGAGCGCCTGCTCGGAGGTGATGACACGACCGCCGATTTCGAGGCCGGGCAGAGAGCGTGAGTAGGAACCGGTCGCGAGCACGACGTTCTTGCCGACGAGCGTGTCGTTGCCGACCTGCACGGTGGTGGGGGAGACGAGCCGTCCCTCACCCTCGATCACCGTGATCCCGCGGGATTTGATGAGGCCGACGAGTCCCTTGAACTTACTCGAGACGATGCCCTCGCGATAGGTGGTGACGGCCGAGATGTCGATGCCGTCGAAGCTCGAGGTGACGCCGTATTTGGCGGACTCGCGCGTGACATCCGCGACCTCTGCGGAGTGAAGGAGCGCCTTCGTGGGAATACATCCCACGTGGAGGCAGGTGCCTCCGAGTTTGCCCTTTTCGACCAGTGCCACGGAGAAGCCCAACTGGCTTGCCCGGAGTGCGGCCGCATAGCCACCGCTTCCGGCTCCGAGAATCACAATGTCAAAGTTCTGTTCAGACACCAGGCTGCTCCCTAGGTTCTCAGGAATTGTGTGATGGCCCGTTCACTCGATCGGCGAAAGGCTACGTGGCGAGAGGTTTTCCTGCCACAACGACCTTACTACGCGAGCGAAATATCCTCTGCCAGACGCAGCAGAGTTCGCACGGCGACACCGGTCGGCCCCTTGCCGATGTAGCCATAGCCGGCACCACCGTTGTCCGCGGCTCCCGCGATGTCGAGGTGCGCCCACGGAATGCGCGCGGACGCATCCTCTTTCTGCGTGCCGATGAACTCCTGGAGAAACACGCCGGCGAGCAGCATGCCCCCCGCGGTGTTGCCGATCTTGGCGTTCGCGATGTCCGCGACATCCGAGTTCAGGAGCGCACGTAGCTCGCCCGGAAGAGGCATGGGCCAGAGCAACTCACCAGCCTTCTCGCCGGCGTCGACGACCTGCGAGACGAGGGTGCGGTCTCCCATGACCGCCGTGTACCGGGTGCCGAGAGCGACTCGCGCCGCTCCCGTCAGGGTTGCGACGTCGATGATCGCATCGGGGAACTCCTCACTCGCGGCCACGAGGCCGTCCGCCATGACGAGGCGACCCTCGGCATCCGTGTTGAGCACTTCGACGGTTCGCCCGCCGTGGATGCGCAGCACATCTCCCGGTCGGATCGCCGAGCCAGACGGCATGTTCTCCGCGACGCACAGCCAGGCGGTGAGCCGCACACCGATGCCGAGCCTGGCGGCTGCGACAAGGGCGGCCATGACGGTCGCGGCACCGGTCATGTCGTACTTCATGCCCACCATGCCTGCCGGCTGCTTGAGCGAGAGTCCACCCGTATCGAAGGTGATGCCCTTGCCGACGAGAGCAATGTGACGCGTCGCACCGGCCGGGTTGTAGCTGAGTTTCACGAGCCTCGGACCGCGAGTCGATCCCTGACCGACGCCGAGGATGCCGCCGAAGCCGCCCGCGACCAGTTCGTCGTGGTCCAAGACTGCGACCTCGACGGGAGCCTCTGCGGCGGCCCGCTGCACGGCATCCGCAAAGGTCTCGGGGTACAGATCGGAGGCGGGAGTGCTCACGAGGTCACGTACCGTATGCACGGCCTCCGCGACGATACGCGCGCGATCGGTCAGGCTGGCGGCGCCCTGCGACGTCGAGGCGACCGTGATGTCGCGAGCGACGCGCTTGGCGGCGTCCGCAGACTTCACCCGATAGTCCGTGAATTCGTAGGCGCCGATCGCGGCACCCTCGAGCGTCGCGAGCAGTTCGTCGTCGTTCGACACCGGGAGGGCAAAGGCAAGGGAGTCGAGGCCTCTGAGCTGGCGCGCTGCGGAACCGGCCGCATAGCGCAGAGCGTCGGACGACAGGGGTGCTCTGCCGAGACCCACGACGGCAACGCTCTTCGCTGCGACGCCAGCAACGGGAGCTACTCGACGTACCTCATCAACGGCCCCCGTGACGCCGATCGCCGCCAGAGCGGAACCGATTCCGTCGAATTCCGTGAACCCCGTCAGCAGTTTCGGACCGTGGTCGGTCTGGGTGACGCCGAGCACTAGGGCGTCGGTCGCGATGGTGAGAGGGGATTCGGTGGAGACGTGAAGCTCAGAAACGGTCATGCCGCCATGCTATCCGCGCGCTTCGGCGGTCTGTTCGCTCTGGGCTTCACGGATGCACGCCCGCTCGCCAGCTTTGCAACTTGTGTGGCGATTAGAGTGGATTGATGCAAGATCCCGCCGCTTTATATGAGTTTGCTCCCGACGCCGACATGGTGCCAGAGGGGCTGAATCTCGTGGCCGGACTCACGGGTTTCGCCGACTCCGGTTCCGCCGTCACCCAGTTCACCGACTACCTGCTCGAGACCCTGGACCACCAGGTCGTCGCGACGTTCGACACCGACGAACTGTTGGACTACCGCGCCCGCCGGCCGCTCGTCCACTTCGACCAGGACCATCTGAGCGACTACACGCCGTCGACTCTCGCGCTGTACCTGGCGACGGATGAGATCGGCCAGCAATTCCTGCTGCTCACCGGCTTCGAACCCGACTTCCAGTGGGAGAGGTTCTCCGCCGCGGTTCTTCAGTTGATCGACCGATTCAAGGTACGCAGCACGACCTGGGTGCACGCTATCCCGATGCCGGTGCCGCACACCCGCCCGATCGGCGTGACGGTGAGCGGCAACCGCACCGAGCTCATCGACTCCATGTCGATCTGGAAGCCGAACACTCAGGTGCCGGCAAACGTGCTTCATCTCATCGAATACCGGCTGTCCGCGCTCGGTCACCCGATAGCGGGCTTTGTGCTCCTGATTCCTCACTATCTGGCCGACACCGAACATCCGGATGCTGCGATCAAGGCCCTTGAGGTCATCAGCGTCGCCACCGGCCTGATCTTCCCGAGCGACAGCCTTCGCGAGGAAGGCAGGGAGTTCCTCGCCAAGATCGACGCGCAGGTGGAGACCAACCAGGAGCTCGCTCGCCTCGTCGGTGCGCTCGAGGAGCGCCACGACGCCTACATGCAGGGCAACCCGCTTCGCTCGCCGCTGACCGATGAAGACGGAGCACTGCCGAGCGCTGACGAAATCGCTGCGGAACTCGAGAACTTCCTGGCGATCCGCCGCAACGGGGACGACGACGCGCTGTCCTGAGAGTCGCGATTTCTGCGGGGGAAGAAATAGGTAGAGCGTGAACTCTGGTCGCTCGTGGCTGATGTGGGCCGTTGCAATGATCGCCTACATCACCGCGGTGCTGCAGCGCACCTCGCTCGGTGTCGCGGGCGTCGAGGCGGCGCACCGCTTCGATGTCTCGGCCTCGGTCCTGTCGAGTCTCACCGTCATCCAGTTGATCGTGTACGCGGCGCTACAGATCCCGGTCGGCGTCATCCTGGACCGTGTCGGCCCGAAGCGGCTCATCGCACTCGGCGCGCTGCTCATGCTGCTCGGACAGGTCACGCTCGCATTCGCTCCATCGATCGGGGCGGCGATTGGCGGTCGGATGCTGCTCGGCGCGGGCGATGCGATGACCTTCATTTCTGTCATCCGACTGCTCGCCTCCTGGTTCAGTGGCAAGATTCTGCCGCAGGTCTCGCAGTGGACGGGCAATGTCGGCGCGCTCGGCCAGGTGCTCTCTGCGATCCCCTTCTCCTTTGTGCTGCGCGACTTCGGCTGGACGCCCGCGTTTCTCGGACTCGCAGCGATGTCGGCCCTCGCCTTCGTGCTCGTGGTGGCACTCCTGTCGAACGGTGGTGACCCGCTGGCGCGCTCGGGGGCGGCGACGACCTGGCGCGGGGCTATGCGGCAGCTGCGCGAGAGTCTCAGCCGACCCGGGACACAGCTCGGGTTCTGGTCGCACTTCGTCAGTCAGTCATCCGGCACCGTTTTCAGCCTGCTCTGGGGCTTTCCCTTCATGGTCGGTGCGCTCGGCTACACGCCGGCGCTGGCGTCGACGCTGCTCGCGTCGTTCGTCGTGGTGGGCGCGGTGAGCGGGCCGATACTCGGCGTTCTCACTGCGAGATTCCCGCTCAGGCGCTCCAACCTCGTTCTCGGCATCGTTGTGACGATGGGCGTCGTATGGACGGTGGTGCTCGCCTGGCCGGGCATGCCGCCGCTCTGGCTCATCCTTGTGCTCATCGTCGCCATGGGGGTCGGTGGCCCCGGCTCGCTCATCGGCTTCGACTTCGCCCGCAGCTTCAATCCGTTGCGCAGCCTCGGCTCGGCGAACGGAGTAGTCAACGTCGGCGGCTTTCTGGCCAGTTTCGTGATGATGTATCTGATCGGCGTGGTGCTCGACCTGGCTAATCACCTCCGGGTGGCGGGCGGAGCAGCGAGCGACATCTTCGCCCTGGACTCGTTCCGGGTCGCGTTCGCCGTGCAGTACCTCGTGATCGGTGTCGGCGTCCTCTTTCTCGTGCGCGCTCGGCGACGCACGAGGCGCCGCATGCACGAAGACGAGGGAATAGAAGTGGCCCCGATCTGGGTTGCACTCTCCAGAGCACGCAAGCGTCGCAACATATAGCAGTGTGATCGGCCACTGGCAAGAGGCGCAGCGAAAGCATGCAATAATTGATCCCAAGACCCTTTCGATTCTTTGGGTTCCTCGCCACCACGGGTGTGCGAAGACTCAGGACTTGACATGGGTCTTAGTGCTGCCCGAAATGGCCCACTCCGGAGCTCGTTCCCACGAACCGGACGGCATCGACGACCGATCGGGCAGCGAGCTCACAATCGAAAGGTGCCCAATGGCTACCCGAACTAAGGCAGCACCGGCGAAAGCACAAGCTTCGACCGCATCGCCGAACGACGCAGCGGTCGAAGAAGACCTCGCGCCTGCAGGCAAGTCAAAGACAGCCGCCAAGACGACAGCCGCCAAGGCCCCCGCGGCAAAGTCCGCAGCGGCGAAGGCAACTACGGCGAAGGCAACTCCGGCGAAGAAGGCCCCTGCGAAGAAGTCCGCTGCCGCTGAGAAGCCCGCTGCTGACACACCGGTCAAGAAGGCGGCGAGCAAGCGCGCCTCGAAGGTTGCGGATGACGCCGACGAGGTCGATGACGATGCCGAGGATGTCGTCGAGCCGATCGAAGACGACGCCGACGCGGCCGGCGTCAAAGACGACGCCGATGAGATTGCGACGGATGACGCTGACGACTCCGAAGATGGCAAGGGCGCAAAGAAGGATGAGGTGCTCCCGAGTGGTGCACTTGTTCTTTCGCTCGTCGACGACGAAGACGAGGTTCCCGTCTATTCCTCGGCGATCACGGGCGCGACCGCCGACCCCGTCAAGGACTATCTGAAGCAGATCGGTAAGGTCGCGCTCCTGAACGCGGCCGAAGAGGTCGAGCTCGCGATGCGCATCGAGGCCGGACTCTTCGCGGAAGACAAGTTGGCCACCACGACCAACCTTTCCAAGGAGGCGGAGCGCGAACTGCGCTGGGTCGCCAAGGACGGTCAGCGCGCCAAGAGTCACCTGCTGGGCGCGAACCTCCGGCTCGTCGTCTCGCTGGCCAAGCGCTACACCGGTCGCGGGATGCAGTTCCTCGACCTGATCCAGGAGGGAAACCTGGGGCTCATCCGTGCCGTCGAGAAGTTCGACTACACCAAGGGCTTCAAGTTCTCGACGTACGCGACGTGGTGGATCCGCCAGGCGATCACGCGCGCGATGGCAGACCAGGCCCGCACCATTCGCATCCCCGTGCACATGGTCGAGGTCATCAACAAGCTCGCTCGGGTGCAGCGCCAGATGCTGCAGGATCTCGGCCGCGAACCCACTCCGGAGGAGCTGAGCCGCGAGCTCGACATGACTCCCGAGAAGGTCGTCGAGGTGCAGAAGTATGGCCGCGAGCCGATCTCGCTGCACACGCCGCTCGGCGAAGACGGCGACAGTGAGTTCGGCGACCTGATCGAAGACACCGAGGCGGTCGTGCCGGCCGACGCGGTCGGCTTCACGATGCTGCAGAAGCAGTTGGAATCGCTGCTCGACTCGCTCTCCGAGCGGGAAGCCGGCGTTATCCGCATGCGCTTCGGTCTCGGCGATGGGATGCCGAAGACGCTCGACCAGATCGGCGACACCTTCGGGGTCACTCGAGAGCGCATCCGCCAGATTGAGTCCAAGACGATGGCGAAGCTTCGCCACCCCTCGCGGTCCCAGTCCCTGCGCGATTACCTTGAGTAAGCCCGTCGGCCTGAAGTATCTGCTGCCGGTTGCCCTCGGCAAGCTCGTGCGCGGTCTTGCGCGCCTGCGCGGCGGCGGCTCCGCGTTTCCCGGCTACGTCACTACGAGATTGGCACCACGCTTTCTCGAAGATGTGACCGCTCAGTTCCGGCACGGCATCGTGTACGTGCTGGGCTCGAACGGCAAGTCGACCACGACGCACATGCTCACGGGAGTGCTTCGTGCTCACGGGCTCAAGGTGTTCACGAATCCGTCCGGGGCAAACCTGCCGCAGGGGATCGCGTCATCGATCCTCGCCGAATCGTCGCTGCTCGGAAAGCTCGATGCCGATATCGGCGTTCTCGAGGTGGATGAGGCCTTCGCGCTGGAGTTTGCCGACACGGTGCCGCCGTCGACGGTATTGGTACTGAACACACAGGTGGACCAGTTGTACCGCTTCTACGAGACCGAGCGCGTTGCAGACATGATGCTCGACACCGCGCAGCGGGCTAAGTTGCACATCGTCACCAATCGCGAAGATCCGTACCTCAGCAAGGTGGCCGGCCGATACGCCGAGGGTGATGCCGCGCAGAACCCCGACATCACCTACTTCGGCGCGACGGACGAGCTCATTGCGAAGTCGCCGCACGGGCTCTTCAACGCGGCAGACTATCGGGACAAGAACGCCGCCGAGGTTCATCACGAGGCCCTTGCCGAGCTGATCGATACTGACCGCACCGGCGCGAAGGTCCTCGTCGCCGGCGAGGTGATCGACGTCGTGCTCCCCGCGAAGGGGCTGCACTACGGTATCGATGCCGCCGCCGCGATGGCCACCGCAGCAATCATCCTGGGAGACCAGTTCTCGCCTTCCGCAGCGGTCGACGCGTTCGCCGCGATGAAGCCGGCCTACGGCCGAGGCGAACTCCTCGACTTCGGCAACGAGAAGGTCGAATTCGTGATGTTCAAGAACGCGGCGAGTCTGCAACTCAACCTCGACGCGATTCCCGAGCCGCCCGAGCAGGTTCTGCTCGCGATCGACGAGGGAACCCCAGACATTTCATGGATCTACGACATCGACTTCTCGGCGATCGACCACGTTGATGTCATCACGGGCGCAAAGGCGTGGCAACTCGCAACGCGGCTGGAACACGAGGGCATGCGGGTCGGCGCGGTTGAACCGGATCTGCGCAAGGCGATCGACCTGATGCGGGCGCTCCCGCGACCGTCGCGTGGCATGAAGACCTGGATCGTGAACTACGAGATCATGATGCTCGCGCGCAAACAGATCGGCTTCCTCGAACTGGAGAACCAGCGATGACGACGGTGAACCTGGTGCAGCTATATCCCGACGAACTCGGGGTGGCGGGCGATCGCGGCAACGTCATGGCGCTCACCGCGCGCCTCGAACGTGCCGGCATCGAAGTCTCGGTCTCGCGGCACGGTGCGGGGGACGTCCTGCCGGACGCGCCAGACCTGGTGCTCGTGGGAAACGGGCCCGTCTCCGCGATCCGCAACATCTACGACGACTTCCAGGCGCACGCCGAGCGGCTGCGCTCGTTTGCTGTTGATGGCATTCCGTTCTTCGCCTATGGAGCGGGCGCGGAACTGCTCGGTGAGGGGATCACCCTCATCGATGGCTCCCTCATTGCCGGGATCGGCATCCTTCCCTTCACCGCGGTGCGCACGGATACGCGCAACGTCGGCTATGTGCTGGTCGAGTCGACGGTGGGCCAGATCGCGGGTTTCGAAGATAACGCCTCGGTCTGGCGGCTGGCGCCAGGTGCGGAGGCGTTCGGTGCGCTCGTGACCGGAAACGGCAACGGCGACGGCAAGACGGAAGGCGTCAAGGCCGGAGACTCCATCGGGACTCAGGTGGGCGGGCCAGTTCTCCCGCTTAACCCGGCGCTCACCGACTCACTGATTCGCACCGTCGCGAAGCGCAAGGGTTTCGCGTACGAGCCCGGCGCGGCGCATGCCGAACTCGACCGCCTTGCTGCGGGTGCGCGCGGTGTGATCGTTGATAACGTGAAGCACGTGTTTTCGCGCATCTAGTCGTCGAAAGCTCCGGGCCGTCTGGCTCGTGCTCCTGCCCACCGACTGCGAGGTGCTGACGCTGACTGATCCCCGGATGTGCGAGGCGCGCATCGACACGGCCGTGCTTCGCCACAACTCGAGTGCGCTTCTCGCTGAGGCCGGCGCGATGCCGCTGCTTGCCGATGTCTCCGCCGACGGACACGGGCACGGTGCACTCGAGACCTCGTTCGCTGCGATTGAGGGCGGTGCGCAGTGGCTCGGAGTCAGCGATGCCGCGGATGCGATCGCGCTGCGCGAGGCCGGCATCGACGCACCCATCTTGGTCTCGTTCGCGGTGGGAGGGTCAACTCATCTGCCGAACGTCTACCTTCGGAGCGACTCATCGGTGCCCGCGCTGTTCGACGCCGGGGTCACGCTCTACGGAATCGGACCCGACGCTGCACGGCTCGGTCTCGAGGCGGCCATGCGCGTCACCGCGGTGGTGCTCACGACCAAGACCATCCACGCTGGTGAAGGCGTCTCCTACGGATACACCTACCGCGCCGAGCGGGACACCAACCTCGCGATGATCGCGATCGGCTACGCAGATGGCCTTGATCGCCGGGCGGGAAACGCGGCGACCGTGCTCCTCGGCGGTCAGGACCGCAGAATCGTCGGCCGGGTAGCAATGAACGCTGCCGTGCTCGAACTGGGAGAGGACACAACCGCCGTAGGCGAAGAAGCCGTACTGCTCGGCGCCAGCGGCGAACCATCGGCGGACGCCTGGGCGCAGGCCCTCGGCATCACCGCGGACGAGGCCGTCACCGTCTTCGGTCGTCGGCTGGCGAGGAGCCACCGATGACTCCCATACCGGAAGCTCGCGCGCGAGTCGCGATAGATCTCGCCGCCTACCGGCGCAACCTCGCGCTTCTCGTTGACAGCGTGCGGCCATCCCAAGTGATGGCGGTCGTGAAAGCGGATGCCTACGGACATGGCCTCGTGCCGATTGCGAGAACCGCCGTGAGCGCTGGCGTGGGCTGGCTCGGTGCCCTCGACACGGGGACCGCTGTGCGGTTGAGAGAGGCCGGAATCGGCCGCGAGGCACGGATCTTTGCCTGGCACCTCGCGCCAGACGAGGACTACCGCCCGGTCATTGAGGCGGGCATCGATCTGGGGGTGTCCACGCTTGCCCAGCTGGACCAGATTGCCGATGCGCGAGCGACGACAGCGGTGCGCGTGCACCTGAAGATCGACACGGGGCTTCATCGCAACGGCGCTCTCCCCGCGGACTGGCCCGCTGTGGTGCGTCGCGCCCTCGAGTTGCAGAGCGAGGGTCTCGCAGAGGTCTTCGGAGTCTGGACGCACATCGCCGAGGCATCCTTCCGGGAAGACAGCGCGGCGATCTCGCGGTTCGAGACAGCCATTCGCGAGGCGGAGGCGCTCGGTGCACGGTTCTCGCTGCGGCACCTCGCGGCCAGTGCCGCCGGCCTTGCCAGGAGCGACAGCCGCTTCGATCTCGTACGCTTCGGCGCCTTCGGCTACGGCATCTCGCCAGGAGATGGCGTGAGCCCCAGCGCCCTGGGACTCGAACCTGTCATGACGCTGTCGAGTACGACCATTGCGGATGCGGGGGGCGCGACCATCGTGCCGCTAGGCTTCGGCGACGGTATCTCCAGCCTTGCAGCAGGGAACGTGCAGGTCTCCGTCGCTGGCAGGCTCGTCGGCATCACCAGAGTCGAGCGCGACCGAATGATCCTGGCAGGCTCTGTCGACGGCGGTGCCGAGGTCGTGTTGTTCGGTCCAGGCACGCGCGGCGAATGGACGCTGCAGCAGTGGGCTGATGCCACCGGCACGATCGGCGAAGAGGTCGTGACGCGGCTCGTCGCTGCGATTCCGCGGTGCTATTCGGCCTGAGGAGGAGCCCCAGACAGACCAGGGCCCGCCATCATGCGATGGCGGGCCCTGGTCGAAGGTCGTCGGTGGCTCTAGGCCTGGTTCTTCTCGAGCAGGCGACTGGATTCGTCGTGCCACTCCGTTGCGAGCGCGGACAGCTTCTCCTGGTACTTCTTGCCGTGGTGGGCGCAGAAGAGCAGTTCACTGCTGCCGATGGACACTCGAATATACGCCTGTGCGCCGCAGCTGTCGCAGCGATCGGCGGCCGTCAACTCGTGCGGCCGGGTATCGACCGCTGTCGTTCCTGGTGCGATCTGAGACATCCGCTGCTCCCTACGGTTCGTGGTGGTGCTTTCGCGATGTCTCTATACAAACATGCCCGCGACCCGCGGTGCTGGCAAATGGCGCGTATTTCGCTGAACGCGTACGGTTCCGTCGCAGGAGTGTCGAAGTGCCTGACGCGCGTGCGCCATCGTTAGGCTGGAGCGCGGCCCTCGTCACAGCACTTTCGCACCACGATACGAGGGCACACGAATGGAGACAGCAGTGGCCAGCTCGGACTATTCGGCCAGACATCTCTCGGTACTCGAAGGCCTGGAAGCCGTACGCAAGCGCCCTGGTATGTATATCGGATCGACCGACTCGCGCGGCCTCATGCACTGCCTGTGGGAGATCATCGACAACTCGGTCGACGAGGCACTCGGCGGTTACGGCAGCGAGATCAGCGTCGTGCTGCACGCCGATAGCAGCGTGGAGGTGCGCGACCGAGCGCGAGGCATCCCCGTCGATATCGAACCCAAGACCGGGCTCTCCGGCGTCGAAGTCGTCTTCACCAAGCTGCACGCCGGCGGCAAGTTCGGCAGCGGTTCTTACGCGGCTTCCGGCGGACTGCACGGTGTGGGCGCGTCGGTCGTCAACGCGCTCTCGGAGCGCCTGGATGTCGAGGTCGACCGCGACGGAAAGACCTGGGCGATGTCGTTCCACCGTGGCGAGCCCGGAATCTTCGCAGACGAGGGGGAGCCACGACCGGATGCGCCGTTCACGCCGTTCGAGAAGCGTAGCGAACTTCGTGTGGTCGGCAAGGTCGCCAAGGGCGCCACCGGCACCAGGGTGCGCTACTGGGCCGACCCGCAGATCTTCACGCGTGGTGCCACCTTCCAGACGGATGAGCTGACGGCACGCGTTCGCCAGACGGCATTCCTCGTGCGCGGACTCGCGATCGATATCGCCGACAATCGGCCGGAAGAGCCCACGCACGAGACCTTCCGTTTCGACGGCGGTATCTCCGAATATGTCGACTTCCTTGCGCCCGACACCGCGCTCACCAGCACCTGGCAGATGAGCGGGTCCGGCACCTTCACGGAGACGGTTCCCGTGCTCTCGGACTCCGGCGCGATGGTGCCCACCGAGCTCAGCCGCGAGTGCCAGGTCGAGATCGCGCTGCGCTGGGGTACCGGGTACGACACGGTCTTCCGCAGCTATGTCAACATCATCGCAACCCCTAAGGGTGGCACTCACCAGACCGGCTTCGAACAGGGAATGGTCAAGTTCCTGCGCGCGCAGGTGGAGCAGAACGCGCGCCGGCTCAAGGCGGGCAGCGACAAGCTGGAGAAGGACGACATCCTCGCCGGGCTCACCGCGGTGCTCACCGTGCGGCTTCCGGAACCGCAGTTCGAGGGCCAGACCAAGGAGATCCTGGGCACGCCCGCCGTGCGCAATATCGTCGCGAACGTCGTCGCCAAGAGCATGGGCGAGCGCTTCTCTTCGAGCAAACGTGACGACAAGACGCAGGCGTCACTCGTGCTCGACAAGATCGTCGCCGAGATGAAGTCGCGGGTCTCGGCTCGTGCCCACAAAGAGACCCAGCGCCGCAAGAACGCGCTCGAGAACTCTTCTCTTCCCGCGAAGCTCGTCGACTGCCGAAGCAACGATGTCGCCAACAGTGAGCTGTTCATCGTCGAGGGTGACTCCGCGCTCGGCACGGCGAAACTCGCTCGCGACAGTGAGTACCAGGCATTGCTTCCCATTCGTGGCAAGATCCTCAACGTTCAGAAGGCCTCCGTCTCCGACATGCTCTCGAACGCAGAGTGCGCGTCGATCATCCAGGTGATCGGGGCCGGTTCGGGCCGCAGCTTCGACCTGTCCGTGGCGCGCTACGGCAAGGTCATCATCATGAGTGATGCGGATGTCGACGGTGCGCATATCCGTACGCTGCTGCTCACGCTGTTCTTCCGCTACATGCCCGACATGATCGCGGACGGCCGCATCTACGCCGCCGTGCCGCCACTGCACCGGGTGATCGTGATGAACCCGGGTACCAAGCCGAACGAGACCATCTATACCTACTCCGAGGCCGAACTCACCGCGGTGCTCGCGGGGTTGAAGCGATCGAATCGGCGCTATCAGGACCCTATCCAGCGCTACAAGGGACTCGGTGAGATGGATGCCGACCAGCTCGCGACCACGACGATGGATCGACGGCACCGCACCCTGAGACGCGTGCAGATCAACGACGCCGCGCGCGCCGACAGGGTCTTCGAGCTCCTCATGGGAAACGACGTCGGTCCGCGCAAGGAGTTCATTGTCGCGGGTTCCGACGGCCTCAGCCGCGAACGAATCGACGTCTAGATGGATCGGCGACGAGCCGCATCGAGGACTAGCCGGATCGAGGACTAGCCGGATCGAGGTCTAGGCGCGTGATCTAGACGGAACGGCCGATCGATCCGATCACGGATTCGACCGGCGCGCCAGAGGCATCGCGTTTCGCGCCGGTATCGGGCAGCTGCCTCGTCGATCCGTCGCCGCCCACCGCGGTGGCTGGCGCAGGGCCGACCCAGGCGAGCGTGAGCACGTCCTCACCCTTCAGGAACGCGTGGGCGCGCACTCCGCCGGTTGCCCGACCCTTGGGCGGGAACTCCGTCAGGTTGGAGACCTTCGCACGGCCAGGATCGGTACCCGCGATCGTCGCGCTGGACGACGACACCGTCGCGACGACCGTCTCGGGATCCGGCGTGACCGCAGCGAAGAAGATGACGGATGCCGTGGTTCCGAGCTTGATTCCCGCCATTCCGCCGGCCGCGGCGCCCTGGGGTCGCACCGAAGACGCACCGAACCTGAGCAATTGCGCATCCGAGGTCACGAAGACGAGCTCGTCGTCGTCGCCACCCTGGGTCACACCCACGACTTCGTCGCCGGGCTTGAGCGAGATGATGTCGAACTCGGGCTTCGAGGGGAAGCCGGGGGAGACGCGCTTGACCACTCCCTGTGCCGTGCCGAGTGCGATCGGCAGCTCTGAATCTAGCGAGACGAAGCCGAGCACGCGCTCCTTCTTGTCTGCAATGGCCAGGTAGTCCGAAATGCGCGCGCCCGCGGCGAGCTGGATCGAGTTGCTCGGCACGGCGGGCAGATCCACGGCGGTGAACCTGATCAGGCGACCACGATTGGTGACGGCGCCGATCTCGGTGCGACTGGTCGTGTCGATGCTCGAGCGGATGGCATCGTGCTTGCTGCGGCGCCTCGCCACCGTGGGGGTGTCATCCTCGGCTATCTCGACGCGGATGGCGCGCCCCGTCGTCGACAGGTACACGCGGCACGGCGTGTCCGCGATCTCGAGCACGGGAGCGGCCTTCTTACTCGATGACGAAGATGCGGTCGCGATCGACGCCCGCGCCTCCGTGAGCAGTGTGCGGCGCGGGGTGCCGAATCGTTCGGCGACCTCCTCGAGCTCGTCTGACACGAGACGACGCAGCCTCGCGGGTTCCGCGAGGAGTGCTTCGAGCTTCGCGATCTCCGCGCGCAACTCGTCGCGCTCGGTCTCGAGTTCGATACGGCTGAATTTGGTGAGCCGGCGCAGTCGCAGCTCCAGGATGTATTCCGCCTGCAGTTCGCTGAGGTCGAAGACCTCGCGCAGTCGCGTGCGCGCCTGCTCTGAATCGTCGCTGCTGCGGATGACCTGGATGACCTCGTCGATGTCGAGAATCGCGATGAGCAGGCCCTCAACGAGGTGCAGCCGCTCCTGCCTGCGCGCGAGGCGGTATCTGCTGCGACGGGTGACCACCGAGATCCGGTGGTCGACGTAGACCTGGAGCAAATCGCGAAGGCCCAGGGTCTTCGGCCTGCCGTCGACGAGGGCGACATTGTTTATGTTGAAAGACTCTTCCAGCGGTGTGTAGCGGTAGAGCTGCTCGAGCACGGCCTCGGCGCTGAAACCGGTCTTGATGCCCACGACCAGGCGCACGCCGTGTTTGCGGTCGGTGAGATCCGTGACATCCGTGATGCCATTGAGCTTCTTGGAGCCGACGCCATCCTTGATCTTCTCGATGACCTTCTCGGTCCCGACCATGAAGGGTAGCTCGGTGAACACGAGGCCGGTCTTGCGCGCGGTGATCGGTTCGATCGAGACGCGCGCTCGAGTGCGGAAGGCACCGCGGCCCGACTCATAGGCATCGCGGATGCCGGCCAGCCCGCTGATGGTTCCACCCGTGGGCAGGTCCGGTCCCGGGACGTAGGCCATGAGGTCGTCGAGCGAGGCATTCGGATGCTCGATCAGGTGGCGCGCTGCACCGATGACCTCGATGAGGTTGTGCGGCGGCATGTTCGTCGCCATACCGACGGCGATGCCGCTTGCGCCGTTGACCAGGAGGTTGGGGAATGCCGCGGGTAATACGTCAGGCTGGGTGAGTTGGTTGTCGTAGTTCGGTACGAAGTCGACGACATCCTCGTCGAGGTTCTCGGTGAGGGCCATCGCGGCCGGGGCCAGCCGTGCCTCGGTATAGCGGGCGGCCGCCGCACCGTCGTCGAGCGAGCCGAAGTTGCCGTGCCCGTCGATGAGTGGCACGCGCATGATGAACGCCTGGGTGAGCCGCACCATCGCGTCATAGATCGAAGAGTCGCCGTGTGGGTGCAGCTTGCCCATGACCTCGCCGGTGACCCTGGCCGACTTCACGTGGCCGCGATCGGGGCGCAGCCCCATTTCAGTCATCATGTACAGGATGCGGCGCTGCACGGGCTTGAGCCCGTCGCGCGCGTCTGGCAGGGCGCGCGAATAGATCACCGAGTAGGCGTATTCGAGGTAGGAGTCTTCCATCTCCGAGGAGACATCGACCGTGTCGATGCGTTCGCCTGCGGCGTCCTCGAGCGGTTCGGGAAGGGCGGGGTGCTGGGGAGTAGTCATAGGATTGCGACCATGCTACCGGCCACCAAATCACACCGGTTTAGCCTTGCCGACGTTCTGCCAAGTTGCCTCGGTGCCGTCACCGCCGCAGCCAACGCGCTCTCGCTCGCTCCGGTGACGAAGGCGGTCGTTCTCGTGGTCGATGGACTCGGTGCCGCAGTGCTGCGTGCTCGCGCCGGCCATGCGCGGACCCTCGCGCCGCTGCTCGGACCTCGCGCGACCGCCGGCGCTGGATTCCCCACGACGACCGCTGCGTCACTGGCTACCATCACAACGGGCGAGCATCCGGGAGTCCACGGCCTCGTGGGGTATACGGTCCTCGACCCGGCGCATGACCGCGTGGTCAATCAGTTGAGCGGATGGGACGATCGCCTCGATCCCGCTAGCTGGCAGCGCTCGCGAACGGTCTTCGAGCGCTCCGGCGATCTCGGAATCCGAAGTGCCGTGATCGCGGCGGAGCATTACCGCGACTCGGGATTCACGGCCGCTGTGCTTCGGGGCGCCGAGTTCCACGGTGCGCGGTCCCTGGCCGAGCGGCTGGCGGAGGCGAGGAGCATCCTCGATGACAGCGACCGCTGCATCGTCTACGTCTACGCCCCGGAACTCGACAAGATCGCGCACTCTCACGGTGGGGAGTCCTCGAAGTGGACAGAGGAGCTCGAGCTCATCGACGGAGCGATCGCCACGTTTGCGCGGTCGCTTCGGCGTGATGAGGGACTGCTGGTGACCGCCGACCACGGCGTGCTTGACGTGCCTGCGAACGCCCACGTGCTCTTCGACACCGACCCGGGGCTGATCGACGGCGTGCGCTTCGTCGCGGGCGAGCCGCGCTGCCTGCAACTGCACTTCGAGCCCGATGCCACCGCCTCGCATCGCGCCACCGTCCTCGAGCGATGGCGGGCCTCGGAGGCCTCGCGGGCCTGGGTTGTCGACCGCGAGGAAGCGATCAGCTCGGGATGGTTCGGGCCCACCGTGGATCCCGAGGTGGCGCCGCGCATCGGCGACATACTGGTCGCGGCGAGAAAGCGGATCGCCTACTACGACTCACGCGTCAAGTCGCACACCGGTCGATCGATGGTCGGTCAGCACGGCTCGTGGTCGCAGGATGAAACCGAGGTTCCGTTGTTGCGACTGGGCGCCTGGAGGCAGTAACGAGAGCGAAGCTCGGTTGAGGCGGGTTCAGGCCTCGTCGTCTGGCCGAGCACCGAAGACGATATCGTCCCAGCTGGGCATTGCGGCACGGCCCTTGCGGGACCGCGACTGCAGCATCGCCGGTTGGGGTGCCGTGTGACCGGGAACATCGTCATCGTCCTCATCCGACGGTTCGGAATCGGTGTAGCCCTCGAGCGGAACATCGATCAGTCGGATGCCGCCGGCCGAGGGATGAACGCTCGTCGCCTGGTCATCGTCGAAATTCGCGGTCTCGCGCTCGCCTCGTCTGCGCCTCAGTGCTTCGAGCAGGTCGGCCGTCTCGTTCGACCGGGCCGCTTCGTCCGCTGGCTCCCGGTTTATGGCCGCGGCCGACACAGCAGGCGATGATGTCTCCGCGCGAGAGAACGGTGTGATCTCACCCCGTGGGCCGCCGGCCTGCTCGGTCAGTTCGTCCTGTGAGAACGCGCCGCTGTCGAAGCGCGTCGAATCCGGCACTCGTTCTTCGCCGCCCACGGCGCGCAGCCGGGGAATGAGCGCTCCGCTCAGCTCGCCCTGCTGCGAGAGCGTGATCGCCTCGTTGTTGAGCGGGGCGAGCGCGGCCTTCTTCGGGTCGTAGCGCCAGCGCGCATCGTGGTCTATCTGGTCCGCGGTGAACGCGAGCTTGACGATCCACCCGCCGCCGATCTCTTTCCAACTCGCCCAGCGCTCATTGATCGCGCCGAGGTCGTAGAGCCGTTCGCGGATCGCCGCGCCGAACGTCGTTCCCTGGCTCATCGGATCGGACTCGAGAGCGGTGTGGACGGGCACTCCGAGAGCCGACTCGACGACGAACTCCCGTTCGGCCAGGACCGGTCCCTCGAACTTCTGGATGTATTCGAGCGGCACACCGGTGATCGACGCGACATCCTGCGCGGACATCCCGGATCGGATGTGAGCCTGGATCTCCTTGGGTGCGAGCTTACGACCGGCACCGGGATCCGGGATCGATTTACGCAGTTTCGACTGCAGCACCTCGTCGATTGCGATACGGTATCGGGTGCCGTCGTCGGACGCCACGAGGAGTGCGCCGTTCTCCACTCCGATGACTCTCAAGTCCTGCATGCTGAATCGCCTCTCCGGCCGTCATAAATCTCATCAAGAGTGTCACGACGAAGGGCCGAATGGCGGGAATAACCCGGGCGTGCCGCAAGTTGATACGGCGACTACTTAAGCGAGATCGGCAAGTGGTTTGCTATTCGCTATCAGATGATGCAAACTATGCCCGCCGATTGAGATTTATTGACCCAATATAAGAAGTGGATGGGCATGGCAACCGACTACGACGCACCCCGTAAGACCGACGACGACTCTGATTCGATCGAGGCTCTGAAGGAACGCGTTCCAGACAAGATGTCTGGTGTTGTTGATGTCGACGACGCTGACAACCCCGGTGGGTTTGAGCTTCCCGGCGCCGATCTCTCGGACCTCGAACTGGATGTCGTCGTCCTGCCTCCGCAGGCCGACGAGTTCACCTGTATCAGCTGCTTCCTTGTGAAGCATCGTTCGCAGATCGATCACGAGGAGAAGCTCGGCGCGATCTGCCAGGAGTGCGCAGCCTAGAGCTTGGCGGTCGCGCGGGCGTCCGCAATGGCTTCGGCCAGGCGCTCGGGCTGTCTCGTGGAGATGAGCCAGTAGGGCGTCGGATCCTCTGGATCGTCGAGTTCGACTTTCAGCACCGGATCGATCCAACCGCGCAGCAGCAACCACGCGCGGGCATCGAGCCTCTGGCCGCGCTCGAGTGTCGCTGCGTCGCGCCGGTACGACGCGGTGTCGCCGACGTGCTGGAGAGGCAGTCGCGCCCCACCGGCGAGCAGCTGATCGCCGGTCACGGCAACCACCGGTGACGCGACGATGAGCAGCACCACGCAGACCGCGTAGAGCACGATCGCCGTGACGATACCGACGACGGCATTGATCGGCAGGAACACGAGGAGCGCCGCCGGAATCACGAGCGCGGTGGCGAGGAAGACCCAGGGTGCGGCCCAGAGCCGTTCGCGGTAAATGGTCATGCCCCCATTGCACCAGATATTCGGTGGCCCGGACGACGCGCACGGCTTTTCGGGCGACCGATCGTTCTGCACTAGCCTCGTCAGGTGGCCGAAAGCGTAGAAGTACTCCATCTCGGGGACGACGTGCCCCGCTATTCGCACCCCGGTGACGCCGGAGCCGACCTGAGGGCGACGGACGCGATCGAACTTGGGCCGGGCCAGCGTGCGACGGTCGGCACGGGCACCGCCATTGCGCTTCCCGACGGTTACGTCGCATTCGTGGTACCGCGCAGCGGTCTCGCTGCGTCGCACGGGATCACGATCGTCAACAGCCCTGGCACGGTGGATGCCGGCTACCGCGGCGAGATACGGGTCACCCTTCTGAACACGGACAGTTCAGTGCCGTATTCTGTGGCAGTCGGAGATCGAATCGCCCAACTCATCGTCATGCCCGTGAGCAGGGCGAGATTCGTGCCCGTAGAGACCCTCCCCGGCAGCCATCGCGGCGAAGCCGGCTTCGGTTCTACGGGATATCGGGACGCAAAGCTAGGAGATCGCTCGTGAGCGACAACATTTCCACAACACCGAACGCCGACGGAACCGCGCCGGAACAGTCGAAGTCCGCGCCGGAGGACCGCGCCACCGCGGGACCGCTCGACGAGGCGGAGGCCAACGCCGTGCGTCCCTATGTCGACCTCGGCGGCGTGAAGATTCTGCCGCGCGAGGGTCTGCAGTTGCGCCTCGAGGTGGAAGAGGGCAGCCAGCGAGTCGTCGCCGTCGGGCTCGACTACGCGGGCTCCTCGCTGCAGGTGCAGCCCTTTGCCGCGCCGCGGTCGAGCGGCCTATGGCACGAGATCCGCGGGCAGATCGCCGAGCAGATCGCCAGACAGGGCGGCACGACCACTCTCAAGGACGGGCCTTTCGGGCCGGAACTGCTCGCCGAGATCCCCGCCACAGCCCCGGGTCAGCCTGGATCCACGAGACTCGCCAGGTTCGTCGGGGTCGACGGTCCCAGATGGTTCCTTCGCGGCGTGATCGCCGGCGATGGCGCCGTCAATGAGGATGCCGCGGCCAAGATCGAAGACCTGTTTCGCAGCGTCGTGGTCGTTCGTGGCACGACTCCGATGCCCCCGCGCGACCTCATCCCACTGCACATGCCCAAGTCGGCCGCAACGGCGGATGGCACGCCGCCCACAGCCGAGGTGTGAGCGTGCCGGATCTGCCCGGCGAGACCGAGTCCGGTGAAGCCGAGGCCGCCGTCCCCACCTTCAGGGAGAGTTTCGGCGCGGCGGTGCGGAAGACGGGCATCGGCCAGGTCGCGCCCGGCGAGGTGCCGACGGCCGGAGCGCTTCTCACGGCCATCGGTGGTGTCCGCGGACTGATCGAATCGATCCTGCCCGGGCTCGGCTTCCTCGTCATCTACAGCCTCACCCGCGCTCTGCTGCCCTCTGTGCTGATTCCGCTCGCGCTCTCGGTCGTCTTCGTCGTCGCCCGCCTCGTCACTCGAAGCGGAGCTTCACAGGCCTTCGCCGGAGTGTTCGGCATCGCGATCTCCGCGGCACTCGCGCTGATCACGGGCAAGGCGGAAGACAACTTCCTGCCCGGAATCATCATCAACTGCGTCTCCGTCGTGGTGCTCCTGGCGAGCCTGATTGCGCGCTGGCCGCTCATCGGTCTCATTGTCGGCGTGCTCACTAACGAGGGCGTTGAGTGGCGCACGGATCGTGCCAAGCGCCGCGTCCTCACCATCGCGACCTGGTTGTGGGTGGGACTCTTCGGTCTGCGGCTGATCGTGGAGGTTCCGCTCTACTTCGCGCGCGAAGCGGAATGGCTCGCGGGCACCAAGCTCCTGCTCGGGGTGCCGCTCTACGCCGCGGTGCTCTGGGTCACCTGGTTGCTGGTGCGGGCCGTCTACGCGCGGGCTCAGGCCGGCGCGGCACCGCGGTAGTGCCCAGCATCCGATGCTATATTTTATCTCGACGTCAAGATACTTTTGAGGAGACAGCGCAATGTCGCACGTGAACAGCTTCGATTCCAAGGACACCCTGAAAGTCGGTGCGACCGACTACGAGGTCTACCGGATCGATAAGGTTCCCGGCCACGAGAAGCTGCCGTTCAGCCTCAAGGTGCTGCTCGAGAACCAGCTGCGCACCGAAGACGGCAAGAACGTCACCGCGAGCCAGATCAACGCGCTGGGTTCCTGGATCCCGGATGCGGAGCCAGACACCGAGATCCAGTTCACCCCGGCGCGCGTCATCATGCAGGACTTCACCGGCGTCCCCTGCATCGTCGACCTCGCCACGATGCGCGAGGCGGTCGCCGAGCTCGGCGGCGATCCGAAGAAGATCAACCCGCTCGCCCCGGCAGAGATGGTCATCGACCACTCCGTGATCGCCGACCTCTTCGGCACCGAGAACGCCTTCGAGCGCAACGTCGAGATCGAGTATGAGCGCAACGGCGAGCGTTACCAGTTCCTGCGCTGGGGCCAGACGGCGTTCGATGACTTCAAGGTGGTTCCGCCGGGCACCGGAATCGTGCACCAGGTCAATATCGAGTACTTGGCTAGGGTGTCGATGACCCGCACCGTCGACGGAGTGTTGCAGGCCTATCCCGACACCCTCGTCGGCACCGATTCGCACACGACCATGGTCAATGGGCTCGGTGTTCTCGGCTGGGGCGTCGGCGGCATCGAGGCCGAGGCCGCGATGCTGGGCCAGCCGGTGTCCATGCTCATCCCCAAGGTCGTCGGCTTCAAGCTGAACGGGTCGATCCCGACCGGCGTCACCGCCACGGATGTCGTGCTCACGATCACGCAGATGCTGCGCAGGCACGGCGTCGTCGGCAAGTTCGTCGAGTTCTACGGCGCGGGCGTGGCTCAGGTGCCACTCGCGAACCGCGCGACGATCGGCAACATGAGCCCCGAGTTCGGCTCGACCGCCGCGATCTTCCCGATCGACGACGTCACCCTCGACTACCTGCGCCTCACCGGCCGAAGCGAGGAGCAGATCGCGCTCGTCGAGGCGTACTCCAAGCTGCAGGGACTCTGGCACGACGCCGAGGCGGAGCCGATCTTCAGCGAGTACCTGGAGCTCGACCTTGCGACCGTGGTTCCTTCCATCGCCGGCCCGAAGCGCCCGCAGGATCGCGTCGAGCTCACCGAGGCGAAGAGCCAGTTCGAGCGCGACCTCGAGACCTACGCGAAGCCGGATCTCTCCAAGGTCGACGCCGCCGTCGAGGGCACCTTCCCGGCGTCCGACCCGATCGGCCTCACCCCGCAGGACGAGGAGACCGCGCACGAGTTCTCTCACGCCGCAAGCAGCGCGAAGTTTGCTAGCCAGAAGCCTTCGAATCATTCCAATCCCGCCGACGTCACGATGCCCGACGGCCGCGAGTTCGTCATCGACCACGGGGCCGTGGCCATCGCGGCGATCACCTCGTGCACGAACACGTCGAATCCGTCGGTCATGCTCGCCGCGGGTCTTCTCGCCCGCAATGCGAGCAAGAAGGGCCTCAAGTCGAAGCCGTGGGTGAAGACCACGCTGGCGCCCGGGTCGAAGGTCGTCACCGATTACTACGAGAAGGCCGGGCTCAACGGTTACCTCGAGGACCTCGGTTTCTACCTCGTCGGCTACGGCTGCACGACCTGCATCGGCAACTCTGGTCCCCTCGAGGACGAGATCTCCGCGGCGGTCAACGAGAACGACCTCGCGGTGACCGCTGTGCTCTCCGGTAACCGCAACTTCGAGGGTCGGATCAACCCCGACGTCAAGATGAACTACCTCGCGAGCCCACCGCTCGTCATCGCCTACGCGCTGGCCGGATCGATGGACTTCGACTTCGAGACGGATTCCCTCGGAACCGGTCTCGACGGCGAAGAGGTGTACCTGCGCGACATCTGGCCAGACTCCGCCGAGGTACAGAAGACGATCGACGCCTCGATCGACAGTGGCATGTTCACGAAGCAGTACGCCGGAGTCTTCGACGGCGACGAGCGCTGGCGCTCGCTCCCGACCCCGGCCGGCGACGTGTTCGAGTGGAACGAGGCATCGACCTACGTTCGCAAGCCCCCGTACTTCGACGGCATGACCATGGAGCTCACCCCGGTCGCCGATATCACGGGTGCTCGCGTGCTCGCCAAGCTCGGCGACTCGGTCACTACCGACCACATCAGCCCCGCGGGAAGCATCAAGTCCGACAGCCCGGCGGGCCAGTACCTGACCGAGCACGGTATCGAGCGCAAGGACTTCAATTCCTATGGCTCGCGCCGCGGTAACCACGAGGTCATGATTCGCGGAACCTTCGCGAACATCCGACTCAGGAACCTGCTGCTCGCAGACGCCAACGGGGGCAGTGGTGTCGAGGGCGGATATACCCGCGACTTCACCAAGCCGGATGCGCCCCAGTCGTTCATCTACGACGCCTCGGAGAACTACCAGGCGGCAGACATCCCGCTCGTCGTGCTCGCAGGCAAGGAATACGGCTCGGGCTCGTCGCGTGACTGGGCCGCGAAGGGAACCGCGCTGCTCGGCGTGAAGGCCGTCATCACGGAGAGCTTCGAGCGCATCCACCGCTCCAACCTCATCGGCATGGGCGTGGTTCCGCTGCAGTTCCCGGCCGGAGAGACCTGGGAGACTCTGGGCCTCGACGGCACGGAGGTCATCAGCGTGACCGGCCTCACGGAGCTCAACGAGGGCCGCACACCCAAGACGGTGCACGTCGTCGCGGAACCGAGCGAGCATTCGCCCGCGGGCAAGGCGCCCGTCGAGTTCGACGCGGTGGTGCGCATCGACACTCCCGGTGAAGCCGACTACTACCGTAACGGCGGCATCCTGCAGTACGTTCTTCGCTCGCTGGTCTGAGTGGTACCGTCCGTCGGCTGAGATCGCAGAGTCTCAGCCGACGGACGGCATACGTCGCATACTCTGTCAGGTATGACTTTGCTCGAATCCGTGCACGGTCCGCGTGACCTTGATTCGCTCTCGCAAGATGAGCTGGTGCAACTCGCCGCGGAGATCCGAGAGTTCCTGATCGCCAACGTCTCGAAGACAGGCGGTCATCTGGGACCGAACCTCGGCGTTGTCGAGCTGACGGTCGCTCTGCACCGCGTCTTCGACTCCCCGCGCGACCCGATCGTCTTCGACACCGGGCACCAGAGTTACGTGCACAAGCTCCTCACGGGCAGACAGGATTTCAGCGGCCTTCGGCAGCAGGGTGGCCTCGCGGGTTACCCACAGCGCGCGGAGTCCGAGCACGACGTGGTGGAGAGCTCTCACGCGTCGAGTTCGCTGAGTTGGGCCGATGGCATCTCCCGGGCCTTCACCCTCTCCGGGCAGCAGGAGCGCTGCGTCGTCGCGGTCGTGGGAGACGGCGCGCTCACCGGTGGTATGACCTGGGAGGCCCTCAACAACATCAGCGATGACAACAATCGCAACCTGGTGATCGTCGTCAACGACAACGGGCGCTCCTACGCTCCCACGATCGGCGGGATGGCACGCTTCCTCAACGGTGTGCGCACGAAACGCGGCTACCGCAACCTGCACCGTCGAAGCGAGCGACTCTTCGGTCGGCTGGGCGCGCCGGCTCGCGCTCTCTACCGGGGTGTGCGCGGCGGCCTGCACGGATTCCTCAGTCGCTTCAGCAACAACGAGGCGCTGTACTCGAACCTCGACATCAAGTACATCGGTCCTGTCCACGGACACGACATCCGGGCGCTCGAGGAGGCGCTGCGCCAGGCGAAGAACTACGGCGCACCGGCCATCGTGCATGTCATCACGCAAAAGGGCCGCGGGTACCAGCCCGCGCTCCTCGACGCGAGCGATCGATTCCACGCGGTCGGCCAGATCGATCCAGATACGGGAGAGTCCATAGAGGTCTCGGACCGCGCATCGTGGACCTCTGTCTTTGCCGACGAGATCGTCGCGCTCGCGGATGAGAATCCGCGAATCGTCGGGCTGACGGCCGCGATGCTCATGCCGGTCGGGCTGCACAGACTCGCCGCGAAGTATCCGCGGCGCGTCTTTGATGTCGGGATCGCCGAACAGCACGCCGTCGCTTCGGCTGCAGGGCTGGCGTTCGGGGGTCTGCATCCCGTGGTCGCTCTGTACGCGACCTTCATCAACCGCGCCTTCGACCAGGTGCTCATGGATGTCGCGCTGCACCGGGCAGGAGTGACCTTCGTGCTCGATCGCGCCGGTGTCACCGGTCCGGATGGGCCGAGCCACCACGGTATGTGGGATCTCGCCATCCTGCAGGTCGTTCCGAATATCCGACTGAGCGCCCCACGGGACGCACCGAGGCTCCGCGAGGAACTGCGCGAGGCGGTCGCCGTCGACGATGCACCGACGGTGGTCAGGTTCTCCAAGGGCTACGTCGGTCGCGAACTCGAGGCTGTTCGCCGCACCGCCGACGGTGTCGACGTTCTGGTCGAGGCACCGCACAGGGACGTCCTCATCGTCGCGGTGGGCTCCATGGCCGAGCTCGCCCTGCAGGTTGCCGAACGACTCGCCGCGCAGGGAATCGGGGCGACGGTCGTCGACCCACGCTGGGTGGTCCCCGTGCCGCACGGCGTCATCGACCTCGCCGCGGAGCACCGCCTTGTCGCGGTGATCGAAGACGGCGTACGCGTCGGGGGAATCGGTACGCGCATCCGCCAGGACCTGAGAGCCGCGGAGGTCGATACCGCACTCACCGAGATCGGCCTGCCCGACGCCTTCCTCGACCACGGCAGCCGCACGCAGATCTTCGAGCGCGTCGGCCTGACGCCGCAGAACATCGCCCGGGATCTCATCGCGCAGGTTGTCGGCAGCAAACAGCCCGTGGCGCGCCCGCTGCCCGAAGACGCCGAAGAGCGGCAGCGATAGTCGAAACGCTGGCCGCCCGAGGGCGGCCAGCGTTCGGCTCTACTCGGTGCCGCGTATCGGCGGGTGATGGAACGTGTCGCCGAACACCCGCTCGGACGCGCCGACGCGATCGAGGTAGGGGGTGACGCCGCCCATCTGGAACGGATAGCCCGCTCCGAGGATCAGGCACAGGTCGATGTCTTCCGGGGCTGCGACGACCGGTGTCTCGAGCATCCGATGCACCTCGTCGGCCAGTCCGTCTTCGATGCGGCGCAGGAGTTCTTCGCCCGTCATGGGCGAGGTACCACCCGCGACGATCGCCACGGCCTTCTTGTCATAGCCCTTGATCTTGCCCTTCGAGTCGCGCTCGAAGATCTTCCCGTGTTCCGCCAGCCTGTGCAGGTTGGCGCTCTCGAAGAAGCGATCGGGGAACGCGGCGTGATGCGTGTCGAGCACGTGTGCCCCGACCTTGAGTCCGACGAGCTCGAGCAACTCGAACGGCGTCATCGGCAGGCCGAACGGCTTGATAGAGGCGTCGACGACCTCGAAGGGCGTTCCGGTGTCTACAGCGTGCATTGCTTCGCCGAGGAGCTTGGCGAGGATGCGGTTCACCACGAATCCTGGAGTGTCGGCGGTGATCACGGCATTCTTGCGGAGCTTGGCGGCCGTCACCATCGCTGTGCTGAGCGTCTCGTCGTCGGTATTCGGAGTCTTCACCACCTCGACCAGTGGCATCACGGCCACCGGGTTGAAGAAGTGGAAGCCGACGACGCGCTCGGGGTGCTTCAGCTTCGCGCCGATCTGCTCGACCGAGAGCGAGGAGGTGTTCGTGGCGAGCACGGCCGTGTCGGAGATGTACTGTTCAACATCCGCGAAGACGTCCTGCTTCACGCCGAGCTCTTCGAACACGGCCTCGATGACCCAGTCGCACTCGGCGAAGTCTGCCTTGTCGGTCGTGCCGGAGACGAGCGCCTTGAGGCGGTTCGACTCGTCGGGGGAGATGCGGCCCTTGCCGAGCAGCGCGTCGATCTCACCTCGGATGTAGTCGAGTCCCTTGTCGACTCGAGCCTGATCGAGGTCAGTGATCACAACCGGTACTCTGAGGCGGCGCACGAAGAGCAACGCGAACTGGCTCGCCATGAGGCCGGCGCCGATGACGCCGACCTTGGTGACGGGCTTCGCGATCGCCTTGTCCGGCGCACCGGCGGGACGCTTGGCGCGCTTCTGAACGAGGTTGAACGCGTAGATGCTCGCGCGAAACTGGTCGCCCGAGATGAGTGAGGCGAGTGTCTCGTCCTCGGCCGCGAAGGCCGTCTTCTTGTCGTTGTTCTTCGCGCCTTTGAGCAGGTCGAGCGCGGCGTACGGGGACTTCGCGACCGTGCCGATGCGGCTCTCGAGCATCTTCCGCGCGATGCCGATCGCGGCGTCCCACTTGACAGCGCGCTCGATCTTGCCGGGCTCGTTCGGCCGCTTGACCTTGATATCACCGGAGATGACGCCATCGGCCCAGCGCAGCGAGTCCTCGAGGAAGTTCGCAGAGTCGAAGATGGCGTCTGCGATGCCGAGCTCGAAGGCGTCCTCGGCCTTCAACATCCGGTTGTTCTTCAGCGGGTTCTCGATGACGACCTTGAGGGCGTTCTCGATGCCGATGAGGTTCGGCAGCAGGTACGCGCCGCCCCAACCCGGAATGATGCCGAGGAAGACCTCGGGCAGCGCTATCGCGGGCGCATTGCGGTCGACGGTGCGGTAATCGGCGTTGAGCCCGATCTCGAGGCCACCACCGAGCGCGAGGCCGTTGATGAACACGAACGACGGAACACCGAGGTCAGAGAGCTTGCCGAGCGTCTGGTGCCCGAGCTGAGCCATCTGCTTGGCGATGGCCTTGTTCGGGATGTCGCCCACCTTGCTGAGGTCGGCGCCCGCGGCGAGGATGAACGGCTTGCCAGTGATGGCCAGCGCCGCGATCTCGCCCCTGGACGCCCGTTCCTTCTGGGCGTCGAGGGCGTCGGAGAGCTCGAGCATGGTGATCGGGCCCAGGGTGCTCGGGCGCGTGTGATCGCGACCGTTGTCGAGGGTGAGAAGCGCGAGTGTCTTTCCGCTGCCGAGCACGACGTCGCGCACGTAGGAGTGGGTGACCACCTCATCGGTCGACATGGCCTTGAGTTCATCGAACTGCGTCTGCGTCGTCATTACTTGCGGCTCCCATCGAAATAGGGGTTCTCCCAGATGACGGA
Source organism: Lacisediminihabitans sp. (assembly GCA_035571875.1). Lineage (GTDB taxonomy): Bacteria > Actinomycetota > Actinomycetes > Actinomycetales > Microbacteriaceae > Parafrigoribacterium_A. Next base: position 52,365 of record DATNBR010000041.1, on the reverse strand, counting down.
ACCGCCCTGGCCGAGACCCACGCACATGGCGGTCAGTCCGTAGCGAACCTCGGGGTGCTCTCTGAACTGCGCCGCGAGCTGGATCATGAGTCGCACGCCGGAGGAGGCGAGCGGGTGTCCCACGGCGATAGCGCCGCCCCACAGGTTGACCCGCGGGTCGTCATCGTCGATACCGAAGTGGTCGAGCAGCGACAGCACCTGGATCGCGAAGGCCTCGTTCAGTTCGAACAGGCCGATGTCGTCGATGGTGAGACCGGCCTTCCCCAGCGCCTTCTCGGTCGAGGGGACCGGGCCGATACCCATGATCTCGGGCTCGACACCCGCGAACGCGAAGCTCACGAGCTTCATCTTGGGCTTGAGGCCGAGTTCGCGCGCTGCTGCCTCACTCGCAAGCAGGCTGACCGTCGCTCCGTCGTTGAGACCGGAGGAGTTGCCGGCCGTCACCCGACCGTGCGGGCGGAACGGAGTCTTGAGCCCGGCGAGGCCCTCCATCGTGGTCTCGGGGCGTGGCGCCTCGTCGCGGGTGGCGAGCCCCCATCCGTTCTCGCTGCGCACGGCGACTGGAATGAGGTCGGGCTGGATCTTGCCTGCCTCGTATGCGGCCGCCAGCTTCTGCTGGCTGCGCATAGCGAAGTGGTCGGCGCGCTCCTTGGTCAGGTGGGGGAAGCGGTCGTGGATGCGCTCGGCGGTGGAGCCCATGTTGAGTGCGTCTTCACCGACGAGCTTCTCGGCGAGGAACCGCGGGTTCGGGTCTGCGCCGAAGCCCATCGGATGCCGTCCCATGTGCTCGACGCCACCCGCGATCGCGAGGTCATACGCTCCAAACGCGATGCCGCCCGACAGCGTGGTGACCGAGGTCATCGCGCCGGCACACATGCGGTCGATCGCGAAGCCGGGAACCGAGCGGGGGAGTCCGGCGAGGAGCGCCGTGGTGCGACCGAGCGTGAGGCCCTGATCACCGTGTTGCGTGGTGGCCGCGATGGCGACGTCGTCGATGCGATCCTTCGGTACTGAGGGGTTGCGCTCGAGGAGGCCGATCATCGCCTTCACGGCCAGGTCGTCTGCCCTGGTGCCCCAGAACATCCCCTTCTCGCCCGCTCGTCCGAACGGGGTTCGGACCCCGTCCACGAAAACGACTTCATGCCTGTCGACCACGTTGCCTCCTAGGTTTCACAACTCGTTTCGATCCTAGGTGGCGAGTCTGGGCGGAATTAATCCGTTGATGCTTCCTACGAAGCCGCGTCGGCCGCGTCCTCCGAGGGTTGGTCGGCTTCGACAAAGGCGTTGAAGATCGTCTCGACCGTCTCATCGAGTTGCCACGGCCGGGCGCCCTGCTCCGCGAGCGCGGCACGCAGCGCTTCCTGATCGAAGGGCTGCGGCGGTGCCCAGGCGACTCGGCGCAGCATCTCGGGCGTGAGCAGGTTCTCGACGGGAATGTTCCTTTCGCCCGCGAGCACCGTGACGGCAGCGCGAGCGAGCTTGAGTCGTCGGTCGGCCTCTGGATTGCGCTCGCTCCACGCGCGCGGGGGCGGGATGACGTCCCCGGGCATCCTAAGCACTGGTACGTCTTCGGAAGCCTTGCCGACCTCGATCGCGGCCCACCAGCGGTCGAGCTCGGAGCGACTGGCGCGGCCGTTGAACTCGCGCAACGCCGCCAGCTCGCGCTTGGTGGCAGGCATCGCCTTCGCGGCGGCGACGAGCGAGGAATCGGGCACCAGCCGACCCGGTGCCGTGTCGATCTCGCGCGCGTAGCGGTCGCGCTCCTCCCACAATTCTCGTGCGACGGCCAGGTTGCGTGCGCCCCTGACGGAGTGCACGCCAGAGAGCCTCCGCCAGCCCTCGACCTTGGGAGGCCGCGTGCCCCGGTTGAGTTCGGCGGCGAACTCCTGTTTCGCGATCTCAGACTTGCCCGCGTCATCGAGCAGACGATGAACGGCGTCGCGCAGGTCGACGAGCAGCTCCACGTCGAGGGCCGCGTAGACAAGCCAGGTCTGGGGGAGTGGTCTCGTCGACCAGTCTGCCGCGGAGTGTTCCTTGGCGAGATGGATGCCGAGTAGCTCCTCAACCACCGTGCCGAGCCCGACGCGCGGCAACCCCGCGAGTCGCGCCCCCAATTCAGTGTCGAAGATGACGGATGGACTCAGACCGACTTCCCGGAGGCAGGCGAGATCCTGACTCGCGGCGTGCAGCACCCACTCCTCCTGCGCAATCGCCTCGTTGAGCTCATCGAAGCGTCCGATGGCGGGGGGATCGAAGAGAAACGTGCCAGCGCCGCGGCGGAAGATCTGGATGAGGTACGCGCGCTGCGAATAGCGGAATCCGGAGGCTCGCTCGGCATCGATGGCGATCGGTCCGTGGCCGGAGGCGATGCGCTCGACGGCGGCGAGATAACCATCGCGAGTGTCGATCGCCGCAACCGTCTTGTGTTCGGCTTCCTCGGTACCCGACTTTGCTGGAGATTCCGAATGGTCGTTCGTGCTACTCACGTCCTCCGCGGCGAGTGGACAGTATGCTCACTCCCTCTACCGCCGGAGGAAGCCCCGCCAGCATACACAAGAGGTCTCCCCAGGCCTCGACATGTGACGCAATGGCAGTGGTCGTAGGCGTCCAGGATGCTCGCAGTTCGATCACCGCGCCGTCACCCTGACTCGCGAGCTCGCCATAGCCGGTCGAGATCGTCTTCGTCGCCGTGCCCGACGCGGCGGTGTATTCCGCACCCTTCGCGGTAAGAGCGTCGAGGAGCCACGACCACGCAACGTCCGCGAGAAACGGATCGAGCCCGATATCGGTCTCCAGAGGGGCCTGAGCAAAACAGACGACACGGAAGCGTCCGCCCCACGCCTCCGGTGCGGCAGGGTCGTACAGAAGAATGAAGCGACCCGTTCCAAGTTCCGAATCGGTGCCATGCCTGGCCGGCGTGACGTCGGCGGCGAGGGCGACCGAATACGGAGCGAGGCCGCCCGGTGAGGGAATGTCGCTGACCATGAGTTCGGGCCGCGTGCGAGCGTGACGAATCCCGTCGAGCGCAGAGCTGAACTCGGCGGGGACCGTTGGTCCTGGGACTTTTGCGGGCACGAGTGAAGACTAAAGTTTGACCGTGACAGATTCGGGAAGGCACGCCGACCGCCGACCGCGCTGGTTTCTCGGACTGCTGCTCGGCGCGGGAATCGCGACTGCACTGGCCGCCGCCGCATCCGCGGTGCTGGCTGTCGTGATGGCACGCATCGTGCTCACGCCGCCTCGGGCGAGAAGGCAGGATGTCGCCATCATCTCCGTGAACCGCGCGAAGAGCACCATCACCGTGGAGGCCACCGCAGACACCGTCGTGCCCGGATGTTACGGTTTCTGGTTCTCCTCCGACACCGGGCACGTTCGGTTGGGCGAGATCGTGGCGCAATCGGCGGGAACGGTGACCCGTCGCATCCTCGGGGTCGATCGCGGCACGCTGCCGCATGCTGGGCGGGGCCGCATCAGCGGATGGTTCTACCTGAGCCCGAAAGATCTGCGGCTCGACTACGAGTCGGTCGAGATTCCGACAGCGCTCGGTCTCGCTCCCGCCTGGTTGGTGCCGGCGAAAGCGGACTCCGATCGCTGGGTGATCCAGGTGCACGGCAGGGCGGTGACTCGCTCGGAGACGTTGCGCGCCGTTCCGGTTTTCCGGGAGGCGGGATATCACTCCCTCCTCATTTCGTATCGCAATGACGGTGATGCGCCCCCCAGCGCAGACGGGCGATACTCGCTGGGCGACGCCGAGTGGGAAGACGTGGAGTCGGCGATCGCCTTCGCTCTCGAGCGCGGCGCGCGCGATGTCGTGCTGATGGGGTGGTCCATGGGTGGGGCGACGGTGCTGCAGGCACTGGCCCGCTCCGGCCTCAGCGCAGTGGTGCGGGGACTCGTGCTCGACTCGCCGGTTGTCGACTGGCGAACGGCGCTGGACTTCCAGGCGAAACTCTCGCACCTGCCGCGTCCGGTCGGTCGGGCCGCACAGCTGGTCATGTCACGGTCCTGGGGCCGCGTGCTCACAGGCCAGTCGCGGGTAGTCGATCTCGACCGTCTTGATCTCGTTCGTGGCGCCGCCGGGCTGCGGGTGCCCACCCTGCTGCTCCACAGCGACGATGACGGCTACGTTCCCGCCACAGCATCACACGCGTTGGCGGAGGCGAGACCCGACATCGTGACCATGGAGACCTTCACCACCGCGAGGCACACAAAACTGTGGAATTACGACTCCGAGCGGTGGAACGGGGCCATCGCAGTCTGGCTCGACAAGCTCGAGAAATAGCGTCAGGCGGCGAGCTTCTCGCGGATCTGGCGCTTGGTGCGCCCCAGTAGCGCGGTCATGCCGCGGATGCGCAGCGGGCTGACCGCTTCGGTGAGGCCGAGATCCTGCGGGTAGAAGTCGGGGACGGCGAGCACCTCATCGACCGTGAGGCCCTCGAGGCCCTGCACCAGGATCGAGGCGAAACCGCGAGTGGTCGGGGCTTCCTTCGGGGCCGTCGCGTGCAGGTGAACGATGTTGGCGGCATCCACCTCGACGAAGATGAAGACGGGCGACTGGCACTCCTCGACGCGTTCCAGAAGGTCCGGATGACTGCTGTACCTCTCGGGCAGCTCCGGCAGCTCATTCGCGAACTCCAGCAGCAGCAGTAGGCGTTCCCGCTGTTCCAGCTCGAGAAAGTCGTTCTTGATCTGCGCGAGTGAGTCGGGCAGGGCGGTATCGGTCATGGTTCTTCCAGTATTTCACTGTTGCCGGTCTGCGGCCGGGGCACTGAGATGCCGCGGCCGCATCCGTCTGACTATCTGGCCGGAACCGCGCCGGGCTCTGCACCCCTAACGATCGGCACGCGAACGGCGCTGCCCCACTCGGTCCAGGATCCGTCGTAGTTGCGCACGCCTTCGAGACCGAGCAGATGGGTGAGAACGAACCAGGTGTGGCTCGAGCGCTCACCGATGCGGCAGTAGGCGATGATGCTGTCGCCGTCTTTGAGGCCGGCGCCGTCGCGGTACAGCGCGTTCAGCTCGTCGATCGGACGGAAAGTGCCGTCCTCGGCCGCGGCTTTGCCCCACGGAATGTTGCGGGCGCTGGGGATGTGGCCGCCGCGAAGAGTTCCCTCTTCTGGATTCGACGGTGCAGTGGTGCGCTGCCCGGTGTATTCCTCGGGCGAACGGACATCGATGAGCGGGTTGCCGAGGTGGGCGAGCACATCATCCTTGTAGGCGCGGATCGGAGCATCGTTGCGTTCGACGACCGGGTACTCGACCGCGGCCGGCGTCGGCACGTCCGTCGTGTACTCTCGGCCCTCGGCCTCCCACTTGACGCGGCCGCCGTCGAGGAGGCGCACGTCTTCGTGGCCGAACAGCGTGAAGACCCAGAGCGCGTACGCGGCCCACCAGTTGTTCTTGTCGCCATAGATCACCACGGTCGTGTCGCGTGCGATGCCCTTGGAGCCGAGAAGCTTCGCGAAGGCCTCACCGTCGATGTAGTCACGCTCGACCGGGTCGTTGAGGTCCGTGTGCCAGTCGATCTTGACCGCCCCGGGGATGTGCCCGGTTTCGTAGAGGAGCACGTCTTCATCCGATTCAACGACCACGAGACCGGGCGTGCCGAGGTGGCTCTGCAGCCAGTCGGTGCTGACGAGGCGCTCGGGGTGAGCGAAAGCCTGGAACTGGGATGATGGATCGACCTCGACGGTCATGGTTACCTCCGGGTGGTGCCTCTGGGGCAGCGTTCAGTGAGTTGGCTGGTCGGGCTAGGCTTGATCAGTCCGTACTGTGAATGTACGCATGGGGGATGCCGAAACACAGGGCACCCGTAAGACTTCGACACAATAAGAGGCGTCCCGATTGACTACCGTTGTGCCCGGCTCTCCATCGAGCCTGGTGGTGAGGACGCCCACTCTTTCGGGCGAAGAGATCGTGAACCATCTCGTTCCTCCTCGCCAGTTTAGCTCCGCCACACTCGACTCCTACCGGCCCGATCGCGACTACCCATCGCAAGGCGCCGCCGTCGCGGCCATCCGCAACTTCGTGGCGGCGTTCTCGGCGAAGGGCGGCGGTCTGTTCTCTCGCCGAAAGGCGACATCCGCGGTTCGACCCGGCGTCTACCTGGATGGTGGCTTCGGCGTGGGCAAGACACACCTGCTCGCGGCGCTGTGGCATGCTGCGCCGGGCCGCAAGTACTTCGGCACCTTCATCGAGTACACGGCCCTCGTCGGCGCCCTCGGTTACGCGCCGACAGTGGCGCTGCTGAAGGGCGCGTCGCTCATCTGCATCGACGAGTTCGAGCTCGACGATCCGGGTGACACGCGGCTGATGTCGCGGCTCCTCTCCGATCTCGTGGCCACGGGGTCGAAGATCGCGGCGACCTCGAACACGCCGCCGAACGCGCTCGGAGAGGGCAGATTCGCCGCGCAGGACTTCCTGCGCGAGATCGATGCGCTCTCCGCCCAGTTCACCACCATCCGCATCGATGGGCTCGACTATCGCCGCCGTGATCTCGAAGGCCACGCGGTCTCACTTGAGGATGCGCGGTTCGACGAGGCCGTTGCCGCCGCGCAGTCCGCGACCGCGGATGAGTTCGACGCCGTGATCTCGCACCTCTCGACGGTGCATCCCTCTCGCTATGTCAAGATGCTCGAGGGAGTCGAGGCCGTGGGTATGCGCGACGTGCATCCCTTGAAGAGCCAGACGGATGCGCTGCGCTTCGTCGCGTTCGTCGACCGGCTCTACGACGCGCAAGTTCGGGTCTTCGGCACGGGGACCCCGCTCGACCAGGTGTTTCCCGAGGAGATGCTCTCGGGTGGTTACCGTAAGAAATACCTGCGGGCGGTCTCGCGACTCATCGCGCTCACCACGGACTCCGTGGCCTAGCCGTCGCCCGCTCAACGGACCGTTCGCCGATAGTGCCTCGAGCGCGCGACGGTGAAGCCGACGCCGAGGATGCTCGCAATCAGAGAGGCACTCAGCACGGCGAGAGTGCCCTCGACGGCCAGCTCGGGCACGCGGCGGAAGGCCAACTCGTTCATCAGCAGGGATACGGTGAACCCGACGCCGCCGAGGGCCGCGACCATGAGGATGTCGCCCATGGGCAGGTTGGCGCCGCGGGTGCTGCGTGGCGCGAGTTGACGGGCAATGAGCGCACCTCCCGTGATGCCGATGAGCTTGCCGACGGGCAGTGCCACCAGGATGGCCCAGAACACCGGACTGAGTCCGTCGAGGCCCACACCTGGCAGGGTCACGAGTGCGGCGACGAAGGCGAACAGGGGGAGGATGATCCCGTTCGACCACGGCTCCAGCGTGTGGCGGGCGACACCCGCGCTGTGGTTGCCCATCGAGAGGCCGAGCGCGACGCCGGCGACCGTGGCGTGAATACCGGAGAGGTGCACGAGCAGCCACACCGCGATGGCGATCACGACGAGGAGGACGATGAGTGGCGCGGAGCCGCGGCGCCGCACTCTTCTGCTCAGCCATCCGAACGCGAAGACGAGCGGAACGGCGAGCAGCATCGGGACCGGCTGCAGCTCGGTCGTGAAGAAGACGGCGATGATGAGGATCGCGATGAGATCGTCGATGACGGCGACGCCGAGAAGCAGTGCTCGGATGCGCGGGGGGAGTCCGCGCCCCGCGAGAGCGAGCACGCCGAGCGCGAAGGCGATGTCCGTCGCGGTGGGGATCGGCCATCCGGATGACTGGCCCGGCTCTCGCACGAGTAGCAGGAAGATCAGGGCGGGCACAATGACCCCGCCGACGGCGGCGAGCGCCGGCACGAGCGCCTTGCGCGGACTGTCTAGCTCGCCGTGCGTGAGCTCGTGGCGCAGCTCTATGGCGGCGAGGAAGAAGAAGATCGCAAGCAGGCCGTCGGTGACCCAGTGGCCGAGCGACAGATCGATTCCGGCCCAGGCGGTGAACGGATGCGCGTCCCGGACGGCGTGCAGCGCGGGTGCCCACGCGGTGTTCGCCAGCACGAGGCCGATCACGGCGGCACCGAGCAGCAGGAAGGCCGCGTAGCGCTCGTTTCTCAGGAACCTCATCCCGAGCAGTCTACGAGAGGTGAGCACCGGCCTCGGTCCACTGCCGGGATGCCGCCGAAACACGATGTTTACCTGAGAGCGCCGCCCGTAACAGAACCGAAACAGAATTCGGTGCCCGGCGAAATCTCGCGACGGAATGCTGAGCGCCATACCCAGGACGCCAGGCATCCGGTCGATTGTTCGGAGCGCGGCTGGCACGTCCTCGCGAGAGAGAGGTAATCGCCCATGGTCGACCTATCGGCTGCAACAGACGCCATAACCAACAATGTGAATTCGCTCTGGCTCCTCGTCGCGGCGGCGCTCGTGCTGCTGATGACCCCGGGCGTCGCGTTCTTCTACGGCGGCATGGTCAAGGCCAAGAGCGTCGTGAGCATGATGATGATGAGCTTTGGAGCGATGGGCCTCGTCGGGGTGCTCTGGGTGCTCTACGGCTACGGTTTCGCCTTCGGTCCGGCGCTCATCCCGGGCTGGCTCGGCAACCCGAGCGACTTCTTCGGGCTGAGCGGGCTGCTCGGAATCGGCAAGGACGGCGTGATGACTCCCGACCTCAACGCGCTTGCCTTCGCCGGTTTCCAGGCCACCTTCGCGATCATCACCGTCGCACTCATCTCGGGTGCGATCGCGGACCGCGCGAAGTTCGGTTCCTGGATGATCTTCGCGGGAGTCTGGGCAACGGTCGTCTACTTCCCGGTCGCCTACTGGGTGTTCAACCTCAGCCAGGGCTGGGCAGCATTCGGCCTCAAGGTGAACGACTTCGCCGGTGGCACCGCGGTGCACATCAATGCGGGTGCCGCGGGGCTCGCCCTGGCGCTCGTGCTCGGCAAGCGCGTCGGGTTCCGGAAGGGCCTGTCGAAGCCCCACAACGTGCCGCTGACGCTGCTGGGCGCCGCCCTCCTGTGGTTCGGCTGGTTCGGCTTCAACGCGGGTTCTGAGGCGGCGGTGGATGGGGTTGCCGCGATCGCCTGGATCAATACGCTCGCGGCACCCTCCGCGGCGATCCTCGGCTGGCTCGTGGTGGAACGGATCAAGGATGGCAAGCCCACCTCGATCGGTGCGGCGTCCGGTGCGGTCGCGGGACTCGTGGCGATCACCCCCGCCTGCAACATCCTCACGCCGGGATGGGCCATGCTCCTCGGTCTGCTGGTCGGTGCGGTCTGCGCCCTCGCGATCGACCTCAAGTACAAGCTCGGCTTCGACGACTCGCTCGACGTCGTGGGCATCCACCTCGTCGGCGGCATCATCGGAACGCTCTACATCGGCATCTTCGGCAGCGGCATCGGCTTCCTCGACACGGGCAGCCTCAAGCAGCTCGGTGCCCAGGCGCTGGCCGCATTCGGAATCGCGATCTACTCCTTCGTGCTCGCCTACGCGATCGGCTGGGTCATCCAGAAGACCATCGGATTCCGCATCACGAATGAGGATGAGGTCGCCGGAGTCGACACGATCGTGCACGGCGAAGAGGGCTACGCGCTCGAGACCGTGTAAAACTATCCACGAACGGTGGGGGTGCTGCTCGCAGGAGCGGCGCCCCCGCTTTCGTTAATGGCCGGTACGACAGCGTAGGAGGACGGATCCGATGGTTCCTCTCGCGATCGCCACCGCTGCCGAGCTCCAGCAGCGCACGCTGCTCCTGGCTGCCTGCACCCTGCTCGTTCTGTTTTTCGCCTTCGGTGCCTGGTTGTTGTTTTCGCGGGGCCGGCTCGGTGGCAGGCGAGCGATCGTCACGGCCGTTGCCGTGGCCGTTGTCTGGGTCGTCTGTGGCAATGGTCTCGTGTTTGGTGCTCCGCTCATCCGGGGATTTCTTGGCAATCCGTTCGCGCAAGACCTCGGGACTGCGATCGGGCATTCCATCGCAGTCGGAGCCTTTCAGGGATCCCTCGCGGTCCTGACCCTCACGATCGTGGCCTGTGCGGTCGGAGACCGAGTGCCGCTCTGGCCATGGCTCGTCTTCGTGGCGCTGTGGACACTCGTCGCTTACGCGCCCGTCGCCTACGCGGAGTTCAATATGACCGACGGATGGCTGTTCACCGGCCTGCAGATCAACGATCAGGCCGGGGGAGCGCTCATCCACGTCACCGCGGGTGCCGCTGCGCTCGCGCTCCTCGTGGTGACGCTGCCGCCGCGCGAGACATCGGGAGGGCGGACCGGCGCGGTCGTGGCCGGCGCCGCGCTGATCTGGATCGGTGCGCTCGGCCTGGTCGTCGGCTCCGAGGGGCGCGTTGACGCTCTCTTTGCGACGATCGTGACGAACACGCTCATCGCTCCCGCACTCGCCGCCATCGCGTGGCCGGTCGTGCAGTTCCTCATGACGGGTCGGGCGACGGTGCGCGGCGTTGCGTCGGGCCTCGTGAGCGGCGTCGTCGCGATCACGCCGGCCTGCAACATCCTGACCCCGTCGTGGGCTGCGCTGCTCGGGCTGCTCGCGGGCGCGATCTGTGCAGCGACGGTCACACTCCTGCGTCGCTCACGGTTCGGCGAACGACTCGACATCACCGGTATTCACCTCGTCGGAGGCGCCGTCGGGCTCACCTACGTCGGCCTGCTCGGCAACGGCATCGGCTGGAAGGACTCGGGCCAGCCCGACGGCATCGCCGACCAGGCGGGCGCAGCGCTGGGGGTGGCCGCGTGGTCTTTCCTCATCGCGTGCCTCCTCGCGTGGCTATTGCGGCCAGTGCTGTCGTCGCGGCGCTGAACCACGGCGCCTGAGTACGATGCGAGGAATGCCGCACGTGCTTCAAGGGAGAGTCACGCGATGAGACCGCTTCGATACTCGATCAATGTCACACTCGACGGATGTTGCCACCACGAGGCCGGCCTCGCGCCGGACGCGGACTCGATGCGCTACTGGACGGCGCAGCTGGCACGAGCCGATGCGCTGCTCTTCGGCCGTGTGACCTACGAGATGATGGAGTCCGTGTGGCGCAAGCCCGCGTCGGGATCCTGGCCAAACTGGGTGCAGGACTGGCAGATCCCCTTCGCCGAGACGATCGATCGTGCCAAGAAATACGTCGTCTCCAGCACGCTTGCGTCGGCCGACTGGAACGCCGAACTCGTGCGAGGTGACGTGGTGCGCGCTGTCCGGCAACTCAAGCAGACGCCGGGCGACGGCCTCTGGGTCGGCGGAGTCACACTTCCCACCGCACTGGCGGACGCGGGACTCATCGACGAATACGAGTTCCTCGTGCAGCCCGTGCTTGCCGGGCACGGCCCGAGGTTGCTCACCGGTCTGCACGAACCGGTGCAGCTCGAACTCGCGGGCCGCAGTGCGTTTCGGTCGGGTGCGGTAGCGATGCGATACCGTCCGGGGCGACAATCTGCGTGACGCGCTGTGGTGGGCGATACCGGACTCGAACCGATGACCTCTTCCGTGTGAAGGAAGCGCGCTACCAACTGCGCCAATCGCCCGCTGAGAGCCTCTGAACGAGCTCTTTCTGCGAGACACGATCCTAGCCGACCGGATGGCGGAGCGCCTATTCGAGCGCACCACGACACACGGCGCGCCCCGTTTGGCTAACGCTCCGGCTTTCGTATAGAGTCACTGAGCACGCAGAAATGCGGGCATGCGGATGTGGCGCAGTGGTAGCGCATCACCTTGCCAAGGTGAGGGTCGCGAGTTCGAATCTCGTCATCCGCTCGAGTGAAGTCTCACGCTGAGAACTCAACAACGTGTGAGAACCCACCATGGTGGCGTGGCCGAGAGGCGAGGCAGCGGCCTGCAAAGCCGTCCACACGGGTTCAAATCCCGTCGCCACCTCCACTCAGCAACACTCAGTAGCAAGCCCGGGCGGTTGGCGCAGCGGTAGCGCGCTTCCCTGACACGGAAGAGGTCGCTGGTTCGATCCCAGTACCGCCCACTCAAGTAAGGCCCCGAAACTCGTTTCGGGGCCTTATGTCTCTTCTGGATCGAGCCGGCGACCCGACGAGCGTCGCGACCGCTGCGCGTTCGCTCATAGACGCTCGTCCTGGTTCGATCCCAGTACCGCCCACTCAAGTAGGGCCCCGAAACTCGTTTCGGGGCCCTATGTCTCTTCTGGATCGAGCCGGCGACCTGACGACCGTCGCGACCGCAGCGCGTTCGCTCATAGACGCTCGTCCTGGTTCGATCCCAGTACCGCCCACTTCTTACGTCCTTAGCCGATGTGGGTGCCGACCAGGCTGCCGATGCCGAAGGTCACGACCATGGTGACCACGCTCACGACGACGTTGCGGATGATCGCTCGAGCCGGCCGGGCGCCTCCGAGACGCGCGGCAACCCATCCGGTGATCGACAGCGACGCGATGACCGCAACAAAGGTGATCGGCACTCGCAGCCCCACCGGGGGGAGTGCGATCGCGAGCAGGGGCAGCACCGAGCCGAGAGCGAACGACACCATGGATGCGAGAGCCGCGGCCCAGGGATTGGCGTGGTGATCGGGGTCAATGCCCAGTTCGATCTGCGCGTGCGCCCGGAGCGCGTCGTGTGCGGTCAGCTCCGTCGCGACTCGGCCCGCCGTCTCCTTCGACAGTCCCTGGGCCTCGTAGAGTTCGGCCAGCTCGGCGAGCTCTTCCTCGGGCATGTGCTCGAGTTCATAGCGTTCCTTCGCCAGCGCCGCCCGCTCGGTGTCGCGCTGCGCGCTCACCGAGGTGTACTCGCCGCCCGCCATCGAGAGCGCGCCCGCGACGAGGCCCGCAAGCCCCGCGATGAGGATGGCCGCAACGTTCGCGGTGGCGCCGGCGACACCCACCACAAGGCCGGCGGTCGAGACGATGCCGTCGTTGGCACCGAGCACTCCGGCTCGCAGCCAGTTCAGGCGAGCGGCCAGGTGCTCGTCGTGCGGTTCGTCGTGTGGTTCGAAAGAAGGGATCGCGGGGACGGTCATGCTGCGACGCTACAGTTGTTCTGACCACTTTTCCCAGTAAGGAGCACCTCACCAGTGTCTGAATCCTCCGCCAACGCCGCGTCCCCGATCGAGGCAGTGACGGCCGAGACAGACACGACCGGTTTCGAGCTGTTCACTGACCGCAGTGTCGTCGCAACGAGGGTCGGCGGCCAGCTGCGTGACCTCGCCGCCGCGGTCACAGCGGGGGAGCGTGCCGAACCGGTGCTGATCTCCTCTGAGGACGGGCTCGCCATCCTGCGACACTCGACCGCCCACGTGGCCGCCCAGGCCGTGCAGTCGATCAATCCGGAGGCGAAGCTCGGTATCGGGCCGCCCATCACCGACGGTTTCTATTACGACTTCGACGTTCAGGTGCCGTTCACGCCCGAGGATCTCAAGGCCATTGACAAGGCGATGGAGCGCATCATCAAGCAGGGCCAGCGTTTCGTGCGCCGCGTCGTCAGCGAGGACGAGGCACGGGCCGAACTCGCGAACGAACCATACAAGCTCGAGCTCATCGGGTTGAAGGGTCACCCCACCGAGGGAGCCGGCGGAACCGACGACAACGAATCGGTCGAAATCGGCGGCGCAGAACTGACCATCTATGACAACGTCGACCCGAAGACCGGCGAGACCGTCTGGCGCGACCTGTGCCGCGGACCGCACCTACCGAACACCCGAATGATCGGCAACGGATACGCGCTCACGCGCACGGCCGCCGCGTACTGGAGAGGCTCAGAGAAGAACCCCCAGCTGCAGCGTCTGTACGGCACCGCGTGGCCGAGCAAGGACGAGCTGCGCGCCTACCAGACGCGGATGGAGGAGGCGGCGAAGCGCGACCATCGCAAGCTCGGTGCAGAACTCGACCTGTTCTCGTTCCCGGAGGAGATCGGCTCCGGTCTCGCGGTGTTTCACCCGCGCGGCGGGATCATCCGCGCCGAGATCGAGAACTACATGCGGGAGCGACTCCGCGCAAACGACTACGAACTCGTCAACACGCCGCACATCACCAAGGCGCATCTCTACGAGGTCAGCCAGCACCTCAGCTGGTACAAGGACGGCATGTTCCCGCCCATGCACCTCGACGAGGAGCGCGACGCGGAGGGCAACATCACGCGGCAGGGGCAGGACTACTACCTCAAGCCGATGAACTGCCCGATGCACAATCTGATCTACCGGGCGCGGGGCCGCAGCTACCGCGAACTCCCGCTCAGGCTCGCGGAATTCGGCACCGTCTATCGCTACGAGAAGAGCGGCACGCTCTCCGGTCTCACCCGCGTTCGTGGCCTCACCCAGGATGACGCTCACATCTATGTCACGCCCGAGCAGGTGAAGCCCGAACTCACGCGTCAGCTCGAATTCGTGCTCGAGACCCTGCGCGGCTACGGTCTCACCGACTTCTACCTCGAGCTGTCGACGAGAGACCCGGAGAAGTCCGTCGGAAGCGACGAGCAGTGGGACGAGGCGACCGAGACCCTGCGCCAGGTCGCCGTGGAGTCGGGGCTCGAACTCGTGGACGACCCGGGCGGAGCGGCCTTCTACGGCCCCAAGATCTCTGTGCAGGCAAGGGACGCCATCGGCCGCACCTGGCAGCTCTCGACGGTGCAGCTCGACTTCAACCAGCCGCAGCTGTTCGAACTCGAATACACCGCCGCCGACGGCACCAGGCAGCAGCCCGTGATGATCCACCGCGCCCTGCTCGGGTCGATCGAGCGCTTCTTCGCCATCCTGCTCGAGCACTATGCCGGGGTGTTCCCGGTCTGGTTGTCTCCGGTGCAGGTGGTCGGCATCCCGGTCGCCGACGAATACGGCGACTACCTCGACGAGGTCATCGCGCAACTGAAGGCCAGGGGAGTGCGCGCAGAGGTCGACCATTCAAGCGATCGGATGCCGAAGAAGATTCGCACGCACACCAAGGCCAAGGTGCCGTTCCAGCTCATTGCCGGTGAAGAGGACCGTGCCGCAGGTGCCGTCAGCTTCCGCTTCCGCGATGGAACGCAGGAGAACGGGATCCCCATCGCCGACGCGATCGAAAGGATCACGACCGCGATCGCGACGAAGGCGCAGGTGTAGCGATGGGCCCGTACGAGCCGGGGGAATTCGGCGACGTGCCGATCGAGAATTCACGCGACTTCGCTGCCGTGCCGGACTCGTTCCAGCGGCTGTGGACGCCTCACCGTCTGGTCTACATCCAGGAGGGTCAGCAGCCGGAGGAGCACGCCTGCCCGTTCTGCACCGCTCCCTCGCTCGACGACGAGAAGGCCCTCATCGTCGCCCGTGGTGAGCACTGCTACGTGCTGCTTAACCTGTTCCCCTATAACACCGGGCACCTGCTGGTGTGTCCCTACCGGCACATCCCGAGCTACGACCAGGCCAACGCCGACGAGGTCGCCGAGATGGGGAGTCTGACCCAGACGGCCATGCGCGTGCTGAGCAAGGTTGCGCACTGTGACGGGTTCAATCTCGGAATGAACCAGGGGCGGATCGCGGGCGCGGGCATCGCCGACCATCTCCATCAACACATCGTTCCCCGCTGGGCACTGGATTCGAACTTCTTCCCCATCATCGCGAAAACGAAGGCCGTACCGCAGCTTCTTGGCGAGGTGCGGGCGGATGTCGCCGCGGCCTGGCCGAAGTCCCAGCCGCAGTAGAATGGGGGCACATCCCCACGCGGCGAGGGCAGCACAGTCGCGCCGCTGAGACTGGATGGCACAGCTACGGGGCGCCGATCGGCAGCCCAAAGGGAAGGCAACAGTGAGCGACAGCAGCAACGCCGATAAGAGCGGCGCAGGAGAACTGGGCACGAGCCGCGTCAAGCGCGGACTCGCCGAAATGCTCAAGGGTGGCGTCATCATGGACGTGGTGAACGCCGAGCAGGCGAAGATCGCCGAGGATGCCGGGGCCGTCGCCGTCATGGCGCTCGAGCGGGTGCCCGCCGACATCCGCTCTCAGGGTGGCGTCGCTCGCATGAGCGACCCCGACCTCATCGACGGCATCATCGAGGCTGTGTCGATCCCGGTCATGGCGAAGGCCCGCATCGGCCACTTCGTCGAGGCGCAGATCCTCGAGGCACTCAAGGTCGACTACATCGACGAGTCCGAAGTGCTGAGCCCGGCCGACTACGTGAACCACATCGACAAATGGAAGTTCACCGTTCCCTTCGTCTGTGGCGCCACCAACCTGGGCGAGGCGCTGCGTCGCATCAACGAGGGCGCGGCCATGATCCGCTCGAAGGGCGAGGCCGGCACCGGCGACGTCTCCGAGGCGACCAAGCACATCCGCACCATCAAGGCCGAGATCGCGGCCCTCACCGCCAAGAGCGAAGACGAACTGTACGTCGCGGCCAAGGAGCTTCAGGCACCCTTCGAGCTCGTGGTCGAGATCGCGCGCACCGGCAAGCTTCCGGTCGTGCTGTTCACCGCGGGCGGCGTCGCCACCCCGGCCGATGCCGCACTGATGATGCAGCTCGGTGCCGACGGAGTGTTCGTCGGTTCGGGCATCTTCAAGTCAGGTGACCCCGCCAAGCGCGCGGCCGCCATCGTGAAGGCGACGACCTTCTTCGACGACGCCTCGGTCGTGGCCGAGGCCTCCCGCGGCCTGGGTGAGGCCATGGTGGGCATCAATGTCGCCGACCTCGCCGCACCGCACCGCCTGTCCGAACGTGGCTGGTAGGCGGCGCAGCACGCGAAAGCACGCCTCATGACCGCGCAGGTTGGCGTCCTCGCCCTGCAGGGCGACTTCCGCGAACACCTCGCGGTGCTGCGATCCCTCGGAGCGGATGCCGTGCCGGTTCGCAGGGAAGAAGACCTGCAGAGCGTGGCCGGGCTCGTCATCCCGGGGGGTGAGTCCAGTGTGATGGACAAGCTCAGCCGTCTCTTCGGATTGGCGGAGCCCGTGAAGGCGGCCATCGCATCCGGAATGCCCGTGTACGGTACCTGCGCGGGGCTCATCATGCTCTCGAACACCGTGCTCGACGCGATCGACGGCCAGCAGAGCCTCGGCGGGCTCGATATCGACGTGCGTCGCAACGCCTTCGGATCGCAGACCTCATCGTTCGAGGTCGACCTCGACATTCCCGCCGTCGGTGACGTGCCCATGCACGCCGTGTTCATCCGCGCCCCCGTGGTCGAGCGGGTGGGCGACGACGTGACGGTCGTCTCCGCACTGGAAGACGGACGGGTGGTGGCGGTGGAGCAGGGCAACCTGCTCGGCACTTCCTTCCACCCCGAGATGACCGGCGACACCCGGTTCCACGAGTACTTCCTCAATCGCGTCGAAAGCACGGGGTTCCGTTCGAACGACCGGTGACCGCGAGGCGCGGGGCCGGGAGGTACCGGGCGGCTGGCTAGAATGTTCAGCATGTCAGGTCACTCCAAATGGGCAACCACCAAGCACCAAAAAGCGGTCAAGGACTCGCGTCGTGCCAAGTCGTTCGCCAAGCTCATCAAGAACATCGAGGTTGCCGCAAAGATCGGCGGCGCAGACCTCTCGGGTAACCCGACGCTCGTCGATGCCGTGCAGAAGGCCAAGAAGACCTCCGTTCCCAACGAGAACATCGACCGCGCTATCAAGCGCGGATCGGGCCAGCTCGGCGAGGCCGTCGACTACCAGACGATCATCTACGAGGGCTATGCCGCCGGCGGCGTGGCGCTCCTCATCGAGTGTCTCACCGACAACAAGAACCGTGCTGCCGCGGATGTGCGCACCATCATGACGCGCAATGGCGGCACCATGGGCGACCCGGGCAGTGTCGCGTACAACTTCAGCCGCAAGGGCGTCGTGTCGGTCACGAAGACCGACGGAGTCACCGAGGATGACATCCTGGCGGCCGTTCTCGATGCGGGCGCCGAAGAGGTCAACGACCGCGGTGCAGGCTTCGAGATCGTCTCTGAGCCGCACGATCTCGTCGCGGTGCGCACCGCGCTGCAGGACGCGGGGATCGACTACGACTCGGCCGACGTCGAGTTCGTGCCCGGACTCACCATCGAGGTGGATGCTGAGACCGCTCGAAAAATCTTCCGGCTCATCGATGCCCTCGACGACAACGATGACGTGCAGAACGTGTACGGCAACTTCGACATCCCCGCCGAGGTACAGGCCGTCCTCGACGAGGAGGAATAGGCCGCGCTGTGAGCATCCGGGTCCTCGGTATCGACCCGGGCCTCACCCGCTGCGGGGTTGGAATCGTCGATGTCACCGCGACTCGCACGGCGAGCCTCGTGAGCGTCGACGTCATCCGCACGCCGCCGGAGTTGCCGCTCGAGCAGCGACTTCTCGCGGTGGGCACGGAAATCGAGCGACTCTTCGACGAGTATCGGCCCACCGCCTTCGCTATCGAGCGCGTGTTCGCGCAGAACAACCTGCGCACCGTCATGGGTACCGCGCAGATCAGCGGGGTCGCGCTCCTGATCGCAGCTCGGCACGGGCTCGCCGCGGGCCTGCACACGCCGTCCGAGGTGAAGGCGTCCATCACCGGCTACGGTTCCGCGGGCAAGAAGCAGGTCGCGACCATGGTGGCGCGCGTGCTCGGTCTTGCCGAGCTGCCGAGCCCGGCCGACGCATCCGACGCCCTCGCGATCGCCCTGTGCCACGCCTGGCGCACGCCCGGGTTGTTGACGAGCACGGGGGCACGCGCCGACGGGGAGGCCGCGGCCCTCACTCCAGCGCAGCGGGCATGGCTCGCCGCGGAGCGCTCCACGGCTAAGTCAGCCGTCAAACGTAGGCTGGCACCATGATTTCTTCGGTTCGCGGCACGGTGCTCGCCGCGGCCGGCACGAACGCCGTCATCGAGGTCGGGGGAGTGGGTCTGGCCGTCACGGTCACCCCGCAGCACGCCCTGTCGCTGCGCGTCGGCAGCGAGGCATCCGTCCACACCGCCCTCGTGGTGCGTGAAGACGACCTCGCCCTCTTCGGTTTCTCGGATGCCGAGCAGTTGGCGGTGTTCGATCTGCTCCGCGGCGTCACGGGAGTCGGTCCGAAGTCGGCGATGGGAGTGCTCGCGGTGATGGCCCCGGCCGATGTCGCCGCGGCGGTCGCGACCGAGAATGACGCGGCGTTTCGCAAGGTGTCGGGCATCGGCCCGAAAACGGCCAAGCTCATCGTGGTTTCGCTCGCAGGCAAGATGCACGTCGCGGCTTCGGCCGAACGTGCGACGCCGACAGTGCAGGTGGCGGTGAAAGACAGCGTGCTCGTCGCGCTCGTGGGGCTCGGGTGGTCTGAGCGGGTTGCCGCGCAGGCACTCGACGATGCGATCGCGGCGACGGATGGCGGGCCGTTCGAGGTGCCGGCGCTGCTGAGACTCGCACTCGCGGCGCTCGGTCCGCAGCAGGCCGCCGGCATGACGGAGGCGCGATGACCTCGGAGCCCTTAGACGACCCCTCGGTCGCGATTGTTCGACCCACGCCCGAGTCGGAGGCAGAGCTCGCCTTCGAGGGTGCGCTTCGCCCGAAGACTCTCGCCGAGTTCGTGGGTCAGGCGAAAGTGCGTGCACAGCTGCAGCTGCTACTGCAGGCGGCGTCGATGCAGAACCGCACGCCGGACCACATCCTCCTCGCCGGTCCGCCCGGCCTCGGAAAGACGACGCTGGCGATGATAGTCGCGGAAGAGAGCGGGCGATCGCTCCGGATGTCGAGCGGGCCGGCCATCCAGCATGCCGGCGACCTCGCGGCCGTTCTCTCCTCGCTCGTGCCGGGTGAGATCCTCTTCATCGACGAGATCCATCGCATGGCGAGGTCCGCCGAGGAGATGCTCTATCTGGCGATGGAAGACTTTCGCATCGACATCATGGTCGGCAAGGGGGCGGGCGCCACCTCGATCCCGCTCGACCTCGCTCCGTTCACGCTGGTCGGCGCGACCACTCGCTCCGGGCTCCTGCCGAACCCTTTGAGAGACAGGTTCGGGTTCACCGCTCACCTCGAGTTCTACGCGGAGGACGAACTCGAGCAGGTGCTCACGCGCGCGGCGACTCTTCTCGGGCTCGAGGTCGATCGCTCGGCGCTGGCCGAGATCGCGGGCCGCTGCCGGGGAACGCCGCGCATCGCGAACCGTCTCCTGCGGCGCGTGCGTGACTACTCGCTGGTGCACGACGTGTCGGGGCTCGAGGCCGTGCACGCCGCGCTCGAGCTGTACGACGTCGACGAACTGGGCCTCGATCGACTCGACCGCGCCGTGATGGATGTCATCCTCACGCGCTTCGACGGCGGTCCAGTCGGTCTCGGTACGCTCGCAGTTTCGGTGGGCGAAGAGGCGGAGACCATCGAATCGGTCGTCGAGCCGTTCCTGGTGCGCATTGGGCTTCTCACCCGTACACCGCGGGGCCGAGTGGCGAGCAAGCGGGCATGGGCGCACTTCGGGCTGAGCAGGCCGAGCGAGGCACTGTTCGGCGATGACCTATAATTCAAGCTGGCTTAACAGCACCCGCGCCTAGACTTCAGGCTCTATACACCACCATTTCGGAAGGCTCGTTCGCACCATGCCCACAGAATTCATACTTATCGCGGTTGCGCTGGCCGTTTTCATCTTCTTCCAGTTCCGCAGTTCGCGTAAGCGCGCCAAGCAGGCCGAAGAGCGCCAGGCGACAATTGTTCCGGGCGCCGAGATCATGACCAACTACGGTCTGTACGGCACGCTCATCGACCTCGACGAAGACACCAACATCGCGCTGATCGAGACCACGCCGGGCACCGTGCTCAAGATCCACCGCCAGACGATCCTCAAGGCCGTTGACGACGAGACACCCGAGGTCGAGGCCGCGGAAGCGAGCGCCGCCGCTCCCGAGCCAGAGCTGAACGCCGACAACGCCATCGTTGCGGGCGAGCCCGAGTTCGGTGAGCGGATCGAGCCGGCTCCCAAGAAGCCCGCCCGTGGCAGCAGCAAGAAGGCCGTTGACTAACCACTAACCTGTTGTGTGCCCGCGCGGTACTCGCGCGGGAGAGGTTTGAGGTGCGTCGGCGGTCACATACCGCGTCGCACGCGTAGAAAGCTGAGTTCCCGTTGGCAGCACGTAACACCCCGGTAAGAAAAGCGTGGCGTTCCCTGACCTGGTTGATCGTCATCGTGGCGCTTCTGGCCGGACTCAACGGTGCGGGCATGCTGTTCGATGGGGCCGCGCCCACGCCGAAGCTTGCGCTCGACCTCGAGGGCGGCACGGAGATCATCCTCGCGCCGAAGATCGCCGAGGGGGCCGCGCAGCCGACAGCGGAGCAACTCGATCAGGCCGTGGCGATCATCCGCCAGCGCATCGACGCCTCCGGCGTCTCCGAGGCCGAGATCAACACCCAGGGCGGTCAGAACGTCGTCGTCTCCATCCCGGGAGTCGCCGACCAGGCGACCATCGACCGCATCGAGTCCTCGGCGAAGCTTGAGTTCCGCGCGGTGCTCGAGACGGATGCGGCCGCCAACTCGCAGGCGAACGCCACTCCGACACCGAGCGCCACGCCCTCCGCTGGAGCCGATGCGAGCGCGTCACCGACGCCAAGTTCGACGGCGCCGACGAGCACGGCCACCCCGACGAGTGCGAGCGACCTTGCCTGGGTGACGCCGGAGCTCGCGGACAAGTTCGCGAGCTTCGACTGCAAGAACGTGGAAGAGACCGGCGCGAACGTCGCAGACCCCGACAAGCCGCTCATCACCTGCGACGACCCGAGTTCACTCGACAAGGGACAGCAGCAGACTAAGTACATCCTCGGTCCTGTCGAGGTCGCAGGCGAGACGATCGCCGACGCGTCAGCCGGTCAGGTATCGACGAGCCAGGGCGCCGTAACGGGCCAGTGGGCCGTCAACATCGTCTTCAACAGCAAGGGCGCCAAGGAGTTCGGCGCCGTGACGACGCGTCTCTATTCGCTGACCGGTGCGCGGCACCAGTTCGCGATCGTGCTTGACGGCAGCGTGATCTCGGCGCCGACGACCAACGCGGTGATCACGAACGGCAAGCCGCAGATCACCGGAAACTTCACCCAGGCGACCGCGAAGACTCTCGCAGACCAGCTCAAGTTTGGCGCCCTGCCGATCGGCTTCCAGGTGCAGAGCAAGAACCAGATCTCCGCGACGCTGGGTAGCACCCAGTTGCAGAGTGGCCTGTTGGCCGGCCTCATCGGCCTCATCCTCGTCGTCATCTACTCGCTGTTCCAGTACCGGCTTCTCGGATTGGTCACGGTCGCGTCGCTCGTAGTCGCCGCCACGATCACCTATCTCTTCGTCACTCTGCTGTCGTGGCGCGAGGGTTATCGATTGTCGCTCGCGGGAGTCGCGGGTCTCATCGTGGCCATCGGAATCACAGCGGACTCGTTCATCGTGTACTTCGAGCGCATTCGCGACGAATTGCGCGATGGCCGTGCCCTGCCAGGTGCGGTCGAGGCGGGCTGGAAGCGCGCGATCCGCACGGTCCTCGCATCCGACACCGTCAACTTCCTGGCGGCGGGCATCCTGTTCATCGTCGCCGTCGGCAACGTCAAGGGATTCGCGCTCACGCTCGGCATCACGACAATCATCGACATCGTGGTCGTGGCACTGTTCACGCATCCGGTGCTTCAGTTGCTCTCGCGCACGAGATTCTTCTCCGAGGGTCACCGTTTCAGCGGACTCGACCCCAAGGCTCTCGGTGCCGTCTACCGCGGCCGGGCCACGTTCCGCGAACCCGTGGGCGTCGCGGCCGCGACCAAGGCGCGCAGCAGCAAGGAGGCCGCGAAGCGGCAGACGATCGCTGAACGCAAGGCGGCCGAACAGAGCAGTACTCGCGGCAAGGGGAAGGATTCCTGATGGCCAGCTTCTCCAACTTCGGTAACGACCTCTACACGGGTGAGCGTTCGTACAACATCGTCGGCAAGCGCAACGTCTGGTACGTCGTGGCAGCGCTGCTGATCCTCACCGCGATCATCGTGCCTGTCATCCGCGGCGGATTCGTCTTCGGTATCGAATTCCGCGGCGGTTCACAGTTCCAGGTGTCCCAGACCTCGAACCTCAAACAGTCTGTGGCGTCCGACACGGTGCAGAGTGTCGTGGCTAATGCGAACCCCAAGGTCACCATCATCGGCGACCACTCGGTGCGCATCCAGACCGACCAGCTGACCGACGCTCAGACGGTGGAGATCAAGGACGCGCTCGCCAAGGCGTACAACGTGAGCAACGACAAGGTCACCACGTCCTTCATCGGTGCTACCTGGGGACAGGACATCACGCGGCAGGCCATCACCGGTCTCATCGTCTTCGTGCTTCTCGCCGGTGTGGTGATGGCGCTGTACTTCCGCACCTGGAAGATGTCGCTCTCGGCCATCGTCGCTCTGCTGCACGACCTGGTGATCACGGCGGGCTTCTACGGCATCCTCGGCTTCGAGGTCACTCCCGCGGCGGTGATCGGCTTCCTCACGATTCTCGGGTACTCGCTCTACGACACCGTGGTGGTCTTCGACAAGATCCGCGAGAACACGATGGAAGACGGATCAGAATCGCGTCGCACCTTCGCGGAATCGGTGAACTACGCCGTGAACCAGACCCTGGTCAGGTCGATCAACACCTCGGTCGTGGCGATCCTGCCCGTCGCGGGCATCCTCTTCATCGGCGCGCTGCTTCTCGGCGCAGGCACGCTGCGAGACATCTCGCTCGCACTGTTCATCGGTATCCTCGTCGGAACGTATTCGACGATCTTCATCGCGGCACCGCTGTACGCGCAATTGCGCGGCTACGACGAGGCCGTGAAGAAGAAGGACAAGCGAGTGCTGGCTGCTCGAGCGGCCAGCATCGTCGAGTAGGTGCGACACGCGTACTCCTCTTGCGCGCCCTGAGCGAACGGGCGGCGACGCTGCAGCAGTGAGTGTTAGCTTGGCTGTGTTGACCAGTTGCGGGGAGGAGCGCCGATGACCGGAACTGCAACGCAGAACCCTGCCACGCACGACGGCGGCCAATCTCGCGACGGCCAGAACTCCGCGTCCCTGCGTACGCTCCTGCCGCGCATCTTCTCGAAGGCGCAGCCGACCGGCGCGGTCGATCGGCTGATCAAGACGGTGCGTTCGCACCACCCCAAGGCGGATGTCGGTATCATCGAGCGCGCGTACGCCGCGGCCGAACTCGCGCACCGCGGGCAGTTGCGACGCAGTGGCGAGCCCTACATCACGCATCCGGTCGCCGTCGCCCAGATTCTGGCCGACCTCGGAATCGGACCGAAGACGCTCGCGGCCGCGCTCCTGCATGACACGGTAGAAGACACCGAGTACACGCTGGACATGGTGCGGCACGACTTCGGTGACGAGATCGCGATGCTCGTCGACGGCGTCACCAAGCTCGACAAGCTCAAGTACGGTGACAGCGCCCAGGCGGAGACCGTGCGAAAGATGGTCGTCGCCATGTCGAAAGACATCAGGGTGCTCGTCATCAAGCTGGCGGACAGGCTGCACAACGCTCGCACCTGGGGCTTCGTTCCCGCAGCCTCTGCCACGCGAAAAGCGCAGGAGACCCTCGAGATCTATGCGCCGCTCGCTCACCGCCTCGGCATCCAGGCGATCAAGTGGGAGCTGGAAGACCTCTCCTTCGCGGTTCTGTATCCGAAGCTCTACGTGGAGATCGAGAGTCTCGTCAAGCAGCGCACCCCGCAGCGCGAGGAATTCGTACAGCAGGTCATTGACGCCGTGAGTGATGATCTCAAGGCCGCGAAGATCAAGGGCAAGGTCGTCGGTCGCCCCAAGCAGTACTACTCCATCTATCAGAAGATGATCGTGCGTGGTCGCGAATTCGACGAGATCTATGACCTCGTCGGCATCCGGGTGCTCGTCGGCTCGGTACGCGACTGTTATGCCGTGCTCGGCTCGATCCACGCCAGGTGGAACCCGATCCCGGGCCGCTTCAAGGACTACATCGCCACGCCCAAGTTCAACCTGTACCAGTCGCTGCACACGACCGTGATCGGACCTCAGGGCCGCGCGGTCGAAATCCAGATCCGCACAGAGGAGATGCACCAGCGCGCGGAGTTCGGCGTCGCCGCGCACTGGAAGTACAAGGAACGGGTCAACGGCAAGAGCACCGGAGGAGGCTTCAGCGGCGACACCGATATGGCGTGGCTCGCACACATCACGGACTGGCAGGCCGAGACCTCCGACCCGAACGAGTTCCTTGACTCCCTCCGTTTCGAGATTGGTGCAAAAGAGGTCTACGTCTTCACGCCGCAGGGCAAGGTGATCGGCCTGCCCGCTGGTGCGACGCCCGTGGACTTCGCCTACGCGGTGCACACCGAGGTCGGCCATCGCACGATGGGTTCGAAGGTCAATGGCCGCCTCGTGCCGCTCGAGACGGCACTCAACAGTGGCGACGTCGTCGAAGTCTTCACCTCGAAGAATCCGGATGCCGGCCCCAGCCAGGACTGGCTGAACTTCGTCAAGAGTCCCAGGGCTCGCAACAAGATCAAACAGTGGTTCACGAAGGAACGCCGTGATGAGGCGATCGAGCAGGGTAAGGATGCGATCGCTCGCGCCATGCGCAAGCAGAACCTGCCGCTGCAGAAGTTGATGAACCAGAACTCGTTCGGCGAGGTCGCCGCGCAGATGCGCTACGACGACGTCTCGGCCCTGTACGCGGCCGTCGGGGAGGGTCACGTCTCCACCCAGTCCGTCATCGAAAAGGTCCTCGCGTCGATCCACACAGAAGCGGAGACCGAAGACCCGGAGACCCTGTTCCCGACCAAGGGTCGCGGTCGCCAGCTTCGCAACAGCGACTCGGGCGTTCTCGTGCGCGGTGCTCCCGACATCCTCGTGAAACTGGCGAAGTGCTGCACCCCGGTGCCGGGTGACGCGATCGTGGGCTTTGTCACGCGCGGCTCCGGCGTGTCTGTTCACCAGGCCGACTGCCACAACGTGGCGTCGCTGCTGACGGAGCCGGAGCGGATGATCGATGTGGAATGGGCTCCGTCCTCGTCGAGTCTGTTCCTGGTGCAGATCCAGGTAGAGGCCCTCGACCGCTCCGGCCTGCTGTCCGATGTCACCCGCGTGCTCTCCGAGAGCCACGTGAATATCCTCTCGGCGACCGTGTCGACGTCGAGTGACCGGCTGGCCCTCAGCCGTTTCGTCTTCGAGATGGGTGACACCACGCACCTCGACCGCGTGCTCAACGCGGTGCGGCGCATCGACGCCGTGTACGACGTGTACCGGGTCACCGGCGGCTAAGGAACCTCAAGCGGCGAGACCCGCAGACTCTCGGATGCGCGTCATCGCGAGATGCTTTCCGGGCAGATTGCGCCGCCAGTTCATCGACGCCGCGCACTCTGCCGCATCGAAGCCACCGAGCAACATCAGCGCGCGCACGACCCGTCGCTCCACCGGTCCGAACTCAGAACTGGAGCGGGCGATGTCCACTGCTGTCCTGACGGGCGTGGTGAGCCGCAGTCCGGCGATGGTGAGGATCTCGCGGTCGTCGATCACGACCTCGCGCACCTCGTGTCGGCTCGAGCCCGGCAGACAGATGCGTGCGCCCGAGTCGGCGCAGAACTGCTGACGGTTCGGCGGAAGGTCACAGGCACCAAACACCCAGGCCGCGGAGAAGCGCTCCGCGATCAGGCGTCCCGGGATGCTCACGGCGAGGGCGCGCGCCCGGTGCTGGGCGTCGTCCGGTTCGTCAACCGGGCTGAAACACTCCGCCACCGCAACGACCTCGCCATCGAGGCGTGCCGCGCAGAGTTCCGCGATCGGGAGGTCGGAGCCGCAGAGCGTGGGGGAGAGAACTCGGGATCGAATCACCATGCGACCATCGTGCACGAGCCGTCGCCACGATCGTGGCGCGAGCCGCAACCTGTGCACAGTCGGACGACTGTGGACAAGGTGGCGCGGCCGGGAGTCAGCCGAGCGCGTCCAGCCAGACCTTGCGGGCGTCGAGGGCCTCCTGCGCTTCGCGCGTCTTGCGCTCGTCGCCCTGGGCCTTCGCCTCGGCGAGCTCTCTCTCGAGCTTCGCGATGGCATCCTGCAACTGGCTCGCCAGCCCCTCCGAACGGGCGATGCGTTCGGGGTT
This sequence comes from Lacisediminihabitans sp., assembly GCA_035571875.1. Lineage (GTDB taxonomy): Bacteria > Actinomycetota > Actinomycetes > Actinomycetales > Microbacteriaceae > Parafrigoribacterium_A. The sequence goes on along the minus strand of DATNBR010000041.1, from coordinate 25,493 downwards.
GCTCTTCTGCCAGTGCTCCTCATCGAGCTTGCGCACGGCCGTCTCGACCTTGCGAAGGCGATCCTCGATCGTGCGTACCTTGTCGCGGGGAACCTTGCCGATTGCGTCCCAGCGCTGCTGAATCGAGAGCAGCGCTTCCCGCGCCTTGACCCGGTCAGTCTCCGTGAGCAGCGGTTCGGCCTCGGTGAGAAGTGCGAGCTTGAGTTCGAGGTTCGCGGCGAACTCCTCGTTGTCACGAGCATCGAGCTCTGACTTGGCGGCGTAGAGCGCATCTCCCGCGAGCTTGAACTTCGCCCACAGTGCGTCGTCGAACTTCTTGCCTGCTCGGCCCGCCAGTTTCCAGCTCTCGAGAAGCGCGCGATACGCCGGAATACCAGCGACACCCTGGGAGGCAAGCGCTTCGGCCTTCTGAACCAGCTCCTGCTTCTTGGCACGGGCATCTCGGTGTACCGAATCGAGCTCGGCAAAGAAGGTCTTGCGATTACTCTCGATCACGGTGCGCGCGGCGCGGAACCGCTTCCACAACTCGTTGCCCTCGCTCTTGGGGAGCCTCGGCCCCTCGGCCTGGTGCTTCTGCCAGCGGGCGAAGATGTCATCGAGGCTGGCGCTGAGCTGCTTCCATTGTGCCTTGGCCGGATCCTGTGCGGCGAGTTTCTCCGCCTCGACCACGAGCGCCTCGCGCTCAGCGAGAGCGGCCTCCAGCGCGGCCTTGGCCTCAGCGCTCTGCTTCTCGGTGAGCTCGCCCACGGCGCCGCCGAGCGCATCCAGTCGTGCTTCGAGCGAAGCGAGGTCACCGACGGCGTTCGCGGTAGAGATGGTCGCCTTGAGCGAAGCGATCGTCTTCGCGACGTCAGAAGCGGCCGTGCCGCGTTTGATGCGTTGCTCGAGCAGCGTCACCTGGCCGGCGAGCTCGGTGAACTTGCGCTCGAAGTAGGCGAGCGCCTCTTCCGCTGTTCCGTCGGGAAACTGCCCGACCGCACGTTCGCCATCCGCCTCGCGCACGAAGACGGTTCTCGTCTCATCAACGCGGCCCCAAGGAGCCTGCTCGTTCGCTGCCAAGTGCCTCACCTTGCTGCTCGGGTCATACGGTGTCCACGACCGGGGACAAGCCTATTGCACCCCGGCCGAGAGTCCAGGGCCAGGGGAACTGCCTACTTTACGGTGACGTTCGTGATCTTGGTTGCCACGGCGGGCGGACCATCGGTCGGACTGCTCGTCGCCGTTGAACCCCCGGCGACGCCCGCCTCGGCTATTTCGGAAATGAAGGAGTCCAGCCCGCTCGTGACCTTGCCGAACACGGTGTAGCCGCCGGTCGAGGCGTCCAGTGTCGTGTCGGCATAGGTGATGAAGAACTGGCTGCTCTGGCTGTACGGGTCCGCGCTTCGAGCCATTGCAATCGTGCCGGCAGGGTAGACGCCGTTGGCCGGCACATTTTCCAGAGGGCCGAAGCTAAATCCGACGTCGCCCGTGCCGTCGCCCTTCGGCGACCCGCACTGGATGAGCTTCGCTGTCTCGCTCGTCGTCAGGCGGTGGCAGGTGCTGCCCGTCGTCGTGTAGAAACCGTCGCGAGCGAGCGAGATGAAGACCGACGTCGCCTGCGGTGCGCGGTCGCCAAAGAGCTCGATGCCGAGCTTCACACTGTTGAGTTCGAGGGATCCGGTCCAGGTGCGGCCCTCCGCGATCGTCGAGGCCGGCACATCTCCCACATTGCTGCCTGCCGCTGGAGTGCTGCTCGCCGAAGGGGTGGCCGTGGCGGAAGGGCTCGGCTTGGCCACGGTCCTGCCCGGGCCGGTGCTGAAGTAGGCGACCTGCGTGACCGTCGCGATGGCGGCCACGACGATGATGCCTGCGACCGCAAAAAGGTTGTCACGGCGGCGGCGCCTGATCTGTCGAGCATGCACCGTCTGACGGGCGTTGTACCGTCGCAGCCGATCGCGTGCCTCGCGTGCTTCGCGCTCGGCATTCTTGCTCGGTGCCACGGATCCTCCGTCGGGTCTCGATTCGGTCTGGGGAGCACGCGGAGCTGTCAGCACCGCCAACTAGCATTGATTCTATGGTGGATGCCCAGCTCGGCCTGCGCGCCGGCGCGACGCCGCTCGCGGTGCGCATGCGCCCTCGGAGCCTCGACGAAGTCGCGGGTCAGCGTCATCTGCTCACGCCCGGTTCGCCGCTCGTGAGCCTCGCCTCAGATAAGAGCGGCGAACAGGGCTCGGCCTCGGTCATCCTCTGGGGCCCGCCTGGCACGGGTAAGACCACGCTCGCACAGGCCATCGCCCACAGTTCCGGCCGCAAGTTCGTCGAACTCTCGGCTGTCAACGCCGGAGTCAAGGATGTGCGCGAGGTCATGGAGAACGCCATGTCGTCTCGCGACCTGTATGGCGTCTCCACCGTTCTGTTCCTCGACGAGATCCATCGCTTCTCCAAGGCGCAGCAGGACGCATTGCTGCCCGGCGTCGAAAACGGCTGGGTCATCCTCGTCGCAGCGACGACCGAGAACCCCTCGTTCTCGGTCATCTCTCCACTCCTCTCGCGCTCACTTCTGCTCACGCTCGAAGCGTTGAGTGACGACGACCTCGGCATCCTCGTTGACCGCGCCGTGACCGACCCGCGAGGACTCGACGATCGAATCGTGCTCGACCCCGAGGCTCGGGCCGCGATCATCCGTCTCGCTTCTGGGGACGCGCGTCGAGCGCTGACCGCGCTCGAGGCGGCCGCGCTGTCGGCGACGTCGACCAGCACCGACGGCAAGCCGGTCGTGCTCGCCGAGACCGTGGCTCTCGCCGTGGACCGGGCACTGCTGCGTTACGACCGAAACGGCGATGAGCACTATGACGTGATCAGCGCGTTCATCAAGTCTGTGCGAGGCTCCGACGTGGACGCCGCACTGCACTACCTCGCGCGCATGATCGAGGCAGGGGAGGACCCGCGCTTCATCGCGAGGCGCATCATCGTCTCCGCATCGGAAGACGTGGGAATGGCCGACCCGCAAGCGCTTCTCGTCGCGATCGCCGCGGCCGACGCGGTGCAGTACATCGGCATGCCGGAGGGCCGCATCCCGCTCGCGGAGGCCGTCGTCTATCTCGCGACCGCACCGAAGTCCAATGCGGCGTACCTCGGCATCGACGCGGCACTCGCCGATGTGCGCGCGGGAAAGATCGGTCGAGTGCCAAAGCACCTGCGTGACGCCCACTATGCCGGTGCCAAGCGACTCGGTCACGGCAAGGGCTATCGGTATTCGCACGATTCGGACCTCGGGGTCGTCAAGCAGCAGTACCTGCCCGACGCGCTTCGCGACACCACGTATTACTCACCGACGGAACACGGCAACGAGCGTGAGATCGGCGCCAGACTCGAGAAACTTCGACGGATCATTCGCGGCGAGTAGCACCGGCGCCATCTGTTAGCATTGACTCGCCTACACGGGTGTCTTGCGCGCGGCTGCTGCGAGACTCTCGATGGAGGGGAAGCGTTCTTTAGCCGAGCGGTACCCGTGGCACATCCCTCTTCTTTCGTGTTGGTACGCCTGCGTGCCGACACACTGCCGAAGACCGATGATTTTGTACCGAAAGGAAACCGTGTCTACCAAGTCACGTACACGTAGCAAGACCCGCCTGTCGCGGGCGTTGGGCATCCCGCTCACCCCCAAGGCGGCAAAGGGATTCGAAAAGCGTCCGTACCCACCAGGGGAGCACGGCCGCACCAAGCGCAAGACCGACAGCGACTACGCCGTCCGTCTGCGTGAGAAGCAGCGCCTGCGTGCCCAGTACGGCATCCGTGAGGCGCAGCTGAAGATCATCTTCCAGGAGGCGCGCCGCGCCGAGGGCCTGACCGGTGAGAACCTGGTGGAGTTGCTCGAGATGCGTCTCGACGCGATCCTCGTTCGCTCGGCCATCGCCCGCACCACAGCGCAGGCCCGCCAGATGATCGTGCACCGTCACATCCTCGTCGACGGCCAGCGTGTTGACCGCCCGTCGTTCCGCGTGAAGCCGGGCCAGCTCGTTCACGTGCACGCCAAGAGCGAGGGCATGGAGCCATTCCAGGTCGCCGCCGCCGGTGGTCACGTCGACGTTCTGCCGAAGACCCCGGGTTACCTCGAGGTCGAGATCGACAAGCTCCAGGCCCGGCTCGTGCGTCGCCCCAAGCGCGCCGAGGTCCCGGTGACCTGTGAAGTCCAGCTCGTCGTCGAGTACTACGCGGCTCGCTAGTCGAGCGGTGCCCTGCGGCACCACCCGGCAAGCGGGTAGTTTAGAGCGGGTCGCCCTCGGGCGGCCCGCTCTTTGCGTTCGGTGCGAGCGACATTCTCTTATCGGAGCGCCTCACCGTCACGAAGTAAGCTTGAATTCCGCTATTCGTACACAACACACTCACTCAAGGAGCAGTTGACATGAAGAACATCCTGTGGCTGGTCGTCGGCGTTGGAATCGGGTTCTACGCGGCGCATCAGGTCAACAAGACCCCGCAGGGTCGCGCCTTCTTCGAGGATGTGGACAGCAAGGCCCGCGAGTTCGGTGACGCCGTCATCGAGGGCTACAAGGCGCGCGAGGCGGAGCTCCGCAGCGCGGTCGCAGAGGCCGAGGGTGTCATCGCCGACCTCAGCAGGCGCGGCGACGCCTAAACCACCTCATTCTCGACGCCGCCCGGCGTCGCATTCATCACTCACACTCAGGACCACATGCAAACCGCTGATATCCGTCAACGCTGGCTCGACTTCTTCGCGGACCGCGGCCACACTGTCGTACCCTCGGCCTCGCTGGTGAGTGACGATCCCACCCTGCTGTTCACGGTTGCAGGCATGGTCCCGTTCGTCCCGTACCTCACCGGGCTTGTTCCGGCGCCGTACCCCCGCGCCACGAGCGTGCAGAAGTGCATCCGCACCCTCGACATCGAGGAGGTCGGAAAGACCCCCCGTCACGGCACCTTCTTCCAGATGAACGGCAACTTCTCCTTCGGCGACTACTTCAAGGAGCAGGCGATCGAGTACGCCTGGGAGTTGCTCACCTCGCCGGAGTCGGCCGGCGGGTACGGCTTCGCGGAGAAGGACCTCTGGGTCACCGTGTACAAGGACGACGACGAGGCCTTCGCGCTGTGGCGCAAGATCGCAGGACTTCCCGAAGAGCGCATCCAGCGACTCGATATGGACACGAACTACTGGTCGACGGGGCTTCCGGGCCCCGCCGGTCCGTGCTCCGAGATCTTCTTCGATCGTGGCCCGGAGTATGGGCGCGACGGCGGCCCGGCCACGGATGACGACCGCTATGTCGAGATCTGGAACCTCGTCTTCATGCAGTACCTGCGTGGCGAGGGCGCGGGCAAGAACTTCGAGATCCTCGGCGAGCTGCCGAAGAAGAACATCGACACCGGTATGGGACTCGAGCGCGTGGCCTTCCTCAAGCAGGGCGTTGAGAACCTCTACGAGATCGACCAGGTTCGGCCCGTGCTGGATCGAGCCGCTGAACTGGCGGGCAAGCGCTATGGCGCTGTGCACGAAGATGACGTGCGGATGCGCGTGGTCGCCGACCACGTGCGCTCGGCTCTCATGCTCATGTCTGACGGCGTGACGCCGTCGAACGAGGGGCGCGGCTACATCCTGCGCAGACTCCTCAGGCGTACCGTGCGTTCGATGCGGCTGCTCGGTGTGGAAGACGCGACCTTCAGCGAGCTCTTCCCCGCCTCCCGAGACGCGATGAAGGCGGCCTACCCGGAGGTCGAGACGGACTACGACAGGATTGGCCGTCTTGCCTACGCTGAAGAAGACACGTTCCTGCGAACGCTCGCCAGTGGAACGGTCATCCTCGACACCGCAGTAGACAAGACCAAGAAGGACGGGTCCGTCCAGCTCGCCGGGGAGACCGCATTCCTCCTGCACGACACCTTCGGATTTCCGATCGACCTCACGCTCGAGATGGCTGAGGAAGCGGGTCTCACGGTGAACCGCAGCGCGTTCGACTCGCTCATGGCGGAACAACGCAGGATGGCCAAGGCGGATGCCAAGGCGAAGAAGACGCTCCTGGCCGATCTCTCCGTGTACAGCGCATTCCGGGCCGCGGGCGAAACATCGTTCACCGGCTACGACTACCTCACCACCGACTCGAAGGTGCTCGGCCTCATCGTTGACGGGGTGTCGGTCGATCGCGCCGGCGTCGGCGACATCGCCGAGGTCATCCTCGCGGAGACGTCGCTGTATCCCGAGTCCGGCGGTCAGGAGGCCGACGCGGGCAGCATCGTCGGCAAGGGTTTCGACCTCGAGGTGCTCGACGTGCAGCGCCCCGTCAAGGGCCTCATCAGTCATCGGGTGCAGGTGCGCTCCGGCGAGGTCGGCGTCGGCGACGCGGCGACGAGCCTGGTCGATCCCGACTGGCGTCGTGGAGCCACCCAGGCCCACTCGGCGACCCACCTCATCCACGCCGCGCTGCGCCAGGTGCTCGGCCCGGAGGCACACCAGGCGGGCTCCTACAACAAGGCCGGCTATATGCGGCTCGACTTCAACTGGAACAAGCCGCTGTCGCCGGCGACCCGCACGGAGATCGAAGACATCGCGAACAGCGCCATCCGGGAGAACCTCGAGGTGGACACGCGGATCATGCCGCTCGACGAGGCCAGGGCGCTCGGTGCGATGGCCCTCTTCGGCGAGAAGTACGGCGAGACGGTTCGAGTCGTCGACATCGGTGGCCCGTGGTCCAGAGAGCTGTGCGCGGGCACCCACGTCGGTCGCAGCTCAGAGGTCGGTCTCATCAGCCTCGTGAGCGAGAGCTCGGTCGGCTCCACCAACCGGAGGATCGAATCGCTCGTCGGGATGGAGGCGTTCCGTGAGCTTGCCACCGAACGCGCGATCGTGTCGCAGCTGACCAACAATCTGAAGACGCCGCGCGAGCAGCTGCCCGACCGCATCGCCGAGCTGGTGGCAAACCTGAAATCGGCGGAGAAGCGCATCGCGGAGTTCGAGACCGCGGCCCTCGCAGAGCGAGTGCCCGCGCTGCTCGAGCAGACCTTGAAGGTCGGGCAGGTGTCGTTCCTCGGGGTGGACCTGGGCAAGCTCAAGTCTCCCGACGAGCTGCGCTCGCTCGTCACCACGACCCGCTCGCGCCTGGGCACGGAGGCGGCGGTCGTCGCGCTGGCGGCGGATATCGCAGGCAAACCCGCCGTGATCGTCGCGACGAACCAGGCCTCGCGCGACCTGGGTGCGAGAGCAGGCGCTCTCGCCAAGACCGCGGCGGCCATCCTGGGCGGCGGCGGCGGCGGCAAGGACGATCTCGCCCAGGGCGGCGGCTCGAAGGTCGACGCGATTCCCGCCGCGATCGACGCGATCCGTTCCGCGGTCGCAGGCTGATCCATGCGGCCCGGCGTTCGACTCGGCGTTGACGTCGGCAAGGTACGCATCGGTGTCGCACGCAGCGATCCTCACGGCATGCTCGCGACGCCGGTGTCGACCGTGGCGCGCGGGGTCGGAGACCTTGCCGAGCTTCTGCGGATCAGCACCGAACTCGAAGCGGTCGAGATCATCGTCGGACTGCCGCTCGCTCTCTCCGGCGCCCACACGGCGTCGACGAATGACGCCAGCGATTTCGCCGCGACCCTCGCCTCCGCCTCCTCGGCACCCGTCAGGCTCGTCGACGAGCGGCTCTCCACGGTGTCGGCCCAGCAGGCGCTGAGATCATCCGGTAGGAACTCTCGCAACTCCCGCTCGGTGATTGACCAGGTCGCCGCCGTTATAATTTTGCAACACGCGCTGGATTTCGAGCGCGGCGCTGGAAATCCGCCCGGCGTCCTGGTCCACTCTGAAGAAGGATCGAATCGTGGCGAATGAACCGAGCTGGGACGACATCTTCACTTCCCAACCTGGGCAGCCATCCGCAACGCCGGATGAATCGACGCCGAGTCGGCGCCAGCTGAGGGAGCGTTCGAACGCGCCCCGTCGCGCCTCAGGGAGGCCGGACCGGCCACGCAGGAGGCTGACCTGGCTCTGGGTGCTGCTGTCCGTGCTCGTGCTCCTTGCTGCGGGCTCGACGTACGTCTGGTTCACGTTCCAGCCGCAGATCCGGCATGTGCTCGGCTGGGAAGAGCCGGATGACTTCACCGGAACCGGCACAGGTAAGGTCGTCGTCACCGTCAAGAACGGCCAGATAGGTGAAGACGTCGCGCGCACGTTGAAAGATGCTGGAGTGACCAAGAGTTTCGCGGCGTTCTACGACCTTCTGCTCAAGCAGAATCCGCAGGTGTCGTTCCATCCGGGCAGTTACGCGCTCAAGAAAGAGATGAGCGCCAAGGCTGCCCTGGCCGCGATTCAGGATCCGAAGAACAAGGTCGTGACCCGCTTGACACTGCCAGAGGGCATCACGCTCAAGGGCGTCATCAGCCGACTCGGGGAGTTGAGCGAGGCGACGGGCATCTCGAAGGAGCAGGTGGCCGCTGCCGCAGCCGACTACAAGAGCTACGGGCTGCCCGCGCAGGCACCGAGTCTCGAGGGCTACCTCTTTCCCGCGACCTACTCGCTCGACCCCGGGCTCAGTGCACACCAGGTGTTCCAGATGATGGTCAACGAGATGTTCAAGCAGCTCGATGCGGCCGGCGTCGCCCCAGACGATCGCCACCGCGTGCTCACGCTGGCCGCTCTGACTCAGAAGGAGGGCGGCAGCACCGAGGACTTCTACAAGGTCGCCCGGGTGTGGGACAACCGGATCGCGCAGGGCATGAAGCTTCAGTCCGATGCAACGGTCAGTTACGGCTCCGGTGGCACCACCATTTCGACCACGGAGGCCGAACGCGCGGACAAGAGCAACCCGTACAACACCTACGCCAACCCCGGCCTGCCGATTGGCCCGATCTCGAACCCGGGAGCGAAGGCCATCGACGCGACCCTCCACCCCGCCGACGGCCCGTGGCTGTACTTCGTGCTGGTCAACGGTGAGACCGGCGAGACCGCGTTTTCCACCACTGCCGCGGAGCACAATGCCGCGGTCAAGAAGTGGCAGGCCTGGCTGCGGGCGCATCCCGGATTCGACAGTTGAGCTTCGCAGAGCGTCGTCTCGCAGTACTGGGTTCACCGATCTCGCACTCGAGATCGCCGCTGCTGCACAGGGCCGCGTACGCGGCGCTTGACCTGCCGTGGACTTACGATCCGATCGAGTTGAATGAAGTCGAGCTGCCCGAGTTCCTCGAGTCGTGCGGTGACGAATGGCGGGGACTTTCACTCACGATGCCGCTTAAGCGCGCGGTGATCCCGCTGCTCGACAGTTTGGACGCCACGGCCGAATCGACCGGCGCGGCCAACACCGTGCTCTTCGACACAGTCGCGGGCAGGCGAACCCTGCGCGGCTTCAACACCGACGTGAACGGCATCGTCGAGTCCTTTTGGGCGGCGGGAGTCGACCACCTCGACTCGGTACGACTGCTCGGCTCGGGAGCGACGGCGACATCCGCATTGCTCGCTGTCTCGCGCCTCGGAGCTCGAACCGTGGACATCTCGGCGCGAACGCCCAAACGCGCGGTTCCGCTCGCGCAACTGGGCGACCGGCTAGGTCTGAGGGTGAACGTCGAACAACTCGACAACGCGCAGATCGACGCACCGGGTGAGGCTGTCATCAGCACCATCCCGGGTGGCGCGCCGGCATCTGTGAGCTTCAGTGAGGCCAGCATGCTGGGCAGTCTCCTGTTCGAAGTCACCTACGATCCCTGGCCGACCCACCTCGCGGCCGCGTGGCAGCGCGTGGGCGGACGAGTCGTCTCCGGGCTGGAGATGCTGACACACCAAGCTCTCGGGCAAGTGCGGATCTTCGTCGGGGGAGACCCCGAACTTCCGCTCACGGACGATGCTCGCGTGCTCGACGCCATGCGCCGGGGCCTCGCCGCCCGCTGACGACCGCGCGAGGCGAGCGATCGTCCCCTCGCGCTGTGGGAGGATTCTTACATGCTTCGATGGTTGACCGCGGGAGAATCGCACGGCCCGGAACTGGTAGCAATCCTGGAGGGACTGCCCGCCGGGGTGCCGGTGTCGCTCGACGGCGTTCGCGCCGACCTCGCGAGGCGCAAGCTCGGCTACGGCCGAGGCGCTCGCATGAAATTCGAAGAAGACGGGCTCAGTTTCTCGGGCGGCGTGCGGTTTGGACTGAGCATGGGCAGCCCGATCGCTCTGCGCATCGGTAACACCGAGTGGCCTCGCTGGGTCGACGTGATGAGCGCTGAACCGGTCGACCTCGAGACACTGCCCAAGGGCCGTGGTGCAGCACTGACTCGCCCCAGGCCCGGGCACGCCGACCTCGTCGGGATGCAGAAGTACGGCTTCAAGGAGGCGCGCAACGTTCTCGAGCGCGCGAGCGCCCGTGAGACCGCCGCCCGGGTCGCGCTCGGCGCTGTCGCCCGCGCGTTCCTCGCCGAGCTGGGCATCAGACTCGTGAGTCACACGCTCTCCATCGGCACCGTGCGGGTTCCCGAGGGCGCCGATCTGCCCTGGCCGACGGATGTGGAACGCCTGGATGCAGACCCCCTGCGCTGCCTCGACCCGGCAACGTCGGCGCTCATGGTGGCCGAGGTGGACCGTGCTCACGACGACGGTGACACCCTAGGCGGTGTCGTCGAAGTGCTCGCTTACGGCGTGCCGCCGGGACTCGGCTCGTACACGCACTGGGACCGTCGGCTCGACTCGCAGCTCGCTGGCGCCCTGATGGGAATCCAGGCGATCAAGGGCGTCGAGGTCGGAGACGGTTTCCTCACCACTACGAGACGCGGCTCAGAGGCGCACGACGAGCTCTTCGAGGCGGCGAACGGCATCACCAGGGCGAGTGATCGCGCGGGTGGCACGGAGGGCGGAATGAGCACCGGAACGGTGCTGCGCGTTCGCGCGGGCATGAAGCCGATCGCGACGGTTCCGCACGCGCTGCGCACCGTCGACGTGGCCACCGGGGCCGCGGCCGAGGCGCACCACCAGCGCTCGGACGTGTGTGCGGTTCCCGCAGCCGGCGTCGTCGCAGAGGCGATGGTCGCCCTCGTCCTCGCGAATTCCGTGCTCGAGAAGTTCGGTGGAGACTCCATCGGCGAGACGAAGCGCAACCTCGACGGCTACCTGGCCGCCATTCCGGAACGGTTGAAGACCGCATCCGAATCAGGGTCGCTGGACTAGATGCCCGCTGAGACGCAGGTGCGCGCGAGACTCGTGCTCATCGGAGCACCCGGCGCGGGCAAGACCCGCCTGGGAAAGCGCATCGCGCGCCTGTTGGAAACCGAGTTCATCGACACGGACAAGGTCATCGTCGCGGAGCATGGGGCGATCAGCGAGATCTTCGAACGCCTCGGCGAAGCGCACTTCCGCGGCCTCGAGCGCGACGTCGTCGCCCGCTCCCTGCAGCGCCCCGCAGTCGTCGCCCTGGGTGGCGGCGCCGTGCTCGACCCGGGCACCCAGGCGGCACTCGCCGGAGCACGCGTCGCGCAGCTCACGGTCTCCGCCGAGGCGGTCGAGAAGCGCATCGGCGGCGGCAAGCGCCCCCTGCTGAAAGACGGCATCGAGGCGTGGGTGCGGCTGGTGGACGGCCGCAGGGAGACCTACGACCGCCTCGCGACCCGCAGTTGGGACACCTCAGGCGTGCCTCTCGATGACCTCGCGGCGGAGATCGCCGACTGGGTGCGCCACGACTCAGACGCCGAGTCCCCGGATGACGCAACGCACGCACAGAAGGAGCAGGCACAGTGACGACAACGACGATCACGGTCCCGGGGACCGATCCGTACGACGTGGTGATCGGCAGGAACATCCTTGGCATGCTGCCGGAACTCATCGGCACCGACGCGAAGAAGGTGCTGATCGTTCATCCGCCGACGCTGGGCGCGAGGGCCAGTGCGCTGCGGGAGACGCTCACGGGCGACTACGAGGTGCTCATGGCCGAGATTCCCGATGGCGAACCGGCCAAGCGCGTCGAAGTGGCGGCCTTCTGCTGGCAGGTCATGGGGCTCTCCGACTTCACCAGAACGGATGTCGTGATCGGCTTCGGCGGCGGGGCCACGACCGATGTGGCCGGCTTCGTCGCCGCGACCTGGCTTCGGGGCGTTCGCGTGTTCCAGCTACCGACCACGCTCGTCGGAATGGTCGACGCCGCGATCGGCGGCAAGACCGGCGTCAACACGGCTCAGGGCAAGAACCTCGTGGGCGCTTTCCACGCGCCGTCGGTCGTGCTGGCCGACCTGGACACGCTCGAGGGGCTCGGTCAGATGGAGATCCTCGCGGGATTCGGCGAGGTCGTGAAGTACGGCTTCATCGAGACCCCCGAGATTCTCGACATCATCGAGAAGGATGTCGCCGTTGCCACCGACCCGGCGAGCGAGGAGTTCCGCCGCATCGTGGAGCTCTCCGTGCGCATCAAGGCGCGCGTCGTGGGTGAGGACTTCAAGGAGTCCGGCCTGCGCGAGATCCTCAACTACGGCCACACCCTCGGCCACGCGATCGAGTACGCGGAGCGCTATCTGTGGCGGCACGGCGCCGCCGTCGGCATAGGCATGATGTACGCGGCCGAACTCGCGAGGCTCGCGGGAAGGCTTCCCGACGTGATTGTGGACCGCCACCGCAGCATCCTCGAATCCCTCCAACTGCCCACCACCTATCCGCTCGGCCGCTGGGAGACCCTGCTCGGCGTCATGCAGCGCGACAAGAAGTCGAGGGGCGGCATGCTCAGGTTCATCGTGCTGGACGATGTTGCGAGGCCCACGGTGCTCGCGGGTCCCGACCAGAGCCTGCTGTTTGCCGCGTACCAGGAGATCGGTGCCTGAGGCCAGCGGCGCTATAGGCTCATCAGTCATGAGCAGCATCCTCGTTCTCAATGGGCCGAATCTCGGCAGACTGGGCTCTCGCGAGCCCGACGTGTACGGCAGCGGCACCCTGGAGGACCTGCTTCTTCAGCTCGAACGGGATGTCGCGCCCGGCGTCTCAATCGACCTTCGACAGACCAACGACGAGTCCGAGCTGATCAAGTGGCTGTACGAGGCGGTCGACACGTCGACCCCGGTGATCCTCAATCCCGCGGCGTTCACGCACTATTCCTACGCCCTACGGGATGCCGCTGCCCTCGTCACGAAGGCCGGCCTGATTCTCATCGAGGTGCATATCTCGAACCCGCACGGTCGCGAGGAATTCCGCCACACGAGCGTCATCTCGGCGGTCGCGACGGGGGTGATCGCGGGCTTTGGATTCGACTCGTACAGCCTCGCGCTCGATGCCATTAATAGAAAACTGGGTTGAACCGGTAAACTTGGCACCTCGGCGCACCGATTCACGGCAGACGCTCGATCACATCCCCACATGAACGGATCAGTACTCGTATGGCTTCAACCGCTGACATCAGGAACGGCGTAGTTCTCAACATGGACGGCGGTCTCTGGACCGTTATCGAGTTCCAGCACGTGAAGCCGGGCAAGGGCGGCGCATTCGTGCGCACCAAGGTCAAGAACGTGCGCACGGGAAAGACGGTGGACCGAACGTTCAACGCGGGCGCGAAGATCGAGACCGAGACCGTCGATCGCAGCGAGTTCCAGTACCTCTACAAGGACGGCGATGGCTTCGTCTTCATGGACGTCGCGGATTACGACCAGATCACCCTCACCGAGGTGCAGGTGGGCGATGCCGCCAACTTCATGCTCGAGAACCAGAATGTGACGATCGCGCTGCACAACGGCGACCCGCTCTATGTGGAACTGCCGGCATCCGTGGTGCTCGAGATCACCTACACGGAGCCCGGCCTTCAGGGTGATCGTTCCACCGGTGGCACGAAGCCCGCGACGGTGGAGACGGGGTACCAGATCCAGGTTCCGTTATTCCTCGAACAGGGCACCAAGGTCAAGGTCGACACGCGCACCGGGGACTACCTCGGCCGCGTCAACGACTGATTCCGTCCAGACGAGCGAGAACCTTCAGATGAGTGCACGAACCAAGGCACGCAAGCGCGCGCTCGACCTGCTCTACGGCGCGGACGTGCGTGAGATCTCGCTCAATGCCGCGATCGCCACGGAGGCGGAGCGCGACCTTGCCGATCCGAAGCGTTCCTCGTCGTGGCAATACGCGCGGCAGATCGTCGAGGGCATCGCTGAGCACGGCGATGAGATCGACGAGCTCATCGAGACCTACGCCCAGGGCTGGACGATCAACCGGATGCCCGTGATCGACCGCGCGATCGTGCGGATCGGAATGTGGGAGATCCTGTTCAACGATGAGGTGCCGTCTGGCGTCGCGATTTCCGAGGCGGTGGAGGCCGCCAAGGAGTACAGCACCGAGGACTCGGCGGGGTTCGTCAACGGACTTCTCGGCAGGGTCGCGCAGACCCAGGCCTGACAGTCCGCTAAGCTGGCTGCACACGACATCCTTTAACTTCCGTCCAGAGAGGCGGGGAAGGAGGTCAGATTGCCCGCACGCATCGTGCTGCAGCAAGCTGATATCACCCGCGCACTGACCCGCATCTCGCACGAGATCCTGGAGTCGAATCGCGAGTGGCACGACCTCGTCATCCTCGGGATTCCCACTCGCGGCGTCGTGTTGGCCGAGCGGATCGGCGCGATCATCCGCAGCCAGGCCGACATCCCGGTCGCCGTGGGCGCACTCGACGTCACCCTCTACCGTGACGACCTCGATCGCCATCCCACCAGAACACCGGCGCCCACCCAGGTTCCGGACGGCGGTATCGACGGAACCATGGTGGTGCTCGTCGACGACGTCCTGTACTCCGGCCGCACCATTCGCGCAGCGCTCGATGCCATTGGAGACATCGGCAGACCGCGATTCGTGCGGCTCGCGACGCTGATCGATCGCGGTCATCGCGAGCTGCCCATCCGCCCCGATTTCGTCGGCAAGAATCTGCCATCGTCACGGGCCGAACGCATCAACGTCCACCTCACGGAGATCGATGGCGACGAGTTCGTGCGCATCGAAGACGGCGAGGAGCAGGCATGAGGCACCTCCTCAGCACGCGCGACCTGAGCCTGGACGAGGCGATCGCGATCCTCGATGTCGCAGAAGACATGGCGGATGTCGCCCAGCGGGAAGTCAGGAAGCTGCCGACCCTGCGCGGCAAGACCGTGGTGAATCTCTTCTTCGAGGACTCGACGCGGACCAGGATCTCATTCGAGGCCGCGGCCAAGCGCCTGAGCGCCGACGTGATCAACTTCAGCGCGAAGGGGTCGAGCGTCTCCAAGGGCGAGAGCCTCAAAGACACCGCCCAAACCCTCGCTGCCATCGGCGCGGACGCAGTGGTAGTGCGGCATCACTCCTCGGGTGCCCCCGCTGTGCTCGCGCAGAGTGGGTGGATCGACGCCGGAATAGTCAACGCGGGCGACGGAACCCACGAGCATCCGACCCAGGCGCTCCTCGACGCATTCACGATGCGTCGGCGGCTGCACGGCTCGGCCTCACGCGGTAAGGCGCTCGACGGCGTCGGGGTCACGATCGTCGGCGACATCCTGCACTCGAGGGTGGCGCGCTCGAACACCTGGCTACTGGCGACGCTCGGCGCGACGGTCACGCTCGTCGCGCCGGCGACCCTGCTGCCGCTCGGCTGCGCCGAGTGGCCCGTCAGGGTGGAATACGATCTCGACGCCGCGATCGCTGCGAATCCCGACGTCGTGATGATGCTGCGCATCCAGAGTGAACGGATGCACGCCGCCTATTTCCCGAATGCGCGCGAGTATGCACGGCAGTGGGGACTCGACGACGAACGGGTCGCACGTCTCGGCGCCGCTAGCATGGTGATGCACCCCGGCCCGATGAATCGCGGTCTGGAGATCTCCTCAGCAGCCGCCGACTCGGATCGGTCGACCGTGTTGGAGCAGGTCGCCAACGGGGTCTCGGTAAGGATGGCCGTGCTGTACCTCCTGCTCTCCGGCGCTGCGGAGCTGGGCGGATCGCGACGCGATCCCGCGACTCCAGCATCGACCGAAGTGAAGGAGAGCTAGGGATGCGCGCGATTCTCGTCAGGGGAGCGATCGGCGTCGATGGACGCGCCGCAGACATCCTCGTTGACCACGGTCGCGTCACCGATATCGGAACGGGCCTGTCCGCATCCGGAGCCACCGTCATCGACGCCGCTGGCCTGCTCGCCCTCCCGGGACTCGTCGACCTGCACACCCACCTCCGCGAGCCCGGATTCGAACAGAGTGAAACGGTGCTCACCGGATCGCGAGCGGCGGCGATGGGCGGCTTCACTGCCGTGCACGCGATGGCCAACACCTCGCCCGTCGCCGACACGGCGGGCGTCGTCGAACAGGTCATGTCCCTTGGAGAGACCGCCGGGTATGTCACGGTGCGTCCCATCGGCGCGGTGAGCGCGGGACTCGCGGGGGAGCGACTCGCCGAGATCGGCGCGATGGCGCGCAGTCGAGCCGGAGTGCGCGTGTTCTCCGACGACGGCAAGTGCGTCTCGGATGCGCTGCTCATGCGGCGCGCACTCGAATACGTCGCGACCTTCGGCGGCGTGATCGCGCAGCATGCTCAGGAGCCGCGGCTGACCGAGGGCGCCCAGATGAACGAGGGCACTCTCTCCGGAGAACTGGGACTCGCCGGCTGGCCCTCCGTTGCCGAGGAGGCGATCATCGCGCGCGACGTGCTGCTCGCAGAGCACGTCGGCGCGAGGCTGCACATCTGCCACCTCTCGACCGCCGGCTCGGTCGATGTGGTGCGGTGGGCGAAGGCCCGCGGCATCCGGGTGACCGCCGAGGTGACGCCGCACCACCTCTTCCTGACCGAGCAACTCGCGGGCAGCTACGACTCGCGATTCAAGGTCAATCCGCCCCTTCGGCGCGCGGAGGACGTGCAGGCCCTGCGCGAGGGGCTCGCCGACGGGACGATCGATATCGTGGCGACGGATCATGCACCGCATCCGGTCGAGTCGAAGGACTGCGAGTGGGACGCAGCGGCGTTCGGAATGGTCGGGCTCGAGTCGGCACTCTCTGTCGTGCAGGCGGCCGTTGTCGACAACGGCACGCTCGACTGGTCGGATGTCGCGCGAGTGCTCTCGAGTGCCCCCGCGGAGATCGGACTCCTTGGCGGCTACGCGGCGGGAATCGCGGTGGGCGCGCCGGCAAACTTCACCCTCTACGACACGACGGCCACGCGGGTCTTCGGCGTCGAAGACCTGCGCGGCAAGAGCACCAATTCTCCGTACATCGCGACGAGTCTTCCCGGGCGGGTCATCGCCACGGTCCACGACGGTCGGCCGACGGTGCTCGATGGGGAACTACTCGACCCGGAATGGGTGGCTCAGGAGGCAGGGGTGCAGCATGGATAAGGTGTTCCCGACCGTCGTCGTGGTCGTTCTGATCCTGCTGATCTTCGTGGGAATGTTCTTCGGTTGGCGTGCCAGGCAGCGCAGACAGGCGACTCTCGTCCGGGCTCTGCCGGTGCCGCGTGACATCGGTGACGAACTGATCAGTCTCGAGTTGCTCTATGTCGCGACCACGATCGCGGGCGAGCCGATGAATCGCGTCACGGTGTCTGGCCTCGGTTACCGGGCGCGCGCATCCATTACCGTCGCGACAGCGGGGATCGTGCTGTCGCTCGCGGGTGAGCCGGACGCGTTCATTCCGAGGAGCGAACTGCGCGGTGTCGAGCGCGCCACCTGGACCATCGACCGGGTCGTCGAGACCGGCGGCCTCGTCTGCGTGAACTGGATGCTCGGCGACACCGCCGTCGACTCGTACCTTCGTGTGGTGCAGCCACCCGACCCCTCGGCCCTCATAGCGGCCATTGAAACGATCGTCGGCCCGGCCGACCAGGAAGGAAGGCTCTAGTGGTCACCACGCAGTCGCTCAGCACAGACGCCGCCGTGCTCGTTCTCGAAGATGGCAGTCGATACAGTGGTCGATCCTATGGCGCCCTGGGGCAGACGCTCGGTGAGGCCGTGTTTGCGACCGGGATGACCGGATACCAGGAGACGATCACCGACCCCTCCTATGCCGGTCAGATCGTGCTCATGACCGCCCCCCACATCGGCAACACCGGTGTCAACGAGGTCGACATGGAGTCCTCGCGCATCTGGGTCGCGGGCTTCGTCGTGCGCGATCCGTCTCGGGTCGTCTCGAACTTCCGCGCGACCAACAGCCTCGATGCCGACCTGGTCGACCAGAAGATCGTGGGTATCAGCGGTATCGACACGAGGGCGGTCACGCGCAGACTGAGGGACAGCGGCGCGATGCGCGCGGGGATCTTCTCCGGCCCGGATGCTGCGCTCGGCGCCGATGAGCAACTCGCGCTCGTGCGCGGTTCGGTCGAGATGGCGGGCCTGAACCTCTCCGCGCAGGTCTCGACGGCGACGCAGTTCACGATCCCCGCAGAAGGCGAGCGGATCGGATCGGTCGCCGTGCTCGACCTCGGCGTGAAGGCGTCGACGCTCAACTATCTCTCCGCGCGCGGCTTCGACGTGCAGGTGCTCCCGCAGCAGACGACGGCGGAGGAACTGCTCGCCCTGAAGCCGAGCGCCGTCTTCTATTCGAATGGTCCGGGTGACCCGGGCGCATCCGATGACCATGTCGAACTGCTGCGAGCCGTCTTGCGCGAGGGGCTGCCGTTCTTCGGAATCTGCTTCGGCAACCAGCTGCTCGGTCGCGCACTCGGCTTCGGCACCTACAAACTGCCGTTCGGCCACCGCGGAATCAACCAGCCGGTCGTCGACCGGGCCACCGGGCGGGTGGAGATCACCTCGCACAACCACGGCTTCGCGGTGGATGCCCCGCTCGACGGGGTCACCGACTCGCCGGCCGGCTTCGGCCGCGTCGAGGTGAGCCACGTCAATCTCAACGACAACGTGGTCGAGGGACTCAACGCCCTCGATATCCCGGCCTTCTCGGTGCAGTACCACCCGGAGGCCGCGGCCGGACCCCACGATGCGAACTACCTCTTCGACAGGTTCCGCGACCTGGTGCTCTCGCAGCGCGCGACGACGAATTCGAACCCGACCAGCGAAAGTGACAAGTAATGCCGAAGCGCGAAGACATCAATTCCGTCCTGGTCATCGGCTCGGGACCCATCGTGATCGGCCAGGCCTGCGAGTTCGACTACTCGGGCACCCAGGCCTGTCGCGTGCTGCGCGCAGAGGGCGTGCGGGTCATCCTGATCAACTCGAATCCGGCCACGATCATGACCGACCCCGACTTCGCTGACGCGACCTATGTCGAACCGATCACCTGGCAGGTCATCGAGTCGATCATCCAGAAAGAGAAACCGGATGCGATCCTGCCGACCCTGGGCGGCCAGACCGCGCTGAACGCCGCCATCGAGCTGCACGAACACGGCATTCTCGAGAAGTACGGCGTCGAACTGATCGGCGCGGACTTCGACGCCATCCACCGCGGCGAGGACCGCCAGGTGTTCAAGGACCTCGTCATCGAGTGCGGCGCAGAGGTCGCGCGCTCGCACATTGCGCACACCGTGGAGGAGGCGCTCGGCTTCGCCGACGACCTCGGCTACCCGCTCGTCATCCGCCCGTCATTCACCATGGGCGGACTGGGTTCCGGCTTCGCCTACACGCCGGATGACCTCATCCGGATGGTGGGAGACGGCCTGCACCAGAGCCCCACGACCGAGGTACTCCTCGAGGAGTCGATTCTCGGGTGGAAGGAATACGAGCTCGAGCTCATGCGAGACAACGCGGACAACACCGTCGTCGTCTGCTCGATCGAGAACGTCGATCCGGTCGGTGTCCACACCGGAGACTCGATCACCGTCGCACCGGCGCTCACCCTCACCGACCGCGAGTACCAGAAACTGCGTGACATCGGAATCGACATCATTCGCGCCGTCGGCGTCGACACCGGCGGCTGCAACATCCAGTTCGCGATCGACCCGGCGAACGGCCGCGTCATCGTGATCGAGATGAACCCGCGAGTGTCTCGCTCGAGCGCTCTCGCCTCCAAGGCGACGGGCTTCCCGATCGCCAAGATCGCGGCCAAGCTCGCGATCGGCTATCGACTCGACGAGATCCCGAATGACATCACGAAGGTCACGCCGGCGAGCTTCGAGCCGACGCTCGACTACGTCGTAGTGAAGGTTCCCCGCTTCGCGTTCGAGAAGTTCCCGGCCGCCGACCCCACGCTCACGACGACCATGAAGTCGGTCGGAGAGGCCATGGCCATCGGTCGCAACTACTCGACGGCGCTCCAGAAGGCGCTCCGGTCGCTCGAGAAGCGCGGCTCGAGTTTCCACTGGAGCGGGATCCCCGGCGACAAGGATGCGCTACTCGAGCTCGCGAAGACGCCCACGGACGGCCGCATCGTCACCGTGCAGCAGGCGCTGCGTGCTGGCGCCACCATCCAAGAGGTCTTCGACGCGACGGCGATCGACCCATGGTTCATCGACCAGATCGTGCTGATCAACGAGGTCGCCGACACGGTGGCCTCATTCGCACCGCTCGATGCTGGGCTGTTGCGGCTCGCGAAGAATCATGGATTCAGTGACGCGCAGATCGCGGAACTCCGCGGCATGGACGAGGAGGAGATCAGGTCGATCAGGCACTCCTTCGGTGTGCGACCGGTGTACAAGACCGTCGATACCTGTGCTGGCGAGTTCCCCGCCCTCACGCCGTACCACTACTCAAGCTACGACGAGGAGACCGAGGTGGCGCCGAGCGATCGGCGCAAGATCG
Source organism: Lacisediminihabitans sp. (assembly GCA_035571875.1). GTDB lineage: Bacteria > Actinomycetota > Actinomycetes > Actinomycetales > Microbacteriaceae > Parafrigoribacterium_A. The sequence goes on along the minus strand of DATNBR010000041.1, from coordinate 4,893 downwards.
TGATCCTCGGCTCCGGCCCGAACCGCATCGGTCAGGGCATCGAGTTCGACTACTCCTGTGTGCATGCGTCCTTCGCGCTCTCGGATGCCGGGTACGAGACGATCATGGTCAACTGCAACCCCGAGACGGTGTCCACCGACTACGACACCTCGGATCGCCTGTACTTCGAGCCGCTCACCCTCGAGGACGTCCTGGAGATCATCCACGCCGAAAGCCAGAGCGGAGAGCTCGTCGGCGTGATCGTGCAACTCGGCGGGCAGACCGCGCTGGGCCTCGCGAAGGGTCTGAAGGCCGCAGGCGTCACGATTCTCGGCACCACCCCCGAGGCGATCGACCTCGCCGAGGAACGGGGACTGTTCCAGGGCATTCTCGACGTCGCGGGCCTCACTGCACCGCGCAACGGCACGGCAATCGACTTCGCAGGCGCCCTCGCGGTCGCGGAGGAGATCGGCTATCCGGTGCTGGTGCGACCGTCGTATGTGCTCGGCGGGCGCGGAATGGAGATCGTCTATGACGGGCCGTCGCTCGAGGACTACTTCCGCAGGATGGACGGTCAGGGCATTATCGGGGCGTCGCATCCTCTTCTCGTTGACCGCTTCCTTGATGACGCGATCGAGATCGATGTCGACGCGCTCTACGACGGCGAGCAACTCTACGTCGGTGGCATCATGGAACACATCGAGGAGGCCGGAATCCACTCCGGCGACTCGAGCTGCACCCTTCCTCCGGTCACCCTCGGCAGGGAGCAGTTGGAACGGGTGCGCAAGGCAACCAGGGCTATTGCCGACGGGGTCGGGGTTCGCGGGCTCCTGAACGTGCAGTTCGCCATCGGCGCCGGGGTGCTCTACGTGCTCGAAGCGAACCCTCGTGCATCGCGGACCGTCCCCTTCGTCGCCAAGGCCACGGGAACGCAGATCGCCAAGGCCGCCGCCCGCGTCATGGCCGGTGCAACCATCGGTGAACTCATCGACGAAGGGATGCTGCCCCGGCACGATGGAGCAATCGTGCCGATGGACTCGCCCGTGGCCGTCAAGGAGGCCGTGCTTCCGTTCAAGCGGTTCCGCACCAGGGAGGGCAAGATCGTCGACTCGATCCTCGGCCCCGAGATGCGCTCGACCGGTGAGGTCATGGGGATAGACGCCGACTTCCCCCGCGCCTTTGCGAAGAGCCAGCAGGCCGCTGCCGTGCGCCTGCCGCAGAGCGGCAGTGTGTTCGTGTCCGTCGCCGACCGCGACAAGCGCGCCATCGTGCTGCCGGTGGTGAGGTTGCAGCAGTTGGGATTCCGCATCCTCGCCACGCTCGGTACCGCCGAGATCCTGAGCCGAAACGGCATCGCCGCGGAGATCGTGCGCAAGTATGACCAGGGCGAGGCGTCGCGGCAGAACGAACCGTCGATTGTCGATCTGATCAACAACGCGGAGGTCGATATGGTGATCAACACCCCGAGCGGCCGCAGTGCGCGCGCCGACGGCTATGAGATCCGAGCCGCCGCGGTGGCGGCGGACCTCCCGCTGTATACGACCATTGCGCAGGTCGGTGCGGCGGTGGCCTCGATCGAGTCGATGCGCGAGGGATTCGCGGTCAAGTCCCTCCAGGACTACGCGGCAGATCGTGCGGAGAGACTGGAACAGCTCGCGTGACCACGAGCTTCGGAGACCGGCTGCTCGAGGCGTTCGGCGCCCACGGGCAACTCTGCGTCGGAATCGACCCGCACCCGTTCCTCCTCGACTCCTGGGGGCTCGCGAACACGGCAGCGGGGCTCCGCGAGTTCGCCCTCCAGGTCGTGGATGCGGCGGCCGGCCAGGTGGGAATTGTCAAGCCGCAGGTCGCTTTCTTCGAGCGCTTCGGTGCCGACGGCTATCGCGTGCTCGAGGAGGTCATCAGGTCGGCGAGGGCGGCGGGACTCCTCGTGATAGCGGACGCCAAACGCGGGGACGTGGGCAGCACCGTCGAGGCCTACGCGGAGGCATGGCTGGCACCCGGCGGCGCGCTCGAAGCGGACGCCATGACGGTCTCCGCCTACCTGGGGGTCGACTCGCTTGCCGTACCGATCGCCCGTGCCCTCGCCTCCGGCAAGGGACTGTTCGTACTCGGGGCGACCTCCAATCCGGAGTCCTTCGAGCTGCAGCGATCCATCGTGCAGAGCGGGCCCACCGCCGGATCGACGGTCGCGGCGAGTATCGTCGAAGATGTGGCGACGATCAACGAGCGAGCTGGCATCGCGACCTGCGGTTCGATCGGAGTCGTGCTGGGTGCCACCGTTGATCTCGCCGACTACGGAATCGAGCTGACGAGGTTGTCCGCCCCGGTGGCCACTCCCGTTCTCGCCCCCGGCTTCGGCCACCAGGGCGCGAGCTTCGACCAGTTGCGCGATCGATTTGGGCCCGCCGCGGATCACGTCGTCGTGAGCGCATCCCGCAGCATTCTCACCGCAGGTCCGGTCGGAATCGCGACTGCCGTTCGAACCCAGGCTCGAGAGGTGGCTCGGTGGCGCGAGTAGATCCGCCAGAGGTCGACCGCGTTGCGGCCTCGCGCGCGGCCGTCGCCGCAAGGCGCGCCAGGGCGGCCGTCAAATCCGCTGTCGGACATCGGCAGCGCACGGCGGTGGACGTCGTCGAGGCCGCATGGTCCGCGGCCGCCGCGAGTCCGGAGGGCAGTCTCCGCGTGCGGGAACTGCTCACCAGCATCCCGGGCGTCGGCCCGACTCGCGCGGCGAAAATCATGACTGAACTCGGAATCGCGGATTCCAAGCGCGTCGCGGGTCTGGGCAGCCGGCAGAGAACCAGCCTCCATGAATGGCTTCTCGAGCGCGAGCGCCGACCAGAGGCTCCTGAACCCTCGAGGCTCGTTGTGCTCGCGGGTCCGACCGCAGTCGGTAAGGGCACCGTCTCCACCTATATTCGCGAACACTATCCGGAGGTACACCTCTCGGTCTCGGCGACGACGCGTTCACCTCGCCCGGGGGAGGTCGACGGTGTCAACTACTACTTCGTGAGCGACGAGGAGTTCGATCGCCTCATAGCGACGGGCCAGATGCTCGAGACGGCCACCGTGCACAATGCCTTCCGTTACGGCACGCCACGGGAGCCCATTGAGACGGCCCTCGCGCAGGGTAAGAGCGTTCTTCTGGAGATCGACCTGCAGGGTGCGCGTTCCGTGCGCGCCGTGATGCCGGATGCCGTGCTCGTCTTCCTCTTGCCGCCCAGTTGGGAGGAATTGGTGCGCAGGCTGATCGGCCGCGGCACCGAGGAGTCGGCCGAGCAACAGCGCAGACTGGAGACGGCCAAGATCGAATTGGCCGCCCAGGACGAGTTCGACTACCGGGTCGTCAACGCCGAAGTGAGCCAGGCAGCCAAGGAAGTCGTAGACTTGATGGCAATCCCACAGAAGACTTGAGCATGCGCGCGCCGATTCGCGCCGCGGCTGCAACACAGAACCACTGACTAACTACTGAGCACGAGGAGCACACGACATGGTTGAACGCGCAAAAGGCATCATCGACCCACCGATCGACGAACTTCTGTCGAAGGTGGATTCAAAGTACGCCCTGGTGATCTTCGCGTCCAAGCGCGCACGTCAGATCAACGACTACTACGCCGATCTTCACGAGGGTAGCCTCTTCGACAACGTCGGCCCGCTCGTCGACTCGACGATCGATGACAAGCCGCTGTCGGTCGCCATGCACGAGATCAACGAAGACAAGCTCGTCATCAAGCCCCTCGCAGAGACGGCAGCGTAGAACCTTCCATTCGCGGTAACCGCGGTCCGCACTCCGGCGCCGGCTCCGCGGTGAAAAGGAGCTGTGAATGAGTCGTCGCTTGAACGTGGTCGTCGGGATCGCCGGCGGCATCGCGGCGTACAAGGCCGTGGGCGTCATCCGGCTGCTCGTTCTCGCGGGCCACGACGTTCACGTCGTCGCAACGGATGCCGCACTACGATTCGTCGGCAGGCCGACTCTCGAGGCGATCAGTCGCAATCCCGTGCACACCGACCTGTACGAGGGCGTGGCCCAGGTGCGGCACGTCGCGATCGGGCAGGCGGCCGATCTCATCGTCATCGCTCCCGCCACCGCGAACAGCATCGCCAAGCTCGCCGCCGGCCTTGCCGATGACCTGCTGGGCAACACGATTCTCGCGAGCACCGCGCCGCTCGTCATAGCGCCGGCGATGCACACCGAGATGTGGCAGAACGCGGCCACCGTCGCGAATGTCGCCCTGCTCAGGGCGAGAGGCGTCACCGTCGTCGGCCCCGAGTCGGGTCAGCTCACGGGAACCGATTCCGGACCGGGGCGCATGGCCGAGCCCGAACGCATCGTCGCGGTCGCGACGGCCGTGACCGGACCGAAGGATCTCGCAGGCAAGCGCATCCTCGTCTCGGCCGGTGGCACGAGGGAACCACTCGATCCCGTGCGCTTCATCGGCAACCGCTCGAGCGGTAGACAGGGCCTCGCCATCGCTCAGGCGGCCTTCGCCCGAGGCGCCGACGTCACGGTGGTCGGCGCGAACCTCGAGAGCACGGTGCCCGCTCAGCTCGAGGTCGTCTCGGTCGGCACGGCGCTTGAGCTCTCCACGGCGATGCACGAGCGCGCGGATGCGGCCGACATCATCGTGATGGCCGCCGCCGTCGCCGACTACCGGCCCGAGCGCGTCGAGTCCACGAAGATCAAGAAGGAACAGCAGGGCGACACGCTCGAGTTGCGCCTCGTCAAGAATCCCGACATCCTGCGAAGCCTCGTCGACGCCAGGCGGCCCGGCCAGGTGATCGTCGGTTTCGGCGCCGAGACGGAAACAGACCCGGATGTGCTTCTCGCGCTCGGCCGCGCGAAGGCGAAGCGCAAGGGGGTCGACCTGCTCGTCCTCAACAGGGTGGGTTGGGCCGAGGGCTTCGCCACCG
>DATNBR010000040.1:0-57889 GCA_035571875.1 Lacisediminihabitans sp. | reverse complement strand
GTACTCGCCCGTCGCGGCGTTCAGACCGTGACCGGCGGGCAGCTCCGCGACCTTGGCGGCCACGACGCCCGGCTCGAGGCCAGCGTTCAGTGCGATCTGCTTGAGCGGTGCCTCGATCGCGACCTTGACGATGTTCGCCCCGGTCGCCTCGTCACCCTGCAGGTCGAGCGTCTCGAACGCCACCTTGCCGGCCTGGATCAGCGCGACGCCACCACCGGCGACGACACCCTCCTCGACGGCGGCCTTCGCGTTGCGGACGGCGTCCTCGATGCGGTGCTTGCGCTCCTTGAGCTCGACCTCGGTCGCCGCGCCCGCCTTGATGACGGCGACGCCGCCCGCGAGCTTGGCGAGGCGCTCCTGCAGCTTCTCGCGGTCGTAGTCGCTGTCGGTGTTCTCGATCTCGTTGCGGATCTGCTGCACGCGACCGGCGATGGCCTCCGGGTCACCGGAGCCCTCGACGATGGTGGTCTCGTCCTTGGTGATGACGACCTTGCGGGCCTGACCGAGCAGGTCGAGGGTGACGTTCTCGAGCTTGAGGCCGACCTCCTCGGAGATGACCTGGCCGCCGGTGAGGATCGCGATGTCCTGCAGCATGGCCTTGCGGCGGTCGCCGAAGCCCGGAGCCTTGACGGCGACGGACTTGAAGATGCCGCGGATCTTGTTGACGATCAGCGTGGCCAGGGCCTCGCCGTCGACGTCCTCCGCGATGATGAGGAGCTGCTTGCCCGCCTGGATCACCTTGTCGACCACCGGCAGGAGGTCCTTGATGTTGGAGATCTTGCTGTTGACGATGAGGATGTAGGGGTCCTCGAAGACCGCCTCCTGGCGCTCCTGGTCGGTGACGAAGTACGCCGACAGGAAGCCCTTGTCGAAGCGCATACCCTCGGTCAGCTCGAGCTCGGTGCCGAAGGTGTTCGACTCCTCGACGGTGACGACGCCCTCCTTGCCGACCTTGTCGATCGCCTCGGCGATCAGCGCGCCGATCTCGGTGTCACCGGCAGAGATGGATGCGGTGGCCGCGATCTCTTCCTTGGTCTCGATGTCCTTGGCACCGGCCACGAGCGCGGCGATGACCTCGGCCACTGCCTTCTCGATGCCGCGCTTCAGGCTGATCGGGTCAGCACCGGCAGCGACGTTGCGCAGTCCCTCGCGAACCAGGGCCTGGGCGAGCACGACCGAGGTGGTCGTTCCGTCGCCCGCGACGTCATCCGTCTTCTTGGCGACCTCTTTGACGAGCTCTGCACCGATCTTCTCGTACGGGTCGTCGAGCTCGATCTCCTTGGCGATCGACACACCGTCGTTAGTGATCGTGGGCGCGCCCCACTTCTTCTCAAGCACGACGTTGCGGCCGCGTGGGCCAAGCGTCACCTTGACTGCATCGGCCAGGATGTTGAGGCCGCGCTCGAGGCCGCGACGGGCCTCTTCGTTGAAAGCAATGATCTTTGCCATGTGTGTTTCTCGTCCCTCCCGGACGTCAGGAAATTGCAACAGCTTTGGCACTCACAACATAGGAGTGCTAATAGATTCTGGCACTCTCCCCCTGAGAGTGCAAGTGAGCGGAGCGAGGGCTCAGGATGCGGCGGGCGCCACAATCTGCACGGCGCCGACGTGGGGCACGAGTTCGATCCACGTGTTGCCGGGAGCCAGCCGAATCGCTACGCCTTGATCATCGACGAGCTGGATCGGATCGGTCGGCGAATGCTTCGACCAGGTGGCGTGCGAGGTGCCGCCGCCGGTCGAGACCCAGGCCTCTCCCCCGCCGATCATCTCGGTGCGCGGCACATTGATGTCGTTCGTCACGGCCACTCGCAGCACGACCACGTTGGTCGCCGCGAGTTGCGCGCCGGCGGAGTCGAGGTCGGCCTTGCCGCCCTGAGAGCGCAGGAACTTGAGGCTGGCGGAGTCGTAGGACCAGGAGCCGGAGATGAGGTTCGAGAACCTGTAGGCGAGCGAGGCCGTGGGGGCGCCATCCTTCGTCGCGGTGGCCGACGGCACGTCGAGCGAGTACGCGAACTGTTGCGCGGGCGCTGCAAGATCGCTGTGCTGGGCGAGCAGTTCGCGCGCCTTGACGAGCACGTTGTGCGGCGCGGCCTTGTCCTTGGTGCGGAAGAACGTCGACGCCGTATCGGACTGCCCGTGAATCGCGTTGTAGACGGGCGTATTGCGCATGAGGTTCACGAAGCGCTGCTGCCCGCCGGAATAGCAGACGATGCCGCCGAAGGGCGAGATGATGTTCGGGTCCATCGGTCGGATCGACCGCACCGGTCCGAGCAGTTCGGGGATGTCGGACTGCCACACGGCGACATAGCGCGTGAGCCCGCCCTCGACGAGCTCCTCGAACAGCAGGTCGGTGTGCTCGAGGCCCACCTGGGGGCGCGCATCCGGGTGGTTGTCGATCTTCGCGGCGATCGACGCATTCTTCAGCGAACCGACCGCGACGGAGGTGCCGCGCAGCGGGGCGACGGCCGTGGCCGGCGGCGGGCTGTAATCGGAGGTGTAGCCGGGCGAGGTGGTGGGCTTCGGTGTGGTCTCCGACGCACATCCGGATGCCGCAAGGGCCAGCAGCGCAACCAGCGCCACCAGCGTGGTCGGCCTCGCGCCTCGCACGCCCCGAGTCGTCATCGCGCGCCGATTCCCCATGGGCAGAAGACTAACGGCGCGCGCCCACGGCGCCGGGCTTGACGGTGGCGCGCCCCGAAAGAGCTAGGACTGGGGCTTGTAGTCCGATCCGATCACGATCGTGATGCGGTCGTTGAAGTCGGCGCTGAGTCGAACCTCGCCGACCGCGAGCGTCTGCACGAGCGCGCGGGCGGCGCCCTCATCCGCGGCGTCCTTGTAGTAGACGACCGTCTTCTCGATCGTGTTCTCGGAGGCGTTGGCGCGGGTACCGAGCGTCCCGGCGCCCGTCCAACCCTTGGACACGAGGTAGTCGCCGACCTTCGTCGCGAGACCCTGGGTCGTGGTTCCGTTCAGCACGGTGATCGGCACGGTGGGGTCGAGCTTCGGAGCCGCGGTCGGCGTGGGCTTCGGTGTCGCGGACGGGGTTGGCGAGGCGCTCTGCGCCTGGAACGGCAGGTGGTAGCGACCAGGTGTCAGGGTCGAGAGCGCGTACAGGCCGACGACGACGAGCACGAGAGTCGCGAACGCCGCCCAACCGAAGGCGATCCAACCGCGGCCCTTCCTGGCGGGGGCGCGGTGTGCACCGACGCGAAGCAGGTCGTCGGGCACGGAGTCGAATCGGTCTTTCGGGTAGTTCGCCATAGCTCTCTCGGTCGCTCAGTTCCTGGGTGTCACGACTGCTGCCGCGTGAATGGTCAGTTGTTCCGACCGTTGCCGGGTGCCGCGTCTCCGATGACGCGGGCGGATCGCGCGGAGGTTCGCGCGTCTCTCAGTCGCCTCAAGCGCTTCACCAGCATGGGGTCGCTCACGAGAGCCGCTGGCGAATCGAGCAAGGCATTCAGCACTTGATAGTACCGGGCGGCGGAGAGACCGAACTCGGAGCGGATGGCCTCCTCCTTCGCGCCGGCGTGCTTCCACCACTGGCGCTCGAAGGCGAGGATGCGCTGCTCGCGCTCGGCGAGGGTCGGCGGCGACTGCCCCTGGAGGGGTCCGGTCGACTCGGCGTTGGCTGCCACCCCGCTCCTTTCGCACCGTGCGCTGACGATAGTTCACGCACATCCTAGGCCCGCCTTTCTGCACGAAGCCCGCACGAGCGTGGCCGGTCGCGCAACTCGGAGCGGCCGTGCAGGCTCGGCTCAGGTCGTCAGCCAGTCGAGGCTCTGGCCGTGCGGTCCGCTCCAGGCCAGCGGATGGTCGTCCAACGCGAGCGCGAACCGCCCGCCACCCTGCGGCAGGGCTTCCTTCACGCGCGGGAGCACGTCGATCCCCTCGAGCGACAGCCAGTGCGCCCCGGTCTCACGCAGCAGCTGTTGCAGGGCGTCGACGAAGCGTTGCCGCTGCACGAAGGGGAGGTACACGAGCACGCCGCTCGTGATGACGACGAGCGTGGCGTCGGCCGGCGCGCGCGCTGCCACACCGGCCAGCGCATCCGTCGCGTCGCCTGGAACAAGCAGCGGCGGCTCTCGTCTCGCGATGGCGATGGCGGCACGGATGCGCTCGCGTCGCTCGTGTTCCTCCGGCCAGGCGAGCGTCTCGAGCCAGCGCCGGTCACTCGCGTTGGTGACGTCGAGCGGCGCGAGATCGATGCCGGCGCGCCAGACGACCTCGGGCAACTGCTGCGGCAGCAACACCCTGCCGTTGGTGGTGCACCGCAGCAGCACCGGGCTCGGGCCGTCCGCCGGATCGATGCGCGTCGTGTCGTCGTAGAGATAGCTGTAGCGATCGGGATAGAGGCAGAGGCCGCCGCTCGCCCCGATCTCGAGCAGCGCGAGCGGCCCGGGTATCCCGGCGAGCGCGGGCATGAGTGAGGCGCAGCGCCCGGGCTCGTTGGTCTGATTGAGTCGGGAGGCAAGCTCCGGCCGCAGTTGCGGCCAGTGGCCGAGCATCCATTCTCTGAAGGTGTCGAAGGCGCCCTCGGGCGCACCGAGCAGTCGGGCGACCGAGAAGACGAGGCTCGGCTGGCGCGTGGTCTCGGGCAGCTCGTCGATGAGCGCGAGCAGGTGCGGGTCGCCGGCGATTCCGGATGCCCAGGCCTCGTAGACGGCGGAGCGACCGTGCGCCTCGTTCTCGGCGAAGCCGCGGTACCACTCAGCGGTGTTCCTCACGGTCTCGACCTCCAGCCGGATGCGCTGCGAGTTTCGTCATAGTTCGACCCGGAACGGGAGCCCCGTGGAACATTCGCGCTTGGTCGCGAGTTTAATGGGACATAAGACGTATTCCTGAGAGGAAGAAAACCATGACCAGCACGCCTGGCACCCAGAACACCCCCGTGAGTCAGAAGACGAACGAGCAGTGGAAGGCCGAGCTCTCGCCGGAGCAGTACGCCGTGCTGCGCGAAGCAGCGACCGAGCGCCCCTGGTCGGGCGCGCTCCTAGACGAGAACCGACAGGGTGTCTACACCTGTGCCGGGTGCGGGGCCGAACTGTTTCAGAGCGGAACGAAGTTCGACGCCGGATGCGGTTGGCCGAGCTTCTATGAGTCGATCAACCCCGACGCGGTCGAGCTGCTCACCGACACCAGCCTCGGGATGACCCGCACGGAGGCGCGCTGCGCCAACTGCGGTGGCCACCTCGGGCACCTCTTCGACGACGCCCCGCAGACCCCCACGGGCGCGCGCTTCTGCATGAACTCACTCTCGCTGAACTTCAAGGAAGCCTGACCAGGCGGTGAGCGCTCTCGACGCGATCCTCCGCCGCCGATCCCGACCGAGGGTGACGGACGACGCCCCGAGCGACGACCAGCTGCTGCCGCTCGTTGCGGCAGCAGCGAGCGCGGCGGACCACGCGGCGCTGCGCCCCTGGCGACTCATTGCGCTGCGCGGTGAGGCCCGCAACCGGCTCGGTGAGGCGCTCGTGGCTGCCAGCGGTCTGCAACTCGAGGATGCCGAGAGGCTCGCCACGAAGCCGTTGCGCGCCCCGCTGCTGCTTGCGCTCGTGGTGCGACACAAGCCCAGCTTCAAGGTGACGGACTGGGAGCAGGACGCTGCGGCATCCGGTGTCGCCCACTATCTGAGCCTGCTGCTCGACGAGGCCGGTTGGGGCGTGATGTGGCGCACGGGCGGTCACGTACGCGCGGAATCCGTGCGCAGGCTGCACGGGCTCGCCGAGAACGAGCAGCTACTCGGATGGCTGTACGTCGGCGGCGTGGCAGAGGGCGAGGGCGGTCCGTCCGCGAAGACCACGGTGGATGCGCGCAGCCTTCTGACGACGCTCTGAGCACTGCGGTCGCCGGTACTATGGGTGAGTTGTTCGCCTCCATAGCTCAGTTGGCCAGAGCACCGCTCTTGTAAAGCGGGGGTCGTCGGTTCGAATCCGACTGGGGGCTCCCCTAGAAAACCATCGCCCGCCCTTGCAGCGGGGGTCGTCGGTTCGAATCCGACTGGGGGCTCACGCAGATAACAGAGGAACGCCTCGCTCTCGACGCGCCGCTACTCGCTCGCCGGTACCGTCGGCTCCGCGACGATCTGCAGCCCGCCGGGGCTATTAGCGGTGAGCATGAGCTCATCGATCCAGTGGCGGTTGATCGAGGGCGGACGGCCTCCGCTGTACTTGAAGTAGAGCGGCATCGTGGGGTGGAGCCACAGCGTGCTCCTGCCATCGCCGATATCCGGATCATCTCGCCAGGAGAAGTAGAAGGACTCGTTGCGACGAAACTTTGCGCCGATCACCATCTGCAGGTGCACTAAGAGGCGGTCCTCAAAGTCGACGGTCAACGTCGAGTCGTAGGTCAACCTACCCACGCGCGATTCCCTTCTGTGCAGACGAGCGGTCGCCACCCGAGGTGACTACCGTGATTCGCCAGCTTCCCACATCCCGCTGCCCGATCAATAGTCGTCTATGGCGGCCGAGAGGTCATCCGTCTCATCCGGGCCGAGTTCGCGACCGATTCGGTGCTGCTGGTTCTGCTTCAGTCTCAGCGTTTCCCTCTCGAAGCTCGCGACGAGTTCTTCGTCGACGATCTCGTCGGTATCGTCCGATTCGGTATCTGATACGACCTGGCTCGCGGGTCCGATGAGGATGCGCGAGCTGCTCAGGGTGCCGTCGGCGAGGCGCACCGGAATGTCCACGGTGGCGGACGTGCCCGACTTCGCGAGGGCCTCGGCGTAACTCAAGAGGGCCCGCGCGATGTCCGTACCCGTGAGGATCGAATCGCCGGCGTAGTGAATCCTGTCCATGCTCCGCTTTCCGTGTCGTGGGTGTTAGCCGCGCTGCGTTCCGCGCAGGGAGGGTTTGCCCTCTCTACCACCATAGGAAATGCGCCCCACCCTCGCGAGGGATTGACAACTCAGGGTGCCCGCCACAGTCGCTGAGCGACCGCGGAGTCGCAGCCGACATCCGCGACACCACATTCCCTTGACGTGACACCATTATGGTGTCATTATGGTGACATGGAACTCGGACAGTACGTCAGTGCGCTGCAGCAGCAGCTGGTCGATTCGGCGGCGAACGGCGCGCCCGACACCCGCGTCGTCGCCGAGAGGCTCGCCGCGGGGCTCGATGCCGCGACGCGGCTCGTACTGCTCGACGCGCTTTCCGCCGCCGTGGGCGAGATCACTCGCGAACTCGCACCCGGTGCCGTCGACCTGAGGCTGCGCGGCCGCGAGGTGGAATTCGTGGTGTCGCGACCGAACTCGGAAGCCGACGCGGATGAGCGACCCGTCGCATCCGTGGATCTTGATGACGTCAGCACCTCGCGCACGACCCTGCGACTGCCGGATGCGCTCAAGGCGCGGGTCGACGACGCTGCGGCGGCAGACGGACTGTCGGTGAACACCTGGCTCGTGCGTGCCATCGCGGCCGCGCTTCAGCCGAAACAACGACGCTCCGCGCAGCGAACGCTGCGCAGCGGTGACAACTTCGCAGGGTGGGCGCGCTAAGAGGCGTCCGCCACGGGCATCCAGCCCCACCTCCACGGTCCCGCCCGGCGGGACGATCACACACGCCCAGAGAAAGGGATGCTTTGCCATGCCCACCTACACAACCCCCGGCCCGATCGACGCCGCCATCAACCTGCAGGTCGGCGCGATCGAGATCATCGCCAGCGACCGCCCAGACACGATCGTCACGGCCACGCCCACCAACCCGGACAAGGCCGTCGATCGCAAGGGCGCAGAACAGACCACGGTCGACTTCGACGGACAGCGGCTCACGGTCACCGGCCCGAAACCGCGCTTCAGCGTCATCGGCCCCACGGAATCCGTCGACCTGAGAATCGAACTGCCCACCGGCTCGCGCCTCACCGCGGAGATCGCCGTGGGTGGCATCCACGCAACCGGTCGCCTCGGCGCCACCCGCGTCAAGGGCTCAATGGGACCGGTGGAACTCGAGCGCACCGGCGAACTGTGGCTTCGCGCCGGCCACGGCAATGCGACCGTAGGCACCGCAGACGGCGACGCGGAGATCACCGCGGACCACGGCCAGGTGCGCATCGGCACGCTCGGCGGAGACACGACCGTGAAGGCCTCGCACGGCAGCATCACGATCGACGAGGCCGGCGGTGATGTCGAAGCGAAGCTCTCCTACGGCGATCTCGATGTCACCCGAGCGCTCGGCTCGGTGACCGCCAAGACCGCCTACGGCAGCATCCAGCTTCACGAGGTCTCGAGCGGTTCCATCCAGATCGAGAGCGGCTACGGGCAGATCTCGGTCGGCGTGAAACACGGGGTTCCGGCCTGGCTCGACCTCTCATCGAAGGAGGGTCGGGTGCGCAATCAGCTCGACAGCGACCACGCGCCCGATCCCACCGAGCAGACCGTCGAGGTGCGCGTGCGCACCCAATTCGGCGACATCACCATCCAGCGCGCGCACTGACCGCGATAGAGACAAGGAACGAACATGACCATCCCAGCAATCGAAGTCCAGGGGCTTCGCAAGTCATACGGCACCAAGACGGTGCTCGACGGCATCGACCTCACGGTCGCCGCCGGAACGGTGACAGCACTGCTCGGACCAAACGGTGCGGGCAAGACCACGACCGTCCACATCCTCAGCACCCTCCTTCGCCCCGACGGCGGCACCGCCGCGGTGAACGGATGCGACGTCGTGCGAGACCAGGACGGCGTGCGCGCCGCCATCGGCCTCACCGGCCAATTCTCCGCCGTGGACGGGCTGCTCACGGGCGAGGAGAACCTGCTGCTGATGGCGAGGCTGCGCCACCTCGGTGCGCGACGGTCCAAGGAGCGCGCTGCCGAGTTGCTCGAACAGTTCGATCTCGTCGAGGCCGCACGCAAGCCGCTTGCCACCTACTCCGGCGGCATGAAGCGCCGACTCGACCTCGCGATGACTCTCGTCACCTCGCCGAGCGTGATCTTCCTCGACGAGCCCACGACAGGCCTAGACCCGCGCAGCCGTCACACCATGTGGAATATCGTGCGCGGCCTCGTTGCCGACGGCACGACCGTGCTGCTCACCACCCAGCAGCTCGAGGAGGCGGACGCACTCGCCCACCGCATCGCCGTGCTCGATGGTGGCCGCATCGTGGCAGAGGGCACGCCAGACGAGCTCAAGCGGCTCGTGCCCGGCGGGCACATCCGGCTTCGATTCGGGGATGCCGCAGCATTCGAGTCTGCAACCAGACTCCTCGACGACTCCACTCGCGATGACGCCGGACTCACGCTCACGGTACCGAGCGATGGCGGGGTCGGCGCGCTGCGCACCGTGCTCGACCGCCTCGACGCGGCCCACCTCGAGGTCGAGGACCTCAGCATCCACACCCCTGATCTCGACGACGTGTTCTTCGCCCTCACCGGCGCTACCGGCCAGTCGAGCCGCACCGAAGCAAAGGAATCAGAATCATGACCAGCGCCACTCTTCAATCACAGGCGGGCATCCACTCGCACTCGCACGTCGTTGCCGACTCGATCACGATGTTGCGGCGCAACCTGCTGCATATGATCCGCTACCCGGGCCTGTCGATGTTCACGATCCTCGGGCCGGTGGTCTTCCTGCTGCTGTTCGTGTTCGTCTTCGGCGGCACGCTCGGCGCGGGGCTCCCGGGAGTGGACCCCGCAGGCGGCCGGGCTGCGTACCTCGCCTATGTGCTGCCGGGCATCCTGGTGCTCACGATCGCGGGCAGCGCCGGCGGCACCGCGACGACGGTCGCCATGGACATGACCGAGGGCATCACCGCGCGCTTCCGCACCATGGCGATCTCCCGGGCAGCTGTGCTCGCCGGCCACGTGCTCGGCAACACCATCCAGGCGATCATCGCGGTGGCGCTCGTGCTCGGCGTCGGCCTCGCGGTCGGCTTCCGCCCGAGCGCGCACGCAATCGACTGGCTCGCCGCCGCGGGCATCATCGTGCTCGTCTCCTACGCGACCAGCTGGCTGGCCGTCGCCATGGGCATGCAGTCGAAGTCGGTCGAGACGGCGAGCAACCTGCCGCTCCTGCTCGTCATCCTGCCGATGCTCGGCAGCGGCTTCGTGCCGACCGGGTCGATGCCCGACTGGCTGCAGGGCTTCGCCCAATACCAGCCGTTCACACCCTTCATCGAGACCCTGCGTGGGTTGCTGCTCGGCACTCCCCTCGGCTGGAGCCCGCTGCTGGCGATCGGATGGTGCGTGGCGATCACGATCGTCGGCTACGCCTGGTCGATGTTGATCTACGAGCGCAAGTCGGTGCGCTGAGCGCGACCGCGTCGCCAGCTTCTATGGAGCTGGGGTCGCGCTCGGTGCAGGCGTCGGGCTCGCGGTGGACTCCTCGGTGAACGCGTTGCCCGCCGCGGTGTTCACGAACAGGGCAAACTCGTTCGCGTCATCGAGCGCTCCTGAGTACTTCACGCCGTCGACGAGCACGGTCGGGGTATCGGTGACCTTCTCTTCCTTCGAACCGGGTATCGGCCCCTTCGCCGCTCGCTGAGTTGCCGCGTTCACCCAGGTCTTGAACGACTGGTTGGTGATGCAGCTCGCGATGGAAGCCGGGTGCGTGACCTTCGCCTGCTTCGTGAGCGCAATGAGGCCGGCATCCGACAGTCCCTCGGTCTGCTTCGGCGGGGCCTTCTGATACAGCAGCGAGTTGAAGGTGAAGAACGTGTTGGGCGAGTAGTTCGCGACGCACGCCGCGGCATTCGCGGCCCGGGTGGAGTACTTGGCGCCGACCGAACTGCTGTCGAAGATCGACAGCGGGTGGATCTCGAGGGTGGCGGCGCCGGTCTTGAGCCAGGTGCTGATCTGTTTCTCGTTCGTGGTCTCGAACTTCTTGCAGATCGGGCACTGGTAGTCGAGATACACCCGAATGTTGATGACCTCAGGGTTTCTGGATGCCGACGACACAGGTTCGTCTCCCGGCTGAAGCGCACCGGTGGTGACCGCCTTGAGGTTCTGGCCGATGGTGATGCCGTCGCTCGCCATGTTGAGCGGACCGGGCGTCGCCGGCTTGAGATAGGTGTTCACCAGGATCAGCGACACCACAGCGATCACGGCGAGAACAGCGACGGCGATGCCGCCTTGAAGGAGCACGCGCGTGCGCCGCTCCTTCTTCTTCTGTTCCGCTCTGAGCGCCTGAGCTTTTCGGCGAGCAATCTCACGCCTGTCGTTCACGCTCAGACGATCGTCGCCCGTATCGCCGTCGGTCATGCACCCTCACTTGAGTTGTCTGCTCGGCCCGAATCCCGCCGGCAGCACTATGGATAGTAAACAGCCAGTCTGGGAATCGCCCAAGCGGTAGCTGAACCACCCTACTGTCAGCGCGACGACCTGTGCAGGCTCAGGGGAGCCGTTGTGCCCCGGTCGGGGTACGCGGATTATCAGGGCGCGCGGGTCAGTGTCATAATGAGCGTGCACCACCCCATCCATTCACTACGGATCGTCCGGCACGTACCTGCCGGTGAAGGAGTACTACACACATGGCATCTGTAACCTTTGACAAGGCTTCGCGGATCTACCCAGGCTCGACCCGACCGGCTGTGGACCAGCTGGATCTGCAGGTCGCCGACGGCGAGTTCCTCGTACTGGTCGGCCCCTCGGGCTGTGGCAAGTCGACGTCACTGCGCATGCTCGCCGGCCTCGAAGAGGTCAACGAGGGCAACATCCTCATCGGCGACCGCAACGTCACCGACGTTCCGCCGAAGGACCGTGACATCGCCATGGTCTTCCAGAACTACGCGCTCTACCCGCACATGACGGTCGCCGAGAACATGGGCTTCGCGCTCAAGATCGCCGGCGTCAACAAGGACGAGCGCGCGAGCCGCGTTCTCGAGGCCGCGAAGCTGCTCGACCTCGAGCCGTACCTGGCCCGCAAGCCGAAGGCGCTCTCGGGCGGTCAGCGTCAGCGTGTCGCCATGGGCCGCGCGATCGTGCGCAGCCCCCAGGTGTTCCTCATGGACGAGCCGCTGTCGAACCTCGACGCCAAGCTGCGCGTGCAGACCCGCACCCAGATCGCATCCCTCACCCGCCGCCTCGGCGTCACCACGGTCTATGTCACCCACGACCAGACCGAGGCGCTCACCATGGGCGACCGCATCGCCGTGCTGAAGGATGGCGTGCTGCAGCAGGTCGGAACGCCTCGCGAGCTCTACGCGCAGCCGAAGAACGTCTTCGTCGCCGGCTTCATCGGCTCGCCCGCGATGAACCTGTTCGACGCGGAAGTGGTCGACGGCGGCCTCAAGTTCGGCACCGCGGTCGCGAGGGTTGACCGCGAGACGCTCGCCGGCGCCGCCACCAAGGTGACCATCGGCATCCGCCCCGAAGACGTCATGGTGTCGCAGACGGGCGAGGGCCTGCCGGTTTCGGTCGACATCGTCGAGGAGCTCGGCGCCGACGGTTACCTCTACGGTCACACCGACATCGACGGCAACCGGGTCGACATCGTCGCCCGCGTCGACGGCCGCGTGCACCCGGACGCAGGCGACCAGGTGTTCATCCTTCCGACGCCTGAGCACGTCCACGTGTTCAACACCGAGTCGGGCGAGCGTCTCAGCAAGCCCATCGCGGACTAGTCACCTCGTTGCTCGGCCTGTCGGAATCCACCCCGGTGCGATTCCGGCAGGCCGATCTCGTTAAGCGGGCGCCCCAGCGGCCCCGCGTTTAGGCAGGTTCTCCATGTCCGGTTCACTGAACATCACCTCGGCGACGGTCGACCCCGCGCTGCTCGACCTGCCATGGAATCTTCCGCTGGAAGCCTGGCCAGACAGCGTCATCGCCGCCCTGCCCAAGGGCATCTCGCGGCACCTGGTGCGGTTCGTGCACCTCAGCGGCTACATCATCGCGATCAAAGAGACGTCGGATGCGGTGGCCCGCAGCGAATACGAGATGCTGCGCACCCTGCAACGGCTCGATGTGCCGTGCGTGGAACCGGTCGCCGTGATCAGCAACCGCAGCGACGACGAGGGCAATCCGCTCGACTCGGTGCTCGTGACCCGGCACCTCAAGTTCTCGCTCCCCTACCGTGCGCTCTACTCCCAGATGCTTCGGCCCGACACCGCGACGCGACTCGTCGACGCCCTCGCCGCGCTGCTCGTGCGCCTGCACATCATCGGCTTCTTCTGGGGCGACGTCTCGCTGTCGAACACACTGTTCCGGCGGGATGCCGGCGCCTTCGCCGCCTACCTCGTCGACGCAGAGACCGGCAAGCTCTACAACGGCCTCTCGAACGGGCAGCGTGAGAACGACCTCGAGATCGCCCGCGTGAACATCGCCGGCGAACTGCTCGACCTCGCCGCAGGCGGGCGCCTCGACGAGGAGACCGACCCGCTCGCGGTGAGCGAGGGTATCGTCGCGGCCTACCGCACACTGTGGACCGAGCTGACCGGGTCTGAGTCGTTCTCCTCCTCCGAGCGCTGGCGCATCAACGCCAGAGTCAACCGACTGAACGACCTCGGCTTCGACATCGACGAACTCGCGATCAAGACCGACGAGGCCGGCACGACCGTGCGCATCCAGCCCAAGGTCGTGGATGCGGGTCATCACCAGCGCAGGCTGCTGCGCCTCACCGGCCTCGACGCCCAGGAGAACCAGGCCAGGCGCCTGTTGAACGACCTCGACTCGTACACGGCCACCTTCGACAAGAAGGATCTCGACGAGGAGGTCGCCGCCCACGAGTGGCTCGCGCGCGTCTTCGAGCCGGTGATCCGCGCGATCCCTCGCGACCTGCGCGGCAAGCTCGAGCCGGCCGAGGTGTTCCATCAGTTGCTCGAGCACCGCTGGTACCTCTCTCAATCCGAGAACCGCGACGTGCCGCTCGCCGAGGCGGTCACCTCCTACGTCGACACGGTGCTGCGTCACCGCCGCGACGAGGCCGCCGTGATGGGGCCGCCGACGGAGGCAATCACGCTGCCGGTGCCCGTCGTCGACGATGACGATTGGCGCAGCCGCGTCTGATCGCCCCACCCCTGGTCGACGATGCTGGGTTTCGTCAACGATGCGCTCGTCACAGCGGCCGCGTCGATAACTCAGGAGCGCATCGTCCAGGTGCTCCCCGCAGCGGGAGAGACTTCAGGCGAGCAGGTGCTCGAGGCCGCGACCCGCGACGTGGTCGAAAATGAGGTTCGTCTCGGTGTGGGCGACCGCCGGATGCCCGGCCAGGTTCTCGAGAACGAACTCGCGTAACTCAGACGAGTCGCGCGCCGCCACGTGCAGCAGGAAGTCATCGACGCCACCCATGTGGAACAGAGCAAGGACCCCGGGCCACATCGGTGCCTCGCGGCGGAACCTGGCCACCTCCTCACGGTTGATCGAGACGAGCCGCACCGAGATGAGCGCCTGGACGGTCATGCCGAGGGCGGCGATGTCCACCTCGGCGTGATAGCCGCGCAGGTATCCCGCGGAGTGGAGCCGCTTGAGGCGCAGCGAGACCGTGGACTCGGCGACGCCGACCGTGGCTGCGAGCGCGGACCCCGACATCCGTGCGTTGGAGGACAGTGCGCGAAGCAGTGCTCGATCGATCTGGTCCATGGGCGGTTCGTCCTCTCGCGGTCCCTGCGGCTCGGAGCAGCCGTCGAGCTGCCGAATGGCAGGTTCTCTTGCGTTCAGGCCGATCTGTCGCAGAGTCTTCAGCATAGCTTGCGATCGGATGGCGATACTGCTTGTGTCGACGCATGACCCTGCAGAATTCCCGCATCGAGACCCGGGCCGTTCACGGTGGAATGGACGGGCTCACCGAGAGCGGCTCCCACGTTCCGACGATCGACCTCTCCACCACCAACCCGCTGCCCGGCGTCGAGCTCGGCGGCGATTCCTACGAGCAACTTGCGACCGGTGGCACGCTGCTCCCCGGCCAGTCCGCCGTGTACCAGCGACTCTGGCAGCCGGGGGTCGCGCGCTTCGAGGAGAGCCTCGCCGGGCTCGAGGGAGCCGAGTCCGCCGTCGCGTTCGCCACCGGGATGGCCGCGCTGTCTGCCGTTCTGCTCGCGAGCGTGACATCGGGTCGCCCGCATGTCGTCGTGCTGCGGCCCCTCTACGGCGGCACGGATCACGTGCTCGAGAGCGGACTGGTCGGCACGAGCGTGACCTGGACGGATGTCGCTGGCATCGCCGCCGCGATCCGTGCGGATACGGGACTCGTCGTGATGGAGTCCCCCGCGAACCCCACCCTGGAACTCGTGAACATCGCCGCTGTCGTCGCGGCGGCCGGGGACATCCCGGTGCTCGTCGACAACACCTTCGCCACGCCGATCCTGCAGCGCCCGATCGAGCACGGCGCGGCGATCGTGCTGCACAGCGCCACCAAGTACATCGGCGGCCACGGGGATGTCATGGGCGGCGTGATCGCGACGAACGAGGAGTGGGCGACGCGCATCCGGCACATTCGCGCACTCACCGGCGGCCTGCTGCACCCGCTCGCCGCCTACCTGCTGCACCGCGGGCTGCGCACCCTGCCGCTTCGCGTTCGCGCCCAGCAGGCCACGGCCGAGGAGCTCGCGTCCCGGCTGGTCGGTCATCCCGCGCTGACGCGGGTCATGTATCCGTCGCTGCCGGGCTGTGATCCGGATGGCCTGCTCGGCACCCAGCTCGAGGGACCCGGGTCGATGCTCGCGCTCGAACTCGCCGGGGGCTACGACGCCGCCGTGCGGTTCATCGAGGCGCTCAGGCTCGTGACCAACGCGGTCTCGCTCGGCGGCGTGGATTCGCTCGCGCAGCATCCGGCGTCCCTCACCCACCGGCCGGTCGCGCCCGAAGCCCGCCCGGGCGGCGGCATCGTGCGCCTCTCGATCGGCCTGGAGCACGTCGAGGACCTGGCCGAGGACATCCTCGCCGCCCTCACCGCCGCGCGCCCCTGACCGATCCCGTTCCCGCGAAGTACCGGGTTCGGCCGCTTGCGCGCTTCCAGAGCGGCCAAAACTGGCACCTCGGGGCCGCGCGACAAGATCTGACATAGTCATAGCAGTACAGATTTGTGCTATAACTAGTAGTACAGATTCGCGGATGGAGGCGGCATGGAGATCCTGCTGGACCCACACTCCGAGACCCCGCTGTACCAACAGCTACGGGATCGGATGGTCGAGGCGATCGCGGCGCGTGACCTCGCACCCGGCGAGCAGCTGGCCTCCGTTCGTCAGGTCGCCGTCGCCTTCGGCATCAACGTCGCGACCGTCGGCAAGGCCTACGAACTGCTGCGCGACGAGGGTTTCATCACGACGAGCCACAAGTCGCGTTCGGTGGTGGCTCGCGGGCCGGCGAGCGGACCGCCCGCGCAGGACTTCGTCAACGGATGGGCGCCCCGACTCACGACGCTCCTCGCGGAGGCCGTCGCCCAGGGCGTGCCGCCGTCGGACATCGCCGCGCACACCACCCGCATCGTCGCCTCATTCGACGAGAGCAGGACGACCACCGCACCATCCGCCACCACTGAAACGGACTCCAGAACATGACCTGGTTCGCGATCACCTTCTCCGCACTTCTGAGCGTGCTGCTCGGGGCGCTGCTGTACGCGATGCCCGCGATCACGCATCCCACCCTGCCGCTCGGGGTGAGCGTTCCGCAGGCCCGCGTGGCCGACCCCGTCATCGTCGCCTCCGTGCGCAGGTATCGGCGCTGGATCCTGATGTCACTCGTGCTGGGCCTCGTGCTCTCAGCCGTTCTCGGCTTTGCGGCGCCGACCGTCGGCATCATCGTGCCGGTGCTGCTCGTGAGCGTGCTCGGCATGGGCAGTTACGTGGTCTCCCGCGAGGCCATCGCGAGGACCAAACGTGAGGGCGGATGGTACGAGGACGTACCGGTGCGACTGGCCGCCAACGTCACCGCCGCTCGAGTCTCGGCGCCCATCCCGTTCGGCTGGTATCTCGCCGCGACCGTGCTGCTGGCGATCGCGGCAGGAATCGGCGTCGCGGTCTACCCGGCACTGCCCGATCCGCTGCCCATCCACTGGGACCTGAACGGCGTCGCCAACGGCTTCGCGCAGAAGTCGGTGTGGTCGGCCTTCGGGGTGGTTCTCGTCGGGCTCGGTGTCGTCGCGCTGTTGTTCGCACTCTCCTTCCTCGTGCGCGTTGCCCGGCCGCGCAGGATGGCCTCCGACTCGCCCGCGCTTGCCACCCGGCGCGCCGAGGTGCAGCAGCACCTGCTGGGCGGCCTCCTGGGGCAGATCACCCTCATCACGAGCGCGTTGCTCGCCGGGCTCACGATCGCCGGTTGGCTCGCACCGACCTCCGGGTTCCTGCCGATCGTCTCGATCGTGCTGTTTCTCGGGCTGCTGGCACTCGCCATCGCCGCCTACTTCGTGGGCTACCGACGCGCCATGGTGCCGCGGACGGAGGCTTCGGGATCGGCCGCACCCCAGCATCCGACCGCGACTGCCGTGGACGCACCCGACGATGACCACTATTGGAAGGGCGGCCTCGTCTACGTCAACCGCCGGGATCCCGCGCTCCTGGTGCCGAAGCGCTTCGGTGTCGGCTGGACGATCAACCTCGGCCATCCCGCCGGCGTGGCGATCGGCGTTGTCATCCTTCTGATCATTGCCGGCAGCATCACCCTGGCCATCGTCACCGGCTCCCGTCGCTAGCCACGAGGTACCAGTTTCGGCCGTTATCGGTGTGCCCAAGCGGCCAGAACTGGTACCTCGCGAGTCTTAGATCAGGATGGCGACCGGGTTCTCGATGAGTTCGACGAAGGCCGCGAGCCACTGGGCGGCGAGCGCTCCGTCGAGGACGCGATGATCGGCCGAGAGCGTCACGGTCATCACGGTGCCCACGACGAGTTCATCGTCGACCACGATCGGCTTCTTCCTCGCCGCGCCGACCGCGAGGATTCCCGCGTGCGGCGGGTTGATGATCGCCGAGAACTCCTGCGTGCCGTACATCCCGAGGTTCGAGATCGAGAACGATCCGCCCTCGATCTCGTTCTGCTTGAGCTTTCCGGCACGGCCGCGCTCGGCAAGATCCCGGATGCTCGCGCTCACTCCGCTGAGCGACATGCGGTCCACGCCGCGAACGACGGGCGTGACGAGTCCGCCGTCGACGGCCACAGCCACGGCGATGTCGACGCTCTCGAAGCGACGGGTCGCCGTGTCGGTCCAGATCGCGTTGGCCTCGGGCACCGCGCGGAAGGCGGCCGCTGCGGCCTTGACCACGAAGTCGTTCACCGAGACCTTGGACGGCGCCGTCTCGTTGACCCGCTGCCGGAACTCCAGCAGCGCGTCGACGCGGCAGTCGGCCACGAGGTAGAAGTGCGGAATCGTGGTCTTGCTCTCGACCAGCCGCCTGGCGATCGCCCGACGCATCCCGGTGTGCGGCACGTCGACGTAGGAGCCGTCGGCGAGCGCTACCGCGGGAGCGGGAGCAGGAGCGGGAGCAGTCGCGGCAGCGGGCTCGGCGGGCTTAGCCGCGCTCAGCGACTCGATGTCGCGCCTCACGATGCGACCGCCGGGCCCGGTGCCCGTCACGGTCGACAGGTCGAGCCCCCGCTCGTTCGCGAGCCGTCGCACGAGCGGACTCATGAAGGTGCGAGTGCCTCGATCTGCGGCGGCGGGGGCTGCCATCGAGGTGGCGGCGGGCGCCGCGGTCGCAGCAGGCGCTGCCGCCGCCACCTCGGGTTCGGGGGCGCCGGTCTCCGGAGCCGTTTCCGGCTCGGGAGCGGCGGGGGTGGCGCTGGGTTCGGGAACATCCGTCGGGGCCGCGGGTGCGGCATCCTCGGCTGACTCGCCCTCTGCACCGACGACGGCGATGGGATCGCCGACCTTCACCGAGGTGCCCTCCTCGACGAGGAGCTTGAGCACGATACCCTCGGTCTCGGAGGCGTACTCGACGTTCGCCTTCTCGGTCTCGACCTCGGCGAGCGGCGTTCCCACGCTGAGCGCCTGGCCCGGCGTGACCAGCCAGGTCTGGATCGCCGCTTCCTCGCTGCCCGCGAGCACCTCGGGCATGCGGATGATGGTGGCCATCAGCGACCGCCCATTCCGGCGCGCATCCGCTCGAGGCCCGCGACGACCTCCTCGGTGCGCGCGATGGCGGCACGCTCGAGCACCTTCGAGATCGACGGCGAAGCCTCGCCACCCGTCACGCGATCGACGGGCTGGTCGAGCCAGTCGAAGTAGCGGCGCTGGATCTCGTCGGCCAGCCACGCTCCGTAGGAGGTGCCTCGCGCTCCCTGCTCCACGATGAGCACCGCGTTGGTCTTCTTGATGCTCTCGCCGATGGTGTCCCAGTCGATGGATGCGCGGTCGAGCCAGCGCAGGTCGATGAGGTCGGCGTCGAGGCCCGTCTGCTCGATGGCCTCGAGCGAGTGGCCCACCATGGAGAGGTAGCTGATCACCGTGAGGTCGGAGCCGGTGCGGCGGAGAGCCGCCTTGCCCGGCGGCAGGATGTAGTCGAGGTCGCCCTCTGGCACGCGGTCGGCCGTGCCGTAGAGGTCAACGTGCTCGATGACGAGCACCGGGTCCTGCAGCGCGAGTGCGGCGTTCATGAGACCGACATAGTCTGCGGCGGATGACGGGGCCACGATGCGCCAGCCCGGTGCGGTCGCGAAGATCCCGGCCGGGTCCATGAGGTGCTGCGAGCCGTAGCCCGAGCCCATCGCGACCTTGGTGCGAAGCACGAGCGGCACAGGGTTGTCGCCGCCGAACATGTGGCGTGCCTTGCCCGCCTGGTTGAACACCTGGTCTGCGGCGACCCACATGAAGTCTGGGTACATGAACTCGACGACGGGGCGGTAGCGGCCGTCGAGCGCGAGCCCTGCGGCGAGGCCGGTGAAGGC
This sequence comes from Lacisediminihabitans sp., assembly GCA_035571875.1. Classification (GTDB taxonomy): domain Bacteria; phylum Actinomycetota; class Actinomycetes; order Actinomycetales; family Microbacteriaceae; genus Parafrigoribacterium_A. The sequence goes on along the minus strand of DATNBR010000040.1, from coordinate 38,148 downwards.
GTTCTCGCTGATCGGCGTGCCGAGCACCCGGTCCGGACCGTACTTCTTAGCGAGGCCCTTGGTCGCGCCGTTGGTGCCACCGTTCAGGCGGTGCACGTCTTCGCCGAGCACGACGATGCGCTCGTCCTGCTCCATGCGGCGGTCCATGACGCCGGCCACGGCATCCACGAACTTCACGTCGCGCCAGCCGCCCCTGTGGTCGAGCGGGTCGGCGACGGTGAGAGCCTCGAGCTCGCTGGCATCGCCGCGCACGCCGACGTTCACGAAACCAGGGTCTGGCCAGAGTTCGGGACGGATGCGGCGCTTGCCTTCCGAGTCGGGGTCGGCTTCGAGCAACTCAGCCACAGCCGCGGTCATCGCGGCCTGAGCCTGCTGCCGCACGGAGGCGACGCCGGCCTCGTCGATCAGGCCGAGCTTCATCATCTCCTTCGCCACGCGGTCGAGGGGGTCGCGGGCGCGCCAGGCGGCCTCCTCCTCCTTGTCGCGGTAACCGAAGGCGCTGCCCGGGTACGGTCCGTTCTGGTGGAAGAAGCGGTAGACCTCGGCCTCGACCACTGCGGGACCGAGGCCCGCGCGCATCCGCTCTTCTGCCTTCTGGGTCGCGAGATAGACCGCGAGCGGGTCCATGCCGTCGACCCGCCACGACGGGATGCCGAAGCCCTGGCCGCGCACGGAGAACCGCGTGTCTGCGGTGATCTCGTCTGCCCTCGTGGAGACCGCATAGAGGTTGTTCTCGATGAAGAACATGACGGGCAGCTTCCACGCCGCCGCGAGGTTCATCGACTCGAGCACGGAGCCGATCTGACTCGCGCCGTCGCCGAAGTAGTTGATGGTGATGTTGTCGGTGCCGGAGTGCTTCTGCGCCCAGGCGTTGCCGGTTGCTGCGGGAGCGCCACCGCCCACGATCGCGTTGGTGCCGAGCGCGCCCGCCTCGAACCACTGGAGGTGCATCGAGCCGCCGCGGCCACGGCAATAGCCCTGGGCCAGGCCGAGGATCTCGGCGAGGGTGCGCTGCAACACCGTCTGGATCTCCGGGGAGACGAGCTTCGCGGGATCGATCACTCCACCGGAGACGTGGGTGAGGGCCTTGGCGAGGAACTGGTGATGGCCGCGGTGCGAGCCGTTGACGGCATCCTGCGAGCTGAGGCCCACGATCGAACCGACGGCACCGCCCTCCTGCCCGATGCTCGAATGCGCTGGGCCGTGCACGAGGCTCTCGCCCGCGAGCTCCAGCACAGTCTCTTCGAAGGCGCGGATGAGGTGCAACTCGCCGAGCATCGTGGCGAGCAACTGGGGATCAGCCGCCTTCCAGTCCGCGGCGGTGGTCGACAGCTCGACCCAGTCGGCTCCTGTGGTCAGTTTCGTCACTTTGGGCATCGTTGCTCTCCTTAAGCTACGGCCAGAGTAGCCGCGGATTGAATACAATTTCAAGCCTTGCCGCGTATTTTTCTTGAAAGCGCGCCGGGATATCCGGCATACTGTATACAATTACGGTCGCACAAGGAGGTGGCACCATGTCAGGAATCCCCGGACTCAGAGGCGTCGATCACGTGGGCGTCACGGTGCCAGACCTGGCCGAGGCCGAGCGCTTCTTCGTCGATGTGCTGGGCGCCACGCCCGTCTACACCCTCGGAGCCAAGCGGTCAGACGACGACTGGATGCTCAGCCACCTGGGCGTGCATCCCCGCACCGTCATCAGCGAGATCCGCTTCTATCGCCTCGGCAACGGCACGAACTTCGAGCTGTTCAAATACGACGCCGCCGACGGGCAGGCGCCTGAGCCGAAGAACAGCGACATCGGCGGGCACCACGTCGCGCTCTACGTCGACGACCTGGATGCCGCGATCGAGCACCTGCGCGAGCATGGCGTCGAGATCATGGGCGAGCCGACCGCGAGCAAGCAGGCGGCCGAGGGGCAGCGCTGGCTCTACTTCCGCAGTCCCTGGGGCATGCAGTTCGAGCTCGTCAGCTTCCCCGGGGGCAAGGCCTATGAGAAGGATGCTGACGTCAAGCTGTGGCATCCGGCACGGCCCGCGGAGTGAGAGAGTTGTACGGCGAGAAGGAGTCTGTGTGACAGAACTTGCCGTTTCACTGTCGGCCACCCACGGCAACTCGAGTGCGCGGATCGCAGACCTGCTGCGCACCGCGATTCTGCGCGGGGACTACCTGCCGGGCGCGCGCATCCGGCAAGAGGATGTCGCCCAGCGCTTCGGAGGCAGCCGCGTTCCGGTGCGCGAGGCGTTCCGCACGCTTGAGGCCGACGGTCTCGTGACCCTCGTGGCGAACACCGGTGCCTGGGTCTCGCGCCTCAGCCTCGCCGAGTGCGATGAGGTCTACCAGACCAGGGAGCGCGTGGAGCCGCTGCTGCTGCGCTATGCGCTACCGGGAATCGACGCCGCACACATGGATCGCCTCGATGAGCTCGCCGCGCAGATGCAGCTCACCGACGACGTGGAGGAGTTTCTGCAGCTCGACCGCGAGTTCCACCTGGGTGCGTACGAGTCGGCCCAGACGACCGTGCTCGGAGACCTCGTGCGGCGCCTGTGGAACACCACCCAGCACTACCGCAGGGCGTTCACGGTGCTGCTCGACGACCATGCCGCGCGCATGGTGCACGACGAGCACCACATGCTCGCCACCGCGATCCGGGAGGGCGACGCCGCCGGCGCCGAGCACATCCTGGCCGGGCACATCCGACGCACCAGGCTGGGCCTCGCCCGGCATCCCGAAGTCTTCGACACCAGTTTCGACAACCAGTCCTGAATCACGAAAGGCAGCATCATGGCTATCGCCACCATCAACCCGACGACGGGTGAGACCGAGCAGACCTTCGAGCCGCACGACGCCGCAGAGATCGAGCGCCGCATCGCTCTGGCGGATGCCGCCACCCGGGCGATGCGCACCACCACCTTCGAGGAGCGTGCGGTCTGGATGAACGCCGCGGCGGACATCCTGGAGTCCGAGGCCGACGAGATCGCGCGGATCATGACCATCGAGATGGGCAAGCCGCTCGCACAGGCGAAGGCAGAGGCGCTCAAGTGCGTCAAGGGGATGCGCTTCTACGCCACGCACGCGGAGGAATTCCTGGCCGAGGAGAAGCTGGCCGACCCGTCGAGCGTCAACGCCCAGGCCGCGTGGACTCGCTATGAGCCGCTCGGCGCGGTGCTCGCGGTCATGCCGTGGAACTATCCGCTCTGGCAGGTCGTGCGCTTCGCAGCCCCCGCCCTGATGGCGGGCAACTCGGGCCTGCTCAAGCACGCCTCGAACGTTCCCCAGTCGGCGCTCTACCTCGACACCCTGTTCGAGCGCGGCGGATTCCCCGACGGCGCCTTCGCCACCCTGCTCATCGGGTCGAAGGAGGTCGCGGCGGTGCTGCACGACCCGCGCGTCAAGGCCGTGACCCTCACCGGCTCGGAGCCTGCGGGCCGCGAGGTCGCCTCGACCGCCGCGGGACAGATCAAGAAGGCCGTGCTCGAACTCGGCGGCTCCGATCCCTTCATCGTGATGCCGAGCGCCGACCTCGAGAAGGCCGTCGCCACCGCGGTGACCGCGCGCGTGCAGAACAACGGCCAGTCGTGCATCGCCGGAAAGCGCTTCATCGTGCACGCCGACGTCTACGACCGGTTCGCCGCACTCTTCGCCGAGAAGCTCTCCTCCCTCGTGGTCGGCGACCCGCTGGATGAGGCCACGCAGGTCGGTCCGCTCGCGACCGAGGCGGGTCGCGATGAGCTCGCCGAGCTCGTGGACGACGCGGTCGCCCACGGCGCCACGGTGCTCACCGGTGGCCACACCCCTGATCGCCCGGGCTGGTTCTACGAGCCCACCCTCATCGCCGACCTGCACGGCGAGATGCGACTGGTGCTCGAGGAGGCCTTCGGTCCGGTGGCATCGCTGTACCGCGTCGAGAGCCGCGAGCAGGCCGTGGAGATCGCCAACCAGACTACGTTCGGACTGAGCTCGGCGGCGTGGACCACCGATCCAGACGACGAGGAGTACTTCGTCAACACCCTCGATGCCGGTGCCGTGTTCATCAACGGCATGACGATCTCCTACCCCGAGCTGCCGTTCGGAGGCATCAAGCACTCCGGCTACGGTCGCGAGCTCGCCGCCGCCGGCATCCGCGAGTTCTGCAACCTCAAGACGGTCTGGAAGGGCTGATCGCCGCGGGGTGACCCGCCTGCCTCACAGCAGGTCGCGGCGCGTCACCTCGGCGATCGCTCCCCAGTCGCCGTTCGAGAGTTCGGCGTCGGCAAGCGCGCGCTCGAACACCTCGATGAGCGCGGGCATGGTCGCGAGCGTGACGCCGCTTGCCGCGGCGACGTCTTCGGCGAGTTGGAGGTCTTTGCGGCCGAGCTCGATGTGGAATCCCGGCGGAAAGTAGCCCTGGCGCGCGATCTCGTTGCCATAGCCGGTGTAGACGACACCGCCGAACAGGCTGCTCGTGAGCAGTTCGACGAAGAGCGCCGGTTCTACACCGAGTCTTTCGACCATCGCGATGGTCTCGCCGAGCGCCTGCAGCGCGTGGATGATGTTGTAGTTCACGGAGACCTTGACCGCGTTCGCGACGCCGGGGGTCTCGCCGAAGCGCCAGGTCTTCTTGCCGAGCACGGCGAGGTACTGCTGCACGGCATCGACGACCTCGCTTGGACCGGCGGCGAGGATGTTCAGCTGACCCGCGGCAGCGACATCCGGTCTGCCGAGCACGGGCGCGGCGACGTAGCCCGCGCCCGCGCTCTCGAAGATCGCGGCGAGCCGGCCCGTCGCGTCCGGGCTGATCGACGCCATGTTCACGTGGATGCGGCCCCCGGCAGAGCGCGCCGCCTCGACCGTGAGCACGGCTTCGGCCGCGGCATCGTTGGCGAGCATGCTGAAGGAGACGTCGGCGGAGAGCGCGTCGGCCACACTCGTCGCGGCCACGGCCCCACGGGCGACCAGTTCGTCGACCGCCTCGGATGAGCGGTTCCAGACGCGCACGACGTGACCGGCCTCGATGAGCCTGCCCGCCATGCCCGAGCCCATCGATCCGACGCCGAGGAACCCGAGCGTCGCGGTGCCCCGAGGCTCTGGAAGGCTCACGCCTCGCCCCGACCCCAGCTCGTGTTCTTGTGCGACTGCGAGTCGCGCTCGAGGTTGAGTGGGCCGTCGATCGTGAAGTAGCGCTTGCCCGCCACCATGAGCTCCTCTGCCGGGAACTTCGTGATGACCTCGCAGCCCGTGGCGGTGACGACGACCTCTTCCTCGATGCGCGCGGCACCCCATCCGTCGGCCGCAGGCCAGTACGTCTCGAGCGCGAAGACCATGCCCTCCTGCAGCACCTCGGGGTGGTCGAAGGAGGTGAGGCGAGAGAAGATCGGCTTCTCCCAGATGGACAGGCCGACACCGTGGCCGTACTGCAGCGCGAAGGCTGCCTCCTCGTCGGCGAAGCCGAATTCCTCGGCCTTCGGCCACACGGCCACGATGTCTGCCGTGGTCGCGCCCGGCCTCACGAGCGCGATCGCGCGGTCCATGTACTCGCGAGCCCTCGTGTAGGCATCGCGCTGCGCCGAGCTCGCCGAGCCCACCGCGAAGGTGCGGTAGTAGCAGGTGCGGTAGCCGTTCCAGCTGTGCAGGATGTCGAAGAAGGCCGGGTCACCGGGGCGGATGATGCGGTCGGAGAAGACGTGCGGATGCGGCGAGCAGCGTTCGCCGGAGATCGCGTTGACGCCCTCGACGTACTCGGAGCCGAGGTCATACAGCGTCTTGGCCACGAGTCCCACGGCCTCGTTCTCGCGCACGCCAGGGCGCAGGAACTCGTAGAGGTTCTCGTAGGCGGCGTCGACCATCGACGCGGCCTGGGTCAGCAGCCTGATCTCGTCACCCGTCTTGATGCGGCGTGCCTCCATGAAGACCTGCTGGCCGTCGAGCACCGTGATTCCCTCCTGCTGGAGGGCGAACAGGATGGGGAGTTCGATCACGTCCACGCCGAGCGGCTGGTCGGCGACGCCGAACTTCTGCAGCTCTCGCTTGATCTTGCGTGCGAGTTCCTGCGCGATTCCCGCGTCGGGCGGGAACGCGCCGCGCAGGGTGGAGATGCCGGCCCTGGCGCCGCTCTCGAGGCGAGGCCGCTTGGCTCCCTCGTGCGGCGCGTTCGGGTCGGCATCCATCTCGGCCGAGGTGGTGTCGAGCCACGGGTTGTAGAGGGCGTGATGCTTCGCGGCGGAGCCGAAGTCCCAGACGATGGGATCGGTGTTGCGGGTGAGGAGGGCGAAGCGGATGAGCTTGTCCATCGCCCAGGTACCGATGTGGGTCGCGCTCATATAGCGGATGTTGGAGAAGTCGAAGGCGAGCACGGCACCGAGCTCGGAGCGGTCGAGTTCCGCCTTCAGTCGGGCCAGGCGGTCATCGCGCAGCCGCTCGAAATTGACCCGCTCTTCCCAGTCGACCGCATTGGTTCCCGTTGTGCCGGTATTCTTCATGAGCTTCTCCCGTTGGCGTGCCGACGGCGTCCATACCGCGGCGAATGGCGTTCAGTACAGCTTAACGCAGGACGCGCGTAATCTCAGCCCGGAATTCCGGATTTCAGCACGATTTCCGGCCTTCTCGGTGTTACTGTCAACCCCGACTGAAACTATTGGAGTGAAAATGGCCGCGAACAGTGTCGGCGAGCGTTTGCGGGAGGCGAGGACTCAGCGCCGGCTCAGCCTGCGCAGCCTCGCCCAGTCGCTCGGCGTCTCGGCAAGCCTCATCTCGCAGGTCGAGACGGGCAAGACGCAGCCCTCGGTCTCGACGCTCTACGCGATGGCGAACCACCTCGGACTGTCGCTTGACGAGCTGCTCGGCGGCACCGCCGCGCCGCGCACCGCCGCCCAGCCGAATCGCGCCGAAGCTACGGTCCCGAACGTGCAGCGCGCATCCGAGAACGCCGTGCTCGAAATGGAGAACGGCGTGCGCTGGGAGCATCTGGCCTCGCAGCCCGGCGGCCCCGCGGACTCGATTCTCGTCACCTACCAGCCGGGTGCCTCCAGCTCGGTCGAGGGCAAGCTCATGCGCCACACAGGCATCGAGTACGCCTACATCCTCGAGGGCAACCTGACATTGCAACTCGAGTTCGACACCCACGTGCTCGGTCCAGGCGACTCCCTGCAGTTCGACTCCATCCGACCGCACCTGTTCACCAACAACGGCCCGACGGTGGCCAAGGGCGTGTGGTTCGTCATCGGGCGTCGTCAGCAGAATGACGGGCTGCCGGATGCGCCGGGAGCCGCCGTACCCGACAGTTCACAACTCGGGTCAGCGGTCGACGTGCTTCGCGTGATGGACGACTTTCACGCCTGACCCGGCGAGCGGCACGAATCAGGCGTGAAGGCGACGCTCACTCAGCCTCGCGCGTGAACGGCCGGCCTGCGCTCGGAGATCCACGGATCGATGAGCGTCTTGATCTGCTCTGACGTACCACTGGTCAGCGGCATGAGCGCGCCCTCGGCGACCTGGTCGAGCGGCAGCACCTCGTGCGCGATGTCGGACCAGTCGGCTCGCGTTCCGAGCAGCCGCACCGCCTCGGGCATGTCGGTCTTGAAGACGTGCGCCACGGTGCCGATGATCGTGTACTCGCTCAGCGTCCATGAGCCCAGCGGCAGGGCGGGTTCACCCCGCTGGATGCCGACGGGCACGATCGTCGACCCGGGCATCGCGACCTCGAGCACCGAGGCGAGTCCAGGTGCCGAGCCGCTGACCTCGAAGAAGACATCCGGATCCATCGCGAGTTCCGAGAGGCGCTCCCCCAGCGTGCTGCTGCCCGCCTTGAGCGTGGCTGAGGCTCCGACGGCCTCGGCGAGGGCGAGTCGCTCCTCATTCAGGTCGACGACGAGCACTCGAGCGCCGACCGCGGCGGCGGCCACGGTGATGAAGACGCCGATGCCGCCCGCCCCCACTATCACGGCATCCTGCCCGGAACGCAGTCCGCTGCGACGCACGGCGTGCACGGCGATCGACATCGGCTGGCTGAGCCCCAGGGTGTCGAGGGAGAGCCCGGCGTCAGAGACATCGAGCAGGATGTTCGCGGGCGCGACGACATAGCCGGCCAGGCCCCCGTCGTGCTGCAACCCGAGCGTGGTGTACTCGCGGCACAGGTTGGTGCGGCCCTCGAGGCACGGCTTGCAGGTGCCGCAGGAGATTCCCGCACCGCACACCACGGTCGCGCCGACGGGCAGCGAGGTCACGCCTTCGCCGAGGGCTTCCACGGTTCCCGCGAACTCATGGCCGAGCGTGACGGGCATGACGGTGAGCACGGGTCCGCGGCTGAACTCCGTCGCGTCGCTGCCGCAGACGCCGCAGACCGCGACCCTCACGAGCACCTCGCCCGGCCCCGGCGTGGGCACCTCGAGCTCCTCGACCCGGAGGTCGTTGACGGCATGGAGCACTGCCGCGCGCATCGTGCTCATGACAGGTTCCCGCTCGCGAGCGGCAGCTGGGCGGCGGAACGCTCGGCGATCATGCCGCCCAAATGCTTGTCGTAGACAGCCTTGTGCAGCGGGGAGTCGAGGTACCGCTCGAGCGCGGCCTCGTCGTCGACGACCGCGGCCACCGCGTAATCCGCGCCGCCCGGACGGACGTGCAGGTTGTCACCGCACACGTAGGAGCGAAGTTCCGGGATGCCGGCCGCCATCTCCGTGAGCGCCTCGGTGAGCGCGGCCACGGCATCGGGCGTGACGTCGTCTCGCCAACTGAACAGTGCGAGGTGGAGAATCATTGGCTTCTGCTTTCCCGGAGATGGTGTTCAGTGCAGATTTACGTGCTTCGCACCCAGGGTCCGAATTCGCAGGATATGCACCACAATGTGTACATCTCTACTGTAACCTGATGATGGCCTCGCCGGAAGGAGCCGAGATGACCGAACCGCGGATCGCGATACTGGGAGCTGGTGCGAACGGGGCCTCCGTCGGCGCCGATCTCACTGCCGCCGGCCTCGACGTCGTACTGATCGAGCAGTGGCCCGAGCACGTCGAGCGCATGCGCAGCGACGGGCTGCGCATTCTCGCGCCGGATGGCGAACTCGCCGTCAAGCCCCGCGTCATGCACCTCTGCGAGGTCGCCACGCTGCGCAGCAAGTTCGACCTCGTTCTCATGCTCATGAAGGCCTACGACTCCGCCTGGGCGGCCCGGCTCATCGCTCCCCACCTCGCCGATGACGGACTGCTCGCCGGCCTGCAGAACGGCATGACGGTCGAGGCGATCACGGATGCCGTGGGCGTCGAACGCACGATGGGCACCGTCATCGAGATCTCCTCCACCATGAACGAGCCCGGAGTCGTGCACAGGCACACCGCCGTCAGCCAGTCCTGGTTCGCCGTGGGCGCGCCCGAGGGCGGACCAGCGTCCCGTCGCGAAGAGGTCGCCGCCGTGCTGCGCCACTCAGGAACAGTGCAGCTCGTGGACAACATCGCCGCGACCAAGTGGATGAAGCTCATCAGCAACAGCACGCTGCTCGTGACCTCGGCGATCCTCGGTCTGCCGATGCTCGACGCGCTCCACGTGCCCGGCATGCGGGAGATCATGCTGAAGGCCGGGCAGGAGGCTCTCGACGTCGGGCGCGCGCTCGGGCATCCGGTACTGCCGATCTTCGGGCTCACCCCCGACGAGGTCTCCGACCCCGAGAAGGTCGTGGAGATCATGCTCGACAAGCTCTTCGCGGGCTTCGTGATGCCGGGAGCCACGACCACCGTGCTGCAGGACTGGCGGAAGTCCAGGCACAGCGAGGTCGACGACCTCAACGGCCACGTGGCTGCGGAGGGTGCCAGGCTCGGCATCCCCACCCCGATGAACTCCACGGTCGTCGAGATTGCCCACCGCATCGAGCGCGGCGAGCTCGCTCCCGACCCGTCCAACTTCGCCCTCATGGCTGACGTCGCGAACTGAGCCGCGAGCAACCCGGCCGAGCCGGACCGGCTCAGCGGCGCAGCACCCTCGACCAGGCGTCGATGCCCACCGCGACGAGCAGGATCACGCCGAGCGTGATCTGCTGGAACAGCGCGTCGACGCCGAGCAGGTTGAAGCCGTTGCCGACGAGGGCGATGAACAGCACGCCGACGACGGTGCGCCAGACGGCGCCCTCGCCACCGAGGATCGAGGTGCCACCGACGACGATTCCGGCCAGGACCGTGAAGGTGAGAGCGGTGCCGGGAGACGCCTGGGCGCTCAGTACTCGAGAGGTGTCGACGATGCCGCCGAGAGCAGCCGCGACGCCACTGAGCGTGAAACCCAGGATGCGCACGGCATTCACCCGGATGCCGGCGAGCCGCGCCGCCTCGGGGTTTCCCCCGGCCGCGTAGAGGTAGCGTCCCGTCGTCGTGCGGGCGAGGACGATGCCGATGACGACCACGACGACGACCATGATCCAGATCGAAGTACGCACCCCGAGGAATGGCGTGCGGGCGATGGCCGCGAAGTCGGTGCGGTCGAACAGCACGACGAGGTTGCCGCCCGTGACGAGGCTCGCGACCCCGGCCACGATGAACGACATGGCGAGGGTCACGATGAGCGAATTGACCCTCAGCACCGTGCTGATGACACCGTTGACGAGGCCCACCACGAGGCCCACCACGAGAGCCGCGAGCACTCCGGCGACCGGTCCAGACGACACCGTCACCGTTCCGGCGACGACGGCGGAGAGCGCATAGGTCGCCCCGACCGAGAGGTCGATACCGCCGCTGATGAGCACGAGGGTGCCCGCGGCCGCGATCATCAGAGTGGCGGACTGCTGGTCGAGGATGTTGAGCAGATTGAGCGGGTTCAGAAAGCGCGGGCTCCCGATCGAGAGCGCGACGAAGAGCACCAGAAACGGGAAGAGGATCGCGACCGACCGCCACTGGACCTGGCGGAATCGCGGGCCGGCGAGGGTCGCCTGCGCGACGGGCTGCTTGTCGGTCATGGGTTCACCTGCGTTGCTTTCTGTTCATGGTCGACGCCCGCCTCGGCAAAGGCGGCGACGAGGATGTTCTCTTCGGTCATCCGTTCGCCCTCGAGTTCGGCGATGATGCGGCCCCCGCGCACGACGAGCACGCGGTGGGCGAGGCCCAGGATCTCTTCGACGTCGGAGGAGACGACGATCACGCCGATGGAGCGCGCCGCGTGCTCGACGATCAGATCGTAGATGGCTCGCCGCGAGCCGATGTCCACGCCGCGAGTGGGCTCGTCGGCGATGAGCAGGCGACGAGGGTGCTGCAGTGCACGCGCGAAGAGCACCTTCTGCTGGTTACCGCCGCTGAGGTGCGCGACGCCGCGCCTGTCGTCGCCGGCGACGGTGACATCCTTCAGCAGTCCGGAGACCTCGAGTCGCTCGGCACGCCGCTGTACCCAGCCCATGCGGCTGATGCGTGCGAGGTTCGACAGCGTCACGTTCTCGCGCACGGAGCGCTGCAGCACGAGTCCCTGGTCTTTGCGGGACTCGGGGATGAGAAACATCCCGGAGTGCAGGGCGCCGGCGATACCGCGACGAGCGCGGGCCGTGCCACCCAGCGTGACGGTGCCCGACTGTCGCTTGCTGGAGCCGAAGATGGCGTGCACGATCTCGCTCCGGCCCGCGCCGACCAGGCCGGCCAGGCCGACGATCTCGCCGGCTCGAACGCTGAAAGAGACGCCGTTGACGCCGGGCGCGACGAGGTCCTGCACCCGCAGCACGACATCGGCCGACGGATGCGTTTCGCCCTTCTGCGGAAACACCGAGCCGAGGCTGCGCCCCAGCATCGCCTCGATGAGCGAGGACTCCGACTCGGATGCCGTGGGCGCGGTGCGCACGAGGTGGCCGTCGCGCAACACGGTGACGGTGTCGCACAGCTCGAGCACTTCGCCGAGGAAGTGGGAGATGAGCAGTACCGTGCGGCCGGAGCGTGCGAGCGAACGCACGACCTCGTGCAGCCGCTCGACGTCCTGACCCGAGAGGGCCGCTGTCGGCTCGTCCATGATGATGAACGACGCTCCGCTTGCGAGCGCTCGAAGCACCTCGACCTTCTGCTGGTCGGCCGTTCTCAGCGAGCCGACCACGGCATCCGCCCGCAGGTCGAAGCCGGTCTCGGCGACGAGCGCGTCGAAGCGCGCGCGAAGCTCTCTGCGCTGCACGAAACCGCCGGCCGCCGGCTCCCTGCCGAGAAAGACGTTCTGCGCGACGGTGAGCGAGGGCACGAGCGCGAGTTCCTGCGCGATGGTGGCGACACCGTGGGCGAGGGCCTCGCGCGGCGAGCGGAAGACGAGCGGCTCGCCGTCGACGAGCAGCTCGCCCTGGTCCGCGACGAGCAGCCCGGCGACGATCTTGCTGAGCGAGGACTTTCCCGCTCCGTTCTCGCCGACGAGACCGTGAATCGAGCCCCTGGCGACCGCGAGGTCGATGTCGGAGAGAATCGTGGTGCCGCCAAAACTCTTGCCGACTCCCCGCAGTTCGACGTGCGGTTGCTGCGGGGAGCCGGACAAAAGATCGGTGCTCATCGAGCTATCCGACCCATTCCGCCGTGAAGCTGCTGGCCACGCTCTTGTCGATGACCCCCTTGTTCGGGATGCCGTCGGTCGGGTCGATCGCGCCGGAGTCCTTGCCGGTGCGAAGGGCCTTGATCAGCGCCTTCATGCCGAGTCGACCCTCGGAGGCCGGCGTCATGGCCACCGTCGAGAACCACTTGCCTGCGGCGACGGCCTGGGTGCCGACGGAGCTCGCACCGAAGCCGACGAGGAGCACCTTGCCGGTCTTGCCCGCGGCATCGAGCGCCTGAACGGCGCCCTGGATGCCCTGGTCAGAGCCCGCGATGAGGTTGACATCCGGATGCGCCTGCAGCATGTCCTGCACGGCCCCGAGCGCGACGGTCGCGGTGAAGAATGACTCACCCTCGGCGATGACCTTGACCGGCGAACCCTTGATCGCCTCGTTGAATCCATCACGGATGGCCACGTCGAGCACGGACGCCTTGATGTCGTAGAGGTAACCGACGGTGCAGGGGTCGAGCTTCTGCGAGGCGCAGGCAGCGACGACCTGCTCACCGATCTTCTTGCCGATGTCGGTGGGTACGAAGGTCACGTTGGCGGAGAGCCCCTTGATCTGCGGCTTGTTGGTCGTGAAGTCCGGGCCGAGGATCTGGTTGATGTTGACCACCTTGATGCCCTGGTCGATCGCCTGGGTGACCAGGTCGACGAGGCCCGTGCCGAAGATCGGCTGGGTGATGATTCCGTCGTACTTGCCGGAGGTGATCACGTTCTGCAGCTGTGAGAACTGCGCCTGTGGGTCGTTGTTCGCATCGAAGACGGTGATCTTGGCGTTGTTGTCTGCCGCGACTGCCTGGGCTGCGGCGAGCATCGGCGCGTCGTAGCTGTTGGCGACAGCGAACGACAGGTAGGCGATGTTGAGCTCTTTGTTCGACTTCGCTCCGCCACCATCCGAGTCGGTGCCGGCGGGTGTTGCGCTGCACCCGGTGAGGGCGAGAGCCGCAACCGAGAGGGTGAGCAGAGCACGTGCCGCATGGGTGCGGAACGAAGGGACCGTGCTGTGTCGCATGACTTCTCCTTTGAAATCAACTGCCACGAATCGGATCGTGAGCGGATGGGTGTGCCAGGGCCGAGGCCCGCTCCAGATCATTCGATGACACCGATGCGGCACAGCCAGTGCCAGTGAGCTTCGGGTCTCGACTTAACTAGAGCTGTAGGTTTTGCAGTGTTGGTGAACACCTTGCCCATAATTGGGGCCTTAAGCAAGAGGTTTTGCCCCGGATGTTAAATATGACTGTAAACCGTGACAATCGGAGCACTGCGCTCTCCGACTCCGGCCCGGGACCTGCGCTACAGCTCGGTGCCCGCAGAGCGCAGCAGGTCCCGGCTCTCGCGGAGCAACGCGGCAACGCTGCGCGGCGCCGTCCCGGTCAGGTCCGCGACGGCGCTCGTGACGTCGCCGAGGTATCCCTCTCGAATCGCCCGTCCCAGCGAGATCGCGAGCGCGGCACCGTACTGCACGTGACCGTCGGTGCCCGAGTCCGCATCCAGAAAGTGGAGCAACTCGCTGTCATCGACCGCCACTGGCAGAACCTCGCGGTCGCCGAACTCCGAGTACAGGGCCGCGAGCGCTGGCGCATCGAGGCTCTCGGGTCCGGTGAGCTCGTACACGGTGTTCTCGTGCCCCTCGCCCGCGACGACGACCGCGGCCGCCCTCGCACAATCGCTCCTGGCGATGTAGCTGCACCCGGCCGAACCGCGGTTGTGCACGAAGCGACCGGATGCCAGTGCCTCGGCCGCCTCGAACAGCTGAAAGTCCGAATAGAGCGAGCAGCGGAGGATCGTGAACGCGACGTCGCTGTCGCGAAGGTGCTGCTCCGTTGCCCAGTGGCTCTCCGCGATCAGCGCCGGGTTCGGTGGCGCGGGCGACAGCATCGAGGTGTAGACGATGTGCTCGACGCCCGCCCCGATGGCCGCGTCGATCGCCGCGAGGTGCTGCGCGCTGCGATCGACGACGGTGTCGGTGCTGACGAGCAACAGCTTCGTGACTCCGGCGAAGGCCGCGCCGAGGGTCTCCGGGCGAGTGAAATCGGCGAAGCGGGCCTGCGCGCCCGGTACCAGCTCGGCCACGGCATCCGGCGTTCGACTGGTCAGCACGAGCTCTCGCGGATCAGTCCCGAGCTCGGCGACGAGCTGTGCGGTCATGCGACCGAGGTGCCCCGCGGCACCGCTTATCGCAATCATGGCGGCCGCTACTGTCCCCAGCCGGCGGGTGGCTGCAGTTGCCCCTCGCTGAAGTGCCAGTACTCGCGCAGCTCGCTGCAGAGCCCCTGTTCGTCGAAGGCCAGCAGGAACTCGCCGGCCAGGGTCACGTCCATTCCGCCGTTTCGCATGGTGACCCACCACTCAACGGCCGCACGCGAGCCGTCGACCACGGGGGTGCCGTAGCGGAAGACCACGTCATCCTGGGTCGCGGTCACCTCGGCCCAGTAGTCGCGCACCCCCGATCGCCCGATGAACGGCTCCTGGTACGGCTGCTCTGTGTAGCGCGCATCCTCCGTGAACAGCGCGGCCGCCGCATCCGGGTTCCTGTTCTCCCAGGCGAGTCGATAGCCTTCGAGCCACTCAAGCACTGTGGTGTTCACGTTGTCTCTCTTTCGATCGGCGGTGCACTGACAGAACGGACGAACTCCTCGCGTGACACGAGGTTTGCGGCGCGCAGACGACCCGCCGCTGCGTCTCTGGCCGACGCAGCGGCGGTGACCGCGGCCGTACTGATACCTACTTGGTGTACTGGTACGGGTTCGTGAGGATCTCCTGCTCGGGAATCTCGGGGTTCATGCCCGAGGCCCACGTCTCGTCGCCCAGCGACTGCTGGAGGAACGCGACAGTGTTCTCGAGTTGCTTCCTGACGCCCGGGAGGTCGCCGGAGACGAGCTTGCCGTTCGACTTCAGGACCTCACCGCCGACCATGACCGTGTGCACGTCACCGCGACCGGCCTGGTAGACGACGTGACCGTAGGGGTTCAGGATCGGGGTCATCGTGGGCGAATCGTCATTCTTGATGAGCACGACATCCGCCAGCTTGCCTTTTTCGAGGCTGCCGACCTGGTCGTACTTGCCGAGAGCCTTCGCACCGCCGCGGGTCGCCCAGTCCACGACCTCTTCGACGCGCAGCGCGACGTGGGTGACGGTGTCGCCCGTCTCGTGCGCGTGCAGGTGCTCCCAGGAGCGGTCGGCGCCGATGGTCGCGCGCATCGCCGAGAACATGTCTGCGCTCTGCCACACGCTCGTGTCCATCGACAGCGAGGCCTGGATGCCGTGCTTGCGCAGGGCGTGCGACGGCGGGTATCCCTGCCCACACGTCTGCTCGCTCTCGGTGGCGAGAGAGACGGTTCCGCCGGTCGCCGCGATCATCTGGTACGACTCGTCGTTGAGGCTCGCGGCGTGCACGTAGACGTACCCAGGCTGCATGGCCTTGTTCTCGTACATGACACGGATGCCGTCGTCGTTGGTCGCGCCCCAGACGCCCGCGTGGGTCGTCACGCTGACACCGAGATCGCGGGCGAAAGCGAAGGCGGGTGCCTCGGGGAAGCTCGGGTCACCCGGCACGTCGAACGCGACCTGGGCACCGAACAACTTCGAGTCGTCGCGCGCCCGCTCGATAACCCTGCGCACGGCGGGATCCTGCGACCACTCCCAGGGAGCGCCGGCGAGGTTTCCGTAGGCGAGCACGAAGCGACCCGGTGAACTCGCGAGGGCCTCGTACGCGGCTTCACCGTGTTCGGGGGTGCGCAGACCGTGAGACCAGTCCACACTCGTGGTCACACCGGACTCGACCGCGTCGAGCGCCGAGATCGCGTTGCCCGCCGCGACATCCTCTGGGCGGAACTTCATGCCGTGCTCGAGGTAGTACCAGACGAAGTATTGGGTGAGGGTCCAGTCTGCGCCGTATCCGCGCATCGCTGACTGCCACATGTGCCGGTGGGTGTCGATCATGCCCGGCATGATGATGCCGTGCTCGGCGTCGATCTCGAAGGTGCCGTCCGGCACCGCGAGCGATTCGCCGACCTCTGCGATCTTCCCGTCGATGACGAGAACGTCGCCCCGCGGAATGACGGTGTGGGAATCGTCCATGGTGAGAACGATCCCGTTTCGGAATACGACTGGCTGTCCGGCCTCGGGCACACCGTTACTTGACATACGCGTTCATCCTCCTCGATAAGCGCCCGGCGAGCGCCTTCGCACGCCGCAACCGGACCGGGGACGCAGGGTAACGCGTGCAGTCTTGACAATCCCAGACCAGTCAGCTTGACTCAGATTTAAGCATGACTGAACACAGATGTCCAGTGTCGCTGCTAGCCGGCACGAGAGAGGGAACCCATGAGTGGCAAGACCATCGTCGTTGTAGGCGGCACATCCGGAATCGGGCTGGAGATCGTCAAAGACATCGTCGCTCGCGGCGATCGCGTCGTCATGACGGGTCGTGACCAGCAGCGCACGGAAGAGATCGCGGCGTCCATCGACGGCGACGTCACGGCGGTTGCCCTCGACATCTCGGAGCCCGGCAGCATCGCCGGCCAGCTCGCGAGTGTAGGCCAGGTGAACGGTCTTGTGCTCGCAGCCATCGAGCGCGATGCAAACACCGCGCGTGAGTACGACATCGCCAGGGCGGTGCGCCTCGTGACCCTCAAGCTCGTCGGCTACACCGAGGTCGTGCACACGCTGCTCGACCGGCTCGAGCCGAGCGTCGAGACCGGAATCGTGCTCTTCGGCGGTCGCGCGAAGGATGCGCCGTACCCGGGTTCGACCACCGTCTCGACCATCAACGGCGGCGTCGCGGGCCTCGTGAACACGCTCGCGCTCGAACTAGCTCCCATCCGGGTCAATGCCATCCACCCCGGCATCATCGGTGACAGCCCCTTCTGGGCCGACAAGCCGGCCGGCGTGCTCGAGGCCTACGAGGCACGCACCCCGGGCGGAAAGCTCGCGACCATGGTGGATGTCGTCGAGGCCACGTCGTTCCTGCTGAACAACCGCGGCGTCTCGGCCACGAATCTCTACGTGGATCGCGGCTGGCGCATCTCTTAGCCCGCCGGCAATGCAGTCCGGTCAACGATGCGGACTCTTGTTAACGATGCTGATGCCATAACAGCCGCGTTGATGACAAGATCCCGCATCGTTTTAGACGCGGTGCCACCTTCGAGAGCCCTAAAATCGAGCGTGGCTCGATCGCGCCTTTTCTGAGGCTTTACCCCGACGAGTGCCCTTGAGGCTGGTCGCGCCAACTGTTTTTGTCTACAGTTGGAGAAATGTTGATCACTGCGACGCCGACCCGATGGCAAGGCGCACGTGTCTAGGCAGGCCAACCACGATCAGCGGCGCATCCAGATCATCGAGGCGACCTGGCGCATCATCGCGCGCGGCGGATTCGCGGCGGCGACCATGCGCGAGATCGCGGCCGAGGCGGGCTTCGCAAACGGCGGCCTGAAGCACTATTTCACCAATAAGGACGAGCTGCTGGCCGCCGCTTTTCAGCGCACCTTCTATCGCATCAACGAGCGCGCGGCGCTCACCGTCGGCGAGAGCAAGGGGCTCGAGGCGATCCGCTGCCTCTGCCTCGAGATGCTCCCGCTCGATGAAGAGAGGACTGTGGAGTCGCGGGTCACGGTCGCGTTCTGGGATCGCACCTCGGTCAATAAGCAGCTCATGAAGATCCACGCGGACTCATTCGCGATCTGGCGGCACTGGATGCAACAGCACCTCGACCTCGCGCGTGGCGACGACCAGTTGCCCGCGGACCTCAGCAACGACCAGATCATCGATCAGATCCTCTGCGTGACCGCGGGCCTCAAGGTCATCACCCTGCCCGACCCGAAGACCGCTTACGTGGTCGACCAGGTCGCTGTGCTCGACGGGCTGCTCGCCCGCGTCGCGCTGAAGGCCTAGGGGTTCAGCGGGCCCGCAGCGATCACGTCGTACTGCACGCGCGCGCCGGGCGCGATGAAGTTGTCGACCTGCACCATCGTGTTCGCGGGGAACCACCTCGTGCCCCCGAAGAACTCCCCCATGACCGAATGCACGGCATCCGCCTCGCGCATGTCCTTCAAGAATTCGAGCACCTTGACGACGTTCTGCCAGCCGAGGCCATGGCTGGCCAGCAGGTCGGAGAGATTCTGGAAGGTCATCCGGGCCTGCTCGCGGATGTCGTCAGGCAGCACCGCGTCCGCGCGGCTGAGCGGCTGGCGGTGGTAGGTGGGGATCGGACCGATGTCCGAGAGGAAGTAGAGCTTCGTCGGACCGCTCACCTTAACGAGCGGCGCGTAGGGCAGCCAATGCGCCTTGCTCGGATCGAGCTGGATGGTCTCAATGCTGGTCATTGTTCTTCGCTTTCTGGTCAGTCGTCGGACTTCGCCGCGACGACGTCGATCTCGAGTCGGGCGCCCGGAGCACTCAGGCTGTTGATGGCGACGGCGGAGGAGGCCGGCCTCCAGTCGGAGTCGGCGAAGAACTCGGCGATCACCTCCTGAATGGCGTCGTGTTCGCGGATGTCGGTGAGGAACTGCGTGAACTTGACGACGTTGCGCCAGCCGAGGCCGTTGAACTTCAGGATCTCGTCGAAGGTGACGAGGATGCGCCGGGTCTGTTCCCCGATGTCGTCGGGAAGGACGCACTCCTCATCGATGTGCGGATGCATGTGGTACAGCGGGATCGCCGTGGCGCCCGACATGAAGAACAGGGTGTCGGTGCTCGACACCGAGATGCCCGGCGGGTACTGCAGTTCGCTCGCGCGAGCGGGGTCGGAGTGAACGGGTGTAATGGCCATGGTTGCCACCTCTCTCTGAAGTCTGCGGATGCCGGTCAGTCGATTGCGCGTGCGGCGATGACGTCGAGCTCGAACCGTGCGCCCGGAGCGCTCAGCGTGTTCACGCCGACCATGGTGTCTGCGGGGTTCCAGTCGGTTCCGGCGAGGAACTCGCCCATCGTGGCGTGGATGAGGTCGGCGTCGCGCATGTCGGTGAGGAACTCGTAGACGTGGATCACGTTCTTCCAGGTGAGCCCGTTGAACTCGAGCACCTCGAGGATCGTGCGCATCACGCGCCTGGTCTGCTCCTGGATGTCGTCGGGCAGCACGCACTCCTCATCGATGTGGGGGTGCATGTGGTAGAGCGGGATAGCCGTGGCTCCCGAGAGAAAGTAGTACTCGGAGTTCGCGGGCACCTTGATCGCCGGCGCGTAGGGCAGCCAGTGCGCCTTGCTCGGATCGAGCTGGATCAGTTCCAGTTCAGCCATTGTTCTTCGTTTCCTCTCGTGGAGATGGGGGATTACAGACCAAGGTGCGAGTGAATCGGGCTCGGGTCGACGGTCAACCGGGCGGATTCGCCTGTCCAGGCGACCCGGCCATCCTCGCCGAGGATGACGACGCGATCACTGAGCGAGAGCGCCAGGTCGACGTTCTGTTCCGCGACCAAGACCGACAGTCCCGTCATCCGCAGCTCTTGAAGGCGGTCTTCGATGACGCGAAGCACCGCCGGGGCGAGGCCCTCTGACGGTTCGTCCATGATGAGCACCTTCGGGTTCGTCATGAGGGCGCGACCGATCGCGAGCATCTGCTGCTCACCGCCGGAGAGCGTCTGCGCGTAGGACTTGACGCGTTCCTCGAGTCGCGGGAAGAAGGCGAAGACGCGCTCGACGGTCCACGAGTTCTCGGCCACCCTGTTCTGGCGCACGACGGCGAGGTTCTCGAGCACGGTCAGGCTGCCGAACACGTGCCGCCCCTGCGGCACGAGACCGATGCCAGCCCTGGCCACCTCGTGCTTCGACAGCGACAGCAGGTCTGCTTCATCGAGCCGGATGCTGCCGGCCGTCACGGTCGGCGGCGTGAGGCCGCAGATGGCCCGCACGAGCGTGGTCTTGCCCATGCCATTGCGGCCGAGCAGGGCGACCGACTCTCCGCCCTCGATCGTGATGCTGATGCCGTTGAGCACGTGCGAGGTCTCGTACCCGACGTGCAGGTCAGTGATGCTGAGCATGCTCATTCCCTTCGGCCGAGGTAGCAGGCCTGCACGGCCGGATTCGCGCGGATCTCGTCTGGGGTGCCGTAGGCGAGCGGTGTGCCGTTGTCGAGGCAGAGCACGCGATCCACGAGCTCGAGCGCGAGGGTCATGTCGTGTTCGATCAACAGGAAGGTGATGTCCTTGGGCAGGTTCTCGAGCAGCGAGCGCAGCACCTTGCGCTCGGAGGCCGAGAGCCCTGCGGCGGGCTCATCGAGCAGGATGAGCTTCGGCTTCACCACGATCGCCATGGCGATCTCGAGCTGCCGCTTCTCGCCGTGCGAGAGGTTCGACACCGTGTCCGCCGCGCGATCGAAGAGACCGACCTGCTCGAGCGCCTCCTCAGCTCGCTCAGCGTACGCATCTCGCGCGCCGAGCGGGCGCCAGAAACGATGGCTCGTCGGGGTGTTCACCTGGGCCGCGATGCGCACGTTCTCGATCACCGTGAGCGTCGGGAACAGGTTCGAGACCTGGAAGGTGCGCGAGACGCCGCGCATGGCACGCGCCCGCTCGCTCGCCGTGGTCACGTTCTCGTCGAACAGGGTGATGGTGCCTTCCGTCGCGGCGAACTCGCCGGCGATGACCCTGAACAGGGTGGTCTTACCCGCCCCGTTCGGACCGATGACAGCGAGCCGCCCACCCGTCGGAAGGATGAAACTCACGCCGTCTACCGCGGTGAGCCCACCGAACTTCTTGGTGATGCCGTCAAGAATCAGGGCCGCCCCCTCGTTCCCGAGCTCAGAGCCCGGGAACGAGGCGACGGATGGCAGAGATGTCATTTTCCGGTGAAGCTCTGCGAGTAGGACGGCTGCTTCAGGAACTCGGCAGGGTCGTAGGTCCAGAACTGGCTCACCTTGTCGTAGGTCTTGTCGACCACACTCCAGAGCTTGCCGTCCGCCCGCTTCTCGACGTGGCGGACGAAGACCGGTCCGACCAGGTTGTTGTAATCGTCGAAGCTGATGTCGCCAAAGACACTCCCCGAAAGGTCCGATGCCTTGATCGCCTCGATCAGAGCCTTGCCCGTGACCTTCTTGGATTGGTCGGCCAGAGTCTTGGCGAGCATCTCGGCGGTGGCGTACATTCCCATGGCGTAGCTCGACGGAATGGCGTTGTACTTGGCCTCGAAGCTCTCGACGAACTTCTTGGCCTGCGGAGCGGTGGTGCCCTCCGCGTAGTAGTGCACCGACTTGAGGCCTAGCGCCACGTCACCGACGTCCTGCAGAATCGCCTGATCCGTGGTGCAGCAATTGGTCATGATCGGCATGCTCTTCAGGAGACCGAAGTCAGACGCGGAACGGATGAAGTTCGAGCTATCCGGTCCGCCCGCGGTCGCGACGAATGCCATGTCTGCGCCGGAGCTCTTCAGCTGACTGACGTAGGTGCTCATGTCCGTGGCGTCCGCCGGATACCAGAACTGCTTGGTCACGGTGCCGCCGGCATCCGTGAACGCACTCGTGAAGCCGCCGCAGTTCTCCCAGCCGAAGGCGTAGTCGACGCAGAGGGTTGCCGCCGTCTTATATCCCTCGCCGTTGGCCCACTTTCCGGCCGGGAAGCTCGTCTGGCTGCCGCCGAACGCGCCCGTGCGGAGCACCAGGTCGTTCTTGCTGCGCTCGGTCAGGTCGTCGGCCGAGGTCTGCGCGAGGTTCGCGACGCCCGCCTTGGCGAGATAGCTGCCGACGGCGAGCGAGACGTTCGCGAGCACTGGGCCGACAACGGCGTCGACGTGCTCCTCGGTCACCAGGCGCTGGGCCTTGCTGAGTCCGGTGTCCGCGCTGCTCGCGGTGTCTTCCATCACGGTCTTGACGGTGAACTTGCCCGCTTTGGTGCCGTGCTCCTCCCAATACAGGTCCCAGCCCTGCTGCATTTCGGTTCCCACGGCCGCGACGAACCCCGTCATTGGGGTCAGCAGGCCGACGGTGAAGGTGTCTTTCGACGAACCCGAGTTCTTCGATCCGTCCGCGTTGAGATCATCGGAAGGCGCGCATCCCGACATCGCGAGCGCGGTGGCGGCGACGAGCGCCACCCCGGCCACTCGCAGGCGCCGTACTGTAGTGCGTGAGTGCATTGCCGTGCCTTTCATTGCTGCGTCGTAGTTGATTGTGTTGCTGTGCTGCGTGCGTCGTGGGAAGTTCCCGTGATCGCGGGATCCTTCGGCGATCGGCGCCGTCGGAACCATCTCGTGAGTTGCCGTATGCCGCCGTCCAGCCCGTGGGGGGCGAAAATCACGACGGCGATGAACAGCGCCCCGAGTACCATCGGCCAACGATCGAAATAGGTGCTGAGCACCTGCTCGATGGACACGACGAGGGTCGCGCCGAGCAGGGGGCCGAACAGCGTTCCGATGCCACCGATAATGACCATGACCATGACCATCGCCGACCTGTCGAAGCCGCCAGCCGATGGGCTGATGAACTCGAACTGCCAGACGGTGAGCACGCCGGCGATGCCCGCGACGATGCCCGACAGGAACACCGCGACGAACTTGTAGTTCGGAACGTTGTAGCCGAGGCTGCGCATGCGCGTCTCACTGTCCCTGATGCCGCGCATCGCCAACCCGAATGGCGAGCGCGAGGTGATGACCAGGGCGATGGTCACGATCACGAAAATGGCCAGGACGAAGAAGTAGAACTGCCAATACGAGGCGAGCCCTGGCGGGCGGGAGATGCCGGTGAGGCCGTTGTCTCCACCGGTCACCGATGACCAGCGGAAGGCGATGCCGTAACAGACCATGCCCGCGGCGAGAGTGACCATGAGGAAGAAGATGCCCTTGGTGCGCATCGAGATGAGGCCGTAGATGGCGCTCGTCACGACGGTCATGATGCCCGCGACCGCGAGCTGGCCGCCGAGGTCGTAGCCCTGCTTCGAGGCCCACGCGAGACCGTAGCCGGCGGACGCCGCGATGCCGGCGTGCCCCAGGGAGACGAGGTTGGCATCCCCCGCCAGCATGTTGATGCTCGAGGCGAGGATCGCCGAGATGAAGACGATGCTGATCAGCGAGACGTAGTAGCTGCTGATCACGTACGGCAGAACCACGAGGATGGCGACCGCGGCCGCAATCGCGACGAGCTTGATGACGGTGGAGCGGTTCATGCTGCCCTCCCGAAGAGGCCGTTGGGACGCAGCACCAGCACGAGGGCCATGGGCGCGAAGATCGTGAAGTACGAGAAGTCGGGCAGCCATGCCTTCGCAAAGGCATCGATCAGCCCGATGAGCACGGCGCCGACAGCGGCGCCCCTGATGCTGCCGAGCCCGCCGATGATCACGACGACGAGCGCGAAGAGCAGGATGTCGGTGCCCGAGCCCGGAGTGAGACTCAGCAGTCCGCTGCCGATCGCGCCGGCGAATCCGGCGAGCGCCGCACCGAACAGGAACACGGCGGTGAAGACGCGGTCGATGTTGATGCCGAGCGCGCTCGCCATCTCGCGGTTGTCGACACCGGCCCGGATGATGGCGCCGACCTTCGAGTGCTTCTGCAGAACGAAGAGGGCGACCGCGATCACGATCGTCAGCACGATGATCGCGAGCCGGTACTGCGGGTAGACGAAGTCACCGATCGTGATGGCGCCAGACGGTGCGCCGTTGCCGGAGCTGACCGAGCGGGGGTGACCGCCGAAGAGGGCGAGGATGAGGTCGGCTATGACGATGAGCACGCCGACCGTCACGAGCACCTCGGGCATCTCCCGCCCGCGCACCCGCCGCAGTAGGGCGCGCTCGGTGAGGAGCCCGGTGCCAGCGGCGACCGCAGTGCCCGCAAGGGCGCCGATCCAGAAGTTGTGGGTGGCGCTCACCGTGACGACAGCGACGTAGGCGCCGAGCACATAGAAGGCACCGTGCGCGAGGTTCGCGATCTGCATCAGGCCAAAGGTGAGAGTGAATCCGCTGGCGACCAGGAAGAGCAATGCGCCGAAACTCAGCCCATTGAGGACCTGCTGGAGCACAAATACAGGATCCACTGAACCTCCTCGTTCGATGTCGTGCTAGCTTCAGCAGCAATAGACTTCGTGCCCACCGCGTGAAGTTGTTTCTACAGTTGTAGACAGTTTGTGGAACGCTGTCAATAGCCCGCGCGGAATACACCCGATTCGTTACGCGCTCATGTATTCCGGGCGCCCCGCCCGGCCGGGCCAACGATGCGGGATCACGTCAACGATGCGGCTGATGTAGCGCGCGCATCGTTGACGATGCGCCGCATCGTCGAAGAGACGAGCGACGGCGGGAGTACGGGAGGGACGGCGAAGAGAGCCGTCGGGGCCGTGCGGGTTACTTGGCGGCGCGGCGCGAAGCGATCTCGTAGAGGGTGACGCTCGCGGCGATCCCGGCGTTCAGGGACTCCGTGGACGAGGTGATCGGGATCGACACGACGGCGTCGCAGGTCTCGGTCACGAGGCGCGAGAGGCCCTTGCCCTCGCTGCCCACCACGACGACGAGCGGTTCCTTCGCCCAGCTGAGGCCCGGCAGAGAGACGTCGCCGCCGCCATCCAGTCCGAGCACGAAGACTCCGCGCTCCTTGAGCGCCTTGAGCGTCTGAGTGAGGTTCGACGCCATCGCCACGGGCGTGCGCGCTGCGGCACCGGCGGAGGTCTTCCACGCCGCGGCCGTGAGTCCGACCGATCGGCGTTGCGGCACGATCACGCCCTGGCCACCGAATGCGGCGACCGAGCGGATGATCGCCCCCAGGTTGCGCGGATCGGTCACACCGTCGAGCGCGACGAGCAGCGGCACCTGTCCGCGCGAGATCACCTTGTCGAGAAGCTCGATCGGATGCGCGTACTCGTACGGCGGCACCTTGAGCGCGAGCCCCTGGTGCACGGAGTCGAAACCGGCCAAACGGTCGAGTTCCGGCCGCATGACCTCGAGGATGGGGAGTCCGCGCTTGGTGGCGATCGACATGACCTCCTTCACCCGGTCGTCATACTCGATGCGGGTCGCGATGTAGAGCGCCGTCGCGGGGATGTTCGCACGGAGGGCCTCGAGCACGGAATTGCGCCCCGTCACGACCTCGATGTCATCCGACTGCTTCGGCTTGTTCGAGCGCTGCTGACGCTGCGGAGCGCCGGAGCTCGAAGCCTTGCCCCGCTGACCGCCCGCGGCGATGAACCGCTCCTGCGCCGCCTTGCGCTTGCCCGCGGGGTGATACGGCCGGTCTTCGGCCTTGGGGGTCGGCTTCTTGCCCTCGAGCGCCTGCCTGCCCTGGCCGCCCGATCCGACCTGCGGTCCCTTACGGCCCTTGCGGACCGCGCCTGCGCGCGGCTTGTTCGCTCCGGATGACTTCATGATTCCAAGCTCCAATGTGACCCCGTCGGGGTATCTTCGACGTGAATGCCGGCGGCAGCCAGTTCGTCTCGAATGCGGTCTGCGGATGCGAAGTCGCGGGCCTTGCGCGCGCCCTCGCGGTCTTCGATCAGTTTCTCCACGAGCGTGCCGAGGGCGACGCTCGTCGGATCGGACGTGCTGTGGTGCCACTCCGGGGAGTGCGGGTTGATGCCGAGCACCTCGGTCATCGCCGTCACCTCGCCGCGAATCTGCGCTGCCTCGCCCAGATCCTCGGCGTCGAGCGCGGCGTTGCCGGCGCGAACTCGGTCGTGCAGAACGGCCAGTGCCTGCGGGATGGCGAGGTCGTCATCCATCGCCTCGCCGAACTCCACCGGAACCTGCTGCACACCGCTGCCCGAGAATCGGGTGCCGGCGAGGCGCCGGTCGGCGCGGGCGAGGAACACCTCGATGCGTTCGAGCGCGGCTTCGGCCTCGATGAGCGCGCCGTCGTGGTAGTCGATCGTCGACCGGTAGTGCGCTGCACCGAGGTAGTAGCGCACGACGAGCGGGCGAGCCTGTTGCAGAAACTCGGATGCGAAGATCGAGTTGCCGAGGGACTTCGACATCTTCTGCCCGTTGACGTTCACGAGCCCGTTGTGCACCCAGTAGTTGGCAAAGCCGTCGCCGGCCGCGGTGGACTGGGCCAGTTCGTTCTCGTGATGCGGGAAGCGCAGGTCGAGTCCGCCGCCATGGATGTCGAAGCGCGGGCCGAGATAGCGCGACGACATCGCCGAGCACTCGATATGCCAGCCCGGTCGACCGGCGCCCCACGGCGATGCCCAGGATGCCGACTCCGGCTCCCCGGACTTGTGGCCCTTCCACAGGGCGAAGTCTCGGGGGTCGCGCTTGCCGCGCGGGTCGGCATCCGCCGCCGGTGCCATGTCATCGAGCTTCTGCCTGGTGAGCTCGCCATAGCTCGGCCAACTCGTGGTGTCGAAGTACACATCGCCGGAGTCGTCGGCGGCGGCGTAGGCGTGGCCGCCGTCGATGAGCCGCTGGATGAGCTCCTGCATCTGCCCGATGCTCGCCGTCGCGCGCGGTTCGTAGGTGGGTGGCAAGATGCCGAGCTGGTTGTAGGCAGAGGTGAACTCAAGCTCGTAACGGTAGGCGAGCGCCCACCACTCCTCGCGCTCCGGAGCGGCGCCGCCGCGCGCGTTGGCGAGAATCTTGTCGTCGATGTCCGTGACGTTGCGCACGAGCGTCACGGTGAATCCGCGATAGCCGAGCCAGCGGCGCCACTGGTCGTAGACGAGCGCCGAGCGCAGATGGCCGATGTGCGGAGACGACTGCACCGTCGGCCCGCAGACGTAGATGCCGACCTCGCCCGGAACGATCGGTGCGAAGTCGGTGGGCGTCTGGGTTCTTGAGTCGTAAAGCCGCACGGTCACTGGCTAAGCCTACCGATCGTGTCTCAGCAGGGCGGTCGCGACCGCGGCGACTCCCAGGCCACCCCCGGTGAAGCCGAGACCGTCGGATGTCGTGGCCGAGACGGTCACGGGCGCCCCGACGATGGCGCCCAGGCTGCGCTCCAGTTCCGCGCGGCGTGGACCGAGCTTCGGCCGGTTCGCGACGAGCTGCACCGAGACGTTGCAGACGGAGAATCCTGCTGCCATCACGAGCCGCAGTGTCTCCGCGAGAAACACCTCGCCGTGGGCGTCGGCGAAGCGCGCGTCGTCCGTTCCGAACCGTCCGCCGAGGTCGCCGAGCCCGGCCGCGGAGAGCAGCGCGTCGCAGATCGCGTGGCTGAGCGCATCGCCGTCGCTGTGCCCGGCGAGTCCGCGCTCGCCCGGCCAGTGCAGTGTGCCGAGCCAGAGCGGAGCCGCGTCGTCGAAGGCATGCACGTCGATGCCCACGCCCGTGCGGAGCTCCGGCCCACCGCCCACGAGTCCTTCGGCCCTGCGCAGGTCCCACGCGGTCGTGATCTTGAAAGCGGCGGCATCGCCCGCGATCGCGGTCACCGGATGCCCGGCCGAGGCGAACAGTGCCGCGTCATCGGTGAACTCTTCCGCGGCCTCGGCATAGGCGTCCACGAGCAACGCGCGCGGAAAGCCCTGCGGCGTCTGGACGGCTACCAGGCTGGAACGGTCGAGCGTGCGCTCGACGCGGCCGGCGGCATCCGTCTGCTTGATCGTGTCTGTCACCGGAAGCGTCGGAATCGCTCCCCCGCCGCTCCCGCGCACGGCGGCGATCACCGCGTCGAAGAGCGCGGCTGGCGCGAGCGCGCGTGCGGCGTCGTGCACGAGCACCGTCTCGACCGAGGGCTTCAGCGCGGCGAGACCGGCCGCGACGGAGTCCTGTCGCGTCGATCCGCCCGTCACGACGCTCACGAAGTCGGATGCCGCTCCCGCGCTCTCGCGCGCGATGCGCCGCACCTGCTCCAGCCGGCTCGCGGGCGCGACGACGACCACCTGCGCCGCTTCACCCATGCCGAAGACGGAATGTAGTGCGCGGCCGAGGATGGGCACGCCAGCCAGAGGCACGAGTGCCTTGGGCTCGGCGGCGCCCAGTCGGGTGCCGCTTCCGGCCGCGACGAGAATGACCCCGACTGCGGGCTCGACAGCGAGGGGCGAACCCTCGTGGGGCGAGCTAGGAAGCAAGGACCTCGTCGAGAACGCTGGACGCCTTCTCCTCGTCGGTCTTCTCGGCGAGGGCG
Organism: Lacisediminihabitans sp.; assembly: GCA_035571875.1. Classification (GTDB taxonomy): domain Bacteria; phylum Actinomycetota; class Actinomycetes; order Actinomycetales; family Microbacteriaceae; genus Parafrigoribacterium_A. Next base: position 9,687 of record DATNBR010000040.1, on the reverse strand, counting down.
AGTTCTGAGATCAGGATCTGGCGAGCCTTCGCGAGCATGCGCTTCTCACCAGCCGAGAGCCCGCGGTCCTGGTCACGACGCCACAGGTCGCGCACGACCTCGGAGACCTTGATGACGTCACCGGAGGCGAGCTTCTCGAGGTTGGCCTTGTACCGGCGGGACCAGTTGGTCGGCTCCTCGGTGAAGGGAGCGCGAAGCACCTCGAACACCTTGTCGAGTCCCTCTTTGCCGATCACGTCGCGGACGCCGACGAGGTCGACGTTGTCTGCGGGCACCTCGATCGTCAGGTCACCCTGGGTCACGTTCAGTTTGAGATAGACCTTTTCCTCGCCCTTAATGGTGCGGGTCTTGACTTCGGTGATTGTTGCTGCGCCGTGGTGGGGGTATACGACGGTTTCGCCGACCTCGAAAAGCATGGATGGGCTCCGTTCAGTGGCCTCCAGTTTACCACAGTGAGTTCGGAGTAAGGCGGGCCTTACCTTGGGATGGGGCGCGAGGCTCGGTAGGCTAAACTCGCAACGGGTTTTCGCGCGCAGTCAGCCGCGAGTTCTGACCGTTGGTCTTTGTTCTGGAGGGTTCTGTGAGAGCACGTCGTGCGGCATCCGTAGTCCTGGCAGCCGCGGTGCTGCTGAGCACGGCGGGATGCACCTTTTTCGCACCCCAAACCACGCTGAAGCCCTATGACCCGAGCGATGGCGTGGGCACGCAGATCGGTGACGTCTACGTTCGCAACGTCCTGCTGCTCGCCGACCACCACGGCGACGCCAGCCTGCTCGCAAACGTCGTGAACGAGAGCGACAACGGTGTCAAGGTCACCTTCCAGTACGAGGGCGAGAACAGCGACGGCGACCAGGGCAAGGTCGAGACATCGGTGTTCGCGAACCCGGGCAAGGTCTCGAGCCTCGGCGGTTTCCAGGACGAGCAGGTCGTGCTGAAGGGCATCGACGCACAGCCGGGCACCCTCTTCCCGATCTTCGTTCAGTACGGCGACCAGACCGGCAAGCAGCTGATGGTTCCCGTGCTCGACGGCACGCTCAAGCCCTACGACGAGCTGCTTCCGAAGAAGAGCGACGCCTCCAAGTAGCCTCTAGGCCTCGTCGCCGTCAGGCCTCGTCGCCGCTCGGCCTGGTCGCCGCTAGGCCTCGAAGCGATAGCCGAGGCCTCGCACGGTCATGAGCATGACGGGCTCGGATGGCTCCCGCTCGATGCGCGAGCGGATTCGCTTGATGTGCACGTCGAGCGTCTTGGTGTCGCCGAAGTAGTCCGATCCCCACACGCGGTCGATGAGCTGGCCACGAGTGAGCACCCTGCCCGCATTCCGCATGAGGAATTCGAGAAGTTCGAACTCCTTGAGCGGCATCGCGATCTCGGCTCCGCGCACGGAGACCGTGTGCCGCTCGAGGTCCATGCGCACCTCGCCGGCCTCGAGCAGCGCGGCCGCGTCGTCATCCGGTTCGGCCCTGCGGCGCAGCACCGCTCGCATGCGAGCGAGCAGCTCCCGCGTCGAGTAGGGCTTCGTGACGTAGTCGTCGGCACCGAGCTCGAGGCCCACGACGATGTCGACCTCGCTGTCTTTGGCCGTGAGCATTATGATCGGCACCTGCGAGCGTGTGCGGATCTCGCGGCACACCTCCGTGCCCGGGATGCCCGGGAGCATGAGATCGAGCAGCACGAGATCGGCGCCGTGACGCTCGAATTCGCGCAGTGCGGACGGGCCGTCCTTGCAGACCTTCGTCTCATAGCCTTCGCGTTCGAGCAGGTAGGCGAGCGGCTCGCTCAGCGACTTCTCGTCTTCGACGATGAGCACGCGCGTCATGATGACTCCCCTGGTGAGACGATGGCGGACTGAGTGGCCTCCGGCAACCGGATGGTGAACGTCGACCCGCTGCCGAGCTGCGACCACACCCGAACGTCACCGCCGTGGTTCTGCACTGTGTGTTTGACGATGCTGAGCCCGAGGCCCGATCCACCGCTGCGCCTCGAGCGGGCCTGATCGACGCGGTAGAACCGCTCGAACACGCGCTCCACCTCGTCCTCCGGAATGCCCGCGCCCTGGTCGGTGACCGCGATCTCGACGACCCCGTTGACGTTGCTGACACCGATGCCCACGCGGGAATGTTTCGGCGAGTACTGCACGGCGTTGGAGATCAGGTTGTGCAGTGCGGAGACGAGCAGCGGTTCGTCACCGTAGACCTCCGCCCCCGCGTCTCCCCCGCTGATGAGCTGCACCCGCCCGGCCTCCGCGATCACCTGGTTCTGATCGATCGCCTGCGCGACCACGCGGTCGATCTCCACGAGCTCGGGTTTCGCGAGAGCGTCTGCGGCCTGAAGCCTCGAGAGCTCGATGATCTCCTGGGTGATTCCTGCGAGACGCTCCGACTCCTTGGTGAGCCGCTTGGCGAACTTCTTCACCTGCTTCGGATCGTCGGATGCGGCCCGAAGCGCCTCGGCGAGCAGTCCCACCGCGCCGATGGGGGTCTTCAATTCGTGGCTGATGTTTGCGACGAAATCGCGGCGCACGGCATCCAGTCGGTAGGACTCGGTTCGGTCTTCGGCGAGCAGCAGTACGTAGCGGGCACCGAGCCGCACGACCCGCACGAAAAGGTAGATGCTCGCGTCGCCGAAGGGGCCGCGAGACAGTTCGAGTTCGCGCGTGACCGACTCGCCGCCGCGGCGTACCCCGTCAACGATCTCGATGAGTTCCGGATGGACGAGCGCATCGTTCGCCACGAGCCCGAAAGCGAACGCGCCTGGCGACGCCTTCACGACGTTGTTCGAAGGGTCCAGCACGACGCCCGCCGATTCGAGCGCGTCGATCACCTGGTCGATGCCGTCGGGAACGGCCGTGCTCACGACATCCGCTGCTCGTTGCCCGCTGCGAGCGGAGGCGACGATCACGCCGACGATTGCGGCGCCAGCGGCCACTCCAACGACGAGCGCGATCGGCACCAGCCAGGTGGAGTCCATAGCGACTAGATTAGTTTCAACTGGGGAGCCGCCAAGCTGATCGCCTCGACTTCCGCGGCACCTGGCTCGTTGTTCAACAGACGATCACCTGCCGTTAACCTTCGCGCGACAGCATGGCCCGGACCGACCGGCGACTGCGCTGGTCGGCTGTTTGTGCAATGCGAGAGGGAACACAGCCATGCGCGAGGTATTTCAGCAGGAACTGCGCGAGGTGCAGGAACGCCTGGTCGAGATCTCCGGCCTCGTCGCCGTCTCGATCGAGAACGCGACGCGGGCCTTCAACGAGTCGAACGTCTCGCTCGCCGAGACGGTGATCGCCGACGACAACAAGATCGACGAACTCACCGTCAATCTCGACGAGCTGGCCATCAACATCCTCGCGAGGCAGCAGCCGGTGGCGCGCGACCTTCGCATCGTCGTGAGCGCACTGCGCATCTCCGCCTCGCTCGAGCGGATGGGCGACATGGCCGAGCACATCGCCCAGCTCGCCCGCTACCGCTACCCGGAGAAGGTCGTGCCGAAGGGGTTGCGCAGCACCTTCAAGGAGCTCGGCGAACTGGACGTCGAGATCGCCGGCAAGCTCACCGAGCTGCTGCAGACCGAGGACGTGCGACTCGCGGAGGAGATCCGCAACGACGACGACCGCATCGACGCGCTGCACCTCAGCGTGTTCGACAAGGTGCTCGGCGAGACGTGGAAGGGTGCGGCCGTCGACACGGTGGATGCCACCCTCGCCTCCCGCTACCACGAGCGATTCGCAGACCACGCGGTCTCCATTGCCAAGAAGGTGCAGTACCTGGCGACCGGCGACTGGATCCCGACCGACGACTAAGCCACCCGTGAGGTCTGGCAATCTGCTCTTCCAGGCCTCGCGGAGCAGCCGATTGCCAGACCTCACGGGTGGCGGACGGAATGCGCGCTACTTCTTGCCCTGGGCGGCTACCGCTGCGGCGCCTGCGGCGGCAGCCTCTGGGTCCAGGTAGCGGCCGGGCGCTGTCGGCATGAAGTCGTCGCCGAGTTCGTAGACGAGTGGGATGCCGGTGGGGATGTTGAGCTCGGCGATGTCGGCGTCCGAGATGCCGTCGAGGTGCTTCACGAGCGCGCGCAACGAGTTGCCGTGCGCCGTGACAAGAACGGTCTTGCCCGCGGCGAGGTCGCCGGTGATGTCTGACTCCCAGTATGGGAGCATCCTGGCCACGACATCCTTGAGGCACTCTGTGCGCGGGAGCTCGGCTCCGAGGTCGGCATAGCGCGGGTCGTGGGCCTGGCTGAACTCACTGTCGTCTGAGAGCGGGGGCGGTGGAACGTCGTAGGAGCGACGCCAGGTCATGAACTGCTCCTGCCCGAACTCGGCGAGAGTCTGCGCCTTGTCCTTGCCCTGCAGCGCCCCGTAGTGGCGCTCGTTGAGCCGCCAGCTGCGCTTGACGTCGATCCAGTCGCGGTCGGCGATGCCCAGGGCGATGTTGGCGGTGTGGATGGCGCGCTTGAGCACGCTCGTGTACTGGATGTCGGGCAGGATGCCGGACTCTGCCAGCAGCTCCCCCGCACGCTTCGCCTCCTCGCGGCCCTGGTCGCTGAGGTCCACGTCGACCCAGCCGGTGAACAGGTTCTTCTGATTCCAGTCGGAGTTGCCGTGGCGGAGCAGAACGAGGGTAAAAGTCATGCGGCCAGTTTATCCGGGCTGATGGTTACCATCACGCCCCGCCCCCCCCGACCGCTCTTACGCATCGAACAGTGTCGGCGCGTTCACACTCCTCGGCTTGAAGTCGGGAAGGCCACGCACCAGCAGTCGAACCTTTCACCTGCTGCGCCTCCTCCCTGGACCGGAACGCAGACTACCCATAAGTAACAAAATCTCGAACGGACCCTTGACATTCCTGACATTCTCCGAGAAGACTGTCGGAAGACAGCTCGGTCTACCTGGGGAGAGTCTCCATGCAAAAGCGAAGTGGGCACATTTTTCTTGTCGCACTGTTCACACTGGCCATGGTCATGATGACCCCCGCTGTAGCGAACGCCCAGCAGCCTAACGACAGTTGGTCTACCAACGGCAAGGTCGGCTATTGTGGGCAGACTTCTGGTGGCTATGTTGTCGCGGCCCAAAACTACCTTTGGACTAGCGATGCATACCTCTATGTGGACAACGCTTGGGGATCGAACTCTAATGCCAAAATGCGAGCCTTTCAAAGCCGATTCGGACTGACTGTAGACGGTTGCGTCGGGCCTGCTACCTGGAACACCATTCGCAGCACTGTGTACAGCGTGTGCTCACCTGGGTATGCGTGCAGTCTCCCCAATTTCCGAGTCGCGCTGCTTAACGGAAGTGGACAGATTGCCCGTCAGTCTTGGTACTCCCGCACGAACTGCGACTGGGGCAGCTACATCCAGTCAGGAATCAATGCCAGCCCGATCTCCGCTGGAAGTACGTACGGCTTCAGTTCGTCGCTCGTTGGCGTCGTCTCCTGCGTATAAATACTCGACTACAAGCACCTGGGGTAAGTCATGAACATCTATAGGAACGTTACATTCGTAGCTGTCGCGGGGCTCGTCCTGCTGGGCACCGTGGGCTGTGCGACGGGAATCAACACGCGACCGACCAACGATGCAGCATCCGGCAGTGTCGCGGCCACCGCTGTCGACGCAGCACCTCAGTCGAGCATCCGATTGTCGTGCGATGCATCGGCGCTCCCGCAGCCCACCTGGACCCCGCCGATCGTATCTGCGGTCGCGGTCGAATGCCCCACCGACATCGTAAATGGTGTCCCCGGGCAAGAAGCCGCCGCGTCTACACTCGCCACTAGCCACGTCGGCACGATGATCGCTTACTCGTTGTCGGGGCTCGCAAACCAGGAGACGCTGCAGCCCGCCGAAGCGATGACGGAAGCCGGCATCCTCTCGGGCCACTACCACCCTGCCACCGCCATCCAGCTGATCGTGTATCCCGACCCCGGCGCGATCGACACCGGGGTCTCCGGGCCGGGGATCACCGTCTCCAAGGTGCGGCTCGACAACGGTTTCACGGCCTTGGTCACCCAGGGCTCCAACGGCTACGGAACCATCCGGATCGCATGGACAGACAACGTCCGTTCCTACCTCCTTATGACGACGGTGATGAAGACCGACAGCGGACCGAGCGGCGCGAACCTGGCCGACATGGTCAGGATGGCCGGCAGTACGCCCGCCAGCTGACGGCATCCGCCGCGAACGCGGCTACACGACTACTGCGGCGACTTCCTCTGCGGCCTGCAGCAGCACCTCGCGGCAGGCGATGATCGCGGGGCGATTGCGTGCGGCCGTGCGAGTCGAGGTGAAGACGCTGCGATGCGGGTCGCCCGCCAGCTCGATGAGCTCGACCGTTGGCGTGCGGCCGACCCAGACCAGGTCGGGCAGGATGGCCACCGCGTTCCCGGACTCGATGAGCTGGATGTGCGTCTGCAGGTCCGGGGTCTCGAAGCGCACGTCAGGTTCGAACCCGGCCTGGCGGCAGGCCTGCTCCGACCAGTGCCTGGAAGCTGTGCCGCGCGGCTCCATGACCCATGGCATCCGGCCTGCATCGGCGATGGAACGGATGCCGAGGCCGAAGTGGGCGGGCGGCACGCCGAGACGTAGCGCATCCGACACCAGCGCCTCTCGATCGAGGTCGGGCAGCCTCGGTGCCGCGTGCCCCGGATACTGCTCGGCGACGACGAGGTCGAAGTCGCGCGTCCAGGTCTCGAACAGCGCAGACTCCGGCTCGCGCTGGGTCACCTCGACGCGCAGCTCCGGATAGTCGCGCCCGATGATGCTGAGCACCGCCGGCAGTAGAGCGAGCACCGCGGACTGGAACACCGCGAGCCGCACCGTGCCGGAGACGAGGGAGAGGGATGCGGCCATGTCGGCCTCGGCCCGCTCGAGCCGATCGAGCACGGCGGTGGTGTGCTCGACCAGGATCTCGGCCTGTGGGGTCAGCCGCAGCCGCCTGCCGGTCTTGCGCAGCAGCTCGACGCCCACCTCCTTCTCCAGCAAGCTCAGCTGTTGCGAGACGGATGACGGGCTGTAGCTGAGAGCGGAGGCCACCTCCGCGAGGGTGCCCCGAATCTGCAGCTCGCGCAGCAGTCGCAGGCGGCGTACGTCGAGCATCCGCCCTCCAAAGCATCAGCTATTCCGACGGATATCCGTCGTAGATGTTCGATTTATCTAATGGCTAGCGTGGCACATACTGACTGAAGAGGACCATCTATTTTCCCGAAAGGGTGCGAGAACGCATGTCTGCCAACGAAGTCACGACGCTTGCCCAGAACGCAACCGAGCTAGCGCAGAGCCGAACCGAACTGGCCGAGGCCGCTGTCGAATTGGCCACCCGCTGGGTGCGCGAGGGCGCGCAGGCGAGCGCGGACCCAGCGGCCGAGCGCCTCGCCGGCGTGCTCAAAGACCCGAACGGTCTCGACTTCACGATCGGTTTCGTCGACCGCGTGGTGCGCCCGCACGACCTGCGCGTCGCGGGCAGGAACCTGCGCGCGGTCGCACGCAAGACGCCGCGATTTCTGCCCTGGTACATGCGTGCCGCCATCCGGCTCGGTGGCCTCTTCGGCCCGATCCTGCCGGGCATCGTCGTGCCGATCTCGCGCAGGGTGCTTCGCCGGATGGTGGGTCACCTCATCGTCGACGCCACGCCAGCGAGGCTCGGGCCCGCGATCGCGAAGCTGCGCGAGGGTGGTGCGCGCCTGAACCTCAACCTGCTCGGCGAGGCCGTACTCGGTGAGGCCGAGGCCGCGCGTCGGCTCGAGGGAACGCGGGCGCTGCTCGCCCGCGACGACGTCGACTACGTGTCGATCAAGGTCTCCTCCGTCGTGAGCCAGCTCTCGATGTGGGCCTTCGACGAAGCGGTCAACGAGATAGTGCAGCGACTCACGCCGCTCTTCGAGTTGGCCGCCGCCGCGCCCACCCCCAAGTTCATCAACCTCGACATGGAGGAGTACAAGGACCTCGATCTGACCATCGCGGTCTTCCGGCGCATCCTCGATCAGCCGCAACTGCTCAGCCTCGAGGCGGGCATCGTGCTGCAGGCCTACCTGCCCGACGCGCTCGGTGCGATGCAGGGACTGAGCGAGTGGGCATCGGCGCGCCTCGCGTCGGGCGGAGCGCCGATCAAGGTGCGCCTCGTGAAGGGCGCGAACCTCGCGATGGAGCACGTGGACGCGGCGGTGCACGGCTGGCCGCTCGCGACCTGGGCTTCGAAGCGCGAGACCGACACGAACTACCTGCGCGTGCTCGACTGGGCGCTCACCCCCGAGCGTGCCGCAGCGGTCAAGCTCGGCGTCGCGGGCCACAACCTGTTCGACGTCGCCTTCGCCTGGCTGCTCGCGGGCGAGCGCGGTGTGCGCGACCGCATCGAGTTCGAGATGCTGCTCGGCATGGCGACCGGGCAGGCGGATGCCGTCAAACGGGAGGTGGGCGGCCTTCTGCTCTATACGCCCGTGGTTCGCCCGAGCGAATTCGATGTCGCGATCGCGTACCTCATCCGTCGGCTGGAAGAGAATGCGAGCGAAGACAACTTCATGTCTGCCGTGTTCGAACTGCACAGCGACGCATCGCTCTTCGAGCGCGAGCGCGAGCGCTTCGTCGCCTCGGTGGACGGGCTCGGCGAACCCGCACCGACGACGAATCGCACGCAGGATCGTACGGCGCCGCCCGCGGCCGGTGACCGGAAGGGGTTCCGCAACGAGCCAGACACCGACCCGGCGATCGCCGCGAACCGGGCGTGGGGTCGCGACATCCTCTCTCGCGCGAAGGACTCGACGCTCGGTGCCGATGCAATCGAGAAGGCGACGATCTCGGATGCCAAAACGCTCGATCGCGCGATAGAAACGGCAGCGAAGGCTGGCGCGGCCTGGGGCGCGCTACCCGCGAGTGAACGCGCCCGCATCCTGCACCGCGCGGGACAGGAACTCGCCGCGAGCCGCGGCGACCTCATCGAGGTCATGGCGAGCGAGACCGGCAAGACCATCGCGGAGGGCGACCCCGAGGTGAGCGAGGCGACAGACTTCGCGCACTACTACGCCGAGCAGGCCCTGCTACTCGATCGGGTCGATGGCGCCACCTTCGTACCCTTCAACCTCACCGTGGTCACACCACCGTGGAACTTCCCGGTCGCCATTCCGGCCGGCTCGGTGCTCGCCGCGCTGGCCGCGGGCAGCGCCGTCATCATCAAGCCCGCCGCGCTCTCTCAGCGCTCCGGTGCGGTCATGGTCGAGGCACTCTGGCGCGCGGGAGTGCCACAGGATGTGCTCAGCCTCGTGCAGTTGAGCGAGCGCGACTTCGGACAGCGGCTCGTCTCGCATCCGCTCGTCGACCAGGTCATCCTCACCGGTGCCTACGAGACCGCGGAACTGTTCCGCTCCTGGCGACCGGACCTTCGCCTGCACGCGGAGACGAGCGGCAAGAACACCATCATCGTCACGCCGAGCGCCGACTTCGACCTTGCAGCGGCCGACGTCGTGAAGTCCGCCTTCGGGCATGCCGGGCAGAAGTGCTCGGCCGCGAGCATCGTCATTCTCGTCGGCTCGGTCGCGCGCTCCGCGCGCTTCCTCGGCCAGCTCGTCGACGCGACCTCGTCGCTGCGGGTCGGATACCCGCAGAACGCGATCAGCCAGATGGGCCCGATCATCGAGCCAGCGAACGGCAAGCTGCTGCGCGCGCTCACCACGCTCGACGGCGGCGAGCAGTGGCTCGTGCAGCCGA
>DATNBR010000039.1:0-8032 GCA_035571875.1 Lacisediminihabitans sp. | reverse complement strand
GGGCTACGCGCTCGGCTGTTCGCTCGACGGTGCTGACTCGGCCGCGATCGCCTACTTCGGCGACGGGGCCACCACGCAGGGTGACGTGAACGAGGCCATGGTCTTCGCCGCGAGTTTCGCCGCCCCCGTGATCTTCTTCTGTCAGAACAATCACTGGGCGATCTCCGAGCCGGTCGGACTGCAGGCGCAGCGTCCGATCGCCGAGCGCGCTCCCGGTTTCGGCATCCCGAGCATGCGCGTCGACGGCAACGACGTGCTCGCGGTGATGGCAGCGACCCGCATCGCGCTCGACCGGGCCCGCAGCGGCGGCGGACCGAGCTTCATCGAGGCCGTCACCTATCGCATGGGGCCGCACACGACATCCGATGACCCGACACGCTACGTCGACCCGGAGGTCAGGGCCGAGTGGGCGGCCAAAGACCCGATCGCGCGGCTCGAGGCACTGCTCGAGCGCGCGGGGGCGATGACCGAGGAGTTTCGTGCCGAAGTCGCGGCGAAGGCAGATGCCGTGGCCAAGGAACTGAGGGCCGGATGCATCGGTCTCAGCGACCCCGCACCCCTCTCGGTCTTCGACAACGTCTTCACCGAACCAGACCCGTGGATCGAACGCCAAAAGAGCCAGTACGCCGCCTACCTCGCCGGCTTCGTGAACGAGGGGCAGGACAAGTGAGCATGGCAACGGTCACCGAGCGTCCAGCCACCGAGACGATGAGCCTCTCGAAGGCCATCAACTCCGGCCTCCGCCGCGCACTCGAGGACGACGACAAGGTCGTGCTCCTCGGCGAGGACATCGGCAAGCTCGGCGGCGTCTTCCGCGTCACCGACGGGCTGCAGCGCGACTTCGGCGAACGCCGGGTGATGGATGCGCCGCTCGGCGAGTCCGGCATCATCGGCATGGCCGTCGGGCTGGCCTTCCGCGGCTACCGGCCGGTCTGCGAGATCCAGTTCGACGGGTTCATCTACCCCGGGTTCAACCAGATCGTCGCCCAGGTGGCCAAGTTGCACTATCGCACCCGCGGCGCCGTGACGATGCCGATCACGATCCGCGTGCCCTTCGGCGGCGGAATCGGCTCGGTCGAGCACCACTCCGAGTCGCCCGAGGCGTACTTTGCACACACCGCGGGGCTCAAGGTCGTCAGCTGCTCCAACCCGCAGGACGCGCACTGGATGATCCGTCAGGCCATCGCCTCGGACGATCCGGTGATGTTCTTTGAACCGAAGCGCCGCTACTGGAGCAAGGGCGAGGTCTCCACGGAACTCGACCCGCTGCCGATGGACCGAGCGCGAGTCGTGATGCCCGGCACGGACGTGACGCTGGTCAGCTATGGTCCGCTCGTGGCGACATCCGTGGATGCTGCCCTCGCCGCTGTCGACGACGGCGTCTCGATCGAGGTCATCGACCTTCGATCGCTGTCGCCGATCGACTTCGAGACCGTCGAGGCCTCCGTGCGCAAGACGGGGCGGCTCGTCATCACCCATGAGGCCTCGCAGTTCGCGGGAATCGGAGCGGAGATCGCGGCGAGCATCACCGAGCGCTGCTTCGAGTACCTGCAGGCGGCGCCGGCGCGAGTGACCGGCTTCGACGTGCCGTACCCGGCCGCGAAGCTCGAAGACCACTTCCTGCCGGGCCTCGACCGGCTACTCGACGCCGTTGATCGGGTCATGGGGCGTCGCAACTCACTCACGGGATGGGGCAGGTAGATGGCCAGCCTGGACTTTGCCCTGCCCGACCTGGGGGAGGGGCTCACCGAATCTGAGCTCGTCTCCTGGCGGGTGGCTGCGGGAGATGCCGTCGAACTCAACCAGATCATCGCCGAGGTGGAGACCGCCAAGGCGCTCGTGGAACTCCCCTCGCCCTTCGCGGGCACGATCACCCGGCTGCACGTCGACGCGGGTGAGACCGTCGAGGTGGGATCGCGCATCGCGACCTTCGAGGTCGACGATGAGACGGCCGTCGGCCACGCGCCGTCGGTGTCGCCCCCCGTCGTCAAGCGTGTCGAAGCGGCCACCTCGACACGCTCAGAGAGCGAACCCGCGCCCATCGAACGAGAACCCGTGCTCGTCGGCTACGGGCCGCCCGTCGAGGGCGGCGCGCGACCCAAGCGACGTCCGCGGGCATTCGCGGATGACGCATCGGTCGCGACGCCCCAGCGCAGCGAGCCGACGGCGACGCAGCCGCGCTCCACTCCTCCCGTGCGCAAGCTCGCTCGCGACCTCGGCATCGAACTGACGAGCCTCGTCGGCTCCGGCGAAGACGGCCTGATCACGCGCGATGACGTCGAGCGTGCGGCGCACGCGGCTCCGGATGCCGAGCCGGCACCGGCAGGCAGTCGCGCCCGCGAGACGCGCACCCCGATCCGGGGCGTGCGTAAGCACACGGCGGCGGCGATGGTGTCGAGCGCGTTCACGGCGCCGCACGTGAGCGAGTTCCTCACGATCGATGTGACGCCAACGATGGAGCTCATCGCGAGGCTCCAGCAGTCCCGCGAGTTCACCGGTCTGCGCGTCAACCTGCTCACGGTCGTCGCGAAGGCGCTGTGCATCGCGGTCGCGCGCACGCCATCCGTCAACTCCCGGTGGGACGAGAGCGCGCAGGAGATTGTCGAGTTCGGCTACGTCAACCTCGGGATCGCGGCGGCGACTCCGCGCGGCCTCGTGGTGCCGAACCTCAAAGACGCGGATCGGCTGGGTCTCGCGCAACTCGCCGAGGCGCTGTCCGGTCTTGTGGAGACCACCCGCGCAGGCAAGGCGAGCCCGGCGGACCTCAGCGGCGGCACGATCTCGATCACCAACATCGGTGTCTTCGGCATCGACGCGGGCACGCCGATCCTGAATCCTGGCGAGGCGATGATTCTCGCGATGGGTGCGGTCAGACGGATGCCGTGGGAGTTCCGCGGGGAGATCGCGCTGAGGCAGGTGCTCACCCTCAGTGTCTCCTTCGATCACCGGCTGGTGGACGGCGAGCAGGGTTCGCGGTTCCTCGCCGACGTCGGAGCCATCCTGTCCGATCCGGGCATGCTCCTGACGATGGTCTAACGCGCGAGGAGCAGCCCGCGCACGAACGATGCCTGGCCGGCGTGCTGCAGGTCGTCGGAGATGACGCTCACGAGCCGCACACCGAGGGTCACCGGCGGGTCCCAGGACTCGTCGACGATGCGGTCGAGTTCGTCGGCTCCGAGGCCGCGCACCCAGTCGATGGTGCGCGCGCTCACTGCGTCGTGGTATTCGAGCAGCAGGCTCGCCTCCGCGCGCACGGCAGCGACATCCTGCGGCCCCTGCGCGTAGCCCGTGGCCTCCGGCTCGAACGGCAGATCGAAGCGCTCGGCCCACCCGGCCGAGGTCCACAGTTGGTCGAAGCCCGCCGCATCCGCAACGTGGTCGTCCTGTACCCTACTGAGGTGCCAGACGAGCCAGGCCACAGTGTTGCCGTTCTCGTAGGGTTTGGTGGCGAGTTGCTCGGTGCTCAGTCCCTTGACCGTCGCGTGCACGACGCCCTTCACCCGCCCGATCGCGTCCACCAGGATCTCGCTGCCATTCATCCGTTGCTCCTTTGGTTGTGACTGGCTCTGAATGTGCCGACTGTGCTTGAGCTGCCACCGCGGGCAGGGCACAGTTGAATCATGGTCCAGTCAACGCTCTCTTCCTCCGACACCGCCGAGCGTCTGCGCGGAACGGCGTTCGTACACCTCTCGCCGGCGCTGTACGCGAGTTATGCGACCGATGACTTTGCGACGGCGAGCGCGTTCGTCGCCCGCGTTGCCGAGGCCGCGGATGCGATGAATCACCACCCAAACGTTCGCCTCGGCTACGGTTCGGTCGCCTTCGAGCTCAGCTCACACGACGCCGGGGGAGTGACCGAGCGCGACGTCGAGCTCGCCACGCGCATCCAGTCGCTTGCGGATGACCTGGGTGTGCGTGCGGACTCCAGGCCGACCGCCCGCTACACGATCGCCATTGACACCGTCGACGCCGACCACATCCGGGATTTCTGGCGCGTGGGCATGGGGTACGAGGAGCGGACGACGGAGGACGGGATCGTGCTGGTGGATCCTCGCGGCGTGGCGCCGAAGATCTGGTTCCAGGCGATGGAGCCGCCGCGCCTCGACCGCAACCGCATCCACCTCGATGTGTACGTGCCGACGACGGATGCGCGCGCTCGGGTCGAGGCCGTGCTCGCGGCGGGCGGCACGCTCATGACCGACGAGTACGCGCCGGAGTGGTGGGTGCTCGCCGACGTCGAGGGCAACGAGCTCTGCATCTGCACCGCCGATTGAGCTCAGGCGAGCCCCGCGAGAGCCATCTGTTCCAGGATGCCGCGGGTCGCGTCGAGATCGCGGGCGCGCGCGCTGTGCGGCGTCGAGTTGATCAGGCCGAAGGTGGCGTGGGCGCGAATCCGCAGCGACTCCGTGTCGGCCTCGGGATGCACCCGCCCCAGCACCGCGACCCACAGTTCGACGTATTCGCGCTGCAGCATTCGCACGGTGTGTTGATCGTCGGCGGCGAGGCTCGCCAGGTCGCGGTCCTGCACGCGAATCACGTCGGGGTTAGCGAGCGCGAACTGCACGTGAAATCGGATGAGTGACCGCAGGGCGTCATCGTCGTCCGCGGCATCCTCGACGACCGACAGCCCGCCCGTCACGAGGTCCTCACTCACGCCGATGAGCAACGCCGCGAGCACCGCCTGCTTGCTGTCGAAGTGGCGATAGACCGCGGGACCGCTGATACCGACGGCTGCGCCCAGGTCTTCGAGAGACACCCTCGCGAAGCCGTTCTCGGCGAAGAGCCGAGCGGCGGCAGACAACAGGCCCTCGCGGCGATCGGCCTTGGCGCGACCGCGGGGCGTCGTCACGACATCCTCGCTCATGCTGCCCCTTTCCCGAATAACCGCTCGACCCTGTAGACATTCCAGTTAATCATGACTAACCTAAAAGTCAGTTAGTCACAACTAACCGAAATACGCAATGGTGCGAATCGGCACCAACGCCAGAGCGTACCGGTCGACCACCGGAACCCGGAGTGCCGATGGAGAGTGCTGATGGAGATCCTGAGCAGCCCAGCGGATGTGTCGAGCGACGCCTTTCGTCGCAACGACGAGTCCCAGCGCGCCCTCGTCCACGAACTGCGCGAGCGGCTCGCGACCGCGGCACTCGGCGGTCCGGAGCGCTCACGCGAGCGCCACCTCTCGCGCGGAAAGCTCCTCCCGCGCGAACGCATCGATCAGCTGCTGGATACCGGCAGCCCCTTCCTCGAGATCGCACCGCTCGCCGCGAACGGCATGTACGGCGACGAGTCGCCGGCGGCGGGAGTGATCGCGGGCATCGGACTCGTGCACGGCAGACACGTGCTCGTCATCTCTAACGACGCCACGGTCAAGGGCGGCACCTACTTTCCGATGACGGTCAAGAAGCACCTGCGGGCGCAGGAGATCGCGCTGGAGAACCGCCTTCCCTGCATCTACCTCGTCGACTCGGGCGGCGCATTCCTCCCGATGCAGGACGAGGTTTTCGCCGACCGCGACCACTTCGGGCGCATCTTCTACAACCAGGCGCGCCTCTCCGCGGCCAAGATCCCGCAGCTCGCCTCGGTGATGGGCTCGTGCACCGCGGGAGGCGCCTATGTTCCCGCGATGAGCGACGAGACGGTCATCGTGCGCGGGCAGGGCACCATCTTTCTCGGCGGACCGCCGCTCGTGAAGGCCGCCATCGGCGAGATCGTCACGGCGGAGGAGCTCGGTGGCGGCGAACTGCACGCCCGCACCTCCGGTGTCGTCGATCACCTCGCCGAGAACGATCAGCACGCGCTGCAGATCCTGCGTGACATCGTGGCGACCCTGCCCGAGCCCGAGGGGCCGGCGTGGGACGTCATCGACAGTCGCGAACCCGCGGTATCGCAGGGCGAGCTGTACGGGGTCGTGCCCACCGACCTGCAGGCCGCCTACGACGTGCGCGAGGTGATTGCGCGACTGGTCGACGCATCCGAATTCCACGAGTTCAAGCGCGAGTACGGCACGACCCTCGTCACCGGCTTCGCGAGGCTGCACGGGCATCCGGTGGGCATCGTGGCCAACAACGGCGTGCTGTTCAGCGACTCCGCCCTCAAGGGCGCGCACTTCATCGAGCTGTGCGACCAGCGCGGCATCCCGCTGATCTTCCTGCAGAACATCTCCGGCTTCATGGTGGGAACGGATGCCGAGGCCGGCGGCATCGCCAAGCACGGCGCGAAGATGGTCACCGCGGTCGCGACCACCCGCGTCCCGAAGCTGACCGTGGTCATCGGCGGTTCCTTCGGCGCGGGCAACTACTCGATGTGCGGGCGGGCGTATTCGCCGCGCTTTCTGTGGATGTGGCCGGCGAGCCGCGTCTCGGTCATGGGGGGTCCGCAGGCATCCTCGGTGCTCTCGACGGTGAAGCGCGAGCAACTCGAGGGTCGCGGCGAGGAGTGGTCGGCCGAGGACGAGGCGGCGTTCCGCGCGCCGATCACCGAGCAGTTCGAGCGACAGGGAAGCCCGTATTACTCCACCGCGCGACTCTGGGACGACGGCATCATCGACCCGGCAGACACGCGCACCGTGCTCGGGCTCGCGCTCGACGTGTGTTCGAGAAGCCCCCTGCCGGAGACCTCCTTCGGCCTGTTCAGGATGTGACGCGGATGTTCGAGAAGGTCCTCATAGCCAACCGCGGCGAGATCGCCTGCCGCATCATCCGCACGCTGCGCACGCTCGGCATCGCGAGTGTCGCGGTCTACAGCGACGCCGATCGGGATGCCAGGCACGTCGCGCTCGCGGACGAGGCGGTACGCATCGGCCCGCCTCCCGCACACGACAGCTACCTCAACGCCGACGCGATCATCGCCGCGGCTCGGGCGAGCGGGGCACAAGCCATCCACCCCGGCTACGGCTTCCTCTCCGAGAACGCGCAGTTCGCGGAGAAGTGCGCCGCGGCCGGCATCGTGTTCATCGGCCCTGGCATCGCGGCCCTCGGCCTCATGGGCGACAAGATCCGCGCCAAGCAGCACGTCTCAAAGGCGGGCGTGCCCGTGATCGAGGGGGTCTCCTCGCCCGGGCTCAGCAACGAGCAACTCGAGGCGGCCGCGATCGGCCTCGGCTTCCCCATCCTCGTGAAGCCCTCGGCCGGGGGCGGCGGCAAGGGAATGGTCCCCGTCCATGCCGAGGCCGAGCTGCACGAGGCACTCGCGACGGCCCGGCGGGTCGCCCTGTCGGCATTCGGCGACGACACGCTGCTGCTCGAGCGGCTCGTGACCGCGCCGCGCCACATCGAGGTGCAGCTGCTCGCGGACACCCACGGCAACGTCATCCACCTCGGCGAGCGGGAGTGCTCCCTGCAGCGTCGGCACCAGAAGGTCATCGAGGAGGCGCCGTCGCCGCTCCTCAGCGCCGAGACGCGGGCGCGCATCGGCGAGGCTGCGTGCACGGTCGCCCGCAGCGTCGACTACGTCGGCGCGGGAACTGTCGAGTTCCTGGTCTCCGCCGATGCGCCGGACGAGTTCTACTTCATGGAGATGAACACCCGGCTGCAGGTCGAGCACCCGGTGACCGAGCTCGTCACCGGAATCGACCTCGTGGCCTGGCAGCTGCGCGTCGCCGCGGGGGAGCGGCTCAGCATCGCGCAGGACGACGTCGTCCTCACCGGACACGCCATCGAGGCCCGGCTTTACGCAGAAGACCCGGAGAGCGGCTTCCTGCCGAGCACAGGAACGGTCGTCGCGCTCGCCGAGGCGCAGGGCGAGGGCGTTCGGGTCGACAGCTCGCTCGTCGATGGCCTCACGGTCTCCCCGCACTACGACCCGATGCTCGCCAAGGTCATCGCCTGGGGTTTCGACCGAGGCGAGGCGCTGAACCGCCTCGACGGGGCGCTCGCCACGACGACCGTGCTGGGCGTTCGCACGAACGTCGAGTACCTGCGCGCACTGCTCGCCGACCCGGACGTGCAGGCAGGCGAGCTGGACACGACGCTCATCGAACGCAGGCTGCCCACCCTCGCCTTCCGGCATCCGGATGTCGCGCTGCTCGCCG
>DATNBR010000038.1:0-19155 GCA_035571875.1 Lacisediminihabitans sp. | reverse complement strand
CTCGCGGAAGATCTGGCCGTAGGTCTTGCCGGCGATGTTGGTGAGCACGTTGAGACGGCCGCGATGCGCCATGCCGATGACGACCTCGTCGAGCTCCGCCTCCGCCGCACCCTGCAGCAGGGCATCCAGAAGGGCGATCGTCGACTCGCCGCCCTCGAGGCTGAACCGCTTCTGGCCGACGTACTTGGTCTGCAGGAAGGTCTCGAAGGCCTCGGACTCGTTGAGCCGCTCGAGAATGCGCATCTGCTCGTCGTGACTCGGCTTGGTGTACGGGTGCTCCACCCGCTCCTGGATCCACTTGCGCTGCGCGGGGTCCTGGATGTGCATGTACTCGATGCCAATGGTGCGGCAGTAGGAGTCGCGCAGGATTCCGAGGATGTCGCGCAGTTTCGAGCTGCGCCTGCCGCCGAAGCCACCCGTGACGAACTCGCGGTCGAGATCCCAGAAGGTCAGGCCGTGGTTGTAGATGTCGAGGTCGGGGTGGATGCGCTGGCGGTACTCCAGCGGGTCGGTGTCGGCCATGAGGTGGCCGCGCACGCGGTACGAGTTGATGAGTTCGTGAACGCGGGTGGCCTTGCTGAGGTCTTCGGCGGGGTCGACGGTGATGTCCATACCCCAGTGGATGGGGTCGTACGGAATGCGAAGCGCCGCGAAGATCTCTTCGTAGAAGCCGTGCTCGCCGGTGAGGCGCTCCTGGACGAGCTTGAGGAACTCGCCAGAACCCGCGCCCTGGATGACCCGGTGATCGTAGGTCGAGGTGAGCGTGATCGTCTGGCCGATGGCGAGATCCACGACGGTCTTGAACGACGATCCGCGATACTCGGCGGGGTACTGCAGGGCACCCGCGCCGATGATGCAGCCCTGGCCGCGCATGAGTCGAGGCACCGAGTGCTCTGTGCCGATGCCGCCCGGGTTGGTGAGCGAGATCGTGGTGCCGGCGAAGTCATCCGCGGTGAGCTTGTTGTTGCGGGCCTTGGTGACGAGCGCCTCGTAGGCGGCCACGAACTCGCTGAAGTTCATGGTGTCGGCACGCTTGATGCCGGGAACGAGCAGCGCGCGGCTGCCGTCGGGCTTCGGGATGTCGATGGCGAGACCGAGGTTGATGTGTGCAGGAGCGACGACGGACGGCTTGCCATCGACCTCCTCGTAGTACACGTTCTGGCTCGGGAAGTCCTTGAGCACCTGCACGAGCGCCCAGCCGATGAGGTGGGTGAACGACACCTTGCCGCCGCGGGCACGCTTCATGTGGTTGTTGATCACGATGCGGTTGTCGATCATGAGCTTCGCGGGAACCGTGCGCACGCTTGTTGCGGTGGGCACGGTGAGGCTCGCGTCCATGTTGGCGGCGAGACTCTTCGACATGCCGCGAAGCGGCTGCACGACGTTTTGCTCTTCGGCAGGCTGCTCGGGCTTGTCGGTCTGCGCCGCGGCGGGAGCCTCGGCGGGGATCGGCTGCGGCGCCGCCTGCTTCGAGGTCGTCTTCGCAACCGGCTGGCCCTGCACGGCTTCCGTCACGGGAGCGGCGGGTGCGGCCTGAGCCGGCTTCTGTGCTTCCTGCGCCGGAGCCTCGGGCTGCGCGGGTGCCGCAGGCTCGACGCCGGCGGCCTCGGCCACGGGCTCGGGCATCTGGGCCTCGCCGCCCTCCTGCGCTGCCGCATCCGGAGCCTGGGGAAGCTGCGATTCGGCGGCCGCCTCAGGTGACTGCGCGGCCTCCGTCGGTGCCGGCTGCGAGGCCTCGGTGGTGCGCACGGGCTGGTAGCTCTCGAGAATGGGCCACCAGGATTGGTCTACCGAATTCTTGTCGACGATGTACCTTTCGTACATTTCGTCTACCAGCCATTCGTTGGCTCCGAACTCGCCCGAGGACCCGTCCTCTGGCGCGAGTCCGGTCACTTGGCTCGACACCGTGTACCGCCCACTTCTTCGTTAGTCACTGTTGCTGTTTCATGCCCTGCTCGGGCACGAGCCGCCGTTGGCCGCATTCGTTCAAGCGTAATCGCTTTGGCTGGACGATGCCGTCCCCCACAGCAGGGGCTACCTTTAAAATCATGGAGTTTTACGAGGCCTCGCCACAGCACGACCTGACCTACTCTGACGTCTTCCTGGTTCCGAGCCGCTCGGGAGTGGGGAGCCGCCTGAGCGTCTCCCTCGCGCCGGGCGACGGCACCGGCGCGACCATCCCGGTGGTCTCCTCCAACATGAACTCCGTGACGGGTCCGCGGCTCGCGGCGACCCTCGCCAGGCGCGGCGGGCTTGGCGTGCTGCCGCAGGATCTGCACCTTCAGGACCTCGACACCGCCATCCGCTGGGTCAAGGACCAGCCCGTCGCCTTCGACAGTCCGATGATGTTCGGCGCGGATCGTACCGTCGCCGAGGCGTTGCGACAGATTCCCGCGGTGGACGGGCACGGCATCCTCGTGCACGACGGCCACGGTGCCTTCGTCGGCTTCATCCTCGCCTCGAGGCTCGGCACGGCGTTGCCCGATGCACGACTCGGCGACCTGCTGCACGCGCGACTGGCGTCGATCGACGCCGACGACGTCACCGACCCACGCGCCGCCTTTGACCTGATGGTCGCCGCCGAACTCGAGTTCGCCCCCGTGCTGCACCACGGCGAGGTGGTGGGAACGCTCAGCCGGAGAAGTGCTCTGCGCTCCACCCTCTACACCCCCGCGGTCGATCGCGATGGGCGGCTCCTCGTGGCCGCCGCCCTCGGCGTCAACGGCGACGTGGAGGGCAAGGCGAGGGCGCTCGTGGCGGCCGGAGTCGACGTGCTCGTGCTCGACACCGCTCACGGGCATCAGGACAGCATGGTGCGCGCGATCAGAACCGTCGCTGACCTCGACCTGTCGATACCGCTCGTGGCGGGCAACGTCGTCACCGCGGATGCCGTCGAAGACCTCGTCGCGGCCGGCGCGAACATCATCAAGGTGGGCGTCGGGCCCGGCGCCATGTGCACGACCCGCATGATGACGGCCGTCGGCCGGCCGCAGTTCTCGGCGGTGCTCGAGACCTCCGAGGCCGCGGGGGAGCTTGGAGCGCACGTCTGGGCCGATGGCGGAGTGCGCTACCCCCGCGACGTGGCGCTCGCGCTCGCCGCCGGTGCGGCATCCGTCATGATCGGCTCGTGGTTCGCTGGCACGATCGAGGCACCGGGCACGCTCGAGACGGATGCGGCCGGCCGCCTCTACAAGGAGAGCTGGGGGATGGCCTCCACCAAGGCCGTGCACGACCGCTTCGACCGCCTGGACGCCTACGATCGCGCGCGCAAGGAACTGTTCGCGGAGGGGATCTCCTCGTCGAAGATCTACCTCGACCCGCTGCGTCCCTCGCTCGAGGATCTGCTCGACATGATCACCTCGGGAGTGCGCAGTTCGCTGAGCTACGCCGGTGCGTCGAACCTCGAGGAGTTCCAGGAGCGTGCCCTGGTCGGTCTGCAGTCGGCCTCCGGCTATGAAGAGGGCAAGGCGCTGCCGGTCAGTTGGTAGCGCGGCCCGTGCGCAGGCTCACTCGGTATACTCGGTCGGATAATGGACGACCCTCCCCCCAGGTGCCGTGCCGGTGGTTCCCGTGCATGAACTGATCATGCTCGCCATCGGACTCGTGCTCACGGTCGGCACGGGCTTCTTCGTCGCCTCCGAGTTCTCGCTCGTCAACATCGATCGCTCCGATCTCGAAGCCCGGCAGGCCCGAGGCGAGCGTGGCCTCGCGATCTCGATCGGCGCGCTCAAGATCACCTCGACGCACCTCTCGAGCGCCCAGCTGGGCATCACCCTGACGACCCTGCTCACGGGATTCACCATGGAGCCGGCGATCGGCGCCTTGCTGCGCGGCCCGCTCGGTTCCATCGGCCTGCCCGCGGCGGCGGTCACGGTGATCGCGAGCGTGCTCGGTGTCGCCGTGGCGACCCTGCTCTCGATGATCATCGGCGAGCTGGTTCCGAAGAACTTCGCGCTCGCCCTGCCCCTGCGCACCGCAAAGCTCGTGCTCCCGTTCCAGGTGGGCTTCACCTGGGTGTTCCGCCCGTTCGTGGCGTTGCTCAACAACACGGCGAACGGCATCCTGCGCTCGGTCGGCATCGAACCTCGCGAAGAACTGTCCTCAGCGCGTACGGCGGAGGAACTCTCGTCGCTCGTGCGCCGCTCGGCCAAGGAGGGCAGTCTCGACCGCGACACCGCGACGCTGCTGGCCCGCACCCTCGTCTTCAGCGGACACGATGCCTCGGATGTGATGACGCCGCGACCGAGGGTCAGCAGCGTCGAGCGCACCGACTCAGCGCAGCTCGTGATCGACCTCGCCAGGCGCACGGGTTTCTCGCGATTCCCCGTTGTGGACGACGGAATCGACGACGTCGTCGGCTTCGTGCACGTGAAGCAGGCCGTGGCCGTGCCCAGAGAACGCCGCGCGGAGGTGCCTGTGTCTGCCCTGCAGTCCGAGGCGCTGCGGGTGCCCGAGACGATGAAGCTCGACGTGCTTCTCGGGGAGCTGCGCGGCCGTGGCTACCAGATGGCCGTCGTCGTCGACGAGTACGGCGGAACGGCCGGCGTGGTGACGCTCGAGGACCTCGTGGAGGAGCTCGTCGGCGAGGTCGCCGATGAGCACGACCGCGCCCGCGCGGGTGTGGTGCGCTCGCGCGACTGGCTGACTTTTCCCGGCATGTTGAGGCCAGACGAACTGCTCGAACGCGCGGGGGTCTCCGTGCCGGAGGACGGACCCTACGAGACCGTCGGCGGCTTCCTGATGAGCGAGCTCGGTCGCCTCGCCGTGGTCGGCGACACGGTGACGGTCGACGCAGGCACCTTCCGCATCGAGCGAATGGATGGGCGACGCATCGACCGGGTGCGCTTCACCCCGACGCCGCCCCTGGACGGTGATTCGCATGAGTGAGTGGTGGGGGCTCGTCTGGCTCGTCATCCTGCTGTTCGCGAACGGGTTCTTCGTCGCCGCGGAATTCGCGGTGATCTCGGCCAGGCGGTCGCAGATCGAGCCCAGGGCGGAGGCGGGGAGCCGCGCCGCGAAGACGACCATCCACGCGATGGAGCACGCCACGATGATGCTCGCGACGAGTCAACTGGGCATCACCGTCTGCTCGCTGCTGATCCTCAATGTGTCGGAGCCCGCCATCCATCACCTGCTCGAGGGACCGCTCGGTCTCACCGGATGGTCGGCGGAGGTCATCGCGACGATCGCGTTCGTCATCGCGCTCATCGTCGTCTCGTTCCTGCACGTGGTGATCGGCGAGATGGTGCCGAAGAACCTCTCGTTCTCGGTGCCCGATCGCGCCGCGCTCATTCTCGCGCCGCCGCTCGTCTACATCTCCATGGTGTTCCGCCCGATCATCGTCGCGCTCAACTCGACGACCAACGGCATCGTGCGCCTGTTCGGCGTGCAGCCGCGCAACGAGGCCACGAGCGCCTTCACCGTGGACGAGGTGGCGAACATCGTGGCCCAGTCGACGAAGGAGGGTGTGCTCACCGACAGCATCGGCGCACTCAGTGCGGCGTTCGAGTTCTCCGCCAAGAAGGTCAGGGACATCGCCGTGGGCATGGACGACCTCGTGAGCCTTTCCGAGGCGGTCACTCCCGCCGAGGTCGAGCGCGCCGTGGCGCAGCACGGCTTCTCCCGCTACGCGCTCGTCGACGAGGAGGGAGACCCGAGCGGGTACCTGCACCTCAAGGACGTGATCGACCTCGAGGAGACCCACGAGTTCACCGAGCCGGTGCCGCCCAAGCGCATCCGTCAGCTCATCTCGATCTATCGCGAGGCCGACCTCGAAGACGCTCTTGCCTCGATGCGCCGCTCCGGCGTGCACCTCGCCCGCGTCTTCGACGAAGACGGCGCGACGCGAGGAGTGCTGTTCCTCGAGGACATCATCGAGGAGCTCGTCGGAGAGGTGCAGGACGCGACGAGGCGTAACTAGGCGAGAATCACCTCGAGGCGGCACGCGGGTGCTGCCCTCGCGCGGCTCTCGAACTATCGTGAGTCCATGACGGCATATCGCGAATGGTCCGCGGCAGACGCCGCGCAGTGCATCTCCATCCCCGGAGCCGACGACGACAAGTACAGCCGCGGCGTGCTCGGCATCGTCACGGGCTCAGACAGCTACCCCGGCGCCGCCGTTCTCGGCGTCGAGGCCGCGCTGCGCACCGGCGTGGGCATGGTTCGCTATCTCGGACCGCAGCGACCCACCGAGCTCGTGCTGCAGCGGAGGCCCGAGTCGGTCACCTCCGATGGTCGGGTGCAGGCCTGGCTGCTCGGCTCCGGCATGGACGCGACCGCCCGCGGCGACGCGGCCACGCACCGATTGACGGATGCGCTCGGCCAGGCACTGCCCACGGTGATCGATGCGGGCGCACTCGACCTGCTCGATTCGGCGACGGGACCGGTCGTGATCACGCCGCACCTGAGGGAGCTGGCGCGCGTGCTCGGGGTAGAGCCGCAGAAGCTGGGCGACGACCCCGCGTCGGCCGCACGACGCGCGGCGGACCAGCTCGGGGTGACAGTGCTGCTGAAGGGCTATCGCACCCACGTCGCCGCACCCGACGGCACGAGTCTCGTCGCCTCGGTCGCTCCCGCCTGGACGGCCACCGCAGGAACCGGAGACGCGCTCGGCGGCGTGCTCGGCGCGCTCCTGGCCACGCACGCGAGGGAACTGGGTGACGACGAGTCGCTGTTGGCGCGACTCGCGGCCACGGCATCCGTTCTGCACGGCCTTGCCGCGTCTCGCGCGAGTGCCGGCGGACCCTTCGTCGTGCTCGAACTGGCCGAGGCGCTGCCCGCCGTGATCTCGCAACTGCTGAGCGAGCGACCGGCCCCGGCGTGATCGAAACGGCCTCGGGCGCCGTCGGCAGGCTGTTGCGCTCCAGCTGGCTGCTCTGGGGCGCGCTCGCGCTCGCTCACCTCTGGCTGAGCTTCCTGAACCTGCACGACGACGTGCATCCGCTCGGCGATGTCACGCTCGTCTACCGCCCGTGGATGGAGCAGGGCTTCGATGCTCGGTCATGGGTCGGCATCGATCAACCGTGGGTCTATCCCGTCCTCGCGATCGTGCCGATGCTCCTCGCCTGGACCTTCGGCCCCGAGAACTATGCGTACACCTGGCTCGCTATGGTGACCGCGCTCGACGCGGTCGCCTTCGGCTTCCTGATCGGATGGCGCGGCACGGCACGCAATGCGGTGGCCGCCTGGTGGTGGCTCGGCTTCCTGGTGCTGCTGGGACCCGTCGCGCTCGCGAGGCTCGACTCGGTCACCGTTCCCCTCGCGATCGTCGGGGCGCTCTTCGTGGCGAGCCGACCGCGCTGTGCGGGCGCAATCCTCACGGTCGCCGCGTGGATCAAGGTCTGGCCCGGCGCGATCATCGTCGCCATCGTCGTCGCGACGCGGCAGCGCTGGCGGGTCCTCGTCTCCGCCGTGCTCACCAGCATCGTCATCGCGGGGCTCGCCCTCGTGGTCGGCAGCGGCGCCAACGTGCTCAGCTTCGTGACCCAGCAGGCGGCCCGCGGTCTGCAGATCGAAGCACCCGTGAGCACCCCGTGGCTGTGGCAGGCGGCGGCTGGCGCGCGGCACGCCCGCGTCTACTACGACACGGCCATGCTGACCTTTCAGGTCACGGGAGACGGCGCCGATGCCGTCAGCGCCCTCATGACGCCACTCCTCGCCCTCGCGGTGCTCGCGATTCTGCTGCTGGCGCTGCTCGCTGTGCGGGCGAGAGTCCCTGCGACACAGCTGCTCGCCCCGCTCGCCCTCGCCCTGGTCACCGCTGTCATCGCATTCAACAAGGTCGGTTCTCCCCAGTACCTGTTGTGGCTCACTGTGCCGGTGATCCTCGGGCTGCTGAGCCCGCCGGCGCACCGCTCGTTTCGCGCACCTGCCGCGATGACACTGCTGCTCGCCTTCATGACGCAGCTCATCTATCCCACGCTCTACGACGGACTGCTCGCGCTCCACACCGTGCCACTCGTGCTGCTGACCCTGCGTAATCTGCTGCTGTTCGTACTGCTCGCCTGGTCGATTGCGGCCATGTGGGGTGCGATTCGAGCTTTCGATCGAACCGGGAATGCTCGAAGCCGTGACAGGCTTGAAGAAGGCAGGCCCGAAGACGACAGACTAGAACCGCACAGACGTGATGAGCAGGGCCTGGGGAAGCACGGAGGGTAACAGCATGCTGGTGGCATTTTCGGTCGCGCCGAGCGGCGGAGCAACGGAGGGCGATTCTGTCCACGACGCGGTCGCCGCGGCGGTCAGGATCGTTCGCGACTCGGGCCTGCCGAATCACACCGACTCGATGTTCACGACCATCGAGGGCGACTGGGACGAGGTCTTCGATGTGGTCCGACGCGCGACGGATGCCGTGGCCGCCTTCGGAACGCGCGTTTCGCTCGTGCTCAAGGCAGACATCCGGCCCGGCCACAGTGGTGAGCTGACCGGCAAGGTGGAGCGACTGGAGCGCGCTATTCGCGATTCCGCCCAGTGAGCGGCGCGAACGTCACCGCAACGCAGCTGATCGACGCGCGCGCATCGCGGCCGCTCAGCGCCGCCCGCACGCGGCTCGCGCTGCTCGCGTTGGCGCTCGGCGGCTTCGCCATCGGTGCCACCGAGTTCGTGGCGATGGGCCTGCTGCCGAACCTCGCCCACGACCTGCTGCCCGCGCTCCAGGCCAGAAATCCGGATGCGGCCAACGCCCAGGCGAGCTGGCTCGTCTCCGCCTACGCGCTCGGCGTGGTCGTCGGGGCGCCGACGATCGCGACCTTCGCCGCGCGTTTCCCGCGAAAGCAACTGCTGCTCGGCCTGGCTGGCGCGTTCACGATCGCCACCACCGCATCCGCCCTCTTGCCCGGTTTTGGGCTCGTGCTGCTCGCGCGATTCGTCGCCGGACTGCCGCACGGTGCGTACTTCGGGGTCGCCTCGCTCGTCGCGGCGTCCCTCATGGGTCCGGGCAGGCGCGCCAGGGGCGTGGCCATCGTGCTCTCGGGCCTCACCATCGCGAACGTTGTGGGTGTGCCGGCGATCACGCTGCTGGGCCAGACCACGAACTGGCGGGTGGCCTACCTCGCCGTCGCCGCGATCTTCGCGCTGAGCTTCGTCGCTATCGCGCTGCTCGTCCCGTTCCAGTCCGGTGACCCCGGCGCGACCATGAGGCGCGAGCTCAGGGCCTTCGGCCGAGCGCAGGTGTGGCTTGCGCTGCTCATCGGCTCCATCGGTTTCGGCGGCTTCTTCGCCGTGCACACCTTCGTTTCGCCGCTCGTCACGGAGGTGACGGGTTTGGGTGTGCACTTCGTGCCCGTCGTGCTCATCGTGGTGGGGCTCGGCATGACCGCCGGCAACCTCCTCGGCGGCTGGAGCGCCGACCGCAACATCATGGGCTCGATCTTCGTCTTCTTCGGGATCTTCGCGCTCTCGCTCGTGGGCCTCGCACTGACCGCGAACACGGTCGTCGGCCTGCTGATCTTCACCTTCATGGTCGGCGCATCGGCGGCCGCGCTCTCGCCAGCAATTCAGACCAGACTCATGGATGTCGCCGGCGACAGTCAGACGCTCGCCGCGGCGGTCAACCACGCCTCACTCAATCTCGGCAACAGCCTCGGAGCGTTCCTCGGCGGGATCGCCATCGTCGCTGGTTTCGGCTACGCCTCGCCCAGTTGGGTTGGGCTGGCTCTGTGCGTACCCGGTGTGGGTCTCGCGGTCGCGAGCGTACTGCTCGAGCGCAGGCGGCCGATCCGGCGGTAGAGGGGCGCTCAGAATCCCTGCGGTGTCTCCGTGGAGATCAGGATGCCGTCCTGAATCGCGCGCTTACGCAGCGCAACCTTGGTGCCGACATCGATGCCCGCGACGCGGTATTTCTCGCGGATGCGCTTGAGGTACGACTTCGCCGTCTCCTCGGAGATGCTCAGCTGGAAGGCGACGGCCTTCACCGGCTCGCCACCGCCGTAGAGCGCCATGACCCGGCGCTCCTGCGCGCTCAGCTTCGGCGCACCGCCCACGGTGCCCGCGTTCAGCGCGAGGTCGAGTTCTGCGGAGACGTAGGACTCGCCCCTGGTCGCCGCGCGGATCGCCTCGACGATCATGTCGGCATCCTCGCTCTTGACGAGGTAGCCGAGGGCGCCGGCCGCGAGTGCTTCGCGCACGACGTTCGGCTCGGAGTAGGTGCTCATGACGACAGTCTTCACACCGGTGGTGTTGAGGGTCGAGATCTTGAGCGAGATCGGGATGTTGTCTTTGAGGTCGAGGTCGAGCAGCACGACGTCGACAGGGAATTCCGCGTGGGTCAACAGCTCCGGCCAGGTTGTGACGGCGGCGACCATGCTGATGTCGGAGGCCGCCCCGCGGATCCACTCCGTGAGCGCTCCGAGGAGCATCTTGTGATCGTCGACGAGGGCGAGTCGAATCCTGTCGTCTGCTTGCGCCACTGTGCTACTCATCTCCGTTGGTGTTATCCAGCATGTTATTGGTCCGCCGGGTTGGTGACGACGCACTCGATCTCGACACGCAGGCTGGAGTTCTGCGTCGAGTCAATGAATCGGCCCACCTTGCCGATCGCATTCCAGGTCGCGGGGTCGACCCGGTTGCGCTGGATACCGGTGGTCGTGATCACGATCGGCACGTTCACGGTGTGCGCAGGTGCGTTGTCCAGTGTCGTGGTGATCGGGCCGAGGGTGAGCTGGGCGGTTGGGGTGGTCTTGCCGTTTCCACTGACCAGCAGCCAGACCGCGGCGAGCAGTCCGTCACGCTGGTGCGGGTCGAGGAGCCCTGCGAGGCTGCCCGGGTCGCTCAGCGTCACGCCCTTGCCGAGCTGTTCCGATTCCGTGATCGCGTGGTAGAGCCAGGTCTCGCGGCGGCCCTCGATGAGGTGCAGTCGCAGTTCGGTGGCGAGCGATGCCGCGGTGGATGCGATCTTGGGGGAGAGGGGCAGCTGGATGGTGCCCGTGGCGACGGAGTCGAGCAGTTCTTCGGCCGCGAGGTCGAGGCGTGCAAGCTCCTCCGAGGCGAGCATGCCGACGGCGAAGCGGGGTGCGGAGATCGTGCTCTGCACGAGCACGCGATCGAGCTCGAGCTGCACGAGTTTTCTGAAGCGTCGCACGACGTACACGCCGAAGACGGACGGCAGCACGGCAAGCGAGAGGATGCCGAGCTGCGACGGCAGGGTTTCGCTCGTCAGGGGGGTGGTGAGCAGGATGGCGACGAGGAACGCGACGCAGAGGAGCCCTGCGGCGAAGAGCATCTCGCTCGCTCGCCGCAGGGTGACTGCGACGAGAAGCCCGAATCCGACCGAGACGGATGAGGTGGCGAAGGCACCGATGTCGTGGAGTGGCCAGATCGCCACGAAGTCGAGCGCGACGACGCAGGCCTGTGCGACGAGGAATGCACCGAACAGCAGGCCCGACATGCGTTCACCGCGCGTCGCGAGTGCGACTCCGACGCCGATGAGCGAAGCGATGTAGATGAACCAGGAGACCACGATCGGCAGCAGGCTCGGATAGGCCTCGATGTGCCACACGAACAGGCCGATGCCGAACAGCGCCTGCACGCCGGCGATGACACCGGCGCCGACACCGAGGTAGCCGGTGCCGAGACTCGCGCCCGGCGCACTCGCCTGGCGCACGGCGCGACCCGCCGTGGATGCGCTCGGAACGCCCCCGCGACTGCGTTTGCCGACGATGACGCCGAGGGTGTTCTCTTCCGGGCGCGAGAAGGTCACTTCGGCACCTCCAGTACCACGGTCGTTCCGGATCCGCGGGCCGAGAACAGCCGGGCGTTGCCGCCGACCTCCTTGAGTCGGCCGACCACCGAGTCCTTGAAGCCAAGCCGAGCCGCGTCGATGTCTTTCAGGTCGAAGCCGACCCCGGCATCCGTCACCATCGCCCGCACGGTCGTCTCGTCGTCGGTGATGGTCACGTGCGCATCGGTGACACCCGCGTGGCGGCGCACGTTCTCGAGGCATTCGGCCAGCGCGAGCAGGAAGGCGTCGAGCACGTTGCTCGGTAGCAGCACCTGGCCAGTGCCGTGCCAGCTGACCTCGAGGCCCATGCGGCCGAAGCGCTGCTTGACGGACTCGAGAGTGGTGCCGAGGATCGATTCCTCGACCGGCTCGAGGTTGTAGGTGCCGGACGACGTCGGTACGGGGCTCGCTCCGAGTCGCAATTGTCGCAGTAGGCGCGCATCGTCTCCGGCCTGCTGCTGCAGCGCCGAGGTGGTGACACCCACGCCGGAGTGTGCAAGCAGGGTGAGGGTGGCGAGGACCGTGTCGTGCAGGAGGCGTGCCCCCTGACGTCGCTGCGCTTCGGTCTCGCTCGCGAGGCGTTCGGCGCGGTGCGCGCGACCGATGCTGAAGATTCTGCGGGCGGCGCGTGGAACGCTCGCGCCGAGCCAGTAGCCGAAGATTGCCGCGAGGATCCATCCGACGATGGTCGCGACCGCCTGGGGGGCGATGCCGCCGGGATGCGGGGACGCGAACTGCACGAGCAGGAAGGACAGGATCACACCGACGACGAGCACCACGAGCCGCGGCACCGAGTTCGTGAGCACGACGGCGAAGGATGCGAGAGCGGCCGCCGCGAGCGGAACCATCGCGTCGGCCACGGCGCGGGTCTCACTCTGGCCGTTGGGCACCTGCACGACGACCAGGATCGCGAGGCCGGCGGCGAGCCCGAGGACCGCCCAGATTATCGACTGCCCCAGCCCCAGACGGTAGAGCGCGAACGCGAGGATGACGAACAGCGGCAGGATCGCCAGATAGCTCGCCCACGGTAGAACGCCGGGCACGCTGAAGCAGAGTAGGGCAACAATCGTCGAGCCCAGTCCGACTACTCGGGCGGAGCGATGTAGAAGACGATCGCGTTCTTTGGCGATGGGTTCCACGCTAGCCATGCTTCCACACTGTCACCTCAAATGGGGGTGCGACACTGTTCACGAGAAATCCAGTGAGAAAGGTACAGTTCAGGGGAAGAACAAGAGGGGCGCGCCGGGCACACCGGTAGTCACACTCAGCGCCGGATCGGATGCTCAGGCATCCGGGTCCGGATCGGCGTCGGAACCCGAATAATCGGCGCCGGGGCGGAACCTCATCGAGGAACCGGCCAGACCGGGGGGTCTTGCTAAGAGGGCCGCGGGAGACCGTGGCCCTCTAGCGGCACCGGCCCCTCCTGCGGACTATTCGTTCGACACCCAACCGGCACGGATGCCGTGGTCTCGAAGCTTGATCTTCGAGCCGAGGTCGGTTCCCGCATCCCGGTACTTGCGCCTGGCCCGCTTGATATACGACTTCACGGTCTCCTCCGTGGTCTGCATGACTTCGGCGACCTCGCGAATAGTGCGACCGGATGCGTACAGCACCAGGGCGCGCTGCTCGCGCTTGCCGAGCCCGGGCAGCACCTCGGGGTTGGTGCCAGCGATGGCGTTACGGAGTGGAGCGTTCTGATGCTGCTGCCCGGTGGCCGCGGAGCGAATGGCCGCGACGAGTTCGTCTGCGGTCTCGGTCTTCGGAACGAAGGCGAGCGCGCCGGCCTGAATGGCCGTATAGACCGTCGGGATGTCGGCATGCCTGCTGATCACGATGGTGCGGCTGCCCGCGGCGGTGAGCGCCCGGATCTTGGTGCCGATCGGGATGCGGTCATCGAGATTGAGATCGAGCACGACGACGTCGACAGGGAACGCGCTGTGGGCGAGGAGGCCGGCCCAGCTCGCTTCGCTGGCCACGACCTCGATGTCGAGTTGCGACGCCGTCAGGTGCGCGACTATACCGTCGAGGACGAGTCGATGGTCGTCAACGACGGCCACCCTGATCTTCGGGGATCGGGGTGGGCGGCCGGTCACCATGGGCGGTCGCCAAACACGGACTTCGCGCCTCGGGTGACGGCCTTGCTATCAGACCGTTCTGTATACACTCGATCAGCATAGCCAATATGACAAGCTCTCGATTGTCGCGGTCAGTCACGCAGCAGTCGAACGAGCTCCGGACCGACCAGATCGTGTTCGATGAGGAAGCCATCGTGGCCGAACTCCGAGTGGATGATGGTGGCTTTGCCGTCGTCGAGGCTGTCGCTCAGGCGACTCGCGATGAGCACCTGGTACTCGGCGGGGAACAGTCGGTCGCTGTCGATCCCGAGCACGAGGCTGCGGGCGGTGATGCGCGACAGCGCCTCGGCGACGCCACCGCGATCCCTGCCGATGTCGTGCGAGTTCATCGCCTCGACCAGCAGCACGTAACTGTTCGCGTCGAAGCGGCGGGTGAACTTATTGCCATGGAAATCGAGGTAGCTCTCGACGGCAAATTTTCCTGAGGAGCCGAGTGGGCTGATGCTGCTCTGCCAGCTGCGCTGGAAGCGGTCGTTGAGTTCAGACGGAGAGCGGTAATTGAGCAGCGCCATGCGGCGGGCGAGCGCGAGCCCCCGATACGGACCCTCGCCATCCTTCGCCTCGTAGTAGTCGCCGTCGTTGAACCCGGGATCCATCTTGATCGCTTCGATCTGCACCGAGTTCAGCGCGAGCTGGTCCGCGCTCGAGATCGTGGGCGCGGCAATGATCGCCACCCGGTCCAGTCGCTCGGGGTAGCCGATCGCCCACTCGAGCGAGTGCATGCCGCCCATCGAGCCGCCGATGACGGCCGCCCAGTGGTCGATGCCGATGGCGTCGGAGAAGGCGACCTGCGCCGCGACCTGATCGCGGATGGTCAGGTATGGAAAGCGCGCTCCCCACTCGCGGCCGTCGGGCGCGAGAGAGGCTGGGCCGGTGCTGCCCTGGCAGCCTCCCAGCATGTTCGGGCAGACGACGAACCACTTCTCGGTGTCGATGTACTTGCCGGGACCGATGATGCCGCTCCACCAGCCGGCGGTCGGATGCCCGGGGCCGGCCGAACCGATCAGGTGGCTGTCGCCGGTCAGCGCGTGCAGCACGAGAATCGCATTGCTGCGATCGGCATTGAGTTCGCCCCAGGACTCGTACGCGATGCGGGCGGATGCGAGCGTCTCGCTGCGTTCGAGCGCGAGCGGTCCGATGGACACGAACGAGCGGTTGCCGGGCGGATCGCCCTCGCGCCAGGCCCCGGTGGCCGGTGGCTTGCCGGAGAGCGCCCTCGTGTTGGCTTCGGTGATGAAGCTCGAAGGAACGGTGTCCTCGGGTGTCTGCCAGTCCATGTCTAGTTCAGTATCGCCGACCGCGCCTCGGCGGTCGTGCTTTATTACGCGGCACACACGACATCGCCGCGGCCGCCTGCCTGAGCAGGTCGACCGCGGCGAGGAGGTGGTGCTACTTCGAGGCTACGGCGCGCGCGGCGGCGAGACCGGCGCTGAGATCGGCCTTGATGTCGTCGATGTTCTCGAGTCCGATCGAGAGGCGCACGAGCCCGGGCGTGACACCGGCAGTGAGCTGCTGCTCCGGGGTCAACTGCGAGTGCGTGGTCGAGGCCGGGTGGATGATGAGGCTGCGCACGTCGCCGATGTTGGCGACGTGGCTGAACAGGCTCACGTTGTCGACGAGGGCGCGGCCCGCATCCACACCGCCCTTGAGGTCGAACGACAGAACCGCGCCGACGCCGCGAGGGGCATACTTGTTCGCCGCGCCATACCAGGGGCTCGACGGGAGCCCCGCGTAGTACACGGTGTCGATGTCGTCGTGTGCGTCGAGCCATTCGGCGATCAGCTGGGCGTTCTGCACGTGGCGCTCGACGCGGAGGCTGAGGGTCTCGATGCCCTGGATGAGCTGCCAGGCGCTCGCCGGGGCGATCGCGGCACCGAGATCGCGCAGCAGCTGCACGCGCGCCTTGATGATGTAGGCGATGCCGTCGCCGAGAACCGTCGTGTAGCTCGCACCGTGGTACGAGGGGTCGGGCTCGGTGAGGCCGGGGAACTTCTCCACGTTCTTCGACCACTCGAACTTGCCACCGTCGACGATGATGCCGCCCATGACGGTGCCGTGACCGCCGAGGAACTTGGTGGCGGAGTGCACGATGATGTCGGCGCCGTGCTCGAACGGACGGATGAGGTACGGCGTGGCGATCGTGTTGTCGACGATGAGCGGGATGCCGTTGTCGTGCGCGACACCCGAGACGAGCTCGATGTCGAGCACGTTGATCTTCGGGTTACCGATGGTCTCGGCAAAGAAGAGCTTGGTGTTGGGGCGTACGGCGCGACGCCACTCTTCGGCGTCATCCTGGTTCTCGACGAAGGTGGTCTCGATGCCGAGCTTCTCGAGCGTGTACTTGAACAGGTTGTAGGTGCCGCCGTAGACCGACGACGACGAGACGATGTGGTCACCGGCGTTGGCGATGTTCAGGATGGCGAGCGTCGTTGCCGACATTCCGGATGCGAGCAGAAGTGCTGCCGTGCCGCCCTCGAGCGCCGCGACGCGCTGCTCGACGACATCCTGGGTGGGGTTCTGGATGCGGGTGTAGATGTTGCCGAATTCGGCCAGCGCGAAGAGGTTCTTGGCGTGCTCCGCGTTGTTGAACACGTAGGCGGTGGTCTGGTAGATCGGCGTCGCCCTGGCGTTGGTGACGGGATCGGGCTGCGCCCCCGCGTGAATCTGCTTCGTTTCGAATTTCCAGTCGCTCATCGCGTCTCTCCTCTTGCCTCAGTGCTTATGACTCGTGCCGGTGACCCGTGCCGTGGCTCTTGTTGACGAATTCTGGCGTGCGGACGTTCGCACACAATCCACCGAGCTTAGGAACTCGGCGCCACTATCGGCAATCCTGCCGCAACACGGCGTAACGGCGCAGCGGCGCGTGCTATCTGTCTCGTCGCGAACCGGTGGGATCGACTCGTGACGCGCCGCGTTCCGGTGGGCGACCTCCCTCGCCTTCGAGCTTGAGGAACAGCCACTGCGGCTTCGGTTCGATGAGCGGCCTGAACACCCTGCGCACGAGCGGGCTCGCCAATGCGATCGAGATGGCGATGCAGGCGAGGATCATCGACAACAGCCACACGATGGAGGAGTGGTCATCGCCGAGGACGCCGGACTGCCTGATCGGATAGAGCACGAAGCTGTGCAGCAGATAGATGTACATCGTCGCCTGGCCGAAGCCGGTGAACCACGTCTTGCCGCGCGGAACGAGCACGAACATCGCCGCGCTGAGCAGCACGGCAAGCAGGATGAAGCCGAGGCGAACGAGTCCGGCCCACCACGCGGTCTCGCCGATGTCGTTGTACGAGTCGTCGTAGAAGAACCAGTTCTTGAGGTTCATCGATCGCAGCGGTCCGATGAAGAGGAAGAGCACCGCGATCCAGGCGGCGAAGACCGCGACGGCGACGGTGCGCACCAGGACCACGTTGCGATCGAGCACGTGCCAGCGGTCGACGAGCTTCCACTGACGCACCTGCCAGCCGAGGAAGAAGAAGGGCAGGATGCCGATGGTGCGCGACAACGAGAAGGTGTTGTCGATGTTGCTGAGGTAGCCGACCCCGATCGAGAAGGCCACGCACCACACGAGGGGCCAGCGCAGCAGCACGAGGTAGGGGAGCAGCAGCCGGAAGAGGCCGAGCGCCAGGAGGAACCACAGCGTCCAGTGCGGCGTGGTCGGGTTGAGGCTCGTCGAGCCCTCCACGAGAAACTGCACTGCGCTCCAGATCGTCTCCATGATGACGTAGGGCAGCACGATGTCGGTGAGCACCTTCTTCATCTGCCGGGAGCTCGGCGGGCTCGCCTTCGAGAAGTAGCCGCTGATGATCGCGAACGCGGGCATATGAAAGGCGTAGATGAAGAGGTAGACACCGAGCGCTGCGTCGGAATCGCCGGTCAGTCGCTGGATGCCGTGGCCGACGACCACGAGCGTCACGGCAGCGAAACGCGCGTTGTCCCAGACCGGAACACGCCTCTTCCTCGAGGACTTCACCGCATCCGTCATCGTTACACCCTACTGGCGCGCCATGGGCATCGAGCGTGTGCGTCTGCGCCGAGCGTGGCCGTTCGAGCCGCCGCCAACAGGCAGGTTCGGCGCAAACGGGCACGTTCGGCGACAGCGGACGGGCGGTACGGTGGACGAGAACAGAGGAGTGAGTGTGCAGTCGAGGCGGGTTGTGGTCACCGGAGCGAGTTCGGGAATCGGAGCGGCGACGGTGCGCCTGTTCCGCGAGCACGGCTGGGAGGTCGTGGGAGTCGCCCGCCGACGCGATCGGCTCGAGGCTCTCGCTGCGGAGACGGGCGCGTACGTCTTCGTCGCCGACCTCACCGACCAGTTCCAGGTCGACGCGCTGCGCGATCACCTCGCTGGGCTCGGCCCCGTACACGCCCTCGTCAACAACGCGGGAGGCGCGTTCGGCCTCGACTCCGTCGAAGAGAGCGATCCGGATGACTGGATGCGCATGTACGACGTCAACGTGATCGCGGTCAAACGTGTCACGAGTGCGCTGCTACCGCTGCTGCGGCAAGCGGCGACGGACGGCGGGCACGCCGACATCCTCACCGTCACCTCCATCGCCGGCCACGTCGCCTACGAGGGCGGCGGCGGATACAACGCCGCGAAGTTCGCGGCCCACGCGCTCGTCGCGGTGCTGCGGCTCGAACTCGCGGGCGAACCCATTCGCGTGCTCGAGGTGGCACCGGGCATGGTCAAGACGGAGGAGTTCTCGCTCACCCGTTTCGGCGGCGATCAGGCGCGCGCCGACGCCGTCTACGACAACGTGCCCGATCCACTCTCTGCCGACGACATCGCCGAGACGATCGTGCACGCCATCGAGCTGCCCGGTCACGTGAACCTCGACCTCGTCACGATCAAGCCGGTCGCTCAGGCGGCGCCGCACAAGCTCGTGCGCGGCGAACTCAAGCCGAAGCGCTGACCTCTCCGCCCCTCGCGCCCGCGCAAGAAATCTCCGTGCGCCATTAGGCGACTCAACGCACCACAAATTACGGGCGCATCGAGTCGGCTTCTGGCGCGACGAGCGCGACATCGTCATCGGCCGCGTCCGCATCCGCGAAGGCGAGCTTCGGCACGAAGAACAACAGGATGCCGGCGAGCAGCGCACCGCCGCCGCAGATGGCCCAGACGAGGTAGTACCCGAACAGGCTCCCGGCCGTGCCGCCCGCCACCTGCACCGCACCGATGGTGAGCACGATCGCGAACACCGACGAGGCGAAGGAGCCGCCGATCGTCTTCGTGGTGTTGGTGAGCGCCGAGGCGATGCCCGTCTGGCCCCTGGGTGCTGCTGCCGCCGCTGCCGCGGGCATGGC
>DATNBR010000037.1:0-2285 GCA_035571875.1 Lacisediminihabitans sp. | reverse complement strand
AGAACATCGTCTTCGCCTGCGACGCCGGCATGGGATCGAGTGCGATGGGCGCCACAGTGCTGCGCAACAAGATCAAGAAGGCCGGCATCGAGGGGGTGACCGTGACGAACAAGTCCATCGCGAACCTCGACGGCAGCGAAGACCTGATCATCACGCAGAACACCCTCACCGATCGGGCACGGCAGAAGAACCCGAACGCCGTTCACGTCTCCGTCGACAACTTCATGGCAAGCCCGAAGTACGACGACGTGGTCGAGATGGCGCGAAACTAGGTAGGACGAGCGGACGCCAGGAAGAACAGAGGGGCATCATGAGCCAGAACGTACTGGAGCCAGAGCAGATCAAGGCTGCCGGGTCGGCGAGCACCAAGGAGGAGGCGATCCGCGAAGCCGGAGCCATTCTCCTCGAGGCGGGCGCCGTCACGGCGGAGTACGTCGACTACATGATGCAGCGGGAGGCGCTGACCTCCACCTACATGGGCAACTTCCTGGCGATCCCGCACGGCACGAACGAGGGCAAGGACACGATTCTCGAGTCCGCGCTCTCGTTCGTGCGGTACGCCACCCCGATTGACTGGGACGGCAACGAGGTGCGTTTTGTCGTCGGCATCGCAGGCAAGGAGAACGGCCACCTGGAGATACTGTCGAAGATCGCCCTCATCTTCAGCGATGAAGACGAGGTGCAGAAGCTTCTGGATGCGCCCGGCCGCACCGAGATCCTCGCGATCCTCGACGAGGTGAACAACTCATGAAGGCAGTGCACTTCGGCGCGGGTAACATCGGCCGAGGCTTCATCGGGCTCGTGCTGCATGACGCCGGCTACGAGGTGGTCTTCGCAGACGTTGACGCGGCCGTCATCGACGCCCTCGCCAGCACGCCGAGCTACGAGGTGCACGAGGTCGGCAACAACCCGCGCATCCGCACCGTCAACAACTATCGGGCACTGAACAGCAGTACCAACGAGGCGGATGTCGTGGCCGAGATCTCCACGGCCGACATCGTCACCACCGCGGTCGGCCCGAGCATCCTTCGCTTCGTCGCTCCGCTCATTGCCGCCGGAATCGCCGAGCGCGACGCCGCGCTGCCCGCGCTGCAGGTAATGGCCTGCGAAAACGCGATCAGCGCCACCGATCTGCTACGGGCCGAAGTACAGAAGTCGCTGGAGGCGAGCGGTCGCACGGTGCTCATCGACGACGCGATCTTCGCCAACACAGCCGTCGATCGGATCGTTCCAGCACAGGATCGCGGGGACGGCCTCGACGTCACGGTCGAGGAGTTCTTCGAGTGGGCGATCGAGAGTGGTCCGTTCGGTGACTCCCTGCCGGTGATTCCCGACGCGCACTTCGTCGATGACCTCGAGCCCTACATCGAGCGCAAACTCTTCACGGTGAACACCGGCCACGCGACGCTGGCGTACCACGGCTTCCTGCACGGGGCGGCGACCATCGCCGACGCCATGCGCATCCCGGAGGTGCTCACCGAGGTTCAGGCGGTGCTCACCGAGACCAAGGCGCTGCTCGTCGCCAAGCACGAGTTCGAGCCGGAGGTGCAGCAGGCTTACGTGCGGCAGAACCTCGCGCGGTTCGCGAACCCGTACCTGCCCGACACCCCGGAGCGCGTCGGCCGCTCACCGCTGAGAAAGCTGGGCCGGCACGAACGTTTCATCCGTCCGGCGCTCGCCCTCGCGGAGCAGGGTACGCATCCCGCCGCCCTGCTCCGTGCCATCGGTGCGGCGCTGCGTTTCGACCTGCCGAACGACGCCGAGAGCGTCTCGATGCTGCAGCTGCTCGGCACCCTCAGCGCGGAGGAGTTCACCACGCGGGTGACGGGTCTCGAGCCTGGAGACGCCATCTACACGGATGTCGTCGACCTGGTGCGAGACGCGCAGTCTTGACGGCGATGCTGACCGCGACGATCGCCGGAGTTCAGCCTTCGGCGAAGCGCCGCCCGATTATAGACGCGGGCTTGGCGAAAGGGCGCGTTATCCCATAGGATTGATCCTTGGTGTCTGCGGTCTGCATTAGTCATGCCGCCATTTCCCGGACCAGGCAGTTCGATCAGCAATCATCGGCTCAGGATTTCGGGATGAC
Source organism: Lacisediminihabitans sp. (assembly GCA_035571875.1). GTDB lineage: Bacteria > Actinomycetota > Actinomycetes > Actinomycetales > Microbacteriaceae > Parafrigoribacterium_A. The sequence continues at coordinate 196 of DATNBR010000037.1, read as the reverse complement.
TGACGCCGCAATCTATTGCACGACAACCCAACGCACGACCAGTATTCACAACTTTTAGCGACGAAGAGGCTATGGCCAACAAAGACGGTGTCATCGAGATCGAGGGCGCAGTAGTCGAAGCTCTGCCCAACGCGATGTTCCGCGTTGAGCTGACCAACGGCCACCGCGTGCTTGCCCACATTTCGGGCAAGATGCG
>DATNBR010000036.1:0-2372 GCA_035571875.1 Lacisediminihabitans sp. | reverse complement strand
CGGGGCGGGCAGCCGGGCACGTGCACGTCGACGGGGACGATCTTGTCGACGCCCTGGAGGATCGCGTAGTTCGCGAACATGCCGCCCGAGCTCGAGCAGGCGCCCATCGCCATGACCCACTTCGGCACGAGCATCTGGTCGTAGACCTGGCGCAGCGGCGCGGACATCTTGTGCGACACGCGCCCGGACACGATCAGCAGGTCGGACTGGCGCGGCGAGCTGCGGAAGACCTCGGCGCCAAAGCGGGCGATGTCGTAGCGCGGCGACGGGAGCGACATCATCTCGATCGCGCAGCAGGCGAGGCCGAAGCCCGCCGGCCAGATCGAGTTCGACTGCGCCCACGCGAGCGCCTTCTCCACGGTCGTCAGCATCACGTACTGCTCCAGATCCTCGGAGCGGACCGCGCGGTCGATATGGACGGGCGTTACCGCCATTCCAGAGCCCCCCTACGCCAGACATAGACATACGCCACCACGAGCAGCACGACGAACGTGACCATCTCCGCCAGGCCGAACCACTTGAGCGCGTGCAGCTCGAGCGCGAGCGGGTAGAGGAAGACGATCTCGATGTCGAACACGATGAAGAGCATCGCGGTCATGTAGTAGCTGATCGTGAAGCGGCCCGGCATGAAGGTCTGCGATGAGACCCCGGACTCGAATGGGATGCTCTTGTCGCCAGCGTGCCGGGAGGTGCGCGTGGCGAGGGCGAAGGTCGCGAACAAGAGGCTGAACGGGATCACGAATGCGATCGCCGCGAACACCAGGAGAGCTGCCCAGTCGCCGAGCACCGAGGGCGACTATAGCACCGCTCACAAGCTCCCCTTCCGCCGCGCCCCGATCCGCATGTTCTTGCGGATTCCCGTGGGGTGGCGGGTGTCACAAGCGCCCTGCGAGAAGGGCGTGACTAGACTGCTCATCGTGACTTCCGAGCAGATCGTCGACATCACGATCATCGGCGGCGGGCCGACCGGGCTCGCGGCCGCCTACTACGGCGGGCACCGGGATGCCTCGGTGCGGATCGTCGAGAGCCTCGAGCAGCTGGGCGGCCAGGTGTCCGCGGTCTACCCCGAGAAGCACATCTTCGACGTGGCCGGATACCCCAAGATCAACGGTCAGGAGCTGATCGACCGGCTCACCGACCAGGCGATGCAGTACGAGCCGGAGGTGCGGCTGGGCGAGGTCGTCGACACGATCTCCCACCGCGACGACGAGGTGATCGAGCTGCACACGGCCGCGGGCGAGACGCTGCTGACGCGGACGATGATCATCACGGCGGGCCACGGGGCGTTCAACCCGCGCAAGCTCGACCTGCCCGACCTGGAGCGGTGGGAAGGGAACGGCCTGCACTACTTCGTGAAGCAGAAGGAGGCGTTCTCGGGCAAGCGGGTCGCGCTGGTCGGCGGCGGCGACTCGGCGCTCGACTGGGCGCTCGGCCTGCAGGACACGGCGGCTGCGCCGATCACCCTGATCCACCGGCGCGAGCGGTTCCGCGGGTTGGAGTCTTCGGTGAACGAGGTGCGCCGGCTGGCCGGCGAGGGCCGCGTCGAGATCATGGTGCCGTGCGAGGTGCGGGCCGCCTCCGGGAACGGCCGGCTCGAAGCGATCACCGTCGAGAACACCGAGACGGGCGAGTTGCGCGAGGTGGCCTGCGACGAGCTCGTCACGCTGCTCGGCTTCGTGTCGCACCTGGGCCCGATCGCCAACTGGGGCCTCGAGTTCGCGAACAAGCGCCAGATCAAGGTCAACCAGGCCTGCGAGACGAACCTCCCCGGCGTGTATGCCGCCGGCGACGTGGCCGGCTTCGACGGCAAGATCACGCTGATCACGGTCGGCTTCTCGGAGGCGGCCCTGGCGGCGAACCACGCCGTGGCGCGCATCCGCGGCGAGAAGGCTCAGCCGAAGTACTCGACCGAGTAGGCCGCCGCGCGGATCGCGAGGAGGACGAGCGCCGCGGCCGTGGCGATCAGCCCGTACCAGATGCCGGCGAAGAGCACGACGGCTCGGGCCGTCCAATCGCCGGTGCTCCCGAACGCGTGGGTGTTCGAGAATGCGAACGAGAGTGCGATGCCGCTCGCAGCGAGCACGGGGAGCGGCACGAACGGCAGCGCCTACGCCTCGCGCAAACGCAGAACCACCACACCACGACCGTGATGAGGGCCGCCCGCCGCAGCTTCACCAGCTTTCCGAAGGAGCGCTGCGCTGCGGCGGAATCCGAACCTCCGGTACGTCTAGGCGCGCAGGTCGAGGCGCCAGTCGTTGCAGGTCATCCAGTGGCCCTCCGGGAACTCGAAGTCGCACGCTTCGAGCAGCTCGAAGCCGAGCCTGCGGCAGATCGCGTTCGACGCGGCGTTCTCGACATTCGGGAAGGCGTGC
>DATNBR010000035.1:0-22496 GCA_035571875.1 Lacisediminihabitans sp. | reverse complement strand
CCCGCGCGACATCCCCCGCCTTCCCCGAAACTGGATCGAGGACACGTACACGAACCTGATCCACTACGGCGAGGCCGCGAGGGGCGGTCACTTCGCCGCCTTCGAACAGCCCGAGATCCTCGTGAATGAGATTCGCGACGGACTCAGGAGCCTACGGCCGTAGCCAGTCGCGCCGAGCCCACCGCACTCCCTCTTCCGGCGGTAGTGGCACGCAGCGAGACTAGGGTTGAGCACCACGAGCCCGACGGGACGGCGTAGGCGCGGCGAGAAGGGAAAGCACGATGCTGAGTGGATTGGGCGGCTGGCACCTCTTGATCATCATTACCGGGCTGCTGCCCTTCGCGCTCTGGATCATCGCGCTCGTGCAGATCGGCTCGAGCCGGGCGTCCGTCGGCGCAACGGTGGTCTGGGTGGCCATCGTCACTCTTGCACCGCTCATCGGGGCGATCGTCTGGTTCATCGTCGGCAAGCGCACGATCGCGCAGGATCCCGACCAGCCGCCCGAGGTCTAGCGCCTTTCCGATCTGCGCGATCGGCGACGGGGCTAGTAGAAGACCGAGCGGGCGAGTGCGGTGACGTCGATGCGGAAGCCCTGAGGAACAAGCAGCGAGACCACCGGCGGGCGCCAGTAGGCCGAGAGCGCGACGGTGGCGCTGCGCCCGTCCACCGTTTCAGCGCGGTCCAGGTGCAGCGATTCGAACTCGGTGTGCGGGTTGTCTTCGAGGTATTCGGTGACCGCGGCAGCGACATCCGGGCTCGTGAGGGTTGGTCGATACCCGTTCGGCGTCGAGGTGACGGAGTCGACGGTGAACGCCTCCGCGCCGACGAGGGCGGCACCGTCTGCCACGGTGAAGAGGCGCTTGCGTTCGATGTAGAGGGAGGTCGCCGCGACCACGAGCAGGATGAGCACGAGCGACAGGAATCCGTAGAAGATCGTGAGCGGCAGGATCGAGCCCTCATCGTCGCGCATCCGCGTTGCCACCGTTCGCTTGGCGGCGCTCATCGGTCGCTCCAGAAGCGGGAGACTCGCTCCGTCGCTGTCGCCTTGAGCGGCACGGACAGAGGCAGGTCGACATTGATCACCGAGGGCGCGAGCGGCAGCCGCACGGAGACAGCGATCGACACGGTGACGGTGCCGAGCCGGGTGAGGCAGTCGGTGGGCTTCGGTGCACAGTTGACGGACACTGTCGCGTCTTTCGCGTCGAGTCCGTAGTCCTTGAGGCCGAACTGGATCGCGCGTTCGGCGCGCGCCTGGGCTTCGTCGACAGTGGCGGACTGCACGAAGACTCGCACTGCCTGCCGAGCAGCACCCTCCACCGCGAGCGCTCCTGCCTGCACCGCGGCCATGACGAGCACGAGGTAGACGAGCGGCAGCAGCAGGATCATGCCCGTCGTGATGAACTCGAGCGAAGCGTTGCCGTCGTCGTCAGTCCAGCGTTTCGACCGCAGCATGACCGGTCACCTCCAGCCCGCCCTCGATGCCGACCAGCCCGATGAGGGGCAGCGGTGCGTGCACGGTGATCTCGGCGGCCGGATGTCCGAGGTAGCTGCCGTAGTCGGCGGTCACGTCGTGCGCATAGGAGGCCCCGATCGCGGTGGTGATGAGATCACGGGTGCGGGCCACCCCGTCGGGCAGTCCGCTGTCGGCGAGCGCCGCGTACCGCGCACCCTCAGCCGCGGCATCGAGAACGGTATTGCGGATGTGCAGTGCGAGCCCGAGCTGCAGAACCGAGAGCGTGAGCACGGTGAGGAGCCCACCGACCATGACGAACTCCGCGACGGCCGATCCGTCGTCGTCGCGCAGGTGTCGCAGCACGGGTCAGAAGTTGAGCACGCGCGAGATGGCCTGCTGGAACACGTTGCTGAGGGCCGGTCCCGCGATGGCCCAGATGATGATCACGAGCCCCGCGGTCATGAGGGTGATGAGCACCCAGCCGGGCACGTCGCCGCGCTCGTCGCGGTGGAGTCTCTGCAGGAATCGCTGCCCGAGGGCGTGCAGTGCGGTCACGGTGTTTCCTTTCAATCGGAGCTCTAGAAGCCCATTTGGAGAACGAAGATGCCGGGGAAGATCGCGAAGGCGATTGTGGTGGGGAGGATGAGGAAGACGAGCGGAATGAGCATCGCGACCTCCTTCTTGCCCGCGATCTCGAGCAGGTCGCGCTTCGCGTCGTCTCGGCCATCCTGGGCCTGCGCGCGCAGAACCTCCGAGAGAGGTGTGCCGCGCTCGAGCGCGCCCGTGATCTGTTCGACGCAGCGAGACAGGGCCGGGAGACGGACGCCGTTGGCCATGGTCTCGAGGGACTCGCCGAGCGGCAGGCCCGTGTTCACCCCGGCCACGACATCCGAGAATTCGCCGGCGAGCGCACCGTGGCTGATACGGGAGACCCGCCGCAGTGCGTCCAGGATGCCCTCGCCAGCAGACAGGCTGAGCGTGAGGAATTCGAGAATGGTCGGGAGCTCGTTCGAGATGCGTTCCAGTCTCGCGCGAGCAGCGCGCTGAAGCAGGTAGTCGCGCAGTACGACGCCGCCGGCGGCGGGAAGCACGACGATGAGCACCTGGAGCGTGGGCACAATCGGCTGGCTGCGAGAGATGGCGACCACGGCGAGAAGGCCGAGCACGGCACCGCAGAGGCCCCAGACGAGCTGCCGTGAGCGAAACGCTTCGACGGTGAGACTGGACCCGGATTGGCGAAGTCGCAACTCGATCGTGCTGGCTCCTCCGAGCAGCCGGCCCAGCAGCACGCGGGCGCGTTCGAGCATGGGGGCGAACAGCATGCCGACGACCGGCAGGGGGTCGCTCGTGCGCCGATCGAGCAGTTCGCGCGCGCCAGGTGAGACGTCGGCGAGGTAGGGGGCGACGCGGCTCACGAGTCGCGGGCGACCGAGTCTCGGCAGCAGGCTGGCGAGCGACCAGAGTCCGAGTCCGAGCGCCATGCCGCAGACGGCCGCCCACGCCGTGAGCGACGTCACTGGAACCACCGGCGTTCCTCCGGCATCCGCCCCAGACTCAGCATGAGTCGGTAAGCGAGAACGCTCACGATGAGTCCGCCGACGATGAGCCCGACGCCCGCCGAGGTGTTGTATGCGGCGGCGGCCTCCGGCCTGGACGCGAGCAGGAACAAGATGACCCACGGTGCGGCGACCCCGAGCTTCGCGGCGTTGAGCACCCAGGACTGCCGAGCCTCGACTTCAGAGCGGATGGCGGCGTCCTGGCGCAGGTAGGCACCGAGATTGCGCAGCACCGTCGTGAGTTCGCTGCCACCGACCTCGCGCGACATCCGCAGCGTTTCGAGGATGCGGTCGGAGATCGGATCGGCAAGCGTCGCCTTCAGCTCATCGAGGCAGAGCGAGAAATTGCCGGTGCGCCGGTACTGGCGCTCGAAGGCGGCGAAGGCCTCGCGGGTGAACGCGGGACCGGTATGAGCGAGAGCCATGACGCTGTCGGGCAGGGCGAGCCCTGAGCGGACCGCAGAAACCAGGTGGTCGACGACGTCGGGCCAGACCACCCTGTTCGCTCGGCGGCGTACGTTGGCTCGCCAGTTGACGACTGCGAAGGGAAGCACCACGGCGGTGAGACCCGCAGCCAAGGCGAGGGCGATCACGGGCACGAAGGCGAAGACGAGCGCGGCGCAGATGAAGCCCGCGACGCAGGAGACCGCGCTGAACGCGGCGATCGACGCCGTCGGCATCCCGGCCTGAGCAAGTCTGACCCGCAGCAGCGAGGACAGTGCTGAGCGCTTGCGCGGTGCACCCGCGCCGCGCGGCCAGAGAAACGGTGACAGCGCAAGCAACAGCCCGAGAGCCAGCACGCAGCCGAGCACGACGCTCATGCGGCGCCCTCCGCCAGCACGACGGAGAGATCGAAGCCGGCCGCGCGAAACTTCGCAGTCTTCGTCGGGTAGCTGCCGGTCGCCGCGAGCACGCCCCGCTGCAGGGCGAAGATGGTGCTCGCTTCGACGAGCGCTCCCGAGGTCTGCCCGCTCGTGGCGAGGATCTCGACGATTTTGCGCGTCCCGTTTCGAGCCAGCTCGCAGTGCACGACGATGTCGATGCTCGACGCGACGGTCGGAACGACGAAGGACGAGTCGATGTTGCGCCCGGCGAGCAACGGCAGTGTCGAGAGCTTCGACAGCGCGTCTCGCGCGCTGTTGGCGTGGATGGAGCACATGCCGGGCAGACCGGAGTTTAGCGCGATGAGGAGGTCGAGCGACTCGGCCTCGCGCACCTCGCCGACCACGAGGCGGTCGGGGCGCATCCGCAGTGCCTCTTTGATCAGACGCCGCAGGGTGATCTCGCCCGTGCCCTCGAGGCTGGGCTGTCGGCACTGCATCGCGACCGTGTCGCGCGCGCTGAGATCGAGCTCGAACGTCTCCTCCACCGTGACGATGCGCTCGCTCGGTCGTGCCGACGACAGTAACGCGTTGAGCAGCGTGGTCTTGCCGCTCTGGGTGGCGCCGGAGACGAGGATGTTCTGCCCGGCGAGGACGCACATCCGCAGGAACTCCGCCGCCTGCTGGGTGAGCGAGCCCAGGCCGACGAGCGTCTGCAGGTCGCCGATGCGCCTGGTGAACTTGCGGATGTTGACGGCCCAGTGCTTCTGCGTGATGTCGGGGATGACCACGTGCAGGCGGCTGCCGTCGGGCAGCGAGGCGTCGACGAAGGGCGAGCTGAGGTCGACGCGGCGGCCGGAGGACTGCAGCATCCGTTCGACCAGGTCGCGCACCTGACTGCCGGTGAGTTCCACCGTCGTCAGCTCCGGGATGCCGTTGCGGGCAACAAAGACCCGCTCCGGCCCGTTGATCCAGATCTCCTCGACCTCCGGGTCGTCGAGGAACGGCTGCAACGGGCCGAAGCCGGTGAGGGTGGCGACGATCTGCCTGGTTGCAAGCGACTCGTCGGCCAGCAGCGGGAACGAGCCTCCTAGAGCACGTTCGCTATAGCGCTGCACCTCGTCGTGCACGTAGCGCTGGGCCAGTGCATGGTCGCCGCCAAGATCGATGCCATCGCGGCGCACCCGCTCGCGAACCTGCTCGGTGATGATGGAGACGGCCTTCGACATCCGGTAATCATGAACCAGAGCGCACGAACCGCGTCGAGGTTATCCACAGGCACTCAGACGCTGACGCCGCGATCCGCCGCCTCGGCGACCACCACCCGCTGCGACAGTGCGACCCAACGGGCGCGCTCCGCCGCGGAGAGGGTGGAGAAGATCCGCTGCACGTCGGCCGCGAACAGCGCGTCGGCGGCATCCACGATCGCCCGACCGGCAGGCTCCAGCCGCACGCGCACGGCCCGGCCATCCTGCTCGTGCTGGGTGCGGCTGACGAGACCGCGACGCTCCGCACGGATGACGAGCCCGCTCACGCTCGACTTGTCGAGGCCGAGGTGCACGGTGAGTTCGTTGATCGTCGGGCGCCTGTCGCGCAGGATGCCGAGCAGTCGCAACTGCTGCAACGACACCTCCGCCTCAGAGGCGCGCTCCTCGAGGCGCGCGGTCATCACAAAGGCGAGTCGCGCCAGTACTTCGACCACGGATGCAGTGTCTTCTTCGTCCACGGTACCCAGTCTAGCAAATAGTCCGTGTCGCGTACTATAGTAGTCCGCGTCACGTACTATTTAGGAGTTATCATGGACACCATCAACGCCGCCCTCGTGGAATCCTTCGGCGAAGCACCGCGCTACCGTTCGATCGCCGCACCGCAACCCGACCCGCGCCTCGAACTGGTCGACGTGCTCGCCGTCGGCATCCATCCGGTCACTCGCGGACTCGCCTCGGGACAGCACTACGCGAGCTCGGGGACCCTCCCCCTCGTTCCCGGTATCGACGGCGTCGTTCGCCGTGCCGACGGCTCCCTCGCCTATGTCGGCGGGCCGAGCGGCCAGACGCTCGCCGAGCGCATCCTCATCGACCCGCGTGCCGCCATCCCGCTCCCCGCGTCCGCGGACCCCGCGACCGTCGCCGCAACCATGAACCCGGCCATGTCATCCTGGATCGTGCTGCACGCCCGCGTGCCCTTCACCCCGGGCAAATCAGTTCTCGTGCTCGGCGCGACCGGTGCCGCGGGCTCGATGGCGGTCAAGGCCGCGCGGCACCTCGGTGCCGGCCGCGTGATCGCGGCAGGCCGCAATCGCGAGCGCCTCGGTGCGATTCTCAACGGGGGTGCGGATGAGGTCGTCGAGTTGTCAGCGGATGCGGCAGCAACCGCACAGGCGCTCGCCGACGCGGCCGCCCAGGTGGACATCGTGCTCGACTACGTCTGGGGGGAACCGAGCGAGCGGGCCATGCGCGCGATTCTCGAGGCGCGCAGCGATCACACAGCTGCTCGATTGGGTGCACATCGGCGGAATGGCCGGGCCGAGCATCACCCTCGACGGCGCGCTCCTGCGGTCGAACGCCCTGCGCGTGAGCGGCAGCGGCTTCGGTTCGGCCGACATGCAGCAGGCCGCCCTGCCGGAACTCGCTGCGGCGGTCGGCTCCGGCGTCCTCGCGATCACGCCGCGACCGGTCGCGCTGCGCGACGTCGAAGCCGAGTGGAATCACACGGATGCGCCGGGAGAACGCACCGTCGTCATCCCCTGACCTCAGGAGTTCAGGTACGCCAGCGTCGCGAGCACCCGGCGGTTGCCGCTGTCGTCGGGCGAGAGCCCGAGCTTGGCGAAGATGTTGCCGATGTGCTTGCTCACCGCGGTCTCCGTCACGGTGATCGCCTGCGCGATCTCGTGGTTGCCGAGCCCCTGCGCCACGAGGCCCAGCACCTCGTGCTCGCGCGGGGTGAGCGAGCGGATGGGGTCGTCGACACTGCGACGCGTGAACAGCTTCGCGATCACCTCGGGGTCCATCACAGCGGCGCCACCGATCACCCGGCGGAGGGCGTCCACGAACTGGCCGACGTTGCCCACACGCTCCTTGAGTAGGTAGCCGACTCCCTCCGACCCGCCGGCCAGCAGGCGGCTCGCGTACTCGTCTTCGACGTAGGCGGAGAGCACGAGCACGGGGAATCCCGGCCTGCGAGCGCGAATCTCGAGCGCCGCCTTCAGTCCCTCGTTGGTGAAGGTGGGCGGCATCCGCACGTCGAGCACTGCCGCGTCTGCCTCGGCGGTCTCGAACGCCGTGAGCAGGTCATCCGCGTTGCCCACGGAGGCGACGACCTCGAAGCCCTCGTTGCCGAGCAGCAGGCCGAGCCCCTCGCGCAGCAGCGCGTCGTCTTCGGCGATCAGAATCCGCATGGCAGCTCCACTCTCACGGTTGTCGGCCCGCCCACGGGGCTCTCGACGGTCAGCGTTCCCTCGAACGCGGCGGCACGTCTCGCGATTCCGGCGAGTCCGGTGCCTCCGCCGTCGGCGGTCGCGCCACCCTTGCCGTCGTCGGTCACCTCGATCACCAGCACGTCCTGATCGGCGCTGCGCTCGGTGTGCAGGGTCACGCTCGCGTGCTTCGCCTGGGCATGTTTCGCCACATTCGACAGCGCCTCGGCCACGACGAAGTAGGCCGCAGCCTCCACCGCCGCCGGCGCGCGCCGCAGGCCGGAGGCCTCGAGCACCACCGGGATGACAGAGCGACCGGCCAGGGTGGATGCCGCTCCCGCGAGCCCGAGTTCGTCAAGAACGGGCGGGTACACGTCGTGCACCGCGTTCCTGAGTTCCGCGAGCGCACCGGAGGCGGCATCCTGCGCCTTCTCAATGAACGGCAGGGCGGATGCCGGGTCGGTCTCGAAGGCGCGGTGCGCCATCCCGAGCATCATGACGACCCCGAGCAGGCGGTTCTGTGCGCCGTCGTGCAACTCGCGTTCGATGCGGCGGAGCTCGGCTGAGTGTGCCGCGAGCGCCGCGGCCCGGCTCGTCGAGAGCGCGGTGATGCGGGTCGCCAGTTCCGCATAGTGCCTGGGCGTCAGGATGCCGATGGTGCTGCTCGCGACCCGACGGGCCAGCCACGGCACGACAAACCACACGAGCAGCGCGTAGAACACACCGAGCAGCGTGCCGAAGAAGGCGAGCGGCCAGCTCGTGACCGCGAAGTTGACGTTCACGGGTGCGGTTGCCGGGAACATCCACCAGTACGCCGGCGTCAGGAGGGTGATGGCGCCATCGATCACCAGCCACCAGCTGATCAGAGTCACCGCCAGCACGAGCGTCGCGTGCACGAGCAGCCAGCCGAGTTGGCGACGAGTGGTGGGTGAGGCGATGATCCGCTTCACGTCTTCGGCCGTGACCGGCCCAGTGAGGTCATCGCGGCGACTGCACGCGGCGATTCCCAACACCCGTGCCGCACGCGCGTTGGCGCGGCAGGCGACGCGGTCGAGCAGATCTGCGGCCCATGGCACCACGAACCGGCCGAGACCCAGCGCCAGGAGCGGCAGCGTGAGCACGACGACGACGAGCACTCCCACGGATGCGAGCGCCCAGCACGCTTCCACAGCGAGATAGCCCAGCAGGCGCGCAAGCGAGCGCCAACGGGATGCCAGGGAGAGTCTCACAGGTTCCATCCTGTCGGAGCGCACCGCGTTTGTCGGTATAGCCAGCTACACCATGAAGACACCGGCTGGCTGGATCGGAAAGCCGGCACGGCATCCGTAGCGTCACTTGCATGCCACAGAATCCGCAGGACCTGACCACGCATCCGGAACCTTCGAGCACCGGATCGCCGGGCGACGGTCGCGCACCGGCGGTGCGACTCGAGAACGTCACCAAGGTGTACGGCACCGGATCACAGCAGGTCGCCGCCCTGAGGGGAGTGTCGCTGACGGTGCCCGCGCGCTCCTTCACCGCCGTGATGGGACCCTCCGGCTCCGGCAAGAGCACGTTCCTGAACTCCGCCGCGGGGCTCGACAAACCCACCTCGGGGCGCGTCATCCTCGGCACGACCGAGGTGTCGAAGCTGAAGGCGCGCAAGCTCACCACCTTCCGGCGCGATCACGTCGGCTTCGTCTTTCAGGCCTACAACCTCTTGCCGCACCTCTCGGTGGCACAGAACATCACCCTGCCACTGCTGCTCGCCCGTCACAGGGTGGACCAGGCGTGGTTCAACCACATCGTGCAGGCCGTCGGCCTCGCGAACCTCGTGAACAGGAGCCCCCAGGAGCTCTCGGGTGGCCAGCAACAGCGCGCGGCCATCGCCCGTGCCCTCATCGCGAAGCCCGACGTGGTCTTCGCCGACGAGCCGACCGGCGCGCTCGACACCCGCACCAGCCACCAGGTGCTCGACCTGCTGCGGTACACGGCGACCGAACTGCACCAGACCGTCGTGATGGTCACCCACGATCCGGTCGCGGCCTCGTATGCAGACCGCGTGCTCTTTCTCGCCGACGGGCAACTCGCGGGTTCCGTCGACTCCCCCGATGCGCAGAGCATCGCGGACCGGATGACGACCCTGGGGCAGTGGTAACCGTGTGGAGCGTCACTCTCAGCTCGATCCGCTACCACCGCCGCGGACTCACGAGCGTCTTCATCGCCATCCTGCTCGCCTCCGGGCTGCTCACCGCCCTCGGCGTGCTGCTCGAATCGGGCCAGAACGGCGGCATCGCGGCCGCGCGTTATGCCGCAGCCGATGTGATCGTCGCCGCCCCGCAGGAATTGCCCGCCCACTACGACACGGACTCATCGTCGACCAAACCCGCCGTGCCGTTCAGTGAACGCAACCCGCTGCCGGATGCGACGGTCGCCAAGGTCGCTGCCGTGACCGGCGTCGAGCGCGCGATCGGCGACATCACCATTCCACTCACCACGAGCACCCACCGTGCCGTTGACGCACACGGGTGGTCTACCGCCGCGTTGGCGCCGTACGAACTCGCGAGCGGGAGGGCCCCGCGCGCTGCGGACGAGGTCGTGCTGGAGCGTTCGTTCGAGGTGAAGCCGGGGAGCCGCATCCGCCTTGCCTACGGCGGAGTCGCCACCGACTACACCGTGACGGGGACATTCGACGGTGCGGCCGCATCGGACACGGTCTTCCTCAGCGATGCGCGCATCGCCCAGCTCTCGCCGCACGAGGGCACCGTGGAGACGATCGGTGTCATCGCGAAGGCCGGTACGGATGCCGACAGCCTCGCCTCCGCGATCGCGACCTCGGTAGGCGACGTAAAGACCTACACCGGGATGGCCAGGGGCGAACTCGAGTCCTTCGACTCCTTCGGTGCGCGCGCCCGGATCACCGAGCTGAGCGGCTCGTTCATGGGCGTCTCGCTCATGATCGCACTCGTGGTGGTGGCGAGCACGCTCTCGCTCTCCACCGCTGGTCGCCGCCGCGAGTTCGCCATGCTGCGCGCCATCGGCACGCACGGCTGGCAGATCCACGCGATCGTCGCTCGTGAGGTGCTCCTGGTCGCGGGCACGGCCGCGCTGCTCGGAACGGTGCCGGGGTTCCTGCTCGCCGGATTTCTGAAGAATCAGTTTGTGCAGGCGCACGTCATCCCGGCCGACTTTGAACTGTCATACGGCCCGGTTCCCGCCCTCACCGCGGCGGCGATCAGCCTGGCCACCGCCCTCGGTGCTGCCGCGATCGCCGCGCGGCGCTCGGCGAAGATAGCCCCGGTCGACGCCCTGCGCGAGTCAGCGACGGAACCGCGGCGGCTCGGCAAAGGTCGCATCGTCACCGGCGTGGTGCTCCTGTCGATCGGCCTGATCGCTTCGATGCTGCCGCTGATGTTCGCGGGACTCCTCGGTCTCACTGCCGCGGCATCCGCCGCGCTGCTGAACATCGTCGGCGTCGCACTGCTCGGCCCGAAGATCGTAGGCCTCGCGCTGCGCATCGTGAGCCCGTTGCTGCGGCACAGCTCCTCGGCGTCGGCCGTGCTCGCCAGTGCGAGTGCGAGCGCGCACACCCGCCGGCTCTCCTCCGCGATCGTTCCGCTGGCGCTCGCCATCACCTTCGCCAGCGTGCAACTGTTCCTGCCGACGACGGTCGCCGCCGAGGCCGCGGACCAGACGGTGAAGGGCGTGACGTCCGACTACCTGGTGACCTCCGCATCCGGCATTTCGCCCGACCTGGCGAACCGCGTGGCAGAGCTCCCCGGAGTGACGGCCGTGAATCCGGTGATCCGCTCCACCGTGCTCGTCACAACGCCGCTCGTGGACGAGGTGTCGGTGTACTCACTTCAGGGCATCGACCCGACGGCGGTCGGCAGCACGCTAGACCTCGGGGTCACCAGCGGCTCGCTCGCACGACTGGCAGAGCCGAACACCATCGCGGTAAGCGCCGACGCCGCCGCCGCGACCGGAGCGATGGTGGGGCAACCGACCGCCGTGGGGCAACCGCTCAAGGTGAATCTCGGAGACGGGACGCCGGTGAACGCCACTGTCGTCGCCATCTACGCCAGGGGGCTCGGCTTCGGCGACCTGACGATGGCGGCGAACACGGTGCGACCACACACCACCACGGCACTCGACGACTACCTTCTCGTGTCTGCGGATTCTGCGGGCACGGCCGCGAGCATCCGTTCGCTAGGCCTCGTGGTGCAACCCCGAGACGCGATCACGGCGGCGGGAGGTGATGCTCGCGATTCGCAGTCCTGGGTGAACATCGTCGCCCTTGCCGTGATCTTCGGATACATCGCACTGTCGGTGATCAACACCCTCGTGATGGCCACCTCCGAACGCCGGCGCGAGTTCGCCCTGCTGCGCTTGATCGGTGCGTCGAACCGTCAGGTGCAGCGGATGACCTTCATCGAATCCGTGCTCGTCGCGGGCATCGCTGTGGTGGTGGGGTCCGTCGCTGCGATACCGCCCCTGTTCGGCATCGCCATCGGCGTCTCCGGGCAGCCGATTCCCACCATTCAACCCGTGGTCTATCTGGCGCTCGTCGGGGTGACGGTGCTGCTCGGCCTCGTGTCGGTGGCCGTGCCGACGCGCGTCGCCGTGCGGTCGCGGTTGACGACCCAGTGACGGACTGACGGCGCACTCGGTGCGCACGTGCTGGCTAGAATTGACCGTTCGCGGGAGTGGTGAAATTGGTATACACGCAGGATTTAGGTTCCTGTGCCGCAAGGCGTGAGGGTTCAAGTCCCTTCTCCCGCACTGGTCGCCGCAAATATGGGGGGGAAATCCCTACAGCTTCCCGCATCCTCGAACAACTAGCCTGTCCCTAACAGACGACTGGAGAACGCGCACTTGGTACATTCGGCCCTTATCCCCTGGCTCGACCCGAACACGCTCATCGCCGGGTTCGGCGCCTTCGCGCTCGTCGGTGTCGCGCTCATCGTCTTCGCCGAGACCGGGCTGCTCGTGGGCTTCCTGCTCCCCGGCGACACCCTGCTCATCATCACGGGGCTGCTCGCCTTCCCCGGCGACAAGCAGCTCATCCAGATCGACATCTGGTGGGTGGCCGGCGCGATCGGGCTGGCCGCCTTCCTCGGCGGTGAGGTCGGGTATCTCATCGGGCACAAGGCGGGGCCACGCATCTTCGAACGCAAGGAGACGGGCCTCTTCAGCATCGAGAACGTCCGGCGCACGAACCACTTCTTCGACCGTTTCGGCGGGCTCGCGGTGATCCTCGCCCGTTTCGTGCCCATCGTGCGCACCTTTGCCCCGGTCGCCGCCGGTGTCGGGCACATGAACTATCGCAAGTATTCGCTGTACAACCTCATCGGTGCACTGATCTGGGCCGCAGGCCTCACGGTGGGTGGCTACCTCCTCGGGTACATTCCTCCGGTCGCCGCGTTCGTGAGCTCGTACATCGACGTCATCCTGCTCGGTGCCGTCGTGATCACCCTGATCCCCACGGTGTACCACTACGTGCAGTCCAGCCGAAAGGCTCGCAGGGCGAACCGTGAGGCGGCCGCCGTGAACAGCGAGGAACTGCGACTGCGCGAGGGCGCCTTCGACCAGAACCCCGACACCTGAGTTCGCTGGCCTGAGGCCGAGGTCGGTCAGTCCGCGGCTGGCCTCGTGCGATCACGAAGCCGGTCAAGCGACTGCTGGGCGGCTCTGCGCACGTCTTTGTCGGCATCCTTCAGCAACGCTCTGATCGCATCCATCTGCTCAGCGGTGCCGATCTCGGCGAGCGCTCGCGCGGCTGCCGAGCGCACGCGTGGAACCTCGTCCGTGAGTACTGCCGACAGCGAGCCCGTGTCGCCCACCCCATGGGCCGCGCACACCTTCGTGCACATCTCGCGCACCCGCCAGGCCTGATTGCCGAGACCGGCCAGAACCGCGGATGTCGCGGAGTCGGGTTCGGCATCGGGCCAGACGACGCTCAGCGCCCTGGCACCCCACAGCTCCGGCCAGTACAGCGGCGGAGCACCGTCGAGCACTCCCCTGGCGTGACGACCGCCGAGATACAGCAGGATGTCGTCGCCCTCGTTGCGCCCCTCGAGCAGCCCGACCGCCATGCCGATCACGCGCTGAACGCCGTAACGCTCCACGGCGTCGGCGATGCGCTGAGCGAGAGGTGCGTCGAGGGGAATCTCTTCTGTGGTCATATCGCCCTCAACGCTACCCGTCGAACGCCACCGGTCGTCACAGCCCGGTTGCGAGCAGCACGAGCAGCGCGAGGTTGAGCGCAACCACGAGCACGACGGTGACCGCGAGCGCCCACCGCACCGCCCGGCCGTTTGCGGAATCGCCCATCACGCTGCGATCGTTGGTGAGCCGCAGCAACGGAATGAGCGCGAACGGGATGCCGAAGCTCAACACCACCTGGCTGATCACGAGCGCCCAGGTGGGGTCGATGCCGAGCGCCAGCACGACGAGTGCCGGCACGAGCGTGATCAGCCTGCGCAGAAAGAGTGGAATCTGCCGCTTGAGCAGGCCCGCCATGATCGTCGCGCCCGCATAGCTGCCCACGGATGTCGACGCCAGCCCCGACGCCAGCAACCCGATCGCGAAGGCAAGAGCGATCACCGGCCCGAGGGACGCTTCGATGGCCGAATGCGCTCCCTCGATCGAGTCGGTACCGGCTACCCCGCGCAGGTTGGCCGCGGCCAGCAGCAGCATTCCGATGTTGACGAGGCCCGCGATGCCGAGGGCGACCACTACGTCCCAGCGGGTGACGCGCAGGAGGTGCGCGCGCGCATCCGGGGTCGCCATACCGTGCCGATCGCGGGCGAGCGCCGAGTGCACGTAGATAGCGTGCGGCATGACGGTGGCCCCGAGCATGCTCGCCGCGAGCAGCACCGAACCGGTGCCCTCGAAACGCGGAACGAGCCCGCCGAGAATGTGACCGGCGTCCGGTGGATGCACGAAGAGGCCTGCGAGGAAGCCGATGGCGATGATGGCGAGCAGTCCGATGATCACCGACTCGAACGGACGCTGGCCGAAGCGGCTCTGCGCGGCGAGCAGCAGCATCGAGACGACGCCGACGATGAGCCCGCCGAGGAGCAGCGGGAGCCCGAACAGCAGCTTCAGCGCGATCGCGCCGCCGATGACCTCGGCGAGGTCGGTTGCGGCGGCGACCAGTTCGGCCTGCAGCCAGAACGCGCGACGCGGGGCCGGGCGCAGGCGTTCGCCGAGCAGCGCGGGCAGCGTCTTGCCGCTGACGATGCCGAGCCTCGCCGACTGGTACTGCACGATGCCCGCCATGAGGTTCGCGACCACGAGCACCCAGACGAGCAGGTACCCGTACCTGGCACCGCCGCTGAGGTTCGCAGCGACATTGCCGGGGTCGACGTAGGCGATGGCCGCGACAAACGCCGGACCGAGCAGCATCCATCCTCTGCTGCGCACCGTAGTCACCCTGAAACCCTACCCAAGCGTTCGTCCAATCGGATTGTTGGCTGTTTCCGCCCTTCCGGTCGCGATATGGGGCGGAAATCGCCAACGATCCACCGGACGGGATCAGAGCAGGTGGGCGCGCACCTTGGGCATGAGCTGGGCGAAGGCGCGCGAGCGGTGGCTGATGGCGTTCTTCTCATTCGGCGTCAGCTCGGCCGAGGTGACAGACAGCCCGTCGGGTATGAAGATCGGGTCGTAGCCGAAACCCGCGACCCCGGCGGCTTCGCGCGCGATGGTCCCGGGCCACACACCGAGTTCCGCGTGTTCGAACGACTCCGCCGCCTCGGCCGGGCCATCCGGGCCGACAGCGCCGACGGGCGGCGGAACGACGACCGCGGCCGCACACATGAAGCTCGCCCTGCGATTCGCGTTGTCGCCCAGGTTCGCGAGCAGCAGCCGATAGTTATCGATGTCGTCGCGGGTGCCGGCGTACCGTGCCGAGTAGATGCCAGGCGCACCCTCGAGCGCGTCGACGCAGATGCCCGAGTCGTCGGCGATCGCCGCGAGACCGGTGAATTCGGATGCCGCCCGCGCCTTGATCAGCGCGTTCGCCTCGAAGGTGTCGCCGTCCTCAATCGGTTCGGGGCCGTCATAGCCCACGAGCTCGATGCCGTCGAGCTGCGAGCCCAGGATGCGACGCAGTTCCACGACCTTGTGCGCATTGTGCGTCGCGAGGACGAGCTTCACCGGTGCGGCGTTCATAGCCCCAGCGTCACGCGCTGGATGGCAGCGAGTTCGGTCGCGCCACCGAGCGCGAGGTCGAGCAGCGAGTCGAGTTCGCGGCGATCGAAGGGCGCCCCCTCGGCGGTGCCCTGCACCTCGACGAAGAGGCCACGTCCGGTGACCACCACGTTCATGTCGGTCTCGGCGCGCACATCCTCGGTATATGCCAGGTCGAGCATGGGAGTGCCGTCGATGATGCCGACGCTGACCGCCGAGACGCTGTCGATGAGCGGCGTCGACTTCTGACCGATGAATTTCTTCTCGCGGGCCCACTCGATCGCGTCGGCAAGCGCGACGTAGGCACCCGTGATCGCGGCGGTGCGCGTGCCGCCGTCGGCCTGCAGCACGTCACAGTCGATGACGATCGTGTTCTCGCCGAGTGCCTTGGTGTCGATGATCGCCCTGAGCGAGCGGCCGACGAGCCGCGAGATCTCGTGCGTGCGGCCTCCGATACGGCCCTTGACCGACTCGCGGTCCATGCGGCTGTTCGTCGAACGCGGCAGCATCGAGTACTCAGCGGTGACCCAGCCCTTGCCCTTGCCCGCGAGCCAGCGGGGAACGCCGTTGGTGAAGGACGCCGTGCACAGCACGCGCGTGTTGCCGAAGGAGATCAGCGCGGAACCCTCGGCCTGCTTGCTCCAGCCGCGCTCGATCGTCACCTCGCGCAACTGGTCGTTGCTGCGGCCGTCGATGCGTGTGTCGGTCATGGAGTGGTGTCCTGTTCTGCTGGCGGGCTGGGGAGATGGATGGCGCCGGTTTCGACCAGCTCCACGGCCGAGACCTCGGGGCCGAGAAAGCGTCGGGCGAGACTGAGAAACTCGCTCTGGCTGCCGCCGGTTGCCTCGAAGACGTAGCTCGGGGCATCCGTCGACTGCCGCTGGAGGCCGTGCTTGACCAGCTTGCGGTAGACGTCGTATGCGGTCTCGACGGCGCTCGAGACGAGGGTGACGTCGCGTCCCATGACGTACTGGATCGCGCCGGAGAGCAGCGGATAGTGGGTGCAGCCGAGCACGAGGGTGTCGACCCGCGCGTCCTTCAGCGGTCGCAGGTAGCTCTCCGCGACCTCGAACAGTTCGGTGCCCGAGGTGACGCCCGCCTCGACGAACTCGACGAAGCGCGGGCAGGCCTGCGTGAACAGCTCGAGGTCGGTGGCCGCAGCGAACGCGTCTTCGTAGGAGCGGGAGGCGATGGTGCCCTGAGTGCCGATCACGCCGATGCGCTTGTTGCGGGTCTGGCGCACCGCGGAGCGCACCGCGGGCTGGATGACCTCGACGACGGGGATGCCGTGCGCCTCGGTGAAGCGTTCCCTCGCGTCGCGCAGCACGGCGGAGGAGGCGGTATTGCAGGCGATGACGAGCATCTTGACCCCCTGGGCGACGAGGTCGTCCATGATCTCGAGCGCGTAGCCGCGAACCTCGGCGATGGGCTTGGGGCCGTAGGGCGAGTGTGCGGTGTCGCCGACGTAGACGATCGACTCGCCCGGCAGCTGATCGATGATCGCGCGCGCCACCGTGAGGCCGCCCACCCCGGAGTCGAAGATACCGATGGGCGCGTCAGTCACGAGGCCCAAGTTTAGCCGCCGCCACAGTGAGCGCTCGGTAGGCTCGACTCGTGAGCAGCGCACTCCTGACCGATCGCTACGAGTTGACGATGCTGGATGCGGCCATCCGCGCCGGCACGCACGAGCGAGAGTGCGTGTTCGAGGTCTTCGGCCGCAGGTTCCCGGGTGGCCGCCGGTACGGCATCGTCGCGGGCACCGGCAGACTGCTCGACCTCGTCACCGAATTCAGATTCGCGGATGCCGAACTCGGCTGGCTGCGCGACAATCACGTCGTCGACGCGGTCACCATCGACTGGCTCGCGAACTATCGCTTCGGTGGCTCGATCTTCGGTTACCAGGAGGGCGAGGTCTATTTCCCCGGTTCCCCCATCCTCATCGTGGAGGGCACCTTCGCCGAAGCCGTGATCCTCGAGACGATCGCCCTCAGCGTGCTCAACTACGACACAGCGGTCGCGAGCGCCGCGGCCCGCATGGTGTCAGCCGCGAGCGGTCGACCGCTCGCGGAGATGGGATCCCGGCGCGCGAGCGAGCGGGCCGCCGTCGGCGCCGCCCGAGCCGCCTACATCGCGGGCTTCGACGCCACCAGCAACCTCGAGGCTGGTCGCAGCTGGGGCATCCCGACCATGGGCACCGCCGCCCACTCCTTCACGCTGCTGCACGATACCGAGGAGGAGGCGTTTCGCGCCCAGGTCGCCACCCTCGGCGCGGGCACCACCCTGCTCGTCGACACCTACGACGTGACGGAGGCGGTTGACCTCGCGGTGAAGGTCGCGGGAACCGGGCTCGGCGCCGTGCGCATCGACAGCGGCGACCTGCCCGAACAGGTGAGCGCCGTGCGCAAGCAGCTCGACGGCCTCGGCGCGGTGGGCACGAAGATCACGGTCACCAACGACCTCGACGAGTACACCATCGCGGCTCTCCGCGCGGCCCCGGTCGACTCCTACGGCGTCGGAACCTCGGTCGTCACCGGCTCGGGCTCCCCCGCCGCGGGCCTCGTCTACAAGCTGGTGGCGAGAACGGATGCCGAGGGCACCTGGCATTCCGTCGCCAAGAAGTCGCCGCAAAAGGTTTCCATCGGCGGCCGAAAGTACCCCGTGCGCACCTTCGACGCGGCCGGACGCGCGACCGCCGAGGTCATCCACGTCGGCAAGCCCGATGAGGATGCCGCACCGCACCGTTCGCTGCTCGTGCCGCTCATGACCGATGGTGTGCCCGACGACCGCTTCCGCGGACCGGCGGGCACGGCGCTGGCTCGCGAGCACCGCGCATCCGCCATCGCAGAGCTGCCACCCGAGGCCTTCCGACTGGGTCGCGGCGAGCCGGTCATCCCGACCCGCTACGCCTGAGCGCGCCGTTCCCTTCCGTGCGGCGGGAGTAACCCTCTCGCGGAGGGAGTTATAACCCCCGCCACGAGATGTTTTCTCCCGCCTTGGCCTGGTAGAACGGTTGCTCGCCGTCGGGAAACGACGGTCTGCTACTTCTTCAGCGAGTCGTAGATCTCTTTGCAGGTGGGGCAGATCGGAAACTTCTCCGGGTCGCGGCCCGGGGTCCAGACCTTGCCGCACAGCGCGATGACCGGCTTGCCGCTCAACGCCGACTGCAGGATCTTCTCTTTCTGCACGTAGTGCGAGAAGCGCTCGTGGTCGCCGTCCTCCACCTGCTCTCGGGTGAGGAGTTCTTCGAGTTCGCGGTCGAGGGTGTCTGTTCCGCCGCCGCCCTGCTGTGTGTCACCGCTCATACGACGATTTTAGTTCCGAAGCGTGAAGGCCAACAGTTCTGGTGCCCGGCGGTCAAAGATGTGACCACCCCAGCGCAGGCCGCCGAAGAAGCAGGCGAAGCCGATGATGAGCCCGGCCAGCAGGGCCGCCCAGTGCCACCAGATGCCGAAGGCGAAGCCGAGCGCTCCCAGCGCGACGACCGGCAGCGCGAGCAGGATGATCGCGAAGAAGGAGATCGACTGCGCCACCGCCGCGACGGTTCCGCTCGACTGTGGCTGCATGAACGGCCCGTCACCGGGCCGCACCGCCGGATACGGGAACCTCGCCGACATGACGCTCGACAGCCCGAGTCCGAGCAGCAGCACGCAGGCGCTCAGCCCGAACAGCGAGGGAAGCACGCTCCAGTCGCCGAACAGTGCGGCGCAGATCGGCGAGCCGATGAGGATGAGGGGCACCCCCAGGATGAGCGCCGGCACGACTCGGCCGAAGCGATCCGCCCAGCCGGAGGTGTTCGATGCCAGGTGCAACCAGATCGCCGTGTGGTCGTAGGCGACGTCATTGTGGATCGACCAGGTGAGGAAGAGGCACATGACCGGCAGCGGGATGAGCGCAAGGTAGTGTCCGTCGACGCCCACCGTGGCAAGCGGCACGAGCAGCAGCACGGGCACGATCGGCACCATCACGAGCGAGATGCGATAGCGCGGGTCGCGGAACCAGTAGCTGAGCGCCCTCGCGGCGATCGCGCCGGCAGGGTTGTCGGGCATCCGAGCGAACCAACCGAGGCCCCTCTCGTGGCGCGCCTGTGCTTCCCGTTCCGGGGTCACGAGCATCTTCTCCACGAGCGCCCGCCAGCACAGCCACAGGATGCCCGCGAAGGCGATACCGATCGCCGCCTTCGCCAGTGCGGTGCCCACGTTGCCGACCGCGGCATCCGCCGGTGAGGCCCAGACCGCTCCGAGCGGCGTCCAGCCGGCGACGTGAGCGATGCCGGCGAGCACGCGCGTGCCGTCCCGGTTCCAGTCCAGCGACGTGAGGAGTACGACGACGGGCGAGAGCGAGACGATCACGACGACCGTGATGAAGCCCGTGGTCTCGCGAGCCCGGCGGCTCGAGAGCAGGAACGCGGCGATGGAGGTGGTGACGCGGGCGCCGAGCACACAGGTGACCACGATGACGACCGCGCTCAGAACCGCGAGGATCTCGGAGAGCGGTGTTCTCGACCACGTCGCGACCTGGGCGATCGCGATCACGACGACAACGAGGGAGGGAACGCCGACCAGTGCGGCGAGCGCGAGTCCCCCTGCGAGCCGGTTCGACGGGATACCGAACAGCGCGAACCGTCGAGGGTCGAGCGTGTCATCCACGCCGAACGCGAGCGGCACGACGAGGAAGCCGAGAACCAGCACCGATCCGAGCAGCGTCACGACCGTGCCCGCGAACGCGGCATCCGCGAATCTGAGTGCGATCAGCGAGCCGACGGCGAGAAAGGCCGCGCCGATGCCGTAGAGCAACGCGATGATGATGCCCACCACTTGCCACGGACTGCGCCGCAGCGTGTTCGCGAGCAGCCGCAGCTTCAGTCGGAGAAACTGTGCAACCACTCCATGCCCTCCGCACTGCGACGCCCACCGGCGAGTTCGACGAACCGTTGCTCGAGCGACTGGGTGCCGCGCACCTGCCGCACGGTGCCCGAGGCGAGAACCCTGCCCTCGATGATGATCGCGACCGAGTCGCAGATTCTCTGGATGAGGTCCATGCTGTGGCTAGACAGAACGACCGTGCCGCCCGCCGCCGTGTACTTCTGCAGAATCTCGATCACGTTGGCCGCCGAGACCGGATCGACCGATTCGAACGGTTCGTCGAGGATGAGCAGCCTCGGTGAGTGAATCATGGCCGCCGCGAGCGCGACCTTCTTGGTCATGCCGGCCGAATAGTCCGCGACGAGCCGGTCGAGCGCATCCTCGAGGCCGAAGGCGACGGCGAGGTCGGCGGATCGTGACGTGACCGTGCCGGCCGAGAGTCCGCGAAGGATGCCGGAGTAGTACAGAAGCTGGCCGCCGGTGAGCCTGTCGAAGAGTCGCAGTCGGTCGGGCAGCACGCCCATGTTGCGCTTGGCCTTCTCCGGGTCGGTCCAGACGTCGGCGCCGTGCACGCGGACGGTGCCGGCATCCGGTCGGAGGAGGCCTGTGACCATCGAGAGCGTCGTCGTCTTGCCCGCACCGTTCGGGCCGACGATGCCGAAGATCGTGCCGGCCTGCACCGAGAGCGACACGCTGTCGACCGCGAAGGTCTGGTCGAAGTGCTTGCTGAGGCCCGTGATCTGGAGCACGGTCTCGCGCGGCGCGCGCTTCTCGGGGGCCTCGCCGCCGGTCTTGGTCGCGGTCGACCTCGCGGTGGTCGACTTCGCGGTGGTCGACTTCGCGGCCGTCGGTTTCGTCGCCGTCGGTTTCGGGGCGGGTTTCCTCGGGGCCGCGGGCTTGCGTGGCGCTGCGGTCTTGCGTGGCGCTGTTGCCTTCTTCGTCGCCGCGCTTGACGCGACCGCGGCGGACTTTGTTGCGGGGGTGGTGCGCTTCGTCGCCGCGGGCTTGCGCGCTGCGGGAGCCTTCTCGGCGGGCTTTTCAGCGGGCTTTTCGGCTGGCGTCTCGGGGGCCTTCTCGGTGGCCTCTTCGGTGGCGGATGCGCCGGTGGGAGTCGACTCGCCGCCGGCCTCCGATCCCTCGGCTCCTGAACGTGCGGCCTCTGCGGTCTCGGGCTCTCGGTCGTCGGTTTCTGGATCCACCCCGTAACCGTATCAACGCCAGTGGACAGCTTCGTCCCAATACGCGCACGCATTACGAATTGGACACAAGACGCCCGATTCCGGGCCCTGCACAGATCGGTTCGGTAAAGTTGCCAGAGCACAACGAGGTGTCATATGTACAGCTATGCGGTGACCGCCCGGTGAACTATCGGTGGTATTTCACGACTGTGACGAGCATCCGGGGTCATGTCCTCGGCCCTGAGCTTCGGCTTAAGGGGCAATTCTTAGGAAGTTCCTGAAGAATTGCTTGACGAGTCGCACGGATCGCATGGGGACGAAAAGGCAACCTGAGGAGCAACCCACTATGAGCACGCAGATCGTCATTCTGGCAGCGGGCATGGGCAGTCGTCTCGGTCGCTCGCTTCCGAAGCCGCTCACCGAGCTGAGCGACGGCCGCAGCATCATGCAGCAGCAGTTCGACAACATCCACCACGCGTTCGGCAAGAGCGCCGAGGTCACGATCGTCGTCGGCTACAAGCTTGAGCACATCATCGAGGCGTTCCCCAGCGCATCCTTCGTCTACAACGAGCAGTACGACCAGACGAACACGTCCAAGAGCCTCATGCGCGCGCTTCGCGCATCGAAGGATGGCGGCGTGCTCTGGATGAACGGCGACGTCGTCTTCGACCCCGAGGCCCTCACTCGTGCCGCGGCCATGATGGAGCAGGGTCAGTCCTTCGTTTCCGTGAACACCTCCAAGGTGTCGGATGAAGAGGTCAAGTACACGGTCGGCGCCGAGGGATACATCAACGAGCTCTCGAAGACCGTCAAGGGCGGACTCGGCGAGGCCGTCGGTATCAACTACGTCGCCGCTCAGGACAAGGCGGCGCTTCTGCGTCAGCTCGGCCGAGTGGGCGACCAGGACTACTTCGAGCGCGGCATTGAGTTGGCTATCGAGCAGGACAAGCTACGATTTGAGCCGGTAGACATCTCCGACCTCTACGCCGTAGAGATCGACTTTGCCGAAGACCTGGAGCGCGCAAACCTCTTCGTC
>DATNBR010000034.1:0-9476 GCA_035571875.1 Lacisediminihabitans sp. | reverse complement strand
CTCGACTTCGACAGCATCCAGACCGGCGTCAAGCGTGGCGCTCCCCGCATCTACGGCTGGACCGCCGCCTTCGGCATCATGGTCACCGTCGTCTGGCTGTACCTGGAGATCCTGCGCCTGCTGGCCATCCTGCGTCGCTAGTCCTCTCTCGCGGGTTGAGTAGGCGCGCAGCGCCGTATCGAAACCTCACCAACGTAAAAAGGCCACTCCCCGGGGTGGCCTTTTTATTTGCCCTCTTCCGTTGGTCGAGTAGGCCGCCCGCGGCCATATCGAGACCGCCGGGTCAGGTTTCGGGGCCAATCCGTCCCGAATGGGTCAGCGCGTCGGCCCAGAATGGACGCTTTGGCCCATTTTCGGATGACGTACGTCGGGTTCGAGCGTCGATCCGGCAGGAGATCAGCGTTTGGGACGGCGCAGGCGCACGGCCAGGATGACCGCCGCGATGACGACGGCGATAACAACCATGCCGATCCAGGCATTGTCACCGGTGAGGAACGCGCCACTGTTCGTGTCATTGCAGCTGGGCACGGCGTAGGCGCACGACGCGAGTACCTGGCTCGGAGACATGCCTTCACTATGGCAGTCCGGGACTCGGTACGCGGGCTGGTTTCGATACGGTCGCGGAGCGACCTACTCAACCCACAGCTGCGTCGCGCGCTACTCGACCCACGCTAATGAGGGTACGTGAGGCGGTAGCGGGTGTGGGTTACCAGCGAATTCGCCGTCGTGCCGAGCGGTTCGAAGGTGAGGTCGCGCACGCCATCGAAGAGGCGCTCGCCCTCGTGGACGAGGATCGGCGCCGTGTGCAGACGCAGCTCGTCGATGAGGCCGGCGTTCAGGAACTGGCGGATCGTGTCCGCCCCGCCACCGATCGAGATGTTAGCGTCGCCGGCGGCTTCGCGAGCCTGCTCGAGGGCCGAGGCAACGCCATCCGTCACGAAGTAAAAGGTGGTGCCGTCCATGACCAGCGGCTCGCGCGGGTAGTGCGTGAGCACGAAGACGGGCGCGTGGTACGGCGGCTCCTCGCCCCACCAGCCGCGCCAGTCGCCGCTCCACTCGCCGCGGATCGGGCCGAACATGTTGCGCCCCATGATGAACGCGCCGGCATTGACGATCTCCGCGATCTCAGCCGCGTTCTCCTCCGGCTGCTCGAAGTGCCAGCGGTGCAGCTGCTCGGTGCCTTCGCCCATCGGATGCTCGAGGCTCTGCCTGGGACCGGCGATGAAGCCGTCGAGAGAGATGCCCAGATCCGCGGTGACGATGCCCATCACGAAAGTGTAGGGGCGCGGCGGTGATCGCATCCCGCGAGTTGCCCACTTCTGCCCCTCTGGACCTCGAAAAGTGGCCGTCTTGAGGGCGAAAGTGGGCAACTCGCGGATCGAGGATCGGACTCGAGCGCATCGGCGGTCTCGATACCCGAGCTGGTTTCGGTACGGTCGCGGAGCGACCTACTCAACCCGCAGCTCGACCCGCGTGGCGCTCAGGAGTGCCAGTTGATGAGCTCGCGGCTGAGCGCGTGGGCGTGCTCCACGAGCATCCGGCCCAGCTCCTCCTGGCGCTCGGGGCGAAAGCGCGACTCGATGCCGTTGAGGCTCAGCGCCCACTGCGGCTCGCCCGCCGCGTCGAAGACTGCGGCGCCCATGCCCCAGCTGCCCTCCACGATCAGCCCGGGGTTCACTGCGTAGCCGGTTTCGCGGGTCGCCCTGATGCGCTCACGAATCGCGGATGCCGAGTGCGGCTCCCCGAAGCGCGCCTCGAGGTCCGCGGTCGCCAGGTAGTCGTCGATCCACGCATCCGATTCGAAGGAGAGAATCGCGAGCCCCGCCGAGGCGACCCCGAGCGGAAAGCGCACCCCCTCGTGCAGCACGAAGGAGCGCACGGGAAAGCTGCCGTCCTCCCGGATGAGGCAGATGGACTCCACACCGCGCCTCGCGGAGAAGAAGGCGCTCTCGCCGCTGAGTTCCGCGAGCTCCAGCACTGTCGGCAGGGCCACGCCGCGCACGTTGTACCGCGGTGAGGATGCGGCGCCGAGGAGGTACAGCTCGGGGCCGGTGCGCCAGCGGGAGCCCTCGTGGTCGAGAAACCCCTCGACGGCGAGCGCCGTCAGCAGGCGGTGCACGGTGGAGCGCGAGAGCCCGACCTCGGCCGCGAGGTCGCTCGCTGTGATGCCCTCCAGGCCGGTGCTGCCGACCGCGCGCAGGATGGCTCCCACTCGTCGCACGACCTGGGTGCCGTGCACGTCGCTCATGGAGCCATCTTCCCACATTGTGAGATGCAATCGGAGAGATAACCATGCGGTGGGTGCCGTGTCTGCACTGCGTTGACAGCATCCGACGGCAAATCTAGTGTCGTAACCAGACAGGCCCACGGAATGCGAGGAAGCACCCTATGCCCAGATTGTGGAACACAGCCGCCGAGGCGCTCGACGGCGTCGTTCAAGACGGGGCGATCGTCGCCGTGGGTGGCTTCGGCCTCAGCGGCAATCCGACCGACCTCATCGAGGCGCTGCGCGACACGGGCGTGCGAGATCTCACGATCGTCTCGAACAACATGGGCGTCGACGGCAAGGGGCTCGGCCTGCTGCTGGAGAACAGCCAGGTGAGCAAGGTCATTGCCTCGTACGTCGGCGAGAACAAGCTCTTCGCCGAGCAATACCTGCAGGGCAAGCTCGAGGTCGAGTTCGTGCCCCAGGGAACCCTCGCCGAGCGACTGCGCGCGGGCGGCGCGGGCATCGCGGGCTTCTACACGAAGACCGGCGTCGGCACGATCGTTGCCGAGGGCAAGCCCACCGAGATCTTCGACGGCGAGGAGTACGTGCTCGAGCGCGGCATCCTCGCCGATCTCGCCCTCGTGCACGCGAACACTGCGGATGCGGCGGGCAACCTGATCTACCGGCACACGGCGCGCAATTTCAATCCGGTGATCGCCACGGCGAGCAAGCTCACCATCGCCGAGGCCGAGCACGTGCTCACCGACAGCTTCATCGACCCAGACATCATCGTCACTCCGGGCATCTTCGTGCAGCGACTCGTCGCCGCCGTGCCGCGGGTGAAAGACATCGAGCAGCGCACCGTGCGGCCACGTCCCGCGGATGTCGACGCAGAGCTCACGAAGGGAGCCTGACATGGCCTGGACTCGCGATGAGATGGCCTCGATCGCCGCAACGGAGATCGCCGACGGCCAGTACGTGAACCTCGGCATCGGCATCCCGACCCTGGTCGCCAACCACCTGAAGCCCGGCATCTCGGTCATCCTGCAGAGCGAGAACGGCCTGCTCGGCATGGGCCCGTTCCCCTTCGAGGGCGAAGAGGATGCCGACCTCATCAACGCGGGCAAGCAGACGGTCACCCTGCTCCCCGGCGGCAGTTTCTTCGACTCGGCCACCTCGTTCGGAATGATCCGCGGCGGACACGTGAGCCTCGCCATCCTCGGTGCGATGCAGGTCTCCGGCAGCGGCGACCTCGCCAACTGGACCATCCCGGGCAAGCTCGTCAAGGGCATGGGCGGCGCCATGGATCTCGTGGCAGGCACACCCCGCATCATCGTGCTCACCGACCACAACTCCAAGGACGGCAGCTCCAAGATCGTGAGCGAGTGCGACCTGCCGCTCACCGGTCGCGGAGTCGTGAATCGCATCGTCACTGACATCGCGGTCTTCGATGTAGCGGATGCCGCACTCGTGCTGCGCGCGATCGCGCCCGGCCACACGGTCGACGAGATTCGCGAGCGAACGGACGCGAACTTCACCGTCGATCTCGACGACTCGTTCGAGGAGGTGGCATCATGACCGCCGTGATCGCCGGCTATGCCCGCACCCCGTTCGTGCGCTACCTCGGTGCCTTCGCGACCGTGAAGGCCACAGAGCTCGGCGCACACGCCATTCGCGCGGCCCTCGAGCGCACGGGCGTCGCCCCGGACTCCGTCGACCAGGTCGTCGCCGGCCAGGTGCTGCAGGCCGGCGCCGGGCAGAACCCGGCGCGCCAGTCCGCCGTCGGAGCGGGCATCCCGCTCTCCGTTCCCGCGGTCACCCTCAACGTCGTGTGTCTCTCCGGCATCGAGGCCATCGCCGCCGCCGCCCGGCTGGTCGAGAGCGGCGAGGCGCGCATCGTCGTCGCGGTCGGGCAGGAGTCGATGTCGCTCGCCCCGCACGTGCTCCCCCACTCCCGTACGGGCGTGCGCTACGGCGCCATGGAACTGCTCGACACGATGGAGCACGACGGGCTCTCCGATGCCTTCGAGTCCCGCTCGATGGGCGCATCGACCGAGGCCTATGGTGAGCCGCTGGCGATCAGCAGGCAGGCCCAGGACGAACTCGCGGCCGCATCGCACCAGCGGCTCGCGGCATCCGCTGACTTTCTCGCCGGCGAGATCGCGCCGTACACGGTACCCGGTAGGCGAGGTGACACGGTGGTCGCTGCCGACGACGGCGTGCGTGCTGATACGACCGTCGAATCCCTGGCGAAGCTCAGGCCGGCCTTCACGCCGAACGGCAGCATCACGGCGGGCAACTCCTCCCAGATCTCGGATGGCGCGGCCGCCGTGGTGGTCATGACCGAGGAGACCGCACGGGCCGAGGGCATCCGGCCGCTCGCCCGCATCCTGAGCCACGCGCTCGTCGCTGGCCCGGATGTCTCGCTGCACGCCCAGCCCGCGAATGCGATCCTGGCAGCACTCAGCAAGGCCGACCTCACGACGGATGCGCTCAGCGCGGTCGAGATCAACGAGGCGTTCGCCGCGGTCGGCGTGCACTCCACCGAGCTGCTCGGTGTGGATCCCGCGATCGTGAACGCCCACGGCGGTGCCATCGCCCTCGGGCACCCGATCGGCGCATCCGGAACCCGCATCGTCGGTCACCTCGCCCGCCGCCTCGCCGAGGCCGGCAGCGGCTCGCTCGGCGCCGCCGGGATCTGCGGCGGCGGCGGCCAGGGTTCCGCGATCATCCTGCAAGCGCTCTGACACCGAGCCACGACCGCGGCTCGCGGACACTCTCGAGCCCGCCAACCACATCCCACTAGGAGACCCCGCCCATGACACCCGTCGGAACCCTGCGACTGCCCGCCGCGATCCACTTCGGATTCGGATCGCGCGCACAGCTGCCAGAACTGCTGGCCGCGCACGGCACGCGGGTGCTCGCCATCGTCGACCCGTTCCTGACCGGCACACCGCTGTTCACCGAGACGCGCGCCGCCCTCGAGGCGGCCGGGCTCGAGGTGGAGGTGTACAGCGACATCCGCCCCGAACTCCCCGTCGCCTCGCTCGATGCCGCGGCAGAGGTGGCGCGCGCCTATGCACCCGACGCGATTCTCGCCATCGGCGGCGGCAGCGCGATCGACGCCGCCAAGCTCGTCGCCCTGCTGCTCGCCCACGGCGGACCGCTCAGCCGCTTCTACGGCGAGAACGCGGTGCCCGGCCCCACCGTGCCCGTCATCGCGGTGCCGACCACGGCCGGAACCGGCTCCGAGGTGACCCCGGTCGCCGTGATCTCCGACCCGGAGCGCGAACTCAAGGTCGGCATCTCGAGCGCCCACCTCATCCCGGTCGGTGCCGTCGTCGACCCCGAGCTGACCTTCGGCGCGCCCGCGAGCGTCACCGCGTTCTCGGGCATCGACGCGCTCGTGCACCTCGTGGAGTCGTACACGGCGGCCTCGCTCGAGCCGGACTGGTCAACCGAACTGCCCGTCTTCACTGGCCGCAACGTCTTCTCCGAACTCATCGCCCTGCAGGGCATCGAGCAGCTCGGCTCCTGGCTCACCGTCGCTGTCGCCGAACCCCAGAACCGGCTCGCGAGGGAGAAGGTCGCCTTCGCAAGCCTGCTCGGTGGCATGTCGTTCGGCCCCACCGGAACCCACCTCTCGCACGCACTGCAGTACCCCATCGGCGCGAGCACCCATACTCCGCACGGTCTCGGTACGGGTCTCATGCTGCCCTACGTGCTCAACGCGTTCATGACGGATGCGGCAGTCGTGGAGCGCATCGCCTCGGTGGGCGTGGCGCTCGGATCCCGTGCCGCGACATCCGCAGAACAGGCGGATGACGCCATCGCGTCGATCGCGCGCATCAACCTGGCAATCGGCGTGCCCTCCTCCCTCGCCGACATCGGGGTGACCCGCGACGAGCTGCCGCGCTTCGCCGAGCTCGGCATGAAGTCGGCGAGGCTGGCCGGCATCTCGCCCGTGCCGGCGACGACCGAACTGCTCCTCGACATCCTCGAACATGCCCACGCCGGGCGACTGAACGAACGGACCGCCTCATGAACTACATCGCCGACCTCTTCATCGACGGCCAGTGGCGCGCCGGCGGCGACGGCAAGCGCTTCGACGTGATCGACCCCTCCGACCTCTCGGTGATCGCCCAGTTCGCCGCGGCGAACGAGGCGGACTGCATGGCAGCGGTCGACGCCGCAAGCGCCGCGCAGGAGGGCTGGGCGGCAACGCCGGCACGACAGCGCAGCGAGCTGTTGCGCGCCGTCTACGAGGTGCTCACCGACGAGGTCGAGTACTTCGCCGAGCTCATGGTGCGGGAGAACGGCAAGTCATGGTCTGACGCGATCGGCGAGGCCAAGTACGCCAAGGAATTCTTCCGCTGGTTCGCCGAGGAGGCCGTGCGCATCCCCGGTGACTACCGGCTCTCGCCCGCCGGCGACAAGCGCATCATCGTCGACCGCCAGCCGATCGGCGTCTCGCTGCTCATCACCCCGTGGAACTTCCCCGCCGCCATGGCCACCCGCAAGCTCGCGCCGGCTCTCGCGGCCGGCTGCACGACCATCCTGAAGCCCGCGAGGGAGACGCCGCTCACGGCCGCCTACGTCGTGGAGGTGCTGCGCCGGGTCGGCGTGCCGAAGGGTGTCGTCAATCTCGTGACCCCCGTGCCGACGGGCCCGCTGGTGGCGAAGATGATCGACCGCCCGGAGGTGCGCAAGCTGTCGTTCACCGGTTCGACGGAGGTCGGTCGCGACCTGCTCGCCGCCTGCGCCGGCACCGTCGTCAGCGCCTCGATGGAGCTCGGCGGCAACGCCCCCGTGATCGTGCTCCCCGGCGCCGACCTGGATGTCGCCGTCGAGGGCGCCATGCTCGCCAAGATGCGCAACGGCGGCTCTGCGTGCACCGCGGCCAATCGCTTCTACGTGCACAGCTCCCTGCACGACGCCTTCGTCGAGCGGATGTCCGAGGCACTGGCCGCGATGCCCGTCGGTTCCGGCCTCGACCGTTCGAACCAGCTGGGGGCCCTCGTTTCGGTGGCCGAGCGGGACAAGGTCGCCGGCCTCGTCGACGCCGCCGTCGCCGAGGGAGCGACCGTTGTTCGAGGCGGGCAGGCTTCGGCGACCGGCGCCTTCTACGACGCGACACTGCTCACCGACGTCACGCACGGCAGCACCATCAACCGCAACGAGATCTTCGGACCGGTGACCGCCGTCGTGAAGTTCGACGTCGTCGACGACGCAGTGCGCATGGCCAACGACACCATCTACGGCCTCATGGCCTACGTCTTCGGCGAGGAACGCGAGGCGATCGCCGTGGCGCACCGCCTCGAGTCCGGCATGATCGCGATCAATCGCGGTGTCGTCAGCGACCCCGCGGCACCCTTCGGCGGCGTCAAGCAGAGTGGACTCGGTCGCGAAGGAAGCTCCGAGGGCATCCTCGAATTCCTCGAAGAGAAGTACATCGCCCTCACGGCATAGGGTGCGAGGCGCTACTTGATCGCCATGGCGTTCGGAGGTGAGCCGACACCGCCGATCAGGTTGAGCGGCTTGCAGGTGAGAAAGAAGTCGTAGACGCCGTCGGCGGCGCAGTCCTCTGCCAGCTCGTCGAGCTTCCAGAGCTCGCCGACAGCCATGCCGAGCAGGGCGATGAGCGGCCGGTGCAGCATTCCGCTGTGGTCCACGCCCTTGGCGGGCGGTTTCTCCCCCGGGGTGCGGAAGTCGGAGTCGATCACCGGGTCGGCCTCCACCGCGAGATTGTCGGCGGCGACGAGCGCGATCTCGTGATCCCACAGCCAGCGCAGGATCTCTTCGCGCTGGGCGAGCCCGGGCGACTGCCGCCACGGAGTCTCGAGGCGCTCCGCGGGGGTCTTGGCCAGGTACTGTTCGGCCCACGCCGTGCGCAGCAGCAGCAGCTCGCCGCCGCCGAACGTGACGCCCTGGGCTTCGGCGATCTCGTCGAGCATGGCCGCACCGATCACGATCGTGGCGGAGGCGTCGTACGGCTTGCCCTGGGCCGCGAAGAATCGGGGAACGTCGAGCAGCACGCCCCGGCCGGCGATGCCCGACTGGGCATAGTTGTGAATGCCGAGCTTCGTTGACGCCTCGGTGTTATCGGCGGGAGCGAGGCCGTTGTAGAAACCGTGCTGCGGATGCCCGATGTGGCGCAGCGAATCGAGCTGCGACGACGACTGCAGGTAGAAGGAGTCGATCCAGTCGTCCCGGTGGTGCTCGTTGCTCGAGAACAGGTGGTGCTCGATCGGTCGTCTGGTCCCGGTGGGATACGGCTCGAAGGCTGTCAGCGGATGATCGAGGCCGAAGCGACGCCCGGTGCGAATGAGCCTGGCCGCGGCGGCAACACGCTCCGGGGTCAGGAAGTTGACGGTGCCCAGCTGGTCGTCACGCCCGAAGACGTCCCAGCTCGACCCGGCGGGCTCAGCCGTGGCGAGCTCATTGTATTTCTTCACTTCTGTGTCCTTCGTGGCCACCGCCCAGTTCGTCGCTGAGCGCGTCGGCGGTGTCGAGTAAGTTCTTGAGTTTGGGTGAGTCCGGTGTGAAGCTCTCTGCGGACTCGGCCCCGAGTAGTGCGACAGTTGCCGCGATGCCGTGCTCGTCGAAGACGGGAGCGGCGAGGGCAAGCAGGCCGTCGGAGTGGTCGACGATCGCGTAACCGTTGCGGCGGGCGGCGTAGACCGCCGCCTCGAGTTCGCTGCGCTCGGCGTTCGAGAGTCCCGCGGCGATCCTGTCGATCGCGTGTGGGTCGGACTGGTGTGCCAGGTGCACGATCATCTGGGCCGCGCTGGCGTCGAGCTGAGTACCGGGGTGAACCGTCACGACGAGCGCACGGCTCACGTCCTCCTGCACGAGGGCGACCACCGGGCCCCGGGCGCCCCAGAGGCCGAGTACCGCCGTCATCCTGACGACGGCGCTCAGCTCCCTGAGGTGAGCCGGGGCGATCTCGACCACGCGCCGGCGACCGAGGGCATGAATGCCGAGCTCGAGCATGAGCCCTCCGAGGGTGAAGGTGCCCCTGCCGGGCCCACGCTCAAGGATCCCGGCCGCCACGAGCGACACGCAGTAGCGATATGCGGTGGTCCGATTCAGGTTCAGCTGCTCTGCCACGGCCGCTGCCGTGAGCTCGGTCGTGTGCGGACCGAACAGGGCGCAGATCTGGCCGACGCGGGCCACTGCCTGAATATCGGAACTCGATGCTTCGCTGCTGATGTCGTTGTTCACCATGGCTGAAGTGTATTTCAGATGGAGAACATAGACGGGATGA
>DATNBR010000033.1:0-24812 GCA_035571875.1 Lacisediminihabitans sp. | reverse complement strand
CGCAGGTCGTGCTCGCGAGAATCGGCGACGATGTGGCGTTCGGATGCGAGAACCTCGGTCTTCCCCGTGAGGAGATCTGGCGTCGGGTCGGGGCCGCTCTCGACGCTGTCGGGCTCGACCTTCCCCTGGATCACCCCAGTTCGTCACTGAGCGGCGGCCAGAAGCAGCGCCTCGCACTCGCCGGGGCGCTCGCGATGCGGCCGGGACTGCTGCTGCTCGACGAGCCGACCGCGAACCTCGACCCGGAGGGCATCGCCGAGGTGCGAGACTCGGTCGCCCGCGCCGTGGAGGATCGCACCACGACCCTCGTCGTGATCGAGCACAGAGTGTCGGTCTGGGTCGACATCGTCGATCGG
Source organism: Lacisediminihabitans sp. (assembly GCA_035571875.1). Classification (GTDB taxonomy): domain Bacteria; phylum Actinomycetota; class Actinomycetes; order Actinomycetales; family Microbacteriaceae; genus Parafrigoribacterium_A. The sequence goes on along the minus strand of DATNBR010000033.1, from coordinate 24,456 downwards.
GTGGTCGTGCTGGGCGCCGACGGCGGCATCCTCGCCGACGGGCCGACGGCCCAGGTGCTGCGGGGGGAGGGGGAGCGACTCGCTGCGGCCGGCGTGTGGGTGCCCGGCTTTCCGCCCAGCCTGCCGTCGCGAGTGCCCGGCACGACGCCACCGGGCGACACCCTTCTGGCCACCGTCTCCCTCGGCATCGGACGAGGGCCCAGGCGCAGGCGACCGGATGCCGAGGCACCGACCGCGGGCATCGCACTGTCCGTCGACGCGGGCCTCGCCACCGCGATCACCGGGGTCAACGGGGCCGGAAAGTCCACCCTCGCGCTCACGCTCGCGGGACTGCTGCCGCCGGCATCCGGTTCGGTCGAAGCGAGTGAGGTGCTCTCGGCCGGCGCTGGCCCGCATCCGCATGCCTGGAAGTCGCGTCAACTGCTCACCCGCATCGGCACCGTGTTCCAGAATCCGGAGCACCAGTTCCTTGCCGCGACGGTGCGCGCGGAGCTCGCGATCGGGCCGCGCGCACTGGGACTCGCCGAGCCGGAGGTCACCGAGCGCGTCGATCGGTTGCTCGCGCGGCTGCGGCTCGACGCGCTCGCGGGCGCCAACCCGTTCACCCTCTCCGGTGGCGAGAAGCGCCGACTCTCCGTCGCGACGGTGCTCGCCACAGCTCCCAGAGTGCTCGTGCTCGACGAACCGACCTTCGGGCAGGATTCACGCACCTGGCAGGAGCTCGTGGCACTCCTCGCCGAACTGCTCGAGGCGGGCAGTTCCGTCGTCGCCGTCACCCACGACGCCGAGTTCGTGAACGCGCTCGCGGACGTGGAACTTCGCCTCGAACCGAGGCTCGGCGCCCACTCGGCCTTCCTCGGCGCGACCGGAGCGCTGGTCGCCCGATGAGCGTCGTCACGCCCGTCATCGCCGCCTCGCTGATCGCGAGGATCAACCCCGTCGCAAAGCTCCTCGCGGCGGTGACCCTCAGCGTCGCACTCCTGCTCTCGATCGACTGGATCTCGGCGGCCGTCGCCCTCGTTCTCGAAGCGGTGCTTCTCTTCTGGGGTGGACTCGGCCTCCGCCAGCTCGCCGTGCGCACCGCTCCGCTCTGGATCGCCGCGCCGCTCGCGGGCGTCACAACCGTGCTGTACGGCCGCGACGAGGGCGCGGCGCTGTGGCAGTTCGGTTTTGTGAGCGTCACCGAGGGCTCGCTCACGCTCGGCGTGGCCATCGCGCTGCGCATTCTCGCCATAGGGCTCCCCGGCATCGTGCTGTTCGCGACGACCGATCCCACGGACCTCGCGGATGGGCTGAGCCAGGTTCTCCGCCTGCCCGCACGCTTCGTACTCGGCGGCCTCGCGGCGCTCCGCCTCGTGGGCGTGCTCATCGAGGACTGGCGGCAGCTCGCCTTCGCTCGCCGCGCTCGCGGGGTCGGCGACAGCGGCCGCATCCGTCGCTTCGGCGGTCAGGCCTTCGCCCTGCTCGTCATCGCGGTGCGGCGTGGCAGTAAGCTCGCGACCGCGATGGAGGCGAAGGGCTTCGGCTCCGACATCCCGCGGAGCTGGGCTCGCCCCTCGCCGTTCGGGGCGCGCGAGCTGCTCATGATCGGCATCGGTGGTGCCATTGCGGCGGTGGCGATCGCCGTCGCCGTCTCGCTCGGCAGCTGGGAGTTCGTGCTTGCGTGACTCAACCGCTCCCGCGGCACCGCAGACCGTGCCCGCGGATGTCGATGTGCTCGTGGGGCTCATCGCCGCATCCGCCGATCGCCCTGTTGTGCTGCTCGACGGCCGCTCCGGCTCCGGCAAGACGACGCTCGCCCTCGCCCTGGTCGCGGCCTACCCCGGCGTCGTCTCGCTCATCCGGCTCGATGACATCTACCCGGGGTGGGACGGGCTCCGCGCGGCGAGCGACCACCTGCGAGACAACGTGCTGGGTCCCCTCGCGGACGGGCGAGAGCCGCGCTGGCAGCGCTGGGACTGGGTCACGGATGCGCCGGCCGAGTGGCACTCGATCGACCCCGGGCGCCCGGTGCTCATCGAGGGCTGCGGGGCTCTCAGCCGTTCCAATCGTGCACTGGCAGGTTTCGCTCTCTGGGTGGAACTCGACGCGCAGGAGCGCAAGCGACGCGCGCTCGCTCGCGACGGCGACGCCTATCGGCCGTTCTGGGACCGCTGGGCGGCGCAGGAGCGCGGCTTCATCGCCCGCGAGCATCCGCAGTCTCTCGCCAACCTGATCGTCGACGGCCGCACGGTCGTGGGCGCCTGAGCTGGCGCGCCGTGTCGCTCGCGCGCCGTGACGCGCTGGCGCGCCGTGTCGCTCGCGCGCTCGCCGCGCCAGTAACCGCCTCCGCGCGCCGGCAGTTACTGCCGCGGCGAACCGGTTACTGGCGCGAGGAGGGAGCGTGGTGCGAGGAGCCGTGAGCCTCAGGCCCAGCCGAGCTTGTGCAGCTCCTCGTCGTCGAGCCCGTAGAAGTGGCCGATCTCGTGCACGAGCGTCACATGGATCTCACGCCGCAGCTCCTCGAGGTCGCGGCTCACGGCCAGCAGGGGCAACCGGTAGAGCGTGATCAGGTCGGGCAGTTCGCCGTAGCCGTAGTTGTCGCGCTCGGTGAGTGCGACGCCGTGATAGAGGCCGAGCAGGTGCTCGTCGCCGTTGCCCGGAAGGTCCTCGACGGTGAACGACAGGTTTTGCAGCCCGTCCATCATGTCGTCGGGCAGGAGGTCGAGTTCGGCGATCACCAGGCGCTCGAACTCCTCGGCATCCACGTCGTTCACGGTTGGTCGCCGTCCAGGGCGTCGACGAGCGAGCCCTGCACGAAGCCCAGCCAGTCGTAGACCTCGGTCATCGCCTCGCCTGGAGCGCCGCCGTCGCCGTCCTCCTCGATCCCCAGGCGCGACGCGATCGTCAGGCGCAGGTCCCCGATCGCGGTGAGCCAGGACTGCGCGGCGGCGGCGTCCAGTCGCAGCACGGTGGCCTGCTCCCCGGTCGCTCCCGCCGCTGTGCTTTCGGCGACCGCAACCCGGATCGACTCGAGCAGGATGCCGGCGGTGGCGAGCTTGCGGTCAACGAGGCCGTCCGAGGTGAACCGCCTGAATTCTGCGGATGCCGAGGCGTCATCCGGATACGCGTCGGGCAGCAGGCGGTCGATCGCCTCGTCGCCCGCCGGTCGCTGGCGCAGCAGTTCGGAGAACTGGCTGGTGAGATCGAGCAGGATCGCGACCTCGTCGATCGTAAGTTCGGCGGACACCGTTCCGTCCGGCTCGGTGCGAAAACCCCTCACGAGTCGGCCTTCGCAACCGTGGCGAGCAGTCCGTAGCCGTGCATCGCCTCGACGTGCCGCTCCATCTCCTCGCGCGGGCCCGTCGCGACGACCGAGCGTCCCTCGTTGTGCACCTGCAGCATCCGCCGTTCCGCCTCCTCGCGGGAGAACCCGAAGTAGCTGCGAAACACGTAGGAGACGTAGTTCATGAGGTTGACGGGGTCGTTCCAGACGATCGTGACCCACGGGGTCTCGATGACCGTCTGCTCGTGCAGTTCCGTGCGCTCGAGGGTCTGGGGCATGACTCCAGCCTGACACACGACCTGCGGCGAGATAGCGACCGCATGAGAAATGGCCCCGCACGAAGCGGGGCCATTCTGGATGTATCTCACTGGGGGTGATCGACGGGGCTCGAACCCGCGACATCCGGCTCCACAAGCCAGCGCTCTACCAACTGAGCTACGACCACCATGCCGGCCTCGAAGAGGCAGCCTGACGAGTCTAATACAGCCCGCGGGCGATTTTTGTCACGCTCTCACGAGGTCCGTCACAGGTGCTTGGCGAATCCCTCGATGACCTCGGCCGAGATTGCCTGCACCTGCTCGGTCGTGGGGCCCGGGTCTGAGGTGAACACGGCGCGACGGTAGTACTCGAGTTCGCGAATCGACTCGAGGATGTCGGCGAGGGCACGGTGTCCGCCGTTCTTCGCGGGAGCGTTGAAGTACACCCTCGGGAACCACCGGCGCGAGAGTTCCTTGATCGACGAGACATCGACGCTGCGGTAGTGCAGGTGGCCATCGACGAGTGGCATGTACTTCGCGAGGAAGGTGCGATCGGTGCCGATCGTGTTGCCCGCGAGGGGTGCCTGCTGTTCGCCGGGCACGAGCGTCTTGATGTAGTCGAGCACCGCGGTCTCGGCCTCGGCGAGGCTCACGCCGTCGGGGATCGCCTCGAGCAGGCCCGACTCCGTGTGCATCGCACGCACGAAGTCGCCCATGTTGTCCATCGCCGCCTGCCCTGGCTTGATGACGATGTCGAAACCCGGGTCGAGAATGTTCAGATCGAAGTCGGTGATGACCACGGCCACCTCGACGAGTTCGTCGATCCCCACGTCGAGCCCGGTCATTTCGCAGTCGATCCAGACGAGACGATCAGTGTTGTTGGGCATTTTTCGATCCTATCGCCGGGCCGCGACGCCGCCGTGCGGGCGCGTGTCGTCACGCATCGCCGACACCGATCGCCTCAGCCTCGACGAGCGCGGGCTCCGCACCGCCGTTGACTCGCGACAGCAGCTTCACGCCGCAGAGCACGATGATCATCGCGACAAGCACCGACCCTGCCGCAAAGTAGTACGGCGTGTCGGGCAGGAAGATCTTCGCGAGCTCCGCGGCGAGCGGCGGCGCAGCGGCACCGCCCAGGAACCGCACGGCCGAATAAGCGGATGACGCTACCGAGCGCGGCAGGTCCGTTGCCTCCATGACAGACTCCGTGAGCACGGTGTTGAGAACACCGAGCAGCAGGCCGCCCACGATCACCGCGATCACGAGTCCGAGCTGCGAACTGATGAACACCCCCGCGGCGACCAGGTCGAGAGCGAGGAGCGGAAGGACGACAGCCAGCACGGTCGTGCGCTTCATCGCCGCGGTGAGAAGGGGAGCGACCCAGACCGAGGTGACCGCGACGGCGACGCCCCATCCGAAGAAGGTGAGGCCCAGGCCGATCGCGTTCATGTGCAGCGGGAACGGCGTGTAGGCCAGCAGTACGAAGAAGCCGATGTTGTAGAACAGGGCCGCGGCGGCGAGCACTGCGAGCGCGGGGTTGCCGAGTGCTCGGAACGGCGCCGAGAACTTCACGGGAATGCGCTCTGCCGCGTCGTCTTTGCCCAGCAGCACGACGATCGCGATGAAACCTATAGCCATGAGGATCGCGGTGCCGAAGAACGGTCCGCGCCAACTGATGCTTCCGAGCAGTCCGCCGAGGAGTGGCCCGATCGCGATGCCGAGACCCAGCGCCGCCTCGTACAGGATGATCGCGGATGAGGTGCCGCCGCTCGCGGCACCCACGATCGTCGCGAGCGCGGTGGAGATGAACAGCGCATTGCCGAGTCCCCAGCCCGCCCTGAAGCCGATGATCATCTCGACATTGCCGCTGAGGGCAGCTGCGAAGGCGAAGATCACGATGAGCGCGAGCCCGATCATGAGCGTGCGCTTGGCGCCGATGCGGCTGGAGATCCAGCTCGTGAAGAGCATGGCGAGCCCCGTGATGAGAAGGTAGCTCGTGAACAGCAGTTCTGTCTCCGTGGGAGTGGCGTCGAGCTTGTCCGCGATCGCGGGCAGGATCGGGTCGACGAGGCCGATACCCATGAACGCGATGACGCAGGCGAAGCCTACGGCCCACACCTGTTTGGGCTGTTTGAGGATGCTCCCGGTCGATTCGGTGCCTTGCTTGGCCATCAGGCCACCTTCCTGTTTGTCTTGGTACGAGTGGTGAGGATGCGCGCCGCGTCCTGCAGGGTCCTGGTCTCCTGCGGCGTGAGGTCGGCGAAGAGCGGGCCGAGTTCCTCGCCGAGGCGCACGCGCCAGGCTTCGAGTGCCGCGGTTCCCTTGGGGCCGATGTCGATGAGCCAGGCGCGCGAATCGTCGACGTCTGCGATGCGATACACGAGTTCGTCTTCGACGAGCTGGTGCAGCAGCTTCGTCATGCTCGGCTGGCTGACGCGCCCCGCCCTGGCCAGATCGCCTATGCGGAGGGGGCCATCCGTGCTCAGGATCGAGAGCGTGCTCCACACGGCCGCGGGCGTTGTGCTGCCGGTGGACTGGGCCGCGATTCTGGTGAGCCGATGCGCCGCTACGATGACCTCGTGGATGAGGGTGGTGACGTTCGCCATTGCTTAACTATATAACCCATCTATATAGCTAGGTTATGTTTCCAGTGTCGGCGTCTTCTCGACATCCAATGCGAGAATGAGACCATGAGCGACGAAACCCCCACCCTTACCCGCGGCGACGAGTACATCGTGCTCTACAAGGGCGGTCCGAATGACGGCCGTACCGACACCCGCATCAGCACGGATGGCAGCTGGGACAGCGAGATCACCGTGATCACCGCCGTCGACGGCAAAGAGACGCTGATCGACTACAACGCGGGCGACTGGCGCGAAATCGGCGGGCAGTACCAGGTGACATACACCTTCGATGCCGCGGACAGCGAGCCGGTCGAGGACCCGGAAGACCGCGGCGGCAGGCAGTAGGGAATCCTCCGCGCGCCCGCGGGGTTGGAGCCAGCGTGCAAGCAATCTTCTTCGCGTCGGCATTCTGTGAACCGTGCATGATCACGCGCGCCGCGCTCGCCGAGGCCGCGAGGCTCGTGCCCGCCGCGAAGATAGCTGAACTGGATATCGTGCGGGACGCGAAGGAAGCCGAGCGCGCCGGCATCCGTTCGACGCCCACCGTGATCGTGTGCACAGACGACGGTGACGAGGTCTTCCGCGCCGAGGGAGTGCCCACCGTCAACCAGGTCTTGACGGCATTCGCCAAGGCGGTCTGAGCGGTCTCCTCAAGGCCCTGCGGTATCCTTAACCGCTTCCCCGCCTCCGTAGCTCAGGGGATAGAGCAGGAGCCTTCTAATCTCTTGGTCGCAGGTTCGAATCCTGCCGGGGGCACCAGGTCGGCCGCGCATCCGAATGCCGGCGTGGTCAGGCGCTCAGCTCGGTGGGTTCCGATTCCTCGGCATCGTCTGCGAGCGGAGCGATGAAGAAGTTGTCGCGGAACAGCCCCGTGGGGTCGTAGCGCCGCTTGAGCTCGCGCAGCCGTTCGAGGTGCCGCGGCGGAAACGCGAGGTCGATGGGCGGGGCGGCCGCTGAGGCCTCGAAGCTGAGATAGAGGCCGTCGAAGTGGGGGAGAAGTGAGACCCAGCGCTCGTTCAGACCGGTGGCGCGTGAACCGAGTGCCACCACGGAGAAGTTCGCGTTCCGCCATCCGTAGGCTGTCGCGTCGGCTGGCACGTCGGCGACCGCGCCACCCACTGCGCGAAGCTGGAAGAAGTGCGTCGCTCCGGTATCGAGGAGATCGCTCACCGCCTCGGCGAATTCGGGGGTGATGTGGTTGATCAGTCCCGAGCGGGAGAGCGGTTCTCCTCGACCGCGCTGTGGGTGATCGGAATCGAAGACCCCGATGATCTGCTCATAGCGCGCGAGGGAGACTGTCTGGTCGACCAGCGGAGCGAGCTGCTCGAGCGGCCGCAGGCGTGCGATGATCTCGTCGGGATCGCTGCTGTCGACGACGAGCATGGCCTGCGCCGTGACCCGTCCGCCGCTCTGCGCGCCGAGGATGACCTGCCCGGTGACCGAGCGATCGGACGACTCGATGAACCGCCCCCAACCCTGCAGGAAGTTCGCGGTATCGCTCGCGTCGAACGCTAACTGCGCGAACCCGACCTCGCCCACTCTCACCGCGGTGAAGTCGAACGACACCGCCACGCCGAAGTTGGCGCCGGCACCGCGCATAGCCCAGTAGAGGTCGGGGTTTTCGGTCTCACTGGTGTGGGCGAGCGTGCCGTCGGCGAGCACGACATCCACGGCGCGGAGGTGGTCGATGGTCAGCCCGTGCTCGCGCGCGAGCCAACCGACCCCACCCGCTGTCGCAAGGCCGCCCACGCCGACCCCGCCGTAGTCTCCACTCGAGATCGCGAGGCCGTATGGCGCGAGGGTCTGGGCGACATCCGCCCATCGCGCGCCAGGTCCCACTCGCACGTGTCCACTCTCGGCGTCGAGCACCTCCACCTGGGACAGTGCGCTCACATCGATGACCAGACCGCCCCGGTTTATCGAGTGGCCGGAGATGCCATGCCCCGCGCTCAGGATTCCGAGTGGCACGTCGCGATGGCGGGCGGCGAAGGTCACCGCATCGCGCACCTCATCAACGGTCGAGGCGCGCAGGACGAGTCCGGGTGCGCCCTCCCTCAGGTACGTCGAGCGGTAGCGCGCGTAGGCCGCGTCGCCGGGTTCGACCGCGGAGCCGGTTAGCGAGGTCGGGATGCCGTCGTAGTCGATCCCGGATGCGCGCAGCGCCAGCGCGGCACTGTTCCGAACGCGAGTGCCCACGGCGATGCCGCGAGCGTCACGCGCCGCCGCCACGCTCTCGCGCACGGCGGGCATTACGTCGCCTGCGAACTGTTCGAGCATTCGAGGGTCGTCGCTCGCGATGATGAACGTGCTCACGCCGTCCTCGAGTGCAAGGCGCGCGAGTTCCTCGGCTGGCACATTCGGCGGCACGTTCAGGAGTCGGGTGATCTCGCGCGGGTCTCGCCCGGCGGCCTCCGCCGCCTCGTCGATGACCTGATTGCCGGATGTGAGGCCGCCGTCCTGCAGGTACGCGAGGCTGGGCAGCCAGCCGTCGGCCTTGCGACCGACGAGGCGCAGCATCCGCGGTTTGTAGGCTCCGATCCAGAGCGGAATCTCGTGCGCTGGCGCGGGGCCGGGCTTGGCTCCGTCCACCCGGTGCCATTCGCCGCCGGCGCGCAGCGGCCCGCGCTGACCCGGATCCCAGATTCCACGGATGATGTCGATCGCCTGGCTGAGCGCATCGACCCCCTGGCCGGGGGTCAGCCTGCGACCGCCCATCGCCTCGATCGCGTCCCAGAAGCCTCCGGCCCCGAGACCGAGCGAAAACCTGCCCTCGGAGAGCAGGTCGAGGCTTGCCGCGGCCCTCGCCAGCACGGCGGGCGGCCGCAGGGGCAAGTTGAGCACATTGCCCGACAGGGTGATGCGGTTCGTGCGCGCGGCGACCCAGGTCAGGAGCGTCCAGGTGTCATGGAACGACGGCTGATACGGATGATCCTGGAACGTCACGAGATCGAATCCGAGGCGCTCAGAGAGCTCGGCCAGGTGCACGGGCTGCTCGACGGGCTTGTTGACGGGGGAGAGGAAGGTCCCGAACTTCAGGGGATGACCATAATCAGGCATGAACACAGTCTCGGACCACCCTGCGCGGGGTGCAAGCACGTGGTAAGCTGCTTACTTCAGATAAGTGGAGGCCATCTCATGTCGGACTGGACGTCAATCGACGACGAGGAATGCCGGAGGGTCAGCGGCACCCTGGAAATGGTGGGCAGACGCTGGAGCAGCGCCATTCTGCTGGCGCTGGCACGTGATGTCAGCCGCTTCAGCGACATCCGACACCTTGTCGACGGTGTCTCCGATCGCATGCTCGTCGTGCGTCTCAAGGAACTCGAGTCGGCAGGACTCATCGACCGCACGGTCGAGCCGACTACACCCGTGTCGGTGCGCTATGGGCTGACAGCGCGCGGTCGCGACCTCGTTTCGGCCATGCATCCGCTGGTCCGTTACGGTCAGCGCTGGGAGGCCGGCGCGCCGCAGCGTGACGGGGTGACAGCGTCGACGCGCTGAGCTGCCGAGTCGCAGAGTCTTAGCGGCTCCGAGTCTTAGCGGCTCAGAGTTAGCGAATCAGAGTGTTAGCGGCTCAGAGCGCCGGGTCCTCTTCCGGTGGAGCGATGCGCTTGCTCACATCGGTCGCCGAGACCGGCCGCGACAGGAACTCATCCTGGGCGGGCTTAGCCGGAGTGCTCGCCTGCACTTCGGGCTCCGAGAGCGACGGTGCGAGCGAGGATCGGGGCGCCGCGGTCGGCGCGGTGGATGGGGTGCTCGAGGCGGTGGATGTCGTCGCAGCGGTCGACGAGGTGCCGGTCGGCACGGTGGACGTTGCGGCCTGCTGGGCTGACCACGCCTTTTGCTGGTGCACGAGGTCCTGGTCGCTCAGCGAGGACTCGTAGGCCCACGTGTCGAGGTCGTTTTTGAACAGTCGCTTGGCTCGCGACGGGCGAGCCTGCCACTCGATGAGACGGTCGCGCACGACGAGCAGCGTCTGCTCGGCCTGGAAGCTGAACGACACAGAGTTGCGCTTCATATCGGCGATCTCGTGGGCCGTCCACTCCGAGGCGAGAGCCGCGCCCGGCACGCCGAGCAGGCGCAGGCGAATCTCGGCGTCGATGGCGGCCTGGTCTGCGGCGGGCTGTTCGCCGGCGGAGAGGGTGTTCCAGATCGATGCCCTTCGCGCCGCTGACAACAGAGTCGTCACGGCGGCGATGCGCACCTCACGGTCGCTCAGCGCGATGACACGGCGAGTGGATGCCCGCCCGATGCCGGCCGCGATGGCGCCGGCGACGATGATCGCAATGAACGGCAGGATGGCTGTCGAGAAGACACGCCACCCGTCGTCGGAACCGAACCAGTCAACGAAGTTATTCCACCACTGCATGTCGGCACCCTAACCCGCGCGCCCCGCACTCGAGTTCAGCCCGGGGGCGAGTCTTCAAAGAAGGTCAGTTGAAGCGAAAGCAGTCGATCGCGTCGTCGATGCTCCAGAACTCGCCGAGAACGAGGAAGCGACGACGCACGGAGTTGAGTCTCTTGGCGCGGAATCGTTCGCCTCTCGGCTCGGCGAACCTCTCGATGTACCCGAGCACCTCGCCCTCCGGCCGTGTGAGGCGCCAGAGCTCGTCGTGCACCTGCACCATCGAGATGCCCGGGCGAACGAGGGGAGTGCGGGCGAAGTCGTTGTCGATGAAAGCCAGAGTTGTCATGAACGTCCTTCGGTGAAGCCGGCCGATCTAGTGGGACAAGGCGACACTACGGTCGACCACCGACATCCGGTTTCAGTCGTGACGAAGCTCCAGGAGCCTATTCCGTCGGCTCACCTTCCGGTGGCTCCGGCATCTCGTAGAGACCGGCGGGACTTGCGGCGGCCTGCACCATGAGCTCGATCCAGTTGCGGTTGAGTCGGGGGCGTTCTGCCGTCTCGAACACGAAGTTGAGCGGAATGTACTGCGCGATCCAGATCGTTTCGCGGTGGTCCTGACCCTCGGGGTGCCACGAGAACGTGCAGGACTCACCCCGTCGCAGCCGCGCGACGATGACGCTCTTCAGATGAGCGAGGGCACGGTCTTCCACCGGCACGGGATAGCGCGCGTCACCGTAGAAAATTGTTCCCATTGCATGTTCCTGTCTATCAAGCCCGGAGCCGTGCTCAGAGTATCAAAAGGCGACGTACATCAAGCGCCGCCGAGCCGTCCGGAGAGGCCCGGTATCGCTCAGCTTTGTGCGGCTGCACCGTATGCACGTCGGCGCTGTGTCCGCAAGGGGTACTGCCTTCTTCGTCGGCTGCCTAATGTGAATGGTATGAGACGGGTGACCTATGCGGGTGAGGCTCTGATGACCGGCAGCGCGGTCGCGGAAGCGCTGCTGGACTACGCCCAATATGTGATCCGGGCAGAGACGAGCGTGAGCGTCAGCGTTCCCGTACTCGAGCAGAACGGTGTCGTGGTCGATCGTACGATCCTGCTCGGTCCGGCAACTCAACTCGAGAGTCGATACGCGGATGGGATCGTCGGCGACGAAGAAGCGCGCCGCTTTCCCGTGCCCGCGTTCCCGCCGGTCGGCGGAAAGGGTATGCCCGCCGATATCGAGCCGTTGCCCGAATACCCGCAGACCTGACGAGACTCCCCGCGCCTGCGCCCTATGAGCCGGGACCGTTGGGCTCTGGCGACAGCAGCAGTCCGGTGCCGCTATTGGCGGAGGCGCCGAGCGTATCAAGCCACTGCGGGTTCACCGCGGGAACCTTGCTGCCGTAGAACTTGAAGTGCAGCGGGATGCCACGATCGATCCAAATGGTGGAGCGTCCGTCGCCCACCGAGATGTCATCCCTCCAGCTGAACATGAAGCTCTCGCCGAGGCGCAGCTTGTTCGCGATGACGATCTGCAGATGGAGAAGCGCCCTATCGTCGAATTCGACCTCGACGGCCCCAGCACCGTATACCAATTTCCCCATGTGTTCGCTTTCGCTTCGTGGCGCCCCGCGGCGCATCTGTCATAACAATAGAGCCGGAAACTGCGAACGGGTGTCGCATCCGAATTCGACTTGAGTGAGGAGCTAGTCGGTGCCGGTGCCGGTGCCGGTGCCGTGCACGGCGAACGGCTCGATCGCCGCCATTTCGTCGGCGCTGAGGGCCGCTGCGGAGAGCACGCCGAGGTTGTCTTCCAGCTGTGCAACGCTGCTTGCCCCGATGAGCGCGGACGTGACCTGCGGCTGACGCAGCACCCAGCTCAGGGCGAGCTGTGCAAGGCTCTGCCCGCGCCCCCGAGCGATCTCATTGAGGGCCCTGGCGCGCTCGAGGTATGTTTCGTCGATGTTCTTCTCGGTCATCCAACGGCCCTCTGCGGCACGCGAGTCTGCGGGAATCCCCGCGAGGTAGCGATCGGTGAGGAGGCCCTGGGCGAGCGGCGAGAAGACGATGCTGCCCATGCCGAGCTGGTCGAGCACCGGGAACAGTCCGTTCTCGATGTGCCTGTCGAACATGTTGTAGCGCGGCTGGTGGATGAGCAGCGGAATCCTGTGCTCGGCCAGTGCCTTGTGCGCCGCGAGGGTCTGCTCCGGGTTGTAATTGGAGATGCCGACGTAGAGCGCCTTGCCCGAGGTGACCGCCGTTGCGAGAGCACCCATCGTCTCCTCGATCGGAGTCTCCGGGTCGGGTCGGTGCGAGTAGAAGATGTCAACGTAGTCGAGGCCGAGTCGCGAGAGGCTCTGGTCGAGCGACGACAGCAGATACTTGCGCGAGCCGAAGTCGCCGTAGGGGCCGCTCCACATGTCGTAGCCGGCCTTGCTGGAGATGATCAGTTCGTCGCGATACGGACGGAAGTCTTCGGCGAAGATTCGGCCGAAGTTGCTCTCGGCGGCGCCGGCCGGAGGGCCGTAGTTGTTGGCGAGGTCGAAGTGGGTCACGCCGAGATCGAAGGCGCGACGGAGAATTGCGCGCTGCGTGTCGAGCGCACGATCGGTGCCGAAGTTGTTCCACAGGCCCAAGGACACCGCGGGGAGCGTGAGCCCGCTTCGCCCCACCCGCTTGTATTCGATGGAGTCGTAGCGGTCAGTCGCGGCGTTGTAATGGGATCCCATACCTCCAGCCTAAAGCGGCCCCCTGACACTGCCCGTGGACCATGGCTTCCCCGAGTCGAACCACGTAGGCTCGACGTAGAGAAGTTCGTGGCGGTACCCGCCGATCGTGGCGGGTCGTGAAAGGAGTGTCCGGGATGGCGACAGAGACGAACATCGTCAAGACCTGGGTAGCCTCGGGGCCGGCCGGTGCGGTCGGCTCGATCCACCAGACCGACGACGGCTACACCTTCAAGCTGCTGAGCGATGAGGACTATCGCGGCACCTACCCCTCGCTCGAGGTCGTCAAGAGCGCGCTTCACGCGAGCCTTGAGCCAGGCTCCGAGTGGCCGGAGTTCACCGAGCATTAGCCGCACCGAGCACTAGGCTCCGCTCCTCAACCACCGCGTGCTCGGCTGGGTCGTCCCCAGTTCGTAGGCGAGCCACCCTTGGCGTGGACTCGCTCGGCAACACTGTCGGCATGACAGACAACATCACTCTCATCGGCTTCGTGGCCACGCCACCGAGGCACACCATCACGGGCGAAGGACTGCCCATCACCAGCTTCAGGCTGGCCTCCACCCATCGTCGCTTCGATCGCGCGCAAGGTAGGTGGGCGGATGGCGAAACCAACTGGTTCACCATCACGACCTTCCGCCAGCTCGCGCTCAACGCGGCCGGCTCCGTGAGCAAGGGCGACCGGGTCATCGTCTCCGGGCGCCTTCGCATCCGCGGCTGGGAGGTCGGCGATCGCTCCGGCACGACCATCGAGGTCGAGGCGGATGCCGTGGGCCACGACCTGAGCTGGGGCACGACCGCGTTCTCCCGCACCATCGTCAGCGCTCCGGCGCGCACCGAGAACGTGGAGTCGTCCGAGGCGGACGCGACCGCGGGAACCTCGTCGACCGAGTTCCCGACGGAGGCGGCGCCGGAGGCCGAGGAGTCACAGCCCGCGGATGCGGAGAGCGTCGCGGTGCCGTTCTGAGGCGCAGGAGTGGCGGCGGGCACGGCAGCACGAGTCGTGCCCGTAGACTCTTTGCGACCGCTCGGCCGCGTCCGGCGATGCGGTGATGCACCGGCTCTTCGCCAGCCGTTGCCGAGAGGAAATGACGATGGGCAGGCAGCGACTTTCGGCCGCCCTCGTCGGCGCCGCCATCCTCGTCCTCCCGCTCGCCGGCTGCTCGGCCGCTCCCGCCGCGTCGAAGACCTCCCAGACGGCGGAAGCCTCGGCGTCCGCGCGGCCCGCCGCCACGCCCACGCCGGCGCCGAAGTACTACCCGAATGGAACGGCGAAGGGCAATAAGCCGGTCTTCGACGCGGTCAGCCGCGGAGTGCTCGCGGCGAATGCGTCGGCGGGTGGCAGGGACGTCATCGACGCGCTCGTGGCCGCCGGCTTCGACCGCGCGAACATGCAACTGACGCCCGACAGGACGACGATCAATCGCGCGGTGGACTCGGTGCTGTTCTCGGTGCGCATCGGCACTGAGTGCCTGCTCGGGCAGTTCAGCGGCTCCGAATACACGAGTTCGATCCAGGCGGCGCTGTCGAGCGGCGCTTGCCTCGTGGGCCAGACGCGACCGATCGACTGGTAGCGGGAGCGAGCGCGGGTCTGGGGGCATCCGCGTCTTTCGTAGACTAGAGCCATGGCCGAATACAATCGGCCGCACCTATTACAAAAAGATCCAACTTCACCCTTCGCAATTTGAGTAACAATTGGCGCATGACTCCTGCGCGCAAGAGCTTGTCGGGCAAACTTTGCTTCGCGGCGATGATGAGTGTCGTTTTGCTAGCAGTCGGTCTGATCCTTCTGATTGCCGGGCTGAGCGCCTTTTTCTTTGGACACTTTGTCGGTATTGACGCGTTCTTCATCTTCTTTGTTGTGGCCGCGCTGGTGGGCGCTGTGTTCACGACGCTCGGTGGCCTTTATCTTCGGCTGTGGATTCAGATTGCGCAGATTCGTTCCGGGAGGCTGCACGGCAAAGGTTAGGCCGTCTCCCCGGCGGTGCGCCGCATGCACCACCCGCTAGTGGCTCGCGTTCGCGCAGACAACTGATGCACGTCGAGTCGACCGTCTGCCTCCAACTAAACTCGAAGCATGGCCGAATACATTTACTCGATGGTGCGCGCCCGCAAGGCGGTCGGCGACAAGCTCATTCTCGACGACGTCACGATGTCGTTCCTTCCGGGAGCGAAGATCGGCGTCGTCGGCCCGAATGGCGCCGGAAAGTCCACCATCCTCAAGATCATGGCCGGACTCGACACCCCGAGCAACGGCGAGGCCAGGCTCACCCCGGGCTACAGCGTAGGCATCCTCATGCAGGAGCCTGAGCTCGACGAATCGAAGACCGTGCTCGAGAACGTGCAGGAGGGCGTTGGGCCGATCAAGGCAAAGGTCGACCGCTTCAACGCGGTCTCGCTCGCCATGGGCGAGCCCGACGCCGATTTCGACGCCCTGATGGCCGAGATGGGCAGCCTGCAGGAGGAGATCGACGCGGCAGACGCGTGGGATCTCGACTCGCAGCTCGAACAGGCGATGGATGCGCTTCGCACCCCGCCCGGGGACGCCACGGTGGCGAACCTCTCCGGTGGTGAGAAGCGCCGAGTCGCCCTCACCAAGCTCCTGCTGCAGAAGCCCGACCTGCTGCTGCTTGACGAGCCCACCAACCACCTCGACGCAGAGAGCGTGCTCTGGCTCGAGCAGCACCTCGCGCAGTACCACGGCGCCGTGCTCGCCGTCACCCACGACCGGTACTTCCTCGACCACGTGGCCGAGTGGATCGCCGAGGTCGACCGCGGCCACCTGTACCCCTACGAGGGCAACTACTCCACCTATCTGGAGAAGAAGGGCGCCCGCCTCGAGGTGCAGGGCAAGAAGGATGCGAAGCTCGCCAAGCGGCTCGCCTCAGAACTCGAGTGGGTGCGCAGCAACGCCAAGGGCCGCCAGGTCAAGTCGAAGGCGAGACTCGCCCGCTACGAAGAGATGGTGAACGAGGCGGAGAAGACCAGGAAGCTCGACTTCGAAGAGCTCGTCATTCCGGTCGGTCCACGCCTGGGCGCGCAGGTCATCGACGCGAAGAACCTCAAGAAGGGCTTCGACGACCGCATCCTGATCGATGGCCTGAGCTTCACGCTTCCGCGCAACGGCATCGTCGGCGTGATCGGCCCGAACGGCGTCGGAAAGACCACGCTGTTCAAGACCATCGTCGGCCTCGAGCCGCTCGACAGTGGCGAGTTGAAGATCGGCGAGACCGTCGACATCTCCTACGTCGACCAGAGTCGCGGCGGCATCGACCCCAACAAGACGCTGTGGGAAGTCGTGTCGGACGGCCAGGACTTCATCCAGGTCGGCAAGACCGAGATTCCTTCCCGCGGCTACGTCTCGCAATTCGGATTCAAGGGTCCAGACCAGCAGAAGAAGGCTGGCGTGCTCTCCGGCGGTGAACGCAACCGTCTCAACCTCGCCCTCACCCTCAAGCAGGGCGGAAACCTGCTCCTGCTCGACGAGCCCACCAACGACCTCGACGTCGAAACCCTCGGCAGCCTCGAGAACGCGCTGTTGGAGTTCCCCGGTTGCGCGGTGGTCATCACTCACGACCGGTGGTTCCTCGACCGCATCGCCACGCACATCCTCGCCTACGAGGGCACCGACGAGAACCCGGCGAACTGGTACTGGTTCGAGGGCAACTTCGAGGCGTACGAGGAGAACAAGCTCGAGCGTCTCGGGCCGGATGCGGCCAAGCCGCATCGCTCGACCTATCGCAAGCTCACGAGGGACTAGCGCGGTGACGCGGCTGAACCTCGCGATCCCGCTGCGGTGGTCTGACTTCGACGCCTACGCCCACGTCAACAATGCCGAAATGCTTCGCCTGCTTGAGGAGGCGCGCATCCAGGCGTTCTGGCGGCCGGACGAAGGAAGCACCGCGGCGGCCGCGACGGCGGTGCTCGACTCACGCCCCGGCGCCGAGTTCATCACTCTCATCGCCCGGCAGGAGATCGAATACCTCGCGCCGATTCCGTACATGCGCGCACCGATCGACATCGAGATGTGGATCGGGCGCATCGGCGGCGCGAGCCTCGAGATCTGCTACGAGATCTACTCGCCCGTCGGTGTCACGCCGCGCACGCTGTTCACCAGGGCGGCGACGACGCTCGTCATGGTGAAGGCGTCCACGGGCACGCCGCAGCGCATCACGGATGAGCTGCGCGAGACCTGGGCGCCCTACGTCGAGGAGCCGGTGGCCTTCACCAAGCGCGGCTGACGCTGTCCGTCAGCGAACGGATGCCTACCTCGGGTTCTGTTGGAACGATCCGGTCCACACGGCCCGCGCTCCAGACTCGCCGATCTGCACGACGGTGAGCACCGACCCGACGGCGGTCACCGCGACGGCGGCCGCGAGCACGATCGTGACGGTGAGTCGTGTGACCCGCGCGGGCATCCGCGGGCTGCCGAAACGGAACCACGCCCACTGCGCGAGCGCGACGATGAAGACGGCGACCGCCCAGGGGAGCAGGGTCTTTCCCAGCGCGGCGTGAGCAGCGACGAGCGGCGTCGCACCGACACGCTCTTCGAGCCATTCGCCGGCCTCGACGGTGATCGGCACCGCAATGAGGGCGACGAGCGCGATGATCGGCGTGACGACTCCCAGGCGCCGCCGTGCGGCCGGCCACGCGGCGGCGAGCACCGTCGCGAGCGCCGCGACCGGAACGACGATGACCGTGAGGTGCACGAGCAGCACGTGCAGTGGCAGCCCAGCGAACTCGTAGTCGACCATCAGGCGATAACCACCGAGTCGCCGGAGACCTTCACGTCGACCTTGGCGAGGGGGTTGACCGCTGGGCCGTTCGTGACTGATCCGTCGGTCGCGTAGGTGGAGCCGTGGCAAGGGCACTCGAAGTCCTGTGCGGCCGCGTCGACGACGCATCCCTGGTGGGTGCAGATCGCGCTGAAGCACACGACCGTGCCCGCGCTCGGCTGAGCGAGCAGCAGCGGCTTTCCCTCGACCTTGGCGGATGCGGTGCCGCCGACGGGGATATCGGCAAGCTTCAGCACCGTGGCACCCTTCGTGAGCTGCGGGCCGGACGCACCACCGCCAGCAGCACCAGCGCCACCGGCGCCGGCCTTGCCGCCGCCGGAACTGCACGCGGCGAGCAGCACGGCGCTGCCGCCGAGCACGGTTGTTCCGCCCAGCGAGAGAGCGGCGCGTCGAGAGAGGGGCGAGGAGGAGTTCATCAATATCCCTGGGTTCGGTGGCACAGTGGTCGGTGACACGGCGATCGGCACCGTTCACCATAACCACGAACCGCATGTGTGTTTGGTTCATGAACCGTCGCGATTGAACCAGAACGTGTGCTCTGACGTGGTCTCTAGTGGAGGTGTGCCGTGCCGGATGACCAGGCCGAACTGCTGCGCGTGCTGCACGACGAGCACGCCCCGGCGCTCTGGCGTTACGTCGTCTGGCTGACGGGCGACCGGGAGCTCGCCGAGGATGTCGTGCAGGAGGCTCTGCTGCGCGCCTGGCGCCGGCCGCGCGTGCTCGACCAGTCCGAGACCTCCGCTCGCGCCTGGCTGTTCACGGTGGCACGAAACCTCGTGGTCGATCACGCCCGCAGCGCGCGATCGCGCAACGAGATCGTCACGGACGCCCCGCCGGAGCGAGCCATCGCCGACCAGACCGACGCGCTTCTTGACGCCTGGCTCGTCTCCGACGCGCTCACGGCCCTCAGTCGAGAGCACAGGGTCGTGATCGTGCATTCCTACTACCTCGGTCAGTCGACGGCCGAGATCGCGCGCGAACTGGACATCCCGGATGGCACGGTCAAGTCGCGGTTGCACTACGCCCTGCGCGCACTGCGACTCGCCCTGCAGGAACGCGGGGTGACACAGTGAACGCGGGGATGGATCCGTACGCCGACTGGGACGCGGCCTACCTGCTCGGCTCGCTGAGCGCGAGCGAGCGACGTGAGTTCGAGCAGCACCTCGAGGGTTGCGCCTCGTGCGCGGCAGCGGTGGGGGAGCTCGCCGGGATGCCGGGGCTGCTCGCCAAAGTTCCCGCGGGTGAGGCGAGCGTGCTGCTCAGCGACGAGTCGAACGAAGTGCCGGCCACGCTGCTTCCGAGGCTCGTGCGAGCGACCCGTCGGCGTCGCGCGCGCGTCATCACCCTCGCGGGGCTCGCGACAGCCGCGGCGCTCGCGGCGGTGCTCATCGTGCCGCAGCTGATTCCTACCGCGGCGCCGCAGGCTCCGTCCGCCGAGCCCGCATCGAGCACGGTTTCTCTCAGCCAGGTGGCGCCGGGCCCGCTGAGGGCGAGCATCCGGCTGGTTCCTCAGTCGTGGGGAACCCGCATAGAGATGGACTGCAAGTACGGTCCGGCCGAACCGACGGGCTACGGCGCGACCGGCGCACAGGCGTATTACGCGATGTGGGTGACGGATGCCGCCGGCCACGCCACGCAGATCGCCACCTGGACCGCAGGCCCCGGGCACAATGCCGAGCCGGCGGGGACCACGAGCCTCAGCGTGGCGCAGATCGCCGCGGTCGACGTGCGCTCGGTCGAGAGCGGTGAGGTGCTGCTGCGCGGAACGCCGTAGCCGCACACACTCTCACGACCTCGGTGCGCGCACCATGCCCTCCTGGGCGACGCTTGCCAGCAGTACGCCATCGCGGCTGTAGATGCGACCCTCCGAGAGTCCTCGACCGCCGGTCGCGTTCGGGGACTCCTGCAGGTAGAGCAGCCACTCGTCGACCCGACCGAAGCGGTGGAACCACATGGCGTGATCGAGGCTCGCGACCTTGAGCCCGGGCGTCGACCAGGCCAGTCCGTGCCGTCGGAAGACCGGCTCCAGGATCGAGTAGTCGCTCAGGTAGGCGAGCGCCGCGCGGTGCAGGTTCGCGTCGTCGGGCAGCGTTCCCACGGCCTTCAGCCACACCGCCTGGTGTGCCACGCGCGGGCCGTCGGGAGAGAGGAACACGGGTTTGTCCACGTGCCGCATGTCGAAGGGGCGCTGGGTGGCCCAGTACTTCGCAACGGGATGGTCGAGTTCACCGAGGGCCTCCGCTGCCGAGGGCAGCGACTCGGGCTGCGGCAGGTCGGCGGGCATGTCGATCTGGTGCTCGAAACCGAGCTCCTCATCCTGGAACGAGGCGATCATCGACAGGATGGGCAGCCCATCCTGATACGCCTGGGTGCGCCTGGTCGAGAAGGAGCGACCGTCGTGGATGCGGTCGACGGAGAAGGTGATCGGCAGTTCGACGTTGCCCGGGCGCAGGAAGTAGCCGTGCATGGAGTGCACGATGCGCTCCTCGGCGAGGGTGCGTTGCGCCGCGACGAGCGACTGGGCAAGCACCTGACCGCCGAAGACGCGACCGAGCGGCATCCACTGGCTGGGACCGATGAAGATGTCTTCCTCGGTGCGCGCCTGCGTGTTCGTGAGATCGAGCGCCGTCAGCAGGTTGGCAAGAGGGTCGGTCATGGAATCTCCCGGTGCGAATCGCCTTGGGGCCTCACGGGTAGGTGGATGCCCGCCGTTGTAGGTAGTTTAGAGTGCACATGAGCCGCACACTTTCTCTCGCAGACTCCCTCTCCCTCGGCGATTTGCACGTCTTCCTCAGTCGTGCCGCGAGGGTGGAGGATGGCTCCGTGCGCCTGATCGCGGGCTCCGGGGTGCTCGCCGTCTACGTCGCCGTGCTGTATCCGGCCGGCCTCCTCGACGAGAGCCCGACCGTGCTGGGGCTTCGCACCTTCGCGCTCACCACGAGGGATGAGTTCGACGTGGTCGTGCCGCTCGGCTCGCTTCAGCAGCGCCTCACGAGGCTACAGTCGGAGATCACCGACCCGAGCGCTCCCGTGCTCATCACGCTTCCCATCGAGGTCAACACGATGACCTGGTCGGCGATTTCCCCACCGAGGGGCGGCTGGCGGATGCTCGGCGACGCCGATCAGGCACGGTTCGAGACCGTCGCGAAGGCGGGCATCGAGGAGGTGGCCGCCGCGATCCCCGAGGGAACCGGTGAGCAGCTCGTGCGCCAGGTGCGCACGGAGGTCTGGGGCAGGCCGATCGAGGGGCTCGAGTATGTACCGGCAGGTGGCGCCTTCGCCGCCCACACGCTCGGATTCCTCGGACCGGATGACGCGGTGCGCGTCTACGAAACCGGTCCGTGGACGCGGCTCACCACGAAACGCGGCCACGTGCTGATCAAGCGGCGCGCCTGGAGCCTTCAGCGCTGAGCCCTCAGGCCGCGCGGTGTAGGGCGACCACCGGAATGACGCGGCTGGTCTTCTCCTGGTACCCGGCAAATCCGGGGTTCGCGGCGCTGAAGACGCCGAACAGTCGGTCGCGCTCGGCGCGCTCCACCACCTCGGCGGTCGCGTCGTAGCTCACGATGCCGGAATCGGTCGCCTGCTCCACCTTCACCTCGGGGTTCGCCACGAGGTTGTGGTACCAGTCGGGGTTCGTCGGTGCTCCGGCCTTCGAGGCGATCACGTAGACGGAATCGCCCTCCTCGTTCGACTCCGTGAAGTACATCATCGGTGCGACGCGCGGCCGCCCGGACTTCGCGCCCGTCGTCGTCAGGAGGAGCAGGTGCGCTCCGGCGAACGGACCGCCGACCTTTCCGTCGTTGTCGTGAAACTCGGCGATGATGGTGTCGTTCCAGTTGCTCATGCTGAGCAGAACCCACGACGGGCCGGCTCTATTCCTCGACGCCCCTCAGAGTGCGGCCGCGGCTCGACCCGCGACCCGGCCGCTGAACAGGCAACCGCCGAGGAAGGTGCCCTCGAGAGCGCGGTAGCCGTGCAGGCCGCCGCCGCCGAATCCGCTCGCCTCGCCCGCGGCATAGAGCCCCGCAATCGGTCGGCCCCGGGCATCCAGTGCCTGCGCATCGAGGTTGGTCTGGATGCCGCCGAGGCTCTTGCGAGTGAGGATGTGCAGCTTCACCGCGATGAGCGGTCCGGCCTTCGGGTCGAGCAGTTTGTGTGGGCTCGCGACGCGGATGAGCTTGTCGCCGCGGTAGTGCCGCGCCTGCCTGATGGCGTTGATCTGGGCATCCTTGGTGAAGTCGTTGTCGAGTTCACGGTCGCGCGCGAGCACCTCGGCCTCCACTCGCTCGGCGTCGATCGCGACCTCGGAGGAGAGCTTCTGCATCCCCTCGATGAGTTCGGCGAGGGTGTCTGCGACGATGAAGTCCGCACCCTTCTCCTTGAACGCCTCGACCGGGCCGGGCGCTCCCTTCTTCACCCGCTGCAGCAGCAGTCCGATGTCCCTGCCGGTGAGGTCGGGGTTCTGCTCGCTGCCCGAGAGCGCGAACTCCTTCTCGATGATCTTTTGGGTCAGGATGAACCAGCTGTGGTCGTACCCGGTCGAGACGATGTGCTCGAGCGTGCCGAGGGTGTCGAAGCCGGGGAACAGTGGCACGGGGAGGCGCTTGCCTGTCGCATCGAGCCAGAGCGACGACGGACCGGGCAGAATGCGGATGCCGTGGCTCGCCCACACGGGCGCGTAGTTCCGGATGCCCTCCACGTAATGCCACATGCGGTCCTCGTTCACGAGACGCGCGCCAGCTCGTTCGGTGATCGCGAGCATCCGGCCGTCGACGTGGGCGGGGACGCCCGTGATCATCTCCTTCGGCGGTGTTCCCAGGCGCTTCGGCCAGTTCTTGCGCACCAGATCGTGGTTGCCGCCGATGCCGCCGCTCGCGACGATGACGGCGGCCGCGCGGGATTCGAAGCTGCCGGTCTCGTCACGGTTGCTGGCCTCGCCGCGGCCTGCGGCATCCGGTGCGAGCACGGCACCGCGCACGCCCACGACGGCGCCATCGTCGACGATGAGTGCGTCGACCCGGTGACGGAAAGCGAGCGTCACGAGACCTCGTTCGACGCCCTTGCGCACGCGGGCGATGAAGGGACCGAGCACGCCGG
The DNA here is from genome assembly GCA_035571875.1 of Lacisediminihabitans sp. Lineage (GTDB taxonomy): Bacteria > Actinomycetota > Actinomycetes > Actinomycetales > Microbacteriaceae > Parafrigoribacterium_A. The sequence goes on along the minus strand of DATNBR010000033.1, from coordinate 1,357 downwards.
GTCCGGTGCCCCAGACGATGTGGAATCGCGGCACCGAATTGCCGTGCCCGGTGGCGGTATAGCCGCCGCGCTCGGCCCAGCCGACGACGGGGAAGAACTTCACGCCCATGCCGCGCAGCCACTCTCGCTTCTCGGTCGCGGCGAAGCGCAGGTAGGCCTCCGCCCACTGGCGCGCCCACTCGTCTTCCTCCCGATCGAAACCGGCGGTTCCGAACCAGTCCTGGCGCGCGAGTTCGAGCGAATCCTTGACGCCCATGAGGCGCTGCTCGGCCGAGTCGATGAGGAACAGTCCGCCGAACGACCACCAGGCCTGACCACCGAAGCTCGCCTCCGGCTCCTGCTCCACGATCGTGACTCGCTTGCCCGCGTCGACGAGCTCCGCCGCCGCGACAAGCCCGGCGAGGCCAGCACCGACCACGATCACGTCGCTCTGCCGGGGTACGGCCTGCGCTGCTTCTTCTGGCATCCGGAAACTCCCTTGTTTGGATCCGCATGTTCATAATTCAGGAAAAGAGCGGCGGATGCACGCGTGTACCGCGTGGACACGCTCGGTTCCGCGCGGATTGCCTGAGTTGCGAGCAGGATTGCGGCGTGGGCGCGGTGCTTGTGATTCACAGGCCTCGCGGGTAACGTCGCCTTAACTCCGAGCAATGAGGCGCGGGGCCGGCCGTCGGTGCAATCCACCGTGGCCGTGACAGATCGTGCTGTGCCTGGTGTACCCACCGGGGCGGCGGCGACCTAGGGAGACCATGTTGCGCACCACCGCATCCGCAGATCACCTGGAAACCGAGCTTCTCGAGCTTCAGGATGATGTAGTCCAACTTCTGACGCCGTCCGGCGAGCGCGTGGCCAATCCGCGCTTCGACCCCTGGATAGCCGACATCGACGTAGAACAGCTGAAGTCGCTCTACGAGGATCACGTCGTCGTGCGCCGCATCGACACGGAGGCCACCGCCCTGCAGCGCCAGGGCCAGCTCGGCCTCTGGCCGCCCCTCCTCGGGCAGGAGGCGGCGCAGGTCGGGTCGGCGCGAGCCCTGCGCGACGACGACTTCGTCTTCACGAGCTATCGCGAGAACGCCGTCGCGTACTGCCGAGGTGTCGAACTGGTCGACCTCATGCGGGTCTGGCGCGGAACCGCACAGTCCGGCTGGAACCCCTACGACATCGGGATGGCGACCCCAGCGATCATCATCGGCGCCCAGACCCTGCATGCCACGGGCTACGCGCTCGGCTGTTCGCTCGACGGTGCTGACTCGGCCGCGATCGCCTACTTCGGCGACGGGGCCACCACGCAGGGTGACGTGAACGAGGCCATGGTCTTCGCCGCGAGTTTCGCCGCCCCCGTGATCTTCTTCTG
>DATNBR010000032.1:0-16562 GCA_035571875.1 Lacisediminihabitans sp. | reverse complement strand
TAGCGAGAGGGAAACGCCCGGTTACATTCCGAACCCGGAAGCTAAGACTCTCTGCGCCGATGGTACTGCAGGGGGGACCCTGTGGGAGAGTAGGACACCGCCGGACTTCTTTGTAAGATGGCCACCCGCAAGGGTGGCCATTTTGCTTTAACCCGGTGCCGTCGAACGCCGGCGACATCGACAACAGGAGGCTCTTGTGAGCGAATCAGGGGACCGTGGCAGGCGGCCCGGCGGCAAGCCCGCGAGCGGGAGGCCCAGCGGCGGCCGTCCGACTAATGGCCGACCCGCGAGCGGCCGGCCCTCAGGTGGTCGCCCCGAGCGCGGCACTCCGCGCGCAGGTCGCCCGACGCAGGGTGACAACGCGAGGCCCGAGCGTTCCGGCAGCGACGAGAAGCGACTCTGGACCCGAGGCGGCGCGCCTGCCCGCGGCGATCGCGCCGCACGCGAGCGCGAAGCTCCCGTCGACCGCGACCCCTATGGCACGCAGTCCGTTCGCTCGCGTCATGACGACCCGGTCATCGCCGAGGACGTGAAGCCTGGCGAGCTCGACCGGGTCGCACGATCCCAGCTCAAGACACTCAGTAAAGAGAACGCAGAGGGAGTGGCGAATCACCTCGTCATGGTTGCCCGCCTGATCGACGGTGACCCGCAGCTCGCGCACAAGCACGCGATCTCCGCTGCGAGGCGTGCGGGTCGCATCGCGGTCGTGCGCGAGACGCTCGCAATCACCGCGTACACGATCGGCGACTACTCGCTCGCCCTCCGCGAGCTGCGCACCTATCGCCGGATCTCGGGCAAGAACGATCAACTCCCGATGATGGTGGACAGTGAGCGAGGTCTGGGCAGGCCGGATCGAGCCCTTGAGTTGGGGCGATCGGTCGAGCGTTCGACGCTTCCCGTCGAGGTGCAGGTGGAACTTGCGATTGCGATGTCGGGCGCTCGCCTGGACCTCGGCCAGCCGGAGCTTGCACTCGGCGAACTCGAGATTCCGCAGCTCGATCCGACGACGGCGTATTCGTTCAGCCCCGGTCTGTTCGATGCCTACGCAACTGTGCTTGAGGACCTCGGACGCACCGACGAGGCGGAGCTGTGGTGGCAGCGTTCCGACCGTGCCGCGGCCGCGCTGTCTGCCGCCGAACATGGGGACGAAGACGTTGTGGAGGTCATCGAGGAGGAGCTGCCTGCAGAGGACGGAGCGAGCGAAGAGTGAGCGAGACGCATCCGAGTCTTCTCGATGGAGTCGATCTGTTGCTGGCCGATCTGGACGGCGTGGTGTACAAGGGTGCCGATGCGATTCCGCACGCCGTCGAGAGCATCAACCGAGCCGCCGAGCGTATGCACGTCGGGTACGTGACGAACAATGCGTCGCGCACCGACGCATCCGTCGCCGAGCACCTGCGTCAGTTGGGCCTCAAGGTCGAGCCGAGTGATGTCGTCACTTCGCCTCAGGCCGCCGTGCGACTGCTCGCCGGTCTCGTGCCGGCCGGGTCTACGGTGCTCACGGTCGGCGGCGAGGGCCTGACCTTTGAGTTGGTGAAGGCGGGCTTTGTTCCCACGGCATCCGCTCTCGACAATCCGGCGGCGGTCATCCAGGGCTTCGCGACGGATGTGGGCTGGGAACAGCTCGCCGAGGCATCCTTCGCGCTGCACAGCGAGGTCGAGGGCGATGGCATTCCGTGGGTGGCCACGAACACGGACTGGACGATCCCTGTGGCACGCGGCATAGCTCCGGGCAACGGCACGCTGGTCTCGGCGGTGCACTCCGCCGTCGGGCGCCTTCCCGTCGTGGCGGGCAAGCCCGAGGTCGCGATCTATCAGGAGGCGGTGCGGCGGTTCGATGCTTCGAAGCCGCTGTTCATCGGCGACAGGCTCGACACCGACATCCTTGGTTCGAATCGTGCGCAGATTCCCGCAGTGTTCGTGCTCACCGGAGTGGACGGGGCGAAGCAACTTCTCGCTGCGGACGAACGTTCGCGGCCCGACTACATTCTCGAAGATCTTCGCGGCCTTCACGAGCCGTACCCGGAGACGAGGAGCTCCGATGGGCGCTTCCAGGTGCGTGACGCGGTCGTGCGGATGCGGGAGAACCGCGTCGACCTTGAGAGCACCGGTTCGCGCGTTGATCTCATTCGAGCGGCGACCTCGGCGATCTGGACGTCCGGCCTCGCGATCTACGGAATTGATGTGGCACCGGACCTCATGGACGCACTCGGTGTCTCGCGGTAGCGTGCAGGCAATGGGCGGGATACGCACAATCGGCAGTGAAAGGAGAGCGCGTGGATGAGCAGGACTCGGCGATGAGCGAGGGTGAGCAGGAGTCGAACGCGCTGCTCTCGCGCCTTCGCCTGATCGGAGACCAACCACTCGACCAGCGCGCGAGCGCCTTCGCCCAGATCCATGACGAACTGCAGGGCTCGCTCGAGGGCGGAGACGCGCCGGCGCGCCATGCCTGAGGATGACGCGGGCACGGTTCCGGCTCCGCAGCCGCGGCTCGACGCCGCACTCGCCGAGCGCGGGATCGCGCGCTCTCGCACCCATGCCGCGCGGTTGATCGCCGACGGTGTGGTCACGGTCGACGGGGTGACGGCATTCAAGGCCTCCATGCGCGTGCTGGAGGGGCAGGAGCTCGCGCTGACCGCATCCGATCACTACGTGAGCCGCGCCGCGCACAAGCTCATCGCGGCGCTCGACGAGTTCGCGGTGGATCCCCGCGGCCGCGTGGCGCTCGACGCGGGCGCCTCGACCGGTGGCTTCAGCCAGGTTCTGCTCGAACGGGGTGCGTCCCAGGTGCTCGCGATCGATGTCGGCCACGGCCAGTTGGCTTCGGAAATTCAGGACAATGGCGCGTTGACCGCCGTAGAAGGCTTCAACATCCGCGACCTCACCAGGGAGTGGGTCGGGTCGCAACTCCATAGTCCTGAGTTTCCAACTCTTGTGGTGACGGACTTGTCGTTCATCTCGCTCACTCTCGTGCTCAAGCCGCTGCGGGATGCCGTCGACCCCGCGGCGGACTTCGTGCTCCTGGTGAAGCCGCAGTTCGAGGTGGGCCGCACCGGCATTCGCGAGGGGATCGTGCACGAGCCCGGACTGCGCGCCGACGCCATGAGCGGCGTGCTCTGGGCAGGCTGGGACCTCGGTTTGGGCACGGCGGGCGTCATGTCCTCACCAATCGCTGGAAACGCGGGAAACCTCGAGTATCTGGTCTGGATGAGCGCCGCTGTCGGTACCAATCCGACAGAATGGACTGACCGGGTGAACGCACTCGCGTACCCGACCGCACAGCGCTAGGAGCGACACGTGGCCGCACGGCACATTCTCGTGGTATCCCATACGGGGCGCGAGGAATCGCTGACCGCTGCCGTGCAGGTGTGCCGTCAACTCGTTGCCGAGGGCGTGGTGCCCGTGCTCAAACCCGACGAGCACGCGGACATCCTCGCGAAGGCGCCGGACCTCGACTCGCTCGCGATCCTCGGTGAGCCGATCACGGTCGACGAACTCGAACTCGTCATCGTTCTGGGCGGGGACGGCACGATCCTGAGGGCGGCGGAGATGGCCCGTGGGTCGTCGGCGCCGCTGCTCGGGGTCAATCTCGGCCACGTCGGATTCCTCGCCGAGAGCGAGCGAGACAATCTCGCCGAGACCGTGCGCCGGGCTCTCGCCCGCGACTATCTCGTCGAGGAGCGCATGACCCTCTCGGTGCGAGTCAAGGTCGACAACGAGGTCGTCTATGAGACCTGGGCGCTCAACGAGGCCACGGTCGAGAAGGCGAGCCGAGAGCGGATGCTCGAGGTCGTCATCGAGGTTGACGGCCGACCGCTGTCGTCCTTCGGCTGCGACGGCGTCGTGATGTCGACGCCGACCGGGTCCACCGCATACTCGTTCTCCGCGGGAGGTCCCGTCGTCTGGCCGAGCCTCGACGCGATGCTCCTCGTGCCCCTCAGCGCCCACGCCCTCTTCGCCCGACCGCTCGTGGTCGGCCCCGACTCCGTCTTCGCCGTCGAGGTTCTCGACCGCACCCAGGGAACGGGCGTGCTCTGGTGCGACGGCCGCAGAACCCACGACCTGGCCGCCGGTGCCCGCGTGATCGTGCGGCGCTCATCCGTTCCGGTGCGACTCGCGCGGCTGCACCCCGGTCCCTTCACCGATCGGCTCGTGCACAAGTTCGCGCTGCCCGTTGCGGGGTGGCGCGGCCCTGAGGGTGAGGTCGCGTCCACGTGATCGAAGAGATCTCCATCCGTAATCTCGGCGTGATCGGCGAGGCGCGGCTCCCGCTCGGACCAGGCTTCACCGCGCTCACCGGCGAGACGGGTGCGGGAAAGACCATGGTCGTCACAGCGCTCGGGCTCCTGCTCGGCGAGCGATCCGACAGCTCGGTTCTGCGACAGGGCGAGGGCTCGGCCGTGGTCGAGGGTCACTGGCAGGTGGCTGCCGATGGCCCCGTCGCCGAGCGCGTGCGGGATGCCGGCGGCGAGATGGACCCGTCCGGCACCGACGGTACGTCGCAGTTGATTCTCGGCAGGTCGGTGTCGCCTGAGGGCCGTAGTCGCGCGGTCGTCGGCGGGCGCACCACGCCGGTCGGTGTGCTGAACGAGATCGGCCAGCAGCTCGTGGTCGTGCATGGGCAGTCAGATCAGATCCGTCTGCGCTCAGCCACAGCGCAGCGGGAGGCCCTCGATCGCTTCGCCGGTCAGGAACTCGCCGCGGTGCTCGCCGACTATCAGGACGCCTATCGCCGCTGGCAGTCCAACCAGGGCGAGCTCGACATCCTCATCGCGGAGCGCGACCGCCGCTCTCGCGAGGCCGAGGATCTGCGAGTCGCCATGACCGAGATCGAGGATGCTGCACCCCGTCGCGGGGAAGACACGGAGCTCGCCGAACGCGCAGAGCGACTTGCCAACCTCGAAGACCTGCGACTTGCCGCAGCTCAGGCGCACGAACTCGTCTCCGCACAGTCGATGGATGATGCGCCGGACGTGCTGGGCATGCTCGACATCGCCAGACGACAGCTCGAGCGTGTTGCGGACCACGACCCCGCCCTCGTGCCGATCGCGGAGGCGATAGCGGCCGCATCCTTCGCCGTGTCCGAGGTGTCTGCCCAGCTCTCCAGCTACCTCGGCGGTCTCGACACGGATGGCGGTCGGGAGCTCGAGACGGTGCAGGAGCGCCGCGCCGAATTGGCCGCGCTCACCCGCAAGTACGGGCCGACACTCGACGAGACGATCGACTATCTCGACACGGGTAGCGCACGCCTGCTCGAGCTGGACAACGATTCCGACCGCATCGAACTCCTGCGCGGTGAGGTCGAAGCGGGGCTGAGGCTGGTGGCGCAGCTCGCCGAGAGGCTGAGCGAACTGCGGCGCGACTACGCGATTCGGCTCTCGGAGCGCGTCACGGCCGAGCTCGGCGCACTCGCCATGGCCGACGCCCGGCTGAGCGTGGAGGTGCAGGACCGTCAGGAGTACGGACTGAGCGGAAGGGACCAGGTGGCCATCCTGCTGCAGCCGCACCCCGGGGCAGAACCGAGGCCGCTCGGACGGGGCGCATCCGGAGGCGAACTCTCGAGGGTCATGCTCGCGATCGAGGTTGTCATCGCGGCGAGCGATCCCGTGCCCACCTTCATCTTCGACGAAGTCGACGCCGGGGTGGGCGGCGCATCCGCCATCGAGATCGGCAAGCGGCTGGCTCGCCTGGCGCGCACCGCTCAGGTGATCGTGGTCACTCATCTCGCCCAGGTCGCGGCCTTCTCGACGAATCATCTGCGAGTGGTGAAAGACAGCGCTGGAGCCGTGACGGCGAGCAGCGTGCAGCAGTTGCAGGGTGAGGAGCGCATCGCCGAGATGGCGAGACTGCTCTCCGGACTCGCCGATTCTGAGAGCGGGCTTGCTCACGCGAGGGAACTCGTGGAGACCGCTCAGGCTCTCTCGGAATAGCAGGATGCGGCAGATCCGCGAATGTCGCAGCCCGGGGCGGCGAGTCTCTCGGTGATAGGCTAAAACCCCGTGGTGGTTAATCAGAGCGCGGAGACAACAAAGCACATTTTCGTCACCGGGGGTGTTGTTTCCTCCCTCGGCAAAGGTCTGACCGCAGCTAGTCTCGGTAACCTTCTGACCGCTCGCGGGTTGCGCGTGGTCATGCAAAAGCTGGATCCGTATCTGAACGTCGATCCCGGAACCATGAACCCGTTCCAGCACGGCGAGGTCTTCGTGACCGACGATGGCGCCGAGACCGACCTCGACATCGGCCACTATGAGCGGTTCCTCGACATCAACCTGAGCCAGGCCGCGAACGTCACGACCGGGCAGATCTATTCGACGGTGATCGCCAAGGAGCGCCGCGGCGAATACCTCGGCGACACGGTGCAGGTCATTCCGCACATCACCGACGAGATCAAGCGGCGCATGCGCCTGCAGTCATATAACGACCCGAAGCCCGATGTGATCATCACCGAGATCGGTGGAACGGTCGGTGACATCGAGTCGCAGCCGTTCCTCGAGGCCGCACGCCAGGTGCGCCACGAGATCGGCAGGGCGAACTGCTTCTTCGTGCACGTCTCACTCGTGCCATACCTCGGTGCGGCGGGCGAGCAGAAGACCAAGCCCACCCAGCACTCGGTGGCGGCGCTCCGCTCCATCGGTATCCAGCCGGATGCGATCGTGCTGCGCAGCGATCGTGCCGTTCCCGAATCGATGAACCGCAAGATCGCTCTCATGTGCGACGTCGATCCGGAGGCCGTCGTCAATGCGGTCGACGTGCCGAGCATCTACGAGATCCCGACCATGCTTCACGACCAGGGGCTCGACGCCTACATCATCGAGCATTTCGGAGTCGAGGCGGGCGACGTCGACTGGTCACGGTGGTCGACCGTCCTGCACGCGGTGCACGAACCGAAGTACGAGGTCAATATCGGTCTCGTCGGCAAGTACATCAACCTGCCCGACGCCTACCTTTCGGTCACCGAGGCGCTTCGCGCCGGCGGTTTTTCCCAGCAGTCCAAGGTGAAGATCCACTGGATTCCCTCGGACGAGTGCGAGACGCCCGAGGGCGCCGCGAAACTCCTCTCCGACCTCGACGGCATCTGCGTTCCCGGCGGGTTCGGCGTGCGCGGCATCGAGGGCAAGCTCGGCGCGCTCAAGTTCGCCAGGGAGAACCAGATCCCCGTACTCGGGCTCTGCCTCGGGCTGCAGTGCATGGTGATCGAGTACGCACGCAACCTCGCTGGACTCGAAGGCGCATCGTCCTCGGAGTTCGACCCGGACACCGAGTTCCCGGTGATCGCCACCATGGCGGAGCAGGTGGAGATCATCGCGGGCGGCGACCTCGGTGGCACCATGCGCCTCGGCCTGTACCCGGCGAAGCTCGAGCCCGGTTCTCTCACCGCCGAGGCCTACGGATCGAGCGAAGTGTCAGAGCGTCACCGTCACCGCTACGAGGTCAACAACGCCTATCGCGCACAGATCGCCGAAGCCGGGCTCGTGTTCTCCGGGCTCTCGCCGGACGGCACCCTCGTGGAGAACGTCGAGCTTCCCCGCGACGTGCACCCGTTCTACCTCGGGACGCAGGCGCATCCGGAACTGCGGTCGCGGCCGAACCGTGCGCATCCGCTGTTCGCCGGACTCATCGGTGCGGCGCTTGCGCGCCAGCAGGCGAGTCGCCTGTTCGAGGTCAAGGATGCCTGAGGCCGGCTTCGGCAGCGGCGAGCTGCTGGACGAGCCGTTCGAGGCACCGATCGTCTCGAGCGAGCGGAGGTTCCAGGGTCATGTCTGGGACGTACGCAGCGACAGCTTCGAGTACGGTTCCACGGGCTCGACGGAGACGATCACTCGCGAGTACGTGGACCACACCGGCGCCGTCGCGATCCTGGCGCTCGACGAGGATGATCGCGCCATGCTCATTCGGCAGTACCGGCACCCGATCGCGCACCGCGACTGGGAGATCCCCGCGGGCCTGCTCGACATGGAGGGCGAGCAGCCGCTCCGTGCCGCTCAGCGTGAGCTCGCGGAGGAGGCAGACCTTCAGGCATCCGAGTGGGCCGTTCTCGCGGACTTCTTCACCTCTCCGGGTGGCAGCACCGAGGCGATTCGCATCTACCTCGCTCGCGGACTGAAAGCGACGCCGGCCTTCGACCGCACCGAGGAGGAGGCAGACCTCGAGACCCGTTGGGTGGGCCTCGACGACATCGTCGACGCCGTGCTCGAACGACGCATCGGCAATTCGATCCTCGGGTTCGCGGCACTCGCGGCGCAGACCTCCAGGGCGCGAGGCTGGTCGAGCCTCGGCGCAGCGGATGCGCCATGGCCGCAGCAACCACACCGCGGCGCCCGGGCCTGAACCGACATGGTCGAGGCGACGGGGCCGACGGCGCTGGAGCGGTCGGTCGACCAGTATCTGCGTCACGTCGCCATCGAGCGCGGCCTCGCCGCAAACACGGTTGCAGCGTACCGGCGCGACCTCACCGCCTATCTGGACGTGCTCACATCTCGCGGGGTCCACTCCGCGCCCGCGATCGCCCAGGCCGATGTCTCGGCCTTCGCGCAGCAACTGAGGACTCGCCCGGATGCGCCGCTCAGGGCATCCTCGATGGCGCGGATGCTGTCGTCGGTGCGCGGCTTCCACCGCTTTCTCCTCGACGAGGGAATCGTGCCCGAGGATGTGGCGCACGAGATCACCCCGCCGAAGCTCGCGAGCAGGCTCCCGAAGGCGATCACCGTCGAACAGATGACGGCCGTGCTCGAGGCCGCGGCAGGCGATGACCTTCAGTCGCTGCGCGACCGGGCGTTGCTCGAACTTCTCTACGCGACCGGCGCCCGCATCTCTGAGGCCGTGGATCTCAACGTCGACGACGTCTTGAACACGGAGAGCGACGCCGGTGACGGTCTGCGCAGCGGAGACGTCGTGCGCTTGTTCGGCAAGGGTGGCAAGGAGCGCATCGTTCCGCTCGGCAGCTACGCCCGTGCGGCTATCGACGCCTACCTCGTGCGAGCGAGACCGACGCTGTCGTTGCGCGGCGCGGCGACGCCGGCGCTTTTCCTGGGCATGCGCGGCCAACGCGTGTCGAGGCAGAACGCGTGGCTCATCATCCGGGCACGGGCGGAGAAGGCGGGCATCGGTGTCGAGATATCACCGCACACCTTTCGACACTCCTTCGCGACGCATCTTCTCGCGGGTGGGGCGGACGTGCGGGTCGTGCAGGAACTGCTCGGACACGCCTCGGTCGCGACCACTCAGATCTACACGCTGGTGACCGCGGATACGCTGCGGGACATGTACACGACCGCACATCCGAGAGCCAGGTGAGTATTCGCGCGGGGATGCCGTAAACCGCGCTGTGGGCATCCCGAACCGTGGTTGCTGCACAGGTAGAATCGTGGAAATCGGCTCGGGTCGGGCACTAACAGTAAGGGAATGTCGGGATGACAGCGAAGCGGGACAGCACGGCCGAAGAACTCAGCGGAGTCGACGTCACCGCGAACGGACCGACCGGTCGCCCGCTGCGTGAATTCCCGGAGCCGGCGACGCTGAAGACGCACGGCCCCGCGCGCATCATCGCCCTCTGCAACCAGAAGGGCGGCGTGGGTAAGACGACGACGGCGATCAGCCTCGGGGCGTCGCTCGCCGGTTACGGTCGCCGCGTGCTCGCGATCGACTTCGACCCGCAGGGTGCGCTTTCCGCGGGGCTCGGCGTGCCGATCCACGACGTGCCGAATATCTACGACCTCATGCTCGGCACGGTCAAGGACCCGCACGAGGCCATCCAGGCCACGAGCACCCCGGACCTCGACGTGATCCCGGCGAACATCGACCTCTCGGCCGCCGAGGTGCACCTCGTCAATGAGGTCGCGCGCGAACAGATCCTCGCGAGCGTGCTGCGCAAGGTCAGCGATGAGTACGACGTGATCCTCATCGACTGCCAGCCCTCGCTCGGCCTCTTGACCGTGAACGCGCTCACGGCAAGCCACGGCGTGCTCATCCCACTCGAGTGCGAGTTCTTCGCTCTGCGCGGTGTCGCGCTGCTGGTCGAGACCATCGACAAGGTCAAGGACCGATTGAACCCCCGCCTAGAACTCGACGGCATCCTGGCGACGATGTACGACTCGCGCACGCTGCATTCGCGGGAGGTGCTCGAGCGGGTGGTCGAGACCTTCGGCGATCGCGTCTTCGAGACCGTCATCGGCCGCACCGTCAAGTTCCCGGATGCCAGCGTCGCTGGCGCGCCGATCACCAGCTTCGCGCCCGATCACCCCGCATCGGATGCCTACCGCCAGCTCGCCAGAGAGTTGATAGCCCGTGGCGCAGCGGCCTAGCGCCGCCGTGGTCGTGGCGGAGGCAGAGAGCGAGGCTGCGGTCTCGGGCTTCTCCGTGAGCCTCAGCAACTTCAGCGGTCCCTTCGACCTCCTGCTCTCGCTCATCGGAAAGCACGAGCTGGACATCACCGAAGTGTCGCTCAGCAAGGTCACCGACGAGTTCATCTCCTACCTTCGCCGTCTCGACTCGCCGGAGGAGCTCGATCAGGCGAGTGAGTTTCTCGTCGTCGCCGCGACGTTGCTCGACCTCAAGGTCGCCGGACTCCTGCCGCAGGGCGAACTCGTCGACGCCGAGGATGTCGCCCTGCTCGAGGCGCGCGACCTGCTGTTCGCCAGGCTCCTGCAGTACCGAGCCTTCAAGGAGTCGACGGCGTGGTTCAGCGCACAGTTCGACGCGGAATCGACCAGGCACGTGCGATCGGTGCGACTCGAGGAGAGATTCCGCCAGCAGACGCCCGAGCTCGTCTGGACGCTCACCGTCGAGGACTTCGCAGCTCTCGCGGCGCTCGCCTTCGCGCCGCGCGAAGTACCAACCGTGGGGCTGGACCATCTTCATGCGCCCCTGGTCAGCATCCGGGAGCAGGCAGCCCACATCGTCGCGCTGCTGCGTCGGGGCGAACCCATGACCTTCCGGCAGCTGATTGCCGGGGCAGAGCAGAAGGGCGTGATCATCGCGCGCTTCCTCGCCGTGCTGGAACTGTACCGGGCGGCATCCATTTCCTTCGACCAGCTCGAGCCGCTGGGGGAGCTGACCGTGCGCTGGACCGCCGAGCAGTGGTCGGACGAGAGCCTCGCCAATCTGGGAGCCGACTATGACAACTGATGAGACGGCTGAGGGGACGCCGCTCGACCTCGACCGCAGTCTCGAGGCGATCTTCATGGTCGCCGACGAGCCGCAGAGTGTCGTGACGCTGGCGAGTTCGCTCGGCGTTCCGGTGCGGTCGGTGCACGAGGCCATCGAGCGGCTCGTCGCCGATTTCGACGGGACGACCGGTGGCCCGCGACGCGGCTTCGAGCTTCGGGAGGTCGGAGGTGGCTGGCGTATCTACGTGCGCGGCGAGTTCGACGAGGTAGTGCGCGACTTCGTGCTCACCCAGAACCCGACCAGACTGTCGCAGGCCGCGCTCGAGACCCTCGCCGTGATCGCCTACAAGCAGCCCATCAGCCGCGGCGCGATCGCGTCGATTCGAGCGGTCAACGTCGACTCGGTCGTTCGCACCCTGCTCGGGCGCGGCCTCATCACCGAGGCATTCACCGACAGCGAGACCGGCGCGATCCACTACGAGACGACCGATCTGCTCATGACGCAGCTCGGAATCAACTCGATCGACGAGCTGCCGAGGATCTCCCCGTTGCTCGCCGACGGTTCGGAGGGTTTCGATGACATCCGATAGCGAGGGCGTGCGGCTGCAGAAGCTCATGGCCGCGGCAGGTGTGGCCTCGAGGCGGGTCTCGGAGGACCTCATCGCCGCGGGCAGGGTTGAGGTCAACGGCGAGGTCGTGATCGAACCCGGCCGCCGGGTTACCGAGAGCGATCGGGTCTCGGTAGACGGTGTCGCGATCCAGTTGGACACCTCGCGTCGCTACCTGATGCTCAACAAGCCGGTGGGCATCGTCAGCTCGCTGCAGGATGAGCGTGGCCGACCGGACCTCAGCCAGTTCGTCTCACGCTTCGAAGAGCGACTCTTCAACGTGGGCCGGCTCGACGCGCAGACCTCGGGGCTGCTGATTCTCACCAACGATGGCGAACTCGCGCACGTGCTCGCGCATCCGTCATTCGGCGTGATGAAGACCTACATCGCCAAGGTGCAGGGCCGCGTCTCGCCCCAGACGATTGCCAGGCTGACGGCCGGCATCGAGCTCGAAGACGGGCCGATTGCCGCAGACAAGGCGCGCATTGTCGGGCACGCGTCCGACCGCGAGACGATGGTCGAGGTCACGCTGCACTCCGGCCGCAATCGCATCGTGCGACGGATGCTGGACGAGGTCGGTCACCCGGTGGTCGATCTGGTGCGTCGCCAGTTCGGTCCGCTGCACCTCGGCACGCTCGCGCAGGGCGAGGTGCGCGACCTGAGCAAGGCCGAGCTCGGGGAACTGCTCACCATCTCCCGTGCGGCGAAGAGCAGCGAGACTTCGACAAGCTCAGCGAACGTGGAAGGAGACGCCGAGTGAGTGGCAGCAGACTGATGGGCCAGGTCAGGGTCGTGGGCGCTGGACTCCTCGGCGCGAGCATCGGCCTCGGGCTGTGCGCCAAGGGTGTGGATGTCGTGCTGCACGACTCCTCGCCCGCGAACCTCAATCTCGCCATCGACTACGGAGCGGGCCGGGCCGAGCGCGACACCGACCAGCCGGCGCTCGTCGTGGTGGCGGTGCCGCCCGACCTCATTGCGACGGTGGTTGCTGCCGAGCTCGAACGCTACCCGAACGCGCTCGTCACCGATGTTGCGAGCGTCAAGGCGGGGCCGCTGAATGAACTGCGCGCGCTGGGTGCCGACATCGGCCGGTACGTGGGGTCGCATCCGCTGGCCGGTCGTGAGCGCGGGGGCGCCATCTCGGCGCGGGCCGACCTGTTCATCGGCCGACCCTGGGTGATCGCGCCGCACGAGGGCATTTCGACCGCGCAGTCGCGCATCGTCGAAGACCTCGTGCTCGACCTGGGCGCGGTGCCCGTGGCGATGGCCGCCGAGGAGCACGATCGCAGTGTTGCGCTTGTCTCGCACGTACCGCAGCTCGTTGCGACGCTGCTGGCGAAGCGGTTGATCGGGCCGAGCGAGGCCGCGGTGGGGCTGAGTGGGCAGGGGCTGCGCGATACCACGCGCATCGCCGGCAGCAATCCGGAGTTATGGGTGCAGATCCTCGGCTCGAACGCGGAGTCTGTGGCGAGCATCCTCGCGGCGTATCGCGACGACCTCGACGCGCTGCTCGGCATCCTGGCGGATCCGACGGCGCCGGGTGCGCGACGGGCACTCGCCGAGACCCTCGCGGCGGGCAACGCCGGCGTCGCGCGCATCCCGGGCAAGCACGGCCAGGACCGTCGCTTCAGCCAGCTCGTGGTGCTCGTCGATGACGTGCCGGGAGAGCTGGCTCGACTGCTCACCGAGATCGGCGAGGCCGGCGTCAACCTGGAGGATCTGCGCCTGGAGCATTCGCCCGGCGCGCAGGTGGGGCTCGCCGAGATCTCGGTCGTACCGGAGGTGGAGCGGCAGCTGGTCGCCGAGCTCGAAAGACGTGGCTGGAGAATTGCGGAGGCATGGCAGTGAGCAGGATCGTGGTGGCGGTGGACGGGCCGGCGGGCAGCGGCAAATCGAGCGTGAGCAAGGCGGCCGCCCGCGCGCTCGGCTTCGACTATCAGGACACCGGCGCGGCGTACCGGGCCCTCGCCTGGCACGCGCTGGAGAGCGGCATCGACGTGGAAGACGCGGATGCCGTGACGGGGTTGCTCAACAGCTTCGACTACCGCATCGGCGTGGACCCGGACGATTATTTCGTGCGGGTGGGCGCCGCGGATGTCACCGAGGCGATCCGTGACCCTCGCGTCTCGGCCGTCGTCAGTTCGATCGCCAGGGTGCCCGCGGTGCGCGCGCACCTCACCGCGCTCTTTCGGGACGTGATCGCGAACGGCTCCAAACCCGGCGTGATCACCGAGGGCCGGGACATCACGACCGTCGTTGCTCCGGATGCCGACGTGCGGATTCTGCTCACCGCATCCGAAGAAGCTAGAATGGCTAGGCGTTCCGCCGAAGTCACGGGGCAATCCGCCCAGCTCGTCGGTCAGCAACTCAGCGCCAGGGACGCGCAGGATTCCCGCGTCGTTGACTTTCTCAACGCCGCCGAGGGTGTCACCACCCTCGATTCGACCCTTCTCGATTTCGACCAGACCGTTGCGGCGGTCGTCGATCTCGTTCGCAAACCGTTGGTCGAGTAACTCGCGCAGCGAGTGTATCGAGACCTCCCTAAGGAAAAACCATGGCCGAGAACATCGCCGACGACAACTTCCCCGAACTCGACCCGCAGTTGGTCGAGAAGCTCGGCGCGATCGACGAGGCAGACGCTGCCCAGCGCGCAAACGCGCTGCGCCAGGGTCTCAGCGACTACGAGCTCGACGACGAAGACCTCGAGCTGCTCGACGCGGCCACGGACGATCCGGATGCGATCGTCTACCTGCCGGCGCTGCCCGTGCTCGCGATCGTCGGGCGGCCGAACGTGGGCAAGTCCGCGCTTGTGAACCGCATCCTCGGCCGTCGTGAGGCGGTCGTGCAGGACACTCCCGGTGTCACCCGCGACCGAGTGACCTACAAGGCGGAGTGGAACGAGCGGCGTTTCACCCTGGTCGACACTGGTGGCTGGGAGCCTGATGCCAAGGGCATCAACGCGTCCGTAGCGGCGCAGGCCGAGATCGCGATCGATCTCGCCGACGCAGTGCTCTTCGTGGTGGACGCCAACGTTGGCGCGACAGCGACTGATGAGCGCGTGGTGCGGATGCTGCGCGCCACGAACAAGCCGGTCATCCTCGCAGCGAACAAGGTCGATGACGCTCGGCAGGAGCCGGAGGCTGCGAGCCTGTGGAGCCTCGGCCTCGGTAATCCGTGGCCGGTCTCGGCCGTGCACGGCAGGGGAGTGGCTGACCTGCTCGACCACGTGCTCACGATCCTGCCCGAGATATCTACGGTCGCGAAGGAAGAGGTGGGCGGTCCGCGCCGCGTCGCCATTCTCGGTCGCCCCAACGTGGGCAAGTCCTCGCTCCTCAACCGCGCTGCCGGCGAGGAGCGCGTCGTCGTCAACGAGCTTGCGGGCACGACGCGGGACCCGGTCGACGAACAGGTGGAGATCGCGGGCAAGGTGTGGCGATTCGTCGACACCGCGGGCATCCGTCGCCGGGTGAACCTGGCCCAGGGCGCCGACTTCTATGCTTCGCTGCGCACGAGTGCCGCGCTGGAGAAGGCCGAAGTCGCGATCGTCGTGATGGATGTGACCGAGCCGATCAGCGTGCAGGATCTGAAGATTGTCGACCTGGTGCTCGAATCCGGGCGTGCTCTGGTTCTCGCCTTCAACAAGTGGGATCTGCTCGACGACGAGCGTCGCACCTACCTCGAACGCGAGATCGAACAGGATCTCTCGCACGTGGCCTGGGCACCCCGGGTCAACATGTCGGCGAAGACGGGGCGACACCTGGAGAAGCTCGTGCCTGCGCTCGAGCGTGCGTTGGAGTCGTGGGACACGCGCATTCCGACGGGCAAGTTCAACGCGTTGCTGGCGGAACTCACGGCCGAGCACCCGCACCCTGTTCGTGGTGGAAAGCAGCCGCGCATTCTGTTCGGCACGCAGGCCTCGACGAGGCCGCCGACGTTCGTGCTCTTCACCACCGGATTCCTCGATCCGCAGTACCGCAGGTTCATCACGCGTCGCCTGCGCGAGATCTTCGGCTTCGAGGGCAGCCCGATCAACGTGAACATGCGCGTGCGCGAAAAGCGCAAGCGCACCTAGGTCCCGTCCCGCGGGTCGAGCCTGTGTTTCCGCTGGGTCGAGTAGGTCGCGCAGCGACCGTATCGAGACCTCTGTTCCGTGGGTCGAGTAGCGAGGAACGAGCGTATCGAGACCTCCCACCCGAATCGCCCTTCCGCAAGCTACGCTAATCCGCAAGCAAAGGAGCTTGCGCATGACGACCACGATCACCCCGTTCCTCTGGTTCGATGACCAGGCAGAGCAGGCCGCTGCTCTCTACACGTCGATCTTCAACGGCAGGATTGTCGGAGAGCATCGCTGGGGTCCGGGCGGTCCAGCGCCCGAGGGCAGCCTCATGTCGGTGACCTTCGAGCTTGCGGGATGCCAGTACGAGGCTTTCAACGGCGGCCCCGGTCATCCGTTCCACGATTCGTTCTCGATCTCGGTGACCTTCGACACTCAGGCCGAGGTGGACGACGCGTGGGATCGACTCCTCGAGGGCGGCGGCCAGCCCGTGGCGTGCGGCTGGTTGACCGACCGTTTCGGCCTATCGTGGCAGATCGTGCCGAAGGCGCTGGGGGAGTTGCTCACCGACCCTGATCCTGAACGCGCGGCGCGCGCGATGCAGGCGATGCTGCAGATGGTGAAGATCGACGAGGCGACTCTTCGTGCAGCCGCCGACGGCGACGCCGCCTGACCGCTTCGTCCCCTGAGCTTGTCGAAGGGCGCCTCCCCGAACCGTTACTATGGTGAGGTTGCTCCGCGTGCGGAACAACGGGCTGTAGCGCAGCTTGGTAGCGCACCTGACTGGGGGTCAGG
>DATNBR010000031.1:0-22341 GCA_035571875.1 Lacisediminihabitans sp. | reverse complement strand
TGAAGCGACGACCACCCTTCACGACCTTGGAGACGCGGTTGATGGTGACGACGCGCTCCAGGAACTGGCTCTTGTCGGCGTCGCGGGCGCCGCGTTCGCCGCGGCCCTGGTTGCGCTCGCGTCCGCCACGGCGGGGCTCGCGGTCACCACGGCTGGTGGTGTTGTTGTCGGTGGACGCAGCGGTCTCGACCGGCTGCGCGGTGTCCGTTACCGGTTCGGCCACGGTCTGCTCCTTGTTGTTTTCGTCGCTCACAGGTTCAGTCCGCCCTCTCGAGCGCCCTCGGCGACAGCGGCGACACGGCCTGCGTACTTGCTGCCTCCACGGTCGAACACGACCGCGTCGACGCCCGCGCTCTTCGCGCGCTCGGCCACGAGCTCGCCGACCTTGCGGGCCTTGGCGGTCTTGTCACCGTCGAAGGTGCGGAGGTCCGACTCCATGGTCGACGCCGAGGCCAGCGTGCGGCCCTCAGCGTCGTCGACGACCTGCACGAAGACGTGACGGGCCGAACGAGTGACGACCAGGCGCGGACGGACCGCGGTGCCCTCGATCTTCTTGCGAAGGCGGGTGTGACGGCGGTCGCGAGCGGCCGCCTTGCTCTTTCCTCTGGTACCCAGAGCCATGATTACTTACCAGCCTTTCCGGCCTTGCGACGAACGACCTCGCCGGCGTAACGCACACCCTTGCCCTTGTACGGCTCGGGCTTGCGGATCTTGCGGATGTTCGCGGCGACCTCGCCGACGGCCTGCTTGTCGATCCCGGCGACGGTGAGGCGGTTGTTGCCCTCCACCGTCAGCGTGATGCCCGCAGGCGGCTCGACGGTCACCGGGTGCGAGAAGCCGAGCGCGAACTCGACAGCCGAGCCCTTCTGGGCGACGCGGTAACCGGTGCCGACGATCTCGAGGCCCTTGGAGTAGCCCTCGGTGACGCCGATGATCTGGTTGTTGATGAGTGTGCGGGTCAGGCCGTGCAGCGAGCGCGAAGCGCGCTCGTCGTCCGGACGGGTCACCAGGACCTGGTTCTCCTCCAGCTTGACCTCGATCGGGTTCGCGACGGTGAGGCTCAGCTCACCCTTCGGACCCTTGACGGTGACGGCCTGGCCGTCGATCTTCACATCGACCCCGGTCGGGACGTCGATGGGCAGTCTTCCAATACGCGACATGGCGGATTACCACACGTAGGCGAGGACTTCCCCACCCACGCCCTTCTTCGACGCCTGGCGGTCCGTGAGGAGGCCAGAGGAGGTCGACAGGATAGCGACGCCGAGTCCGCCGAGAACACGGGGGATCTCCGTCGACTTCGCGTACACACGAAGTCCCGGCTTCGACACGCGCTTGATGCCCGCAATGGAGCGCTCGCGGTTGGGGCCGTACTTCAGGTCGATGGTCAGGGTCTTGCCGACGCGGGCGTCTTCGATCTTCCATCCGCCGATGTAGCCCTCGGACTTGAGGATCTCGGCGATGTGGGACTTGAGCTTGCTGCTCGGCATCGACACCGTCTCGTGGTACGCCGAGTTGGCGTTCCGCAGTCTGGTCAGCAGGTCTGCGACCGGATCTGTCATTGTCATGTGTTGTATTTCCTCATCTCGATTGGTTTCGACATCCGGTACACGAATGCCGACCTCATCGATCGGTGGTGCGTAATTACTGCGGGGTGTTCTCTGCGTTGCGGAAGGGGAAGCCGAGCGCCTTGAGAAGTGCGCGGCCCTCTTCGTCGTTCTTCGCCGTGGTGACGACGGTGATGTCGAAACCGCGAACCCGGTCGATCTTGTCCTGGTCGATCTCGTGGAACATCGACTGCTCCGTGAGACCGAAGGTGTAGTTGCCGTGGCCGTCGAACTGCTTGTCGCTGAGACCGCGGAAGTCGCGGATGCGGGGCAGAGCGAGCGAGAGCAGACGGTCGAGGAACTCCCAGGCCCGGTCACCGCGGAGGGTGACGTGGGCGCCGATCGGCTGGCCCTCGCGCAGCTTGAACTGCGCGATGGACTTGCGAGCGGCGGTGACCTGCGGCTTCTGCCCGGTGATCGCGGTGAGATCCTTGACCGCGCCGTCGATGACCTTGCCATCGCGGGCAGCCTCGCCGACACCCGTGTTGACGACGATCTTCACGAGCCCGGGCACCTGGTGCACGTTCGTGAAACCGAAGTCCTTCGTGAGCTGGGCAGAGATCTCGTTCTTGTACTTCTGCTTGAGGCGTGGCTGGATTTTGCCAGCAGCCGGTGTAGCAGTTGCGGTGTCAGTCATTACTTGGCGTCCTTAGCCTTGCTTGCAGTCTTTGCCTTGGCCGGGGCCTTCGCGGGCGCGGCCTTGGTGGTCTCGGCCTTGGTGGCGGCCTTCGCCTTGGTGGTGTCGGCAGCCTTGGTGGTGTCGGCAGCCTTCTTGGTGCCCGCAGCCTTGGTGGTGCCCGCAGCCTTCGTGGATGCCGCAGCCGGCTTCTTCTCCGCCTTGGGGGCCGAGGCGGTGGCGGCCTCGTCCTTCGCCGGCTTCTCGGCCTTCGCGGTGTCAGCTTTCGCTGCCGTCTTCTTCACGGGAGTGCGGCGCGAGTCCTTGAAGTAGCGCACGCGCACCGTCTTGCCGCGGTCATCCGTCTCAACCTTGAAGCCGACGCGAGCCGGCTGCTTGGTGTCGGGGTTCACGAGCTGCAGGTTCGACACGTGGATCGGGGCCTCAAGGGTCTCGATGCCACCGGTCTTCGTGCCGCGCTGCGACTGGCCGACGCGAGAGTGCTTCGTGATGAAGTTGAGTCCCTCGACGACGACGCGGTTCCTGTTGACCAGCACCTCGAGCACGCGGCCCTGCTTGCCACGGTCTCCACCGCGAGCCTGGCTGCGACCGCTGATGAGCTGGACGAGGTCGCCCTTTTTGATGTTCGCCATGACTAAATGACCTCCGGTGCGAGCGAGATGATCTTCATGAACTTCTTGTCGCGAAGCTCACGACCGACCGGCCCGAAGATGCGGGTACCGCGAGGGTCCCCGTCGGCCTTCAGGATGACCGCCGCGTTCTCGTCAAACTTGATGTAGGAGCCGTCGGGACGACGGGTCTCCTTCTTGGTGCGAACGATGACCGCCTTGACGACGTCACCCTTCTTCACGTTGCCGCCCGGGATCGCATCCTTGACCGTCGCGACGATGACATCGCCGAGGCCGGCGTAGCGACGGCCGGAGCCGCCGAGAACGCGAATCGTGAGCAGCACCTTGGCGCCGGTGTTGTCGGCGACCTTGAGTCTGGATTCCTGCTGGAGCATTTAAGTGTCCTTATTCGAAGTAAGCCAGCGGCCTACTTGGCCTTCTCGAGGATCTCGACCAGGCGCCAGCGCTTCGAAGCGCTGAGCGGGCGGGTCTCGCTGATGAGAACGAGGTCACCGATGCCAGCCGTGTTGCCTTCGTCGTGCGCCTTCACCTTCGAGGTGCGGCGGATGACCTTGCCGTACAACGGGTGCTTGACGCGGTCTTCGACCTCGACGACGACGGTCTTGTCCATCTTGTCGCTCGTCACGTAACCACGGCGGCTCTTGCGGTGACCCTCGCGCTCGGCGGTGGTCGCCGCGGCGGCGTTCTTGGATTGCGCCATGACTAGGCCTCCTTCGTCTCGTCGGCGGACTCAGGAGCCGTTGCAGCGGCATCCTCGGTCTTCTTGGTCTTCGTGGCCTTCTTGGCGGTCTTCGCCTCGACCGCGACCGGAGTGGCACGGATGCCGAGCTCGCGCTCACGAATCACGGTGTAGATGCGGGCGATGTCGCGCTTGACTGCGCGCAGTCGACCGTGGCTCTCCAACTGGCCGGTGGCGGACTGGAAGCGCAGGTTGAACAGCTCTTCCTTGGCCTTTTTCAGTTCGTCGACGAGCCTGTCGTCTTCGAAGGTGTCGAGTTCGCTCGTGGCGAGCTCCTTGGATCCGATCGCCATTATGCGTCGCCCTCCTCGCGCTTGATGATGCGTGCCTTGAGGGGCAGCTTGTGAATGGCACGGGTGAGCGCCTCACGAGCAATGGTCTCGTTGACGCCGGCGAGCTCGAAGAGCACGCGACCCGGCTTGACGTTGGCGACCCACCACTCGGGCGAGCCCTTACCGGAACCCATGCGGGTTTCGGCCGGCTTCTTCGTGATCGGACGGTCTGGGTAGATGTTGATCCAGACCTTTCCGCCACGCTTGATGTGACGGGTCATCGCGATACGAGCGGCCTCGATCTGGCGGTTCGTGACGTATGCCGGGGTCAGCGCCTGGATACCGAACTCGCCGAAGCTCACCGTGGTGCCACCTGTCGCCTGGCCGGTACGGCCTGGGTGGTGCTGCTTGCGGTGCTTGACTCTGCGGGGAATCAACATGATTTAGCCTTCCGCTCCTACTGCTGCCGGAGCAGCCTCTGCCTTGGGCGCAGCGGAAGCCGCAGCGCCGCGACGCGGGCGATCGCTGTCGCGACCTCCATCGCGGCGGTCGTCACGGCGATCTGGCCGCTGTGACTTGGCGTTGGCCTGCTCGCGAGCAAGTTCCTTGTTGGTGATGTCGCCCTTGTAGATCCACACCTTCACGCCGATGCGACCGAACGTCGTACGCGCCTCGTAGAAGCCGTAGTCGATGTTGGCGCGCAGCGTGTGCAGCGGGACGCGGCCCTCGCGGTAGAACTCCGAGCGGCTCATTTCCGCGCCGCCGAGTCGACCGGAGACCTGGATGCGAACACCCTTGGCGCCGGCGCGCTGTGCACCCTGCAGACCCTTGCGCATCGCGCGGCGGAATGCCACACGTGCGGAGAGCTGCTCTGCGATGCCCTGGGCGACGAGCTGAGCCTCGGCCTCGGGGTTCTTCACCTCGAGGATGTTCAGCTGGATCTGCTTGCCCGAAAGCTTCTCGAGGTCGGTGCGGATGCGCTCAGCCTCGGCGCCACGGCGACCGATCACGATGCCCGGGCGGGCGGTGTGAATGTCGACGCGGACGCGGTCGCGGGTGCGCTCGATCTCGATGCGCGCAACACCTGCGCGGTCAAGCGAGGTCTTGAGCAGGTTGCGGATCTTCACGTCTTCTGCGACGTAGTCGCTGTAACGCTGACCGGCCTTCGTGCTGTCGGAGAACCAACGCGACACGTGGTCGGTGGTGATTCCCAGACGGAACCCGTAGGGGTTTACTTTCTGGCCCATTACTTCTTTCCCGCCTTCCTGGCAGTAGCTGCCACGTCGGCATCAACGGTGCTGGTCTCATCCGGCGTCGCCAGCACGATCGTGATGTGGCTGGTGCGCTTCAGGATCTGGAACGCGCGTCCCTGTGCACGGGGCTGGAAACGCTTGAGCGTCGTGCCCTCGTCGACGTAGGCCGACGACACGAACAGGTCTTGCTCGTCGAGGTAGCTGTTGCTGGCATCCGCCTTGACGCGGGCGTTCGCCATCGCCGAGGCGACGAGCTTGTATACCGGCTCGCTCGCACCCTGCGGCGCGAACTTCAGGATGGCCAGGGCCTCCTGTGCCTGCTTGCCGCGGATCATGTTGACGACACGACGAGCTTTCGTGGGGGTCACGCGGATGTGACGCACGCGTGCGATCGACTCCACCATTTCTCTCCTCCTTGCGCCCCCGCGTTAGCGGCGGCGACCCTTCTTGTCGTCCTTCACGTGCCCACGGAAGGTGCGGGTGGGGGCAAACTCGCCGAGCTTGTGCCCAACCATGGTTTCGGTGATGAACACCGGGATGTGCTTGCGACCGTCGTGCACCGCGATGGTGTGTCCCAGGAAAGACGGGATGATCATCGAGCGGCGCGACCAGGTCTTGATCACGTTCTTGCTGTTGGCCTCATTCGCCTTCGCCACCTTGCGAAACAGGTGGTCGTCAACGAAGGGGCCCTTCTTAAGACTGCGTGGCATCTTCTCGAACTCCTACTTGCGCTTCTTGCCGGCGTTACGGCGGCGAACGATGAGCTGATCGCTCTCTTTGTTGGCGTGACGGGTGCGGCCCTCTTTCTGGCCCCACGGCGTCACCGGGTGACGACCACCAGAGGTCTTGCCCTCACCACCACCGTGCGGGTGGTCGACCGGGTTCATGACGACACCACGGACGGTTGGGCGGACACCCTTCCAGCGCATGCGGCCGGCCTTGCCCCAGTTGATGTTCGACTGCTCGGCATTGCCGACCTCGCCGATCGTCGCGCGGCAGCGAGCATCCACGTTGCGGATCTCGCCCGACGGCAGACGAAGCTGCGCGTACGGACCGTCCTTCGCGACGAGTCGAACGGATGCGCCGGCTGAGCGAGCCATCTTGGCACCGCCGCCCGGCTTCAGTTCGATCGCGTGGATCACAGTGCCGACGGGGATGTTCTTGAGCGGCAGGTTGTTACCCGGCTTGATGTCGGCCGAAGCACCGGACTCGACGATGTCACCCTGCTTGAGCTTGTCTGGCGCGATGATGTAGCGCTTCGTGCCGTCGACGAAGTGCAGCAGCGCGATGCGAGCCGTGCGGTTCGGGTCGTACTCGATCTCGGCGACCTTGGCGTTCACGCCGTCCTTGTCATTGCGACGGAAGTCGATGACGCGGTACTGGCGCTTGTGGCCACCACCGATGTGGCGGGTCGTGATGCGACCGGCGTTGTTGCGGCCACCGGTCTTCGGCAGCGGACGCAGGAGCGACTTCTCCGGGGTCGAACGCGTGATCTCGGCAAAGTCTGCAACCGAGGAACCGCGGCGACCAGGAGTCGTGGGCTTGTACTTACGAATAGCCATGAGTTATCTCCCTGATCCCTAGCCGACAGCCGTGAAGATGTCGATGGAACCGGACTTGAGTGTGACGATGGCGCGCTTGGTGTCCTTGCGCTTGCCGGTGCCGAACTTGGTGCGACGGGTCTTGCCCTTTTTGTTGAGGGTGTTGATCGACGCGACCTCCACGCTGAAGATCTTCTCGATCGCCAGCTTGATCTCGGTCTTGTTCGAGCGGGGGTCCACAATGAAGGTGTACTTGCCCTGGTCGATCAGACCGTAGCTCTTCTCGGAGACGACGGGCGACAGAATGACGTCGCGCGGGTCCTTGTTGGTGGCGGTCATGCGCTGACCTTCTCCTTCTTGCTCGCGGCCTTGGTGTCTTTCTTAGCCTTGGCCTCGGCTGCCTTCGCCGGGTTGGCCCGCTCGGGGCTCACGCGCTTCTTGCTCGCGGGTGCCACTGCATCCGACGCGCTGTCGTCAGCGAGCTCAGCCCTAATCGACTTCGCCGCAACAAAGGAGTCGAAGGCGCCCTTGGTGAAGACGATGTCGTCGCTCACGAGAACGTCGTAGGCGTTGAGCTGGTCGTACGGCAGCACATGCACCGTCGGGATGTTGCGAACGCTCTTGTAGCTGAGTTCGTCGCCGCGCTCGAGCACCACGAGAACGTGCTTGCTCGTGGCGATGTCGTTCAGCAGGGCAACGATCGCCTTGGTCGACGGCGTGTTGCCGACGGACAGCGAGTCGATGACGTGGATGCGGTCTCCGCGAGCACGATCGGACAGGGCGCCACGCAGGGCCGCCGCGATCATCTTCTTGGGGGTGCGCTGAGCGTAGTCACGCGGGTGGGGTCCGTGGACGATGCCACCGCCGGTCATCTGAGGGGCGCGGATCGAGCCCTGACGAGCGCGACCGGTTCCCTTCTGCTTGAACGGCTTGCGGCCCGCTCCCGACACCTCGCCGCGGCGGAGGGTGTTGTGCGTTCCCTGGCGAGCCGCAGCGCGCTGCGCGACGACGACCTGGTGGATGAGCGGCACGTTGGTCTGGACATCGAAGGTCTCGGCGGGCAGGTCGACGGAGCCGACCTTCTTGCCCGAGGAGTCGATGACGTCAAGTGAGGTAGCCATGTAACTACGCCCCCTTCACTGCGTTGCGAACGAATACGATGCGGCCGCGAGCGCCGGGAACGGCGCCCTTGACCAAGATGATGTTCTTCTCGAGGTCGACGGCGTGAACGGTGAGGTTCATCGCGGTGACCCGCTCGCCACCCATCCGGCCCGCCATGCGCATGCCCTTGAAGACGCGGCTGGGGGTCGAGGATGCACCGATCGAACCCGGCTTGCGGTGGTTGCGGTGCGAACCGTGCGAAGACGAGACGCCCTTGAAGTTGTGGCGCTTCATGACACCGGCGAAGCCCTTGCCCTTGCTGGTGCCGACGACGTCGACCTTCTGGCCGACCTCGAAGATGTCCACCGAGATCTCTTGGCCGAGCGAGTACTCGGCTGCGTCGGCGGTGCGCACCTCGGTGAGGTGGCGGCGCGGAGTGACGCCGGCCTTCTCGAAGTGACCGGTCGCAGGCTTGTTGGCCTTGCGCGGGTCGATCTGGCCGTAGGCGATCTGAACGGCGCTGTATCCGTCGATCTCCGGCGTGCGGAGCTGGGTGACGACGTTCGGAGTGATCTCCACGACGGTCACCGGGATCAGCTTGTTGTTGGCATCCCAGACCTGGGTCATGCCGAGCTTGGTGCCCAGCAGGCCCTTGCTCGTCTTAGTTGTAGACATTGGTTTTCCCTATTGGTCTATCTGCTCTAGAGCTTGATCTCGATGTTGACGTCGGCCGGCAGGTCGAGGCGCATGAGCGAGTCAACAGCCTTCGGCGTCGGATCGATGATGTCGATCAGTCGCTTGTGGGTGCGCTTCTCGAAGTGCTCACGGCTGTCCTTGTACTTGTGAGGGGAGCGGATCACGGCGATCACGTTCTTCTCAGTGGGCAGCGGAACCGGGCCGACGACCGTCGCACCCGCGCGGGTCACCGTGTCGACGATCTTGCGCGCCGAGCTGTCGATGACCTCGTGGTCATACGACTTAAGTCGAATGCGGATCTTCTGTCCCGCCATGTCTGACTCTCTCTCTGTAGTACTTGGGTGTTACGTCTTCTGGCATGGTCTGCGTGCGGCGGGCCCGAAGGCACGCGCGCTGCGAAGCACTTCTGCTGTCGCACCACTGTTGATGTTTCAATGTGCGGCTCACACGCGATTGCTCCCGTGGTCGCCTCGCCGGTGTTTATTGGACACTGGCCGACCCCCGCGCTCGGGCGTGTTGCCCGAATGAGGCACACACGTCACCGCATGATTCTCGAGGTCGATTAAGCTGTGCACTTCGAAGCGGCATCTACCACTGCTGGTTGTCGCCGTTCTCGGTACCGGTTCTGCTACCCGCGGCCTAGATCGACACCCGCTGGCATTCATTCGACTGCCCGGCGTCCACATCTATGCACTGCCTGGCAGTGATCCCCACGCAAACGTCGGGAATGTTGAACTAGACGAGTTTGCCACACTCTGACACGCGTCGCAAACCCGGGCGTGTCGCGGTCTCGCGGGGCTCCTCGTGTCAGCCGCCAACATCCAGCGACGCACACCTCTTCCGTCTCGATACTCTCGTTTCATCGAGCGTGCCCGTCTGCGCCGACGGTGCCCGCTGGAACGGGCACGCTCGGTGCAAACAGGCACCGTCGGCGAAATTAGCTCGGTCGCGCAGGACCGACGCGGCTCACACCGGCGCGCTCTAACTTCCGAGCGAGCGCGGTCCTGTCCCAAGCGTCGTTCCATCCCCAACGAACGAAATTACTGCACTGCGCCCGCAGTTCGTCTTCGCGGGTTTTCTCATCGCGTAATGCCTGTTTCGGCGTGCGCCCGCGCAAGAACTTGGGATCGGTGTACTTGACGTCCCCATCGGCCTCGCCGATCGTGTCCGAATCCTTGAAATAGAAGTCCGCCGCGTACTTCGCACCGTTGAGCCCTCGATACTCGCGCTGCTGCTCGGGTCGCGGGTACCCCATATCGTCGAACAGCACCATGCTCATGGACTCGAGCACAGACTCACTGATGCCTTCCGCGAAGCCGGTGACCGCATCCGCTCGCCGTACGTTCCTGAACGGTCGGCGGCGCTGGAGTTCGTCGAGGACCAGCTGCTTCGTAACGCCATAGACCTTGAGCTCTCGAAGTACGTGGTCAAGGGATGCCACTCCACTGACAAACGGACGGCAGGCGAGCAGGTCGACGATCGTGCGAAGAGGCGAGGTGACGGTGATCTGGCCATGATTCCGGATGTCGTCCACGTCGAGCGTCGCGACATGCCATTGGATGCCGTGACGAGTGCGCCGTCCGTACTCGGGGGCCGCCGAGACCTGCGGAAACTCTGGCAACCGGCCGATGATTGGGATGCCTAAGACGACAGCAGCAGACTCGTGCGAAAAGACGAGCTGCGTGCGCGCGGTCTCCTGGGCCGCGAGCATGCTCGCGACGTGCTTGGATTCCGCGTCCAGAGCCTCCCATGCGGGAGTCGGCACGTACACCGCTCTCCTGACTCTGATCGCGAGTCCACTTCGCGCGGAACGCTGCCATTCCGCCGGCGACTCGCCAACGCGACGAAGCGCCGAAACAGTGACAAGGGGCGGGATCTCGAGAGCGGTCATCCGCAGATCGTGCCATCCAGCCAGCTACCTGAACCGACCCGAGCCGCGTTCTGTGGATGGCAGTCGTCACCACGGGGCTGTGCGCGAGTGGCCGAGCGTGCCCGTTGACACCGATGGTGCCCGTCCCAGCGGGCACGCTCGGCACTGGCGGCCACCCTCGGCGAAAGTGACACACGGGGGCGCCGAAACGACGAAGGGCCGCACCCTGAGGTGCGGCCCTTCGCTGGTGTAACTGGTGTTACTTGACGACCTTGGTCACCGTGCCGGCGCCGACGGTGCGGCCACCCTCACGGATCGCGAAGCTGAGGCCCTCTTCCATGGCGATGGGCTGAATCAGCTCAACGCTCATTTCGGTGGTGTCGCCGGGCATGACCATCTCGGTGCCCTCGGGCAGCGTGATGACGCCGGTGACGTCCGTGGTGCGGAAGTAGAACTGCGGACGGTAGTTCGCGTAGAACGGGTTGTGACGCCCACCCTCATCCTTGGACAGGATGTACGCGGTGCCCTCGAAGTTCGTGTGCGGGGTCGTGGAGCCTGGCTTGACAACAACCTGGCCGCGCTCGACATCCTCACGCTTCGTACCGCGGAGCAGGAGACCACAGTTCTCGCCGGCCCATGCCTCGTCGAGCTGCTTGTGGAACATCTCGATACCCGTGACGATGGTCTTCTGCGTCGGGCGGATGCCGACGATCTCGACCTCGGAGTTGATCGCGAGGGTTCCGCGCTCTGCACGGCCCGTGACGACGGTTCCACGACCGGTGATCGTGAAGACGTCCTCGATGGGCATGAGGAACGGCTTGTCCTTGTCGCGCACCGGGTCGGGCACGTTGTCGTCGACTGCCTGCATGAGGTCGAGGACGCTTTGAACCCACTTCTCGTCACCCTCAAGAGCCTTAAGCGCGGAGACGCGGACGACGGGAGCGTTCTCGCCATCGAAGTCCTGGCTGGAGAGCAACTCGCGAACCTCGAGCTCAACGAGCTCCAGGATCTCCTCGTCGTCGACCATGTCGGACTTGTTGAGCGCGACCAGCAGGTACGGCACGCCGACCTGCTTGGCGAGCAGCACGTGCTCGCGGGTCTGGGCCATCGGACCGTCGGTGGCTGCAACCACGAGGATCGCGCCGTCCATCTGAGCGGCACCGGTGATCATGTTCTTGATGTAGTCAGCGTGGCCCGGGGCGTCGACGTGCGCGTAGTGGCGCTTCGGCGTCTCGTACTCGACGTGCGAGATGTTGATCGTGATGCCGCGCTGGCGCTCTTCGGGAGCGGAGTCGATCGACGCGAAGTCGCGCTGAACGTTGGTGGCGGAAGGGTACTTGTCGGCCAGCACCTTGGAGATGGCTGCCGTCAGCGTGGTCTTTCCGTGGTCAACGTGACCGATGGTTCCGATGTTTACGTGCGGCTTCGACCGCTCGAACTTGGCCTTAGCCACAGTGGTCCTCCTCAGGACGTTCGTCGAGTGCGTCCGATCCGAGATGAGACCGGACGCTCTTGGTTTGGAGTGTGTAGATATGTTACTCGGTGTACCCGAGCGGTTTCACGACCGAGGTCGTGGCCCACCCAGAAGTGCCTGTTACCAGGCCGGTGCGATTACTCGCCCTTGTTCTTCTGGATGATCTCGTCGGCCACCGCACGCGGCACCTCTGAGTAGCTGTCGAACGACATCGAGTACACCGCACGGCCAGAGGTCTTGGACCTCAGGTCGCCAACATACCCGAACATCTCCGACAGCGGAACTTTCGCGGAGATGACCTTGACGCCAGTCGCGTCTTCCATCGACTGGATCTGGCCACGACGCGAGTTGAGGTCGCCGATGACGTCACCCATGTATTCCTCAGGGGTGCGCACCTCGACGGCCATGAGCGGCTCGAGCAGCGCGGGATCGGCCTTGCGAGCCGCTTCCTTGAACGCCATCGAACCGGCGATCTTGAACGCCATTTCAGACGAGTCGACGTCGTGCGACGCACCATCGAGCAGGATCGCCTTCACGCCCACCATGGGGTAACCGGCGAGCACGCCGACCTGCAGCGCGTCCTGGATTCCGTGATCGACGGACGGGATGTACTCGCGAGGAACGCGACCACCCGTGACCTTGTTCTCGAATTCGTACGTCGTCTCCGCGGTCACCTCGAGGGGCTCGAGTGAGATCTGGATCTTGGCGAACTGACCCGAACCACCGGTCTGCTTCTTGTGGGTGTAGTCGTGCTTCTCCACAACGCGACGGATCGTCTCGCGGTACGCAACCTGGGGCTTGCCCACGTTGGCCTCGACGTTGAATTCGCGCTTCATCCGGTCGACCAGGATGTCGAGGTGAAGCTCGCCCATTCCCTTGATGACCGTCTGGCCGGTGTCCTGGTTCTGCTCGGTGCGGAACGTCGGGTCTTCCTCGGCGAGCTTCTGGATGGCGACACCCAGCTTCTCCTGGTCGGCCTTCGTCTTCGGCTCGATCGCCACCTCGATGACCGGCTCCGGGAACGTCATCGACTCAAGAACAACCTGGTTGTTCGAGTCACACAGCGTGTCGCCGGTGGTGGTGTCCTTGAGGCCGATGACCGCGTAGATGTGGCCAGCGGTGACCGAGTCGACCGGATTCTCCTTGTTGGCGTACATCTGGAAGATCTTTCCGATGCGCTCCTTCTTGCCCTTGGTCGAGTTCGCCACCGCGCCGCCGGAGTCGAGGTGACCCGAGTACACGCGGATGTAGGTGAGACGACCGAAGAACGGGTGAACGGCGACCTTGAACGCGAGAGCCGCGAACGGCTCCTTCGCATCCGGGTGACGCTCGATGACCTTCTCCTCGTCGCGCGGGTCGGTGCCCTTGATGGCGGGCACGTCGAGCGGGTTGGGCAGGTAGTCGATGACGGCGTCGAGCATCGGCTGAACGCCGCGGTTCTTGAACGCCGAGCCACAGAGCACCGGGTAGATCTCGCTGGCAACGGTGAGCTTGCGGATGCCGGCCTTGATCTCGGCGACCGTCAGCTCCTCGCCACCGAAGAACTTCTCGAGCAGCGCATCGTCGGTCTCGGCGACGGTCTCGAGGAGCACCTGGCGGTACTCGGCGGCCTTCTCCTTGAGGTCGTCCGGGATCTCCCGAACCTCGTACTTGGCGCCCATGGTGACGTCACCCTTGGAGTCGGCCTCCCACACGAGCGCACGCATCTCGACGAGGTCGACGACGCCGACGAAGTTGCTCTCGGAGCCGATCGGCAGCTGGAGGACCAGCGGCTTCGCACCCAGGCGATTGATGATCGTGTCGACCGTGAAGTAGAAGTCGGCGCCGAGCTTGTCCATCTTGTTGACGAAGCAGATGCGCGGCACGTCGTACTTGTCGGCCTGACGCCACACCGTCTCGGACTGGGGCTCAACGCCCTCCTTGCCGTCGAAGACAGCAACGGCACCGTCGAGCACACGCAGTGAACGCTCGACCTCGACCGTGAAGTCCACGTGGCCGGGGGTGTCGATGATGTTGATCTGGTTCTTGTTCCAGAAACAGGTGACAGCAGCAGAGGTGATCGTGATGCCACGCTCCTGCTCCTGCTCCATCCAGTCCGTCGTCGATGCCCCGTCGTGGGTCTCACCGATCTTGTGGTTGACGCCCGTGTAGAACAGGATTCGCTCTGTCGTCGTGGTCTTGCCGGCATCGATGTGCGCCATGATGCCGATGTTGCGGACCTTGTTCAGGTCGGTGAGCACTTCCTGTGCCACAGGTTCCTCCGAAATATTGGGGTGAATGTTTTTGCGGGTTGAATAGGCGCTCAAGCCGTATCGAAACCCGGTTTCGATACGGCCTAGGCGGGCCTACTCAACCCGCAGAAGCGGAGCTGACTACCAGCGGTAGTGCGCGAATGCCTTGTTGGCGTCGGCCATCTTGTGAGTGTCTTCACGACGCTTCACAGCGGCACCGAGGCCGTTGGACGCGTCGAGGATCTCGTTGGTGAGACGCTCGGTCATCGTCTTCTCGCGACGACCCTTCGCGTAGGTGGTGAGCCAGCGGAGGGCGAGAGTGTTGGCGCGGTGAGGCTTGACCTCAACCGGCACCTGGTACGTCGATCCACCGACACGGCGGGACTTGACCTCGAGGGTGGGGCGCACGTTGTCGAGCGCCTTCTTCAGGGTGACCACCGCATCCGCACCGGTCTTGGCCGAGACGCCGAGCAGGGCGTCGTAGACGATCTTCTCAGCAAGGCCCTTCTTGCCATCAAGAAGGATCTTGTTGACGAGCTGGCTGACGATGGGGGCTCCGTAGACCGGGTCCGCAACTACGGGACGCTTCGGTGCTGGTCCTTTACGTGGCATTACTTCTTGTCCATTTTCGCTCCGTAGCGGCTCCGAGCCTGCTTACGATTCTTGACTGCCTGGGTGTCGAGCGCGCCGCGAACGATCTTGTAGCGCACACCGGGGAGGTCCTTCACACGACCGCCGCGGACGAGCACCATCGAGTGCTCCTGCAGGTTGTGGCCTTCACCCGGGATGTAGGCGGTGACCTCGGTGCCGTTCGAGAGCTTGACACGAGCGACCTTGCGCAGAGCCGAGTTCGGCTTCTTCGGTGTGGTCGTGTACACGCGGGTGCACACACCGCGCTGTTGTGGGTTCGCCTTGAGGGCGGGCGCCTTGGTCTTGACGACCTTCGGGCTGCGGCCCTTACGGACCAGCTGCTGAATGGTGGGCAACTACATACTCCTTGTATTTACTGCACGGTGACAGTTTGGTTCTTAGCATCCGACCCGGAACATGACTGGTTCGGATCGTTTTGCACCACACGCGAAACCCACGGTGCGAGTTTCTGAGTGGTATGCCGTGGGGGCCGTTCTGTGACGAACAAACCCATGCTTGTATGCCAGATGCCCGAGCCTGGCGTGGGGCTGGAAATTGGACGACCAGCGGACACACGTCAAGCGCACGGCAAAGCGCACACCACGAAGAAGAATAGCTCTTTCCTGTGGATGCGGTCAAATGATCCCACTCCGCTGTGAGCGAAGCACGGCGCGGCCGTCGGTTAGCGCGACCGGCTAGCGCGGACGGCTCGCGCTCGAGGCAAGCAGGGGTGTGAACAGAACGACGGGAACTGCGATGATCGCGGAGGTCACGATGAACGGGCCGGTCACCTCCGTCGCGAAGAACAGCACCGCGGCGAAGAGGTCTGCTCGATCGACGGCGACGAGGACCGCGCCCACCACCGGTCCCAGGAGATACACGGCGAGCGCGGTGATGACCGAGCGGGCCCACGGCAATCGAAGCGGGCCGCCCCGGGGTCTGAGGCTCATCAACACCGACACGAAGACCAGCACACAGGCCGATGCGGCCATCACGGGGCCGATGAGGGGGCTGACATCCGGTTCACTGATCGGGTCGAGTGCGGTGAACAGGCTGATGGTTCCGTAGGAGGCGATGAGCAGGGCGGCGTAGAGCACGACCGCCATGATCGCCGCGAGCAGGGCCCGGCTCAGCGACGAGGCGTCGCGCTGAGGCCCTGGCCTGCCCACGCTCGGCGGACCCGAGGGATCATCGGGCAGCGTTTGCAGCCACCGCCCGCTCGTACTCGGCGCGCGCCCTCGCGGTGTCGCGATCGTAGGCGGCGCGGTCCTCGGCGTTGCGCGCCCTCACCCGGCGCCCGCGCGCGGCGACGGCGGCACCCATCCAGAGGGAGATCTCCCTCGCCACGAGACCGGCCGCGACGATGACGGGAGACTGGGCGGCGGAGCGGAATGCTCGTGCCGCACCGCTCGGGGTGAGTCCGACGACGCCGTTGACGAGCAGCAGGATGCCGATGCTCACGAAGTAGACGAGCACTCCGACGAAGAGGCTGCCCAGGATGTAGGCCCACCAGTTGGCCCGGTTCAGGATCAGAACCAGCAGAATGAAGACGACCGCGAACACGAGCACCGGCACGAAGAACGCCGCGCTGCTGAAGAAGCTCAGGAATTCGAAGCCCACGGCCCGCGGCGGCGCGAACAGCGGCACGATCAGCAGGACGATGGCCGCGTAGATCGCCGCGAAGATGATGGCAGAGCCGAGAGCGATGAGCGAGCCGATTCCGCGGTTGCCCCGCTTTCGAGGCGGCACCGGCGCGTGCACGTACACGGTCTGCACCGGGGTGGGTGCCGCTTCCGGCTCCGTGGCGACCTCCGTGGTCTCGTCAGCGGCGACGGGACCGTAGTCGATCTCGTCGGCGGCGGGTTCTGCAACCGCTACCGGCTCGGCCTGCTGTGCGGCGTCTACGGACACGGGCTCCGGCGGCAGGATGAGCGCTTCGCCCTGCGGCTCCGGGGTCTCGACAGGCTCGACGGGCTCGACGGGCTCGACGGCCGAAGCGTCGTCGCTCGATGCGGGGCTTGCTGGCGTTTCTGGGGTCTTCTCGCTCATGATGCACTCCTCGCCTGGCCCTCGCGGGCATCCGGTTCCGACGGAGTCACTCTAGCAATGCAGTCTCTGCGCGCGACAGCAGTGGCACCCTGATCAGCTCGCGAGCACCAAGCCTCAACTGCCGTTCGCACCCCTCGCGATTCTCCGTCGTACGCGTGCGTGACCGACCTACCCGGCACGTTCGAGTTGCTCTCCTTGCAGGTCGTGGAGCGCTTGGCTCTTGGAGGGCATGGGTTTCGGGGTGCGGTGCGGATCTTCTCGCGCCGGGGGTAGTAGCCAGTACTGGTCACCGGTGCGGGTGATGTCCCAGTGGTTGTCGTGGAGCAGGAGGTGATGGTACCGGCAGAGCAGGATGCCGTCGGCAATGTTGGTCTTGCCTTGGTCACGCGCCCACTGGTTGATGTGGTGGGCCTCGCTCCAGGACGCGGGTCTGTCGCAGTCGGGCCACCGGCATCCGCCGTCTCGAGCTGCGAGCCCGATGCGTTGCCGTGTCGTGTAGAGGCGTTGCTCGCGGCCAAGGTCTACACACTGCTCGTCATCGAAGACGACCGGCACCACGCCGCTGTTGCAGATGGCCCGTTCAATGGTTTCGATCGAGATCGGGGTGTTCTGGCCTTCGATTCGGCCGTGACCGTTGCCGCGTTCGATGGTGTTGCGGGTGACGAGCATACGCACGGCGGGGCGGCGGGAACCGAGGACGCTACGTGCGGCGGTCTTCTCATCGGTGCTGGCACCGATGCGCAGTACGGCCATGATGCCGTCGAAGGCGAGCTGTTCGAGCGTGCGCGGGTCAGCCTCGATGGCTTGGTGCCGGGTCGTGTCGTCCAGGTCGACCATGCGGGGGCCGCCCCGGCGGGGTGAGGTGAGACTGTCGTAGATGCCGTCAATGTAGGCAGCGTTCTCGGGGTCGGCGAGAAGACTGTATGCGGTCATCCCGTCGGGCCTGCGGAACCGTCGGAACGAACGGGCCTGGCGCCTGGCGCGTTCGCGGTCGGCGATGCCGGCCTCATCCAGGTCATCGCGCAAGCCCCGGGCACGGATGAGCAACTCGTCCGCGTTCAGACCGCCGACGTTGCCATCGCCGCCGATAGCGTCATCAATCAGTGTGGCCGCGGCGGCGGCCAGAGCATTCGAAGCAATATCCTCTGTGGGTTCGCCGAGTCCGACGCGGATTGCCTCGGCCGCATCGACCGAGACGTGACCCGCCGCAACCGCGCGGCCGACCGCCGCCAGCCACGGACGCGACAGTTCCGGCGGAACCTCCCCGGTCTTCTCGGCCGCGGTAAGCAGCTCGGCTTCGTGAATGATTAGCCCGGTGCGCACGAGCCTGCCCGCCTCGCGGCTGGTGGAACCGGTCAAGTTCTGCACCAGGTGCTCCGGCGTGCGAAACCCGGTGCGCTGCGACAGCCCATCGAACCCATGCTCAGGGGTGGAGCGCCGGGCGATCTCACCCGCGACGGCGGCCACGCTGGCTTCTAGCTGCCGGGTGATATCCGTCAGCAACTTTGGAAGAACCAGCAACTCGACTTCCGACAGAGCCTCGAGCGTCGCCGAATCCTTGGGCAGCGCCGCGGCTGCGGTCGCCATTGCGGCGAGGGAATCGGCGATTCGGGGCATGCCCAATTCTCCCACATTCGAATGTATGTTCGACAGAATGTGGATAACTTGTTTCCACAAATTCTCTGAGGAGAAGAGGAACTCTGGGCGCGACCGAGGTCTCGATACGCGGGCTAGTTCCTCGCGCGCTACTCGACCAACGGAAGGCAACGACGCGCACGTCACTCGCTGTGACTGTGAGGCGTACCGGTCTCGCTACGGCTACTCCTTCGTCGCGGCCTACTCGAACCCGGCCGCCGCCGACTGCTACTTCGTTGTGGTTGCCGCGGAAGGGGCATCCTTCACCACGAAGACGAAGCCCGTGAGGGTGCCGCCGTCGTCTTCGGGGTGATCCCTCGACCCGGTGAAGGTGTCGCCCGTCACGAGGAAGAACCGGCCGCCCTTCTGGGCTGCGTCGGTGAAGGCCATCACCTGTGCGGGCGTTCCTGTCACCGTCACCGAGATCGGAATGGTGTACAGGCGATCGGTGATTCCCGCGTCTGGCTTCGGCGTGGCCTTGGAGGCATCCGCGCCATCCGCGGGCGGTGCAGGCGTCGCCGGCGTCGCAGCCGCGGCTTCTCCCCCGCCGTACAGCGTCGCCTCGGCTGCCGTGAAACCCGTTATCGAGACGCCCGTGGACTGCGCGAGCAACTGCAACTGGTCGAGGAAATCGTCGAGGTTCGACGTCTCCGGAACAGCCACCTGCAGCTTGTCGAGTTCCGCCCGGAGCTTCGGCAGGTTGTCGTATTGGTTCTTCAACCGCACGAGGGCGATGCGCTGCGCAGCGTTCTGCGCGTCTGCGTTCTGCGCTTGCGAGTTCGCGAGATCCGCCTGCGCGATGGCTGGCGAAATGGCGAAGAGCCAGCCGAGGGCGACGATCACGATTGCCGCGAGCGTGACGCCCAGCATCCATACTCGATTGCCGGTCACTTCGAGCCCTCCGTCTTGTCTGCCGCAAACCTGTTCGAGAGTGCCTTGTCGTCCACGTTGAGGGTCACGGTCGTGCTGTAGATCCCGTCGGCCTCCGTGACGGAGTCTGGGGTGGCATCCGCGAAGCCCGGCACGTCGACCAGCGATCGAACGATCGCCGTAGCGTCGAGGATGGTCGGGCTGCTGATGACAATCGTGAGCGTGGCGACTCGTGGCTGGCGCAGTGGGCCCGCCGGCGAGAACTCGGGCTCCCACGGTGCGCGGCCCTTCATGGTCGCGGACTCGATGAGCACTCCCTCGGGGAGCGAGCTTCGAACTGCATCGATGAGATCGGCCCACAGAACCTCGGTGGATGCACCGAGGGTTTTAGCTTCGCCGACGCCCGAGACGAGCGCGGCCACCTTGGTCGCCTTCGCGTACTTCTGTCGTTGGCCAACGAGGGCGTTGGTCTGTGCCTGGGCATTGGAGAGCGCTGCCTGAGCCGTGGCGTTGAGCGAGAGCGCATAACCGTATCCCGCGCCGACGATCACGAGCACGAGGATGAGCAGCAGGATCGACAGTCGCCGCATGCCACGTGCCTTCTCGCGGAGCGCCGCCTCGGGCGGCAACAGTGAGACCCGCGGCTCGCCTCCGAGCACGAGTGAGGTGCGGGCGCTCATGACTTCGTTCCCAGCGCGAGACCGAACGCCGTCGACATGGCATCCTGTTGCTGCGGTGTCGTGGTCGACGACACCTTCTTGGACAGTTGGACTCCGCCCAGCCGATCGGCCTGCATCACCGGCAACCCGGTCATCTCGGAAAGAGCGGCGTTGAACCCCGCGAGCTGCGTGGCCCCGCCGGTGACGATCACCCGCTCGACCTGGCTTGCGCGCTTCGTGGTGGCAAAGTACGCCAGGGTGTTGCGGATGCTGTTGAACAGTTCACCAACGACGGCGTAGATCACCTCGGCCGCAGGTCGCTGCTCGAGCGAGATGTCCGCGGACGCCAGACCGAGCGAACGCTTGACCGCCTCGGCCTCGGCCAGCTCGATGTGGAGCGTCGTGGACAGCGCCCGCGTGATGTCGTCACCACCCGAGGCGAGGATCCGCACGAACTGCGGCACGCCGCCCTGGCTGACGATCACGTTCGTCGTATCCGCGCCGACCCCGAGCAACACCGTCAGTGCGCTGCTGTCGCTGAGCGGCGAGAGCGCCCTCGTGAGTGCAAACGGGATGAGGTCCACGTGCACGGGGCGCAGCCCGGCCTTCGTCACCGCCTCGACGTTGGCGTTGACTGCGTCTTTGATCGCGGCGATGAGCAGACCGTTGACCACCGGTCCATCCGCGCCGGCCTCTTCGGTGATCGGGTAGAAGTCGAGAATGGCGTCCTCGACCGGAACCGGCAGCAGCTCCTGTACCTGGAACGGCAGCGACTCCCGGATCTGAGGAAGCGGGGCACGAGGCACGACGAGATCGCGCGCGAAGACGCGCTGCCCGCCCATGCCGAGCACGACATCCTTGCTCTTGAAGCCGCCGGTGGACCACAACTGCTTGAGCGCGTTTGCGACCGTGTTCACCTCGATCACCTCGCCCCGGCGCACGGAGCCCTCTGGCAGTGCCACCTCGTGATAGCGCGTGATCAGCGGCTTGGCTTTCGCTGCGCCTTGCACCTCGATGGCACGCACCGACCTGCTGCCGATGTCTATGCCGACGATCGTCGAACCCATCTGTTTCCCCCCTAGACCAAACCGAATGATGAAAGATATGCGTTCCACGCGGGCTCGCCCACAAGGATGCCGACCCAGGCGCCCGCGAGCATCCACGGGCCGAATGGAATGGCGGTCTTGCGGCCGCCGCGCCGGGTCAGGATCAAGATGATGCCGAAAATGCCACCGAGTAGGAACGCCGCGATGGCGCCGACCGCGAGCGGCCCCCAGCCGAGCCAGCCGAGAAAGAGGCCGAGCACCCCGGCGAGCTTCACGTCGCCGAAACCCATGCCACCGGGCGAGACGAGTGCCATCAGCAGGTAGGCGAGGCCGAGCGCGCCGCAGCCGATGACCGCGCGAAGAAGCGCCTCATAGTCCGCACCCAGAACGGATGCCGCCGCCAGCAGCACGGCACCGACGAGGTACGAGGGCAGCACGATCGCATTCGGCAGGCGGCGGACGTCGAGGTCGATGAGCGCGAGCGCGACGCTGATGGCCGCGAGATAGAGGTAGGCGAGCAGCGCGAACACGGCTGAGCCGACCATGGGCGTGGTCTTAGCCGCCAGAAGTGCGGGCCCGAAGTGCAGCGCGACGATCATGAAGAGGATGGCGGTGCCGAGTTCGACGAGTGGATAGCGCACGGAGATTCGCGCGTGGCAGTCGCGGCA
Source organism: Lacisediminihabitans sp. (assembly GCA_035571875.1). Lineage (GTDB taxonomy): Bacteria > Actinomycetota > Actinomycetes > Actinomycetales > Microbacteriaceae > Parafrigoribacterium_A. The sequence goes on along the minus strand of DATNBR010000031.1, from coordinate 737 downwards.
CCTGCCCCGCAGCACGAGCCACGAGAGCACCGGAATGTTGTCGTACCCGCGGATGGTGTGCCCACAGTTAGGGCAGGCGCTCGGAGGGGACACTATCGACTCTTTGAGCGGAACCCGGTAGATCACCACGTTGAGGAATGAGCCGATGACCAGTCCGATGACGCCGACCCCGAGGCTGATCGCGATCACGGGGTGTACTCCCGGTAGCCGCCCACTTCGCCGCCGCTGCTCGCCGGTGGTGAGTTCCATTTCTGTGCCAGTGAGCGATCACAGGTGGCTACGACGATCTTGGACCAACCCTTATAGAGGTCGCTCGACTTGCCGACCGACAGGCAGCGACCCAGGTAGTCCACGAACATGTAGCTGTCGAGGTACACGTTGGTGTCGTTGATCCTGGTCCACTTCTGGGAGTCCTGGCCGCCGCAGCTCGCGAAGGTCGGATAGATGGCCCCGGCCGTCGTCGGCGTCGTCAGGCAGTAGGTCTGGGAGGTGTTGTTGTTGACCCGAACGGAGATGGTCTGCGTTAGCGAGGTGGCAGGAGCCGGGGGTTCTTTGTAATACCACTTGTGGTTCCAGTCCAGCTTGCCTGTGCCCGCGGGCGTTCCCGTGCCGGAAGGGTCCTGCTTGCAGGGGTAGGCGATCATGTATGAGTTGTTGATGTTCGTGTCGGTGACATCGAGGCAGCGACCGAACTCCAGGTAGTTGACGATCTGCAGAGTATTCACACTGGCCGCGCC
>DATNBR010000030.1:0-60602 GCA_035571875.1 Lacisediminihabitans sp. | reverse complement strand
CGTCGATCGCTCGACCCGTTCGATCCCGCTGGCGCGCCAGAAGACGACGCTGAACGGCGCCCTCAGTGATCGCCAGGTCTTCGACCTGATCTACCAGTTCCTCGGCATCTTCTTCGACCTGGTCCCCGTCGTGCTCGTGGCATTCCTGCTCTGGAACGCGGCCTCACCGCACCTCGCTCGGCTGGGCATCGACGTGAGGCGGCCCTGGCGAGACGCCGTGGCGGGCCTCGGTCTGGCGCTCGTCATCGGCGTGCCCGGAATCGCCCTCTACCTCGTCGGCCGCGCGATCGGCGTCACCGTGGCGGTCAATCCGAGCGGCCTCGCGGACTACTGGTGGACGGTGCCCATCCTGCTGCTGTCTGCGCTGCGCTCCGCGCTGCAGGAGGAGATCATCGTCATCGGCTACCTCTTCGCGAGGCTGCGTGACCTCGGCTGGGGCAGGTGGCAGATCATTGTCGCGGCCGCCGTGCTTCGCGGCAGCTACCACCTGTACCAGGGCTACGGTTCGTTCGTGGGCAACGTCGCCATGGGGCTGCTCTTCGGCTGGCTGTACACGCGGTATCGACGGGTGCTGCCGCTCGTGATCGCCCACTTCGTCATCGATGCCGCGGTGTTCGTCGGATACCCGTGGGCGGCATCCGCGTTTCCCGCGCTGTTCTCGTAGGCACAGACGCGGGTTGAGTAGGTCGCTCAGCGACCGTATCGAAACCTTCGCGCGCACACCGGTTTCGATACGGCCCGGGCGGGCCTACTCAACCCGCAGGTTCAGGCGAAGGCCTCCGGCGGAGGGCAGGCACAGAACAGGTTGCGGTCGCCCCAGGCCTGGTCGACGCGACGCACCGGCGGCCAGTACTTGTTGCGCAGCAGGGAACGCACCGGATAGACGGCCGTCTCGCGCGAGTACGCGTGCGTCCACTCGCCCTCGATCACCGAACGGGCGGTGTGCGGCGCGCCCTGGAGCGGATTGTCGTCGGCGGGCCACTCGCCGGCCGACACGGCATCCGCCTCTGCTTTGATCGCGATCATCGCTTCGATGAAGCGGTCGATCTCGGCGAGATCCTCGCTCTCGGTCGGTTCGACCATGAGGGTGCCCGGCACGGGGAACGACATGGTGGGCGCGTGGAAGCCGTAGTCGATGAGACGCTTGGCCACGTCATCCACGGTTACACCGGTCGCCTCGGTGAGCGGGCGCAGATCGAGGATGCACTCGTGGGCGACAAGGCCGTGCTCGCCCGAGTAGAGCACCGGGTAGTGATCGCGAAGGCGCGCGGCGACATAGTTTGCAGCGAGCACCGCGGCGCCCGTCGCGCGCTTGAGCCCGTCGGCACCCATCATGCGGATGTACGCCCAGCTGATCGGCAGGATGCTGGGGCTGCCGTAGGGAGCCGAACTGACGGCGTTCGCGTGGGGAGGCCTCGATACGCGGGCTCGTTCCTCGCTCGCTACTCGACCCACGGTGAGGTCGCGCTGCGCCATCGGATGCCCGGGCAGGTAGGGCGCGAGGTGCGCCTTGGCCGCGACGGGCCCGACTCCCGGCCCCCCACCGCCGTGCGGGATGCAGAACGTCTTGTGCAGGTTGAGGTGCGAGACGTCGCCGCCGAAGTCGCCGAAGCGCGCGAAACCGAGCAGAGCGTTGAGGTTCGCGCCGTCGACGTAGACCTGGCCACCCGCGTCATGCACCGCCTTGCAGATGTCTGCGACTTCGTGCTCGTACACGCCGTGCGTGGAGGGGTAGGTGATCATAAGGGCCGCAAGCTCGTCGCGGTGCTCCTCGATCTTGGCCTTCAGGTCATCGAGGTCGACGTTGCCGAGCTCATTCGTGGCCACGACCGCGACACGCATGCCTGCGAGCACCGCCGAGGCCGCGTTCGTGCCGTGTGCGCTGGACGGGATGAGGCAGACCGTGCGCTGCTCATTGCCCGCGGCGCGGTGGTAGCCGCGAATCGCGAGAAGGCCCGCGAGCTCACCCTGGCTGCCGGCGTTCGGCTGCAGCGACACCGCGTCGTACCCGGTGACCTCGGCCAGCCAGCGCTGGAGCTGCTCGATGAGCTCGAGGTAGCCTTCGACATCCGCCTCGGGTGCAAAGGGGTGCAGCCCCGCGAACTCGGGCCAGCTCACCGCCTCCATCTCGGCGGCGGCATTGAGCTTCATGGTGCACGAGCCGAGCGGGATCATGCCGCGATCGAGCGCGTAGTCCTTGTCCGCGAGGTACTTGAGGTAGCGCATCATGCTCGTCTCCGAGCGGTGCGTGTTGAACACCGGATGCGTGAGGTAGTCATCCGAGCGCCGCAGCTCGGCAGGAATCCAGCCCTCGATCTCGTTGCGGGCGAGCCCCGCGCCCTCGAGGAGGGGCCGCTCGGCACCGAGGATCGTCGCAACCGCAACGAGATCCTCCTCACTCGTCGTCTCGTCGACCGAGAACTGCACGTGGTCGTCGTCCACCCGGTGGAAGAGGTAACCGGCGGCGTGAGCGGCTTCGACGAGGCGATCGGCGCTGCGGTCGGTCTCGATGGTGATGGTGTCGAAGTAGTTGCCGGAGACGACCGTGTGGCCGCCGTCCGTCGCCGCCTCGGCGAGGTAGCGCGCTCGTCGGGTCACCGTTTCGGCGATGCGCTTCAGCCCGGCCGGTCCGTGGTACACCGCGTACATCGAGGCCATGACCGCGAGGAGCACTTGCGCTGTGCAGATGTTGCTCGTCGCCTTCTCGCGACGGATGTGCTGCTCCCGCGCCTGCAGCGACAGTCGGTAGGCAGACTGCCCGGCCGCGTCCTTCGAGACGCCCACGAGGCGGCCGGGAAGCTGCCGCTCGAGTCCGCCGCGCACCGCCATGTACCCGGCGTGCGGACCACCGAAGCCCATGGGAACACCGAAGCGCTGGCTGGAGCCGACCGCGACATCCGCCCCCAGTTCGCCGGGACTCGTGATGAGGGTGAGCGCGAGCAGATCGGCGGCGACGACCGCGATCGCGCCCTGGGCGCGAGCCGCCGCGATGATGCCGGAGGGATTCCAGAGCTGGCCGGATGAGCCCGGATACTGCACGAAGATGCCGAAGGCCTCCGGCAGCGCGGAGGGTGCCGTGCGCGCCAGCGGCAGCTCCGCGAGCGTGATGCCGACTGCGGCAGCGCGGTTCTGAAGGAGCGCTCGGGTCTGGGGCAGAACATCCGCATCGACGATGAACGTCGACGAGGCAGACCTGGAGGCGCGGCGCGCGAGCAGCATTCCCTCGACCACGGCGGTGCCCTCGTCGAGCATTGACGCGTTGGCCGTCGTGAGCCCGGTGAGGTCGGAGATCATCGTCTGGAAGTTGATGAGCGCCTCGAGGCGGCCCTGCGAGATCTCGGGCTGGTACGGCGTGTATGCCGTGTACCAGCTCGGGTTCTCGAGCACATTGCGCTTGATCACGGCCGGGGTGATCGTGTCGTAGTAACCGAGGCCGATCATCGAGCGATTGACGCGGTTTCGAGTCGCGAGCGCGCGCAGCTCCGCGAGCGCCTCACGCTCCGTCGCCGCGGGCGGGAGCGCGGACTGTGCCGCCTGCTCGAAGGCCTCGACAGCGATCGACTTCGGCACCGCGGCCGCGACGAGGGCATCGACCGAGTCGAAGCCGAGCGCGGCGAGCATGGTGCGCTGGGCGTCCGCGTCCGTTCCGATGTGCCGTTCGGAAAAATCGCGGTGCCCCGCGAACCCGTCCGTCACGCCCTGCTGTGCACGAACCTGCGCGGGCATCACTCCCCTACCAGCGCGTCGTACTCGGCGGCGCTCAGCATCGCCGGAAGCTCCGTGAAGGTCACCTTGACCATCCACCCGGCACCGAAGGGGTCACTGTTTACCAGTTCGGGCGAATCGACGACGGCGTCGTTTGTCTCCGAGATCGTGCCGTTGACCGGCGCGAAGAGTTCCCCGACGGACTTCGTGGACTCGATCTCGCCGATCACCGTGCCCTCCGTGATCGCGTCGCCCACCGAGGGCAGTTCGACGAAGACGACGTCGCCGAGCTTGCCCGCCGCATACGCCGTGATGCCTATCGTCGCCGTGTCGCCCTCCACGAGCACCCATTCGTGCTCCGCGGTGTACTTGAGCGCTGCGAGATCTGTCATTGTTCTGTTCCTTTTTCTGTGGTCTGAGTTCGCGTGGTCGGCCGCTTGTAGAACGGCAGAGGAACAACGGATGCCGCGACGCGCGTGCCACGCACGTCGATGAAGATCCCGCCCGGCTCCGAGAGCGCCAAGGAGTCGACGTAGGCCATGGCGATCGGGTGGCCGAGGGTCGGCGAGAGAGCGCCGCTCGTGATGACGCCGATCTCGCGGTCATCCGCCGAATAGACGCCGTAGCCGGCGCGCCCCGCTCGCTTGCCCTCCGAGACGAGGCCGACGAGCACGCGAGCATCCTCCGGCGGCCCGGCCTCCGTTGCTTCGCGGCCGACGAAATCCCCGTCTTTCTTGAGATTCACGACGCGGGACAGCCCGGCCTGGGCGGGCAGGATGTCGGTGCCGAGCTCGTGGCCGTAGAGCGGCATGCCGGCCTCGAGTCTCAGCGTGTCGCGGCTGGCAAGCCCCGCAGGCACGATGCCGTACGCCGCGCCAGCCGCCATGAGTTCACGCCAGAGCCGCTCGCCATGTTCCACGCGCACGTAGAGTTCGAAGCCGTCTTCGCCGGTGTATCCGGTGCGACCGACCATGATCTCGTTGCCGTGATAGGTGCCCATCGTGCTCCAGTAGTACCCGAGCTCGCGCAGGGGCTTCACTGTCTCGAGGCCTTCAACGTTCTCGACCACCGCGAGCGAGTCAGGACCCTGAACCGCGAGGAGCGCAAGCCCGTCGCTCTCGTCGAAGACCGTCACATCGAACTCGGCCGCGCGCGCCGCGAGCGCGCCGGCGACGGCGAAGCGGTTGGAGGCGTTGGCGACCACGCCGTAGCGGTTCTTGTGGGTGCGGTAGACGACGACGTCGTCGAGGATTCCGCCGTCGGGGGTGAGTAGCAGCGAATACTTGACCTGGCTGATGGCGATGTCGGAGATCTTGCCGGCGAGAGCGTAGTCGAGGGCACGGGCCGCATCCGGTCCGGTGACGATGATCTCGGCCATGTGGGAGAGGTCGAACAGACCCACCGAGGTGCGCACGGCGTGATGCTCGGCGAGATCGCTCGAGTAGCGCACCGGCATCTGCCACCCGGCGAAATCGGTGAAGCTCGCGCCGGCATCCACGTGAAGCTGATGCAGCGGAGACAGGCGCTGGTTATCTGACCGAGGGTCTGGCGGTTCGGGGCGCTGAGGATCTGGCACGAGTTCTCCTGGCGTAAAGGCTGCGGGAACTCCCCCTCTGTCATGGGCCTGAGAGCTTCGCCGGCGGATGCCGGCTTTCACCGTGGGCGGAATTGCTCGGTGATCCGGAAGGAGTTCGCAAAGATTTCGACAAGCTCAATCCGAATTCGCTTTGCGAATTCGCTTTTCAGAGTGGCCAGTTCGATGCGGTACCTGGACCTGAGAGATTAGCGGGGAGGCTTGCTCCTTCGGTGTTCGCCCTGATGGGCGAACTCTCCCGCATCGCGTTGCGGCCGTGTATGTGGTTGTTTGCCCAGCTTAGCAATCGGCGGGCGATTATGGCCTAGACCGCCGCGCCACCCGCGGTTTCGACCGGTGCGAGTGCCGCGAGATCGTCGGCGACCAGCCGCATCCGTGCGTCTTTGTGCCGTTCGTAGTCCGCATCCGTCACGATGCTGGAGCGGTCGAGCCAGTCTTCAACCGCTCGCGCGATGTCGAGCCAGGCGTCCTGCCTGGCACTCTCGACCAGCTCGAGCAGGTACTCCCCGTCTGCACGGCGTTCGCGCAGCGTCTCGGTGACGACCGCGAGCACCTCCTCGCGAAGCTCCAGGTTGTGTGCGTCGCCCGAGCGGTAGTCGTGAGCGTGGGACGCCTTGCCCGGAATCGACCGTGCGACGCGCAACTGCCTCGCGATGCGGGTGCCCTCCAGGTCGAACTCGTCGATCAGCACGTCGATGGCCTCACGCGCCTCATCGAGGTACTGCGCCGGATCGAAGGCACGATCGCCCGTGAGCACGCCCACGATGACCCGGTTCTTGAGTCGGAGCCGCGAGGAGTACTCCGCGAGCATGAGGCCCTCGGAGACCGAGTCGTCAAGCGAGAACGGCGGCGGCGGCGGCAGCGCGGATTCGTCGAACGGCCGCGACCAGCGGCGTCGCCTTCGGCGAAACCATTTCACTCGTGGTTCTCAATCTCGTGCGCACTGCCCTGAACTCAAGCCTAACGGGTGGGCGTGGGGCGTCGTCCGCTCAGGCGCACGAGCGGAATCTCCGGGTCGCTTTCGCCCGTCGCCGCGACGATCGCGGCGTGGAGCTCGGCCCAGGCTTTCGGATGCTGGGCGCTGTAGTAGGCAAGCACCGCATCCGCCTCGTCCTTCTCCAGTACGTTCGCGCGCATGGGGATGTTGCGCCGGCGACCTATGCTGACGCGGCAGTCCGGATGCGCGAGAAGGTTGCGGAACCACTGCGCCTTGCGGCCGAACCCGGAGGCGATGATGACGGCATCCGGGCCCTCTCGCGCGACGGTCTCGAGCACGACGTAGCGTTTCTCGCCCGAGACACGGCCCACGTGTTCCAGGAGCAGGAGCTTGCCGCCGAAAAGAAACCCGAGCCCCGCGCGGAACAGACGGATGGGTGCGCGAACGAGCCAGCGCGTCGTGAGGACGCTCGCCGCGAGGTTTCGCTTCATGCGCCGATGGTACGCCCGAGGTGGATCCTGCGGCTCGACGTCAGTTGGCGACGCCCGGGTCTAGCGAGAGCGCCACGCCGTCGAGGATGTCGTGCTCGCTCGTCACGACGAACTCGAGCGCACGTCCCGCCGTGGCCGATGCCGCGGCGATCCGCTCCACGATGGTCGACCAGATCATGGCGCCGGTGACGATGACGTCGACGCGCCCCGGGTGCAGGTAGGGCAGGGCGGCGCGCTCGACCCTGGGCATCCGACTGAGTTCATCGCACGCCTCGAGCACCGTGGTCACGGGCAGCCGCGCCCCGTTGATGGCGTCGGGGATGTACGAGGCGAGGCGAAGCGCGTGCGCCGTGATGGTCGTGACGGTGCCCGCGACGCCGATCACTTCGGCGGCGGCGCCGAGGTCGACGTTCTCGGATGCGGCATCCAGTGCCGCGTCGACGGCCGCGCGCACGCTGTCGCGCTCGGGCTGCAATGGCGGGTCATGGTGCACGTTTCGTTCCGTCAGCCGAACGGAGCCGACATCCATCGAATCGGCGGCGCGCGGGGTGCGGCCTCCCAGTACGAGTTCGGTGGACCCGCCGCCGATGTCGATGACGAGGCGTTCGACCGACTCATCGCGGAGTTGCGCCGGATCGAGTGCGGTCAGTGCACCGCGGAAGGACAGCGCGGCCTCTTCGGTGCCGGCGATGACCTCTGCGGGAACGCCGAGGAGCGCCTCCACTGCATCCGTGAACTCTCTGCGGTTGGCGGCATCCCGGGTCGCCGAGGTCGCGACGAATCGGATGCGTTCCACTCCGTGCTCGCGGCAGAGTTCGGCGTAGCGGCGGGTTGCCTCCAGCGTGCGTTCCAGGGCGCCCTCGCTGAATCGGCCGGTGCGATCGACCCCCTCGCCGAGGCGCACCAGGTCGAGCTTGCGCACCACATCGCGAAGGCCTCCACGCTCATCGAGATCGGCGATGAGCAGTCGGATCGAGTTCGTTCCGCAGTCGAAGGCGGCGACTCTGGTCATGCGCGGGTCCTCACGGTGCGCTCGTGCTTCTCACTCTGCGCTCGTCTACGAGGCTACCTACGGGATTCGTACGCGGCGATCTCGTCGAGTTTGGGCGCATAGCTGCCCGCGGGATCGTGGCGCAGGTCGAGCCAGAGGTCGACCAGCGCGGTCGCGGCTGCGGGTGCAATGACGTTCTGGCCCATGCACAGGATCTGGGCGTCGTAGTTCTCGACCGCGCCGCGCACCGTGACGAGGTCGTGAGCAGTGGCGGCGCGCACCCCGTCGACTTTGCTTGCGGCAATCGCCGTGCCGACGCCCGTGCCGCAGACGAGGATGCCGCGGTCCGCCCGGCGATCGACAATGGCTTCTGCCGCCGCGAACGAGACGGCAGGGTAGGTGATCTCCGGGGTCGAGAGGTCGATGACTTCGGTGACCCGGTCATCCGCTTCGAGCCAGGACTTGATGGCGTCTTTCAGTGCCGAGCCGTTGCTCGGGGCGCCGATGACGATGCGCATGAGTGCTCCAATCCGACGAGCACTGACTGCGTCTCGTCATCGGTCGCGTATCGGCCGCGCATCCAGCCTAACTTCGGCGCCGAACGCCCGTCGGCCTGCTGAGAGGCGCCGATCGCTGAGTCCGTCCCAGTACGGCGATCGGTCGGGCATGGCCGCCGCCTCATCGCGCGGCGCGTAGCCTGATGCCATGGAACGGGAACTGGCGCAGTGCTTTGTGGCCGCCGCCGAGCAGTTGCACTTCGCTCGCGCCGCGAAGAGCCTCGGCCTTCCGCGGTCGGTGCTCGTCGCATCCGTGAAGAAGCTCGAGGCGGACCTCGGCTATCCGCTCTTTGATTACGCCGCCGAGACTACGGTACTGACGGATGCCGGCGAAGCGCTCCTGAAGAAGCAGAAGATCGAGTCGGCCAAGGCGGCCGCGAACGTCGTTTCTGTGCCGCCGGGCGGCAAGGCGAAGGCATCCAAGGGAAAGGGCCGCGCCCCCGCGGTCAAGGGCGCGCCTCGCGTGGGCAAGCGCCGGCAGTCGCGCTAGCCGCTCCTGGGCGTTTGGCAGCGGACGATCGCGGCCTCGTCTACCTGATCGGATGACGCCACGGCGTCAGGGCCATCGCGACGCTGTCGGGGGGCGGGTGGGCGAGGCGCCGCAGGGGTGACTCAGCTACAGGTGCTGAGTCGGATCCATCCGCTGGTGCAGAATGCGGATTACGTCCACGCTGTCAGCACTCTCGATGTAGAAGACGAGATGACTGCCGACGCTGTAGCGACGGTATCCCTCACGAATCTCATCACAGGCCCTTCCGCGTCGAGGATCAACAGCAACGCGCTCGATCGCTGCGCGGATCTCGGATACATAGATCTCAGCCTGATTCTCATCCCAGCGCTCCTGAGTGAAGGCCCAGATCGATGAGAGGTCTCGCTGCGCAGCCGGTGTGAGGCGGTAAACCTTCACGCCCTCTTCGATGCAATAAATGCTTCGAAGTCGAAGTCCTCCGGCGCCCCGCTCTCTTCGCCCGCAACGAGCGCGGCCCTCAGCGCGGTCATGTGCGCCTCCTGGTCCTCCAACAACCGGAGGCCGGCACGTACGACCTCACTGGCGGAACGGTACCGCCCCGTCCCGACTTCTCGCGACAGGAAGTCCACGAAGTGATCGTCGAGGCTAATTGAAGTGTTCTGTGCCATGCATGCATGCTACCAAGGATTGGTAACGGTGCGCGCGTGCCGCGATCAGTTGTTGAAGCGGAACTCCACCACGTCGCCGTCCTGCATGACGTAGTCCTTGCCCTCGATGCGAGCCTTGCCCTTGGCGCGGGCCTCGGCGATCGAACCGGTCTCGACGAGGTCGTCGAAGCCGATCACCTCGGCCTTGATGAAGCCCTTCTCGAAGTCGGTGTGGATGACGCCGGCCGCCTGCGGGGCCTTCCAACCCTTGTGGATCGTCCACGCGCGCGACTCCTTCGGGCCCGCCGTGAGGTAGGTCTGCAGGCCGAGCGTGTCGAATCCGATGCGGGCGAGCTGGTCGAGGCCGCTCTCCTCCTGGCCAGTGCTCGCGAGCAGTTCGGCAGCATCCGCCGCATCGAGATCGATGAGTTCCGACTCGAGCTTTGCGTCGAGGAAGATCGCCTTCGCAGGGGCCACCAATGCGGCGAGCTCAGCGAGCTTCGCGGCATCGCCGAGAATCGCCTCGTCGACGTTGAAGACATAGATGAACGGTTTGGTCGTGAGCAGTCCCAGTTCGCGAATGAGCTCAAGATCGATCTTCGAACTGCTGGAGAGTGGCTTGCCCTCGTTCAGCCACGCCACCGCCGCTTTCGCGGCATCCAGCACGGCCGGCTCGGTGCGCTTGGTCTTGACCTCTTTTTCGTACCGCTCGACGGCCTTGTCGAGGGTTTGCAGGTCGGCGAGGATGAGCTCGGTGTTGATGGTCTCCATGTCGGATGCCGGGTTTACGGCACCGTCGACGTGCACAACATCCGGGTCAGCGAACCCACGGATGACCTGCGCGATCGCGTCGGCCTCGCGGATGTTGGCCAGGAACTTGTTGCCGAGCCCCTCGCCGACGGATGCGCCCTTGACGATGCCCGCGATGTCGACGAAGGAGACGGGGGCCGGAAGGATGCGCTCGCTGTGGAAGAGCTCCGCGAGGGTGTCGAGCCGCGGATCGGGCAGGTTCACCACGCCCACGTTCGGCTCGATCGTGGCGAAGGGGTAGTTCGCAGCGAGCACCTGGTTCTTGGTGAGGGCGTTGAACAGGGTGGACTTGCCGACATTCGGGAGTCCGACGATTGCAATAGTGAGAGCCACGAGGCTCCATGCTACCGGGGTCTACGAACGGGCAGCACGGAAGCAATAGGTGCGATAGGGCAGCTCGAACTCGTCACGCCCTGCCAACTCCCGGTCGCGTGCGACGAGCTCGCGAATGCCGTCGAAGATCTCCGCGCGGCGCGCCTCATCGGCCGTGATGATGTAGCTTCGGGACGCCGCGAGGGTCAGCAGGCCCTCGAGACTCGTCGTCATGCTCCAGTCACAGGTGAAGCGCTCGGTTCGACCGAAAGGCGCGCCGATGGTCGTCTCCTGCTGCATGGCGGTCTCCGCCGCGCTGCCGCCCATGATGTCGCCGAGCCGCTTCACCCACGGCACCCGTTCATCACGGATGTTCCACACCAGCGCGAGCGAACCGCGCGGCTTCAGAACGCGGGCCGCTTCGGGCAGCGCCAGGGACTCATCCACCCAGTGCCAGGACTGCGCTGCGGTGACGAGGTCCACGCTGGCATCCGGCAGCGGAAGTGACTCCGCCGTGCCCTTGAGCGTGTGCACGGACGGCAGCGCATCGGCGAGCGCGGCGCGCATCATGTCGTCCGGTTCGACCGCGATCGTCTCGAGGCCTCGCGCCACGAGTGACCGCGTGAACTTGCCGGTGCCCGCACCGAGGTCGAGAACGACACGCGTTCTCGGCGGCACCAGCCAGTCGACCGCCTCGCGCGGATAGCTCGGTCGGGCGCGTTCGTACTCGTCCACGGCCCTGCCGAACGAGTGGGCCTGCTCGTGGAAGCGTTGCTCATCCATTCCTCCATCTTGCATCGCGGCGCCGAACGGGGACGGCGCCGGTTCATAACTCAGGCAGAATCGCCAGAGGATGCCCCGACCGAGTCACCTGCGGACGTTTCGAGAAAAATTGCCTGAGTTGCGAACGGCGGGCGGGTCGGCTCGTCCGCGTCGGACGTGCGTGAGACGATGCCGGAATGGCCGTCGACTTCACCGCAATTGACTTTGAAACCGCCAACTCGTCCGGCGCATCCGCGTGTTCGGTCGGGCTCGTCAAGGTGCGGGACGGCGACGTCGTCGACAAGGGTTACTGGCTCATCAAGCCGCCGCTCGGTCACGATGCCTTCAACGAGTGGAACATCCGAATCCACGGCATCATGGCGGCGGATGTCGTGGACGCCCTGCTCTGGAGCGAGCAACTACCACAGCTGGTCGCCTTCGCGGGCGGTGACCTGCTCGTCGCCCACAACGCATCCTTCGACATGGGCGTGATCAGCGCCGCGTGCCAGGCCAGCTACGTGGAGACGCCGTCGTTCTCCTACCTGTGCAGCCTGCAGGTCGCCCGCAAGACCTACAACCTCGACTCGTACCGCCTGCCGGTCGCGGCGATGGCCGCGGGCTTCGAGGACTTCGACCACCACAACGCGCTCGCCGATGCCGAGGCCTGCGCCGCGATCATGGTGCACGCCGCGAGGCGGCACGGCGCGGCTGACCTGCCGGAGCTGTCCACCATCACCGGTGCGCGCATTGGAGCGATCGGCGCCGCCGCGGCCGCCGCTCGCGCGATGGCGCTCGGCTAAGCGGTCTCGATACGCGGGCTCGTACCTCGCTCGCTACTCGACCCGCCTCAGTGGTTTTCGGGGAAGCCCAGGTTGATCCCGCCGTGCGAGGGATCGAGCCAGCGCCTCGTGACCGCCTTCTCCCGCGTGAAGAAGCGCACGCCATCCGAGCCGTAGGCCTTGGTGTCGCCGAACATCGAGGCCTTCCAGCCACCGAAGGAGTGGTAGGCCACCGGCACGGGGATCGGCACGTTGATGCCGATCATGCCCACCTGAATCTCGCGCTGGAATTTGCGCGCAGCACCACCGTCATTGGTGAAGATCGCCGTGCCGTTGCCGTAGGGGCCGCTGTTGATGAGCTCGATGCCCTCGTCGAAGGTCTCGACGCGAACGACCGAGAGCAACGGACCGAAGATCTCGTCGACATAGACCTTGGAGGTGACGGGAACGCGGTCGAAGAGCGTCGGGCCGAGCCAGAAGCCCTCTGCCTCGCCGTCGGGGCGCGCGCCACGGCCATCGACGACGACCGTCGCTCCGTCGGTCGCCGCGAGGTCGATGTACCCGGAGACCTTGTCTCGGTGCTCCTTGGTGATGAGCGGACCGAGGTCGCAGGAGCGCAGGCCGTCGCCGATCACGAGGCCCGCCATTCGCTCGGCGATCTTCGCCACCAGCTCATCGGCGATCGACTCGACGGCGACGAGCACGCTGATCGCCATGCAGCGCTCGCCAGCAGAGCCGAAGCCCGCGTTGACGGCGGCGTCGGCGGCGAGGTCGAGGTCCGCGTCGGGCAACACCAGCATGTGGTTCTTCGCGCCACCGAGCGCCTGCACCCGCTTGCCCTGCTTCGCGGCGTTCTCGTAGATGTAGCGCGCGATCGGGGTCGATCCGACGAAGGACACGGATGCGACATCCGGGTGCTCGAGAAGAGCGTCGACCGCGACCTTGTCACCGTGCACCACGTTGAAGATGCCGTCGGGCAGGCCCGCCTCGGTGAACAGTTCGGCCATCCAGTTGGCGGCGGACGGGTCCTTCTCGGAGGGCTTCAGCACGACGGCATTGCCCGCGGCAATCGCGATCGGGAAGAACCACAGCGGCACCATGGCCGGGAAGTTGAACGGGCTGATGATTGCCGCGACGCCGAGCGGCTCGCGGGTCGTGTAGACGTCGACGCCGGTCGAGACGTTCTCGCTGTACTCGCCCTTCATGAGGTGCGGGATGCCTGCCGCGAACTCGACGACCTCGAGGCCGCGCGCGATCTCGCCCATGGCGTCTGAGAGCACCTTGCCGTGCTCCGCGGTGAGGATGTGCGCAAGGTCTTCCCTGCGCTCGTTGAGCAGCTCGCGAAAGCGGAAGATGATCGCCTGCCGCTTGGCAAGAGAGGTCTCGGCCCACTGCGGGAACGCGGCCTTCGCGGCGGCGACGGCGGTGTCGACGTCGCCGACGGTGGCGAGTCGCACCTCCTTCTGTACTGTGCCGCGAGCGGGGTTGTACACGGGTGACGTGCGGGTCGATTCTCCTTCGAATGACGCGCCGGAAAGCCAATGATTCAGGATGCTGTGCTGGTTGTCCATGGCGCCATGCTAGCTGCGGATGACGGCCGCGCCGCCTCGAATCGACCGACCGTATTGTTCCCGAAATGTTCGCATCGGCGGTGGTCCGCTGCGACTGGGTCGCTCCTGGATTTGTCACCGGCCGCTGTCACACTGGAGCCATGGACACGATCGCGCCACTCATCATCGGCCTCGTCATCGGCATCGTGCTTGGGGGCGTGCTCGGCTGGGTGTTGGCACGCAGTCGCCGCACGGTCGACGCGGCCGACCCGGCGGTGCTCGAGGCGCAGCACCAGATGGCGCTCGCGCAACTGAGAGCCGAGGAGCAGTCCGCGCAGGCGACGCTCTCGGCCGAGTTGGCGTCCGTGCAGGCGACCGCGACCGCGCTGCGCGAGCAGGTCATCGGTCTGCAGGAGCAGCACCGCGAGATACTCGAGCGCCAGCGCGCCGAACAGGCGGCGGCGGCCGAGCGAGAGCGTGCCGAGAGCAAAGTGCTGCAGTTGCTCACGCCCGTGCAGGAGAGCCTGCGCACCATGCAGCACAAGGTGACCGAGCTTGAGACGCAGCGCCAGCAGCAGCACGGCGAGCTCACCCAGCAGTTGAGGTCGGCCACCGAGTCCGAGGAGCGATTGCGCAGCACCGCCGAGGCGCTGGCCTCCGCACTCAAGAGCAACAGCACGCGCGGCGTCTGGGGCGAAACCCAGCTGCGCAACGTCGTGCAGGCGGCCGGCCTCATCGAGCGCGTCGACTTCGACGTGCAGTCAAGCATCACCTCGGATGCGGGGGCTGGGCGACCAGACATGGTCGTGCACCTGCCGGGCGGAAAGAACATCGCGGTGGACGCCAAAGTGCCGTTCAACGCGTACCTCGAGGCGAGCGGAATCCCTGTCACCGCAACCGGAGAAGAGGGAGCGAAGCGCGAACAGCTCATCAGGCAGCACGTGAAAGCTTTGCGCGCCCACGTCGACACTCTTTCGAGCAAGGCGTACTACGACGGTCTCGACGCATCACCCGAGCTCGTGATCGCTTTCATCCCGAGCGAGTCACTCGTCTCCAGCGCAATGGAGGCTGACCCCGCGATCATGGACTACGCCTTCAACAAGCGCGTCGCGCTGGCCTCCCCCGTCACCCTGTGGTCGGTGCTGAAGACGGTCGCGTTCAGTTGGCAGCAGAACGTGCTCACCGAAGACGCCAAGTTGCTGTTCGACCTCAGCCGTGAGCTCTACGGCAGACTGTCGAAGCTCTCTGAGCACGTCGAGAAGCTCGGCCGGTCGATCGAACGCAGCGTCAAGGACTACAACAACTTCGTCGGATCGCTCGAACGACAGGTGCTCCCGAGCGCTCGTAAGCTGAGCGCGCTCGACGAGTCGAAGGTGCTCGGCACCCTCAACGGCATCGAGGAGGCACCGCGCGAACTCACCGCGTTCGAGCTGACCGCTGAACTGGCGGTGGAGTAGGTCTGGCGGCGCGCTAGACCCACTTCTCCGCAAGATGGTCGGCTGAGACGCGCCGGATCGTTCCCGACCTGCCGCGCAGCACGATGCTCTCCGTGTGAATCACGTGGCCGGCCTTGCGCACGCCGCCCACGAGCTGGCCATCCGTCACCCCGGTCGCAACGAAATAGGTGTTGTCGCTGCGCACCAGGTCGTCGCCGTCGAGCACCCTGTCGAGGTCGTGACCGGCGTCGATCGCGCGCTGGCGCTCCTCGTCGTCCTTCGGGTGAAGCTTGGCCTGGATCACCCCGCCTAGCGCCTTGAGCGCGCACGCGGTGATGATCCCCTCCGGAGTTCCGCCGATGCCGACGCACATGTCGATGCGCATGTTGTCGTCCCTGGCCGCGTTGATGCCGCCTGCGACGTCGCCGTCGAGGATGAGCCTCGTGCCCGCCCCGGCCGCGCGAATCTCATCGATGAGTTCGAGGTGGCGCGGCCGATCGAGCACCGCGACGGTCATGTCGGCGACATCCTTGCCCTTCGCCTTCGCGAGCGCCCGGATGTTCTCGCCGATCGGCCTGAGGAGATCGATCACCCCGCGGCCCTCGTGGCCGGTCACGATCTTGTCCATATAGAAGACAGCGCGCGGGTCGTACATGCTGCCGCGGTCGGCCACAGCGATCATCGACAGCGCGTTCTGCCTTCCGGATGCCGTGAGCGAGGTTCCGTCGATCGGGTCCACCGCGATATCGCAGGTGGGGCCGTGACCGTTGCCGACGTGCTCGCCGTTGAAGAGCATCGGCGCGTGATCCTTCTCGCCCTCGCCGATCACCACGACACCGTCGAAGTTCACCGTGCCGAGGAAGGTGCGCATCGCATCGACCGCAGCGCCATCCGCGGCATTCTTGTCTCCGCGACCGATGAACGGCACGGCACGAATCGCCGCCGCCTCGGTCGCTCGCACGAGCTCCATGCCGAGGTTTCGATCCGGTTGCAGGTACATGCTGTCGGTGTTGGGGGTCATGTTTTAAGCCTAACGAGAGGCGATCCAGACCAGCGCGCGGATGCGCCTCGGCGGCGAGAAAGATCGCCCCTTCTTTAGCAAGCACGCCATCTGCACCCGCGCGGACCCTCCGCTGAGGTCTGGCAATCTGCTGTTGCGGTGCCGCGGGAAGCGCAGATTGCCAGACCTCAGCGGGGAACGAGGGCGAGACTGGCGCTCCGATAGACTCGTTCGCGGATATTACAGCTACCGAGGAGACTCATGCCTATCGCAACCCCTGAGCAGTACGCAGAAATGCTCGACAAGGCGAAGGCCGGCGGATTTGCCTACCCGGCGTTCAACGTGTCGTCGTCGCAGACGATCAACGCCGTGCTGCAAGGCCTCACCGAGGCCGGTTCCGACGGCATCATCCAGGTCACCACCGGTGGCGCCGACTACTTCGCCGGACAGACCGTGAAGAACCGCGCATCCGGAGCACTCGCCTTCGCCGCGTTTGCGCACGAGGTCGCCAAGAACTACCCCATCACCGTCGCACTGCACACCGATCACTGCCCGAAGGATGCGCTGCCCGGCTTCGTCTTCCCGCTCATCGAGGCCTCAGAGGCCGAGGTGCGCGCCGGTCGCAACCCGATCTTCCAGTCGCACATGTGGGACGGCTCGTCCGTGCCGCTGAGCGAGAACCTCGAGATCGCCAGGGAGATCCTGCCGCGCATGAAGGCGATCAACGCGATCCTCGAGGTGGAGATCGGCGTCGTCGGCGGCGAAGAGGATGGCGTGAGCCACGACATCAACGAGCACCTGTACACGACGCTCGACGACGCGATCGCGACGGTCGAGGCGCTCGGACTGGGAGAGCAGGGCCGCTACATGGCCGCCCTGACCTTCGGCAACGTGCACGGCGTGTACAAGCCCGGCAACGTGAAGCTGCGGCCCGAGCTGCTCGGCGAGATCCAGGCGGGCATCGCCGCGAAGTACGGCGCGGGCGCGAAGCCGCTCGACCTCGTCTTCCACGGCGGATCCGGCTCGACCGATGAGGAGATCGCCACTGCGGTCGCCAACGGCGTCGTGAAGATGAACGTCGACACCGACACGCAATACGCGTTCAGCCGCTCCGTCGCCGACACCGTGTTCAAGAACTACGACGGCTTCCTCAAGATCGACGGTGAGGTCGGCAACAAGAAGGTCTACGACCCGCGCTCGTGGGGCAAGCTCGCCGAGACAGCGATGGCGCAGCGCGTCATCCAGTCGACCCAGCAGCTCGGCTCAGCTGGCCACTCCGGCAGGTAGCACCTCAACCGTTCGAGGTGTCGGTCGCCGGCACCTCGAACCGCATGCTCATGAGGTCACCCTCGCGCCACGAGAGACCCTCGAACGCGGTCTTGAGGCTGAGATAGTACGGAGCGAGGTGCATCGTGCGCCTGCCCTCCGGCAGGCTCAGGTCCATGCTCACAGCGACCGCCGTCGCGCCGCCATCGCTGCCACGCAGTTCGACGAGCGTCGCCTTCGATGCCGTGTCCGGGGTGTCGAGAATGGCGGTGAGCAGACCGGTGAGCGCGGCTCTCTGTGCGGCATTCATGACATCCGCGCGTCTCTCAGGGTCCATCACGACGACCGATCGTCCGCGCGCGAGCCCGTCGAGCCAGCTCGCGTCGGCGGTCGCGACGAGTTCGTCACGCAGGCGTCGGGCGAGCTGACCGGCCACGGCACGGTCGGTGGGTGTCACGACTCCCGTCGTGGCGAGCTGCTCGAGAAACGGTGTGACGCGCGCGGTCAAGCGCGCCAGGGCTTCGGGGTTGACGGGTGCTGTCTCGACTGCAGCGGCATGCGCACGATCCTCGACGGCCGCCGCACGCTCTGCGAGCAGTCGCCGCATGGTCGGCACGACCGTGGCGATGAACACGGATGACGCTGCCACGGCCAGCAGCGGAGCCGTCGTCACCATGACGACGACGCTCCATGCCGACCATGGCCCGGCTCCGGAAGGATACGCCGCGACGCCGATCGCGCCCACCACGACGCTTGCACCGAATCCCAGCAGGGCGAGCCGCCGGATCGAGACATACGGCGCAAGGCTGGCAATCGCCAGAGCGACCGCTCCGGGTGCCCACCAGTTCTCGGGCCGCTGCCCGTCTGCCCCGAAGTTCAGCGCCGACAGCAGGTAACCGCAGAGCGAGATCAGCAGCACGAGGGACGAGACCGACCAGCCGATCGCCTGCCGCTTCGGCCTCGTCGCGATGTGAACGAGCAGGCAGGCGGAGGTGCACACCGCCACGGCGAGGAGTTGAGCGAGGATGGCAGAGGCATCGCGCTCCCCCGTGACCACGAGGATCGAGCCGAGCACGAGTACCAGGCCGCCGAAGATGAGGGGCGCGAACGGGGCCGTGAACCAGCTCAGTGGGTCGATCGCCTGAGCGGTGCGGGCATCCGGACCGCCCGGCACTCTGCGGCTCACGAACGCGCATCCCCGAGGCCGGTGCCGACGGCGGTCGCGGCGGGCACCGAGATCAACACAGAGGTGCCGTTGCCGGGCGACGACCAGACACGAACGTAGCCGCCGACGGCCTCGACGCGCTGCGTGACCGAAACCCTGAGCCCAAGCCGATCCTCGGGCACCGCCGCGGGGTCGAATCCCACGCCCTCGTCGATCACCATGATCGTGCTCTCGCCCTTCTCCTGGCCGAGCACGATCTGGGCGACCTTCACGCCGGAGTGAGCGAGCACGTTCTCGAGACACGCCCTCGCCGCATCGATGCCGGCCGCGGCCGCGGCACCCGTCGATCGCGTCGCAGCGCTGCCGTTGCCGCTCACGTGCACCGTGAGTCCGCGCCACTGCAGCTCGCTGACTACCGCGGCAAGGCGATTGCGCAGGAGGGCCTGCGAGCGGTCCGCCTCCGCGCTCGCGGAGTCCTGGGCGAGCCAATCCGTGCTGGTGAGCGTCGCGATGTCGCGGCGCAGCCTGTCGCGAGCGTGATCATCGAGCTCGTCCGGAGCATTGATGACGAAGGCGAGGTCGCCGAGCACGGTGTCGTGCACGACCGCCGCCGTGCGCAGCGCAGACTCGCGCTCGGCCGCCATCCGTTCGCCCTGCTGGTCCAGGGCTTGGAAATCGGGCACTCTGGTTCGCTGGCGACGCTGGATCAGTGCGAGCGCGAGGTAGGCGGTCGCGTAGACGACGAACAGCATGGTGGGTCCCGTGCCCGAGTGCAGCTCTTGGGCCGTGAGTCCCGCGGCGATGAACGACGCCGAGACCGAGACCAGATAGCCGAGGGCACACCAGAGGATGCCGACCAGGGCGCTCGAGGAGAGCGTGCCCACGAGCACGATCGCGACCGCCGGGCGGTTGAGCAGGTAGGTGGCCTGCGCGGCGAGACCCGGATCGGCCAGGAGAATGCCGACCTCGTAGACCGTGACGCAGACGCCACCGATGAGAAGGTAGAGCGCGACGAGCCAGGGCACGGGCCTGAGTGCCGTGACAGCGAGCGCGCAGGTCATCGTAAGGAGCGCGATGAGGGGCGTGCCCAGGTGATCGCCGAGCCCTCTGCGGCCGAAGACATCGAGCAGCACGGGGATGTCGAACACGAGAAGCGCGAGAGCCACGACCCAGGTGCCGCGAGCCACACCACGGTTGACGATGGCCGCAGCGGTGGTGCGCGGCAGCACAGCGATAGCCATTCGCCCCCCCCGGTCGATCGCGCACAGTCGACGTCAAGTCTGCCATCCGCCGATCGACCCCTCGTACCCCCACAAGGTGGTCTATCGGCGCGAGCAGAGCGCCGCTCGTCTAGGGCTGGAGCGAGGCGAAGTAGGCGACGAGACCGGGGTCGCTCAGCATCGCCACGAGCGTCAGCGCCAGTGCAATCGCGCCGGCCACGACGGCACCGATGAGCGGCACGTACCAGGCCCTGCGGTGGCGGCGCAGCAGGGCGACCGACACCGCGCAGGTGACGCCCCACACCACGATCGAGCTGATGTTCATGAACAGTCCGAGCGTCGACGCGAGCGCGACCGGCCCGTAGTCGCCCGTGTAGCCCTGCAGTTCGTAGGTGCGATTGAGCGTGTCGGGGAGGTTCGCCGCTCCCGGGATCGACATGAGCACCCAGACGAGACCGATCGCCAGCAGCGTCACCGTGGTCACGAGGTCGCGCGAGCCGCGGGCCCGCCGCGCGTCGTCGGCAGTCGGATGCGGTGCTGCGGCACCACGCACCGCCGCGGCACGCGCGCGCGCAGGCGCCTGCATCCCGGGCGGCGCGGAGGGCTCGACGACCGGCTTCGCCGGGTGCACGCCCATGGCCTTCGCCTGCTCCTCGGGTGTGGCGTATTCGCCGTACCGCGGGCTGGGTCTTGAGTCGCTCATCGTTGTCGTCCTTCGCGCAGTTGCCTAGGCAGCGAGAACACGAGGTCTTCCTCTGCGGTCACGACCTCCTCCACCGTGCCGTAGCCGGCATCCGCGAGGTCATCGAGCACCTCGCGCACGAGCAGTTCGGGAACCGAGGCGCCAGAGGTGACACCGACGGTGGCGACGCCGTCGAGCCATTCCTGACGGATCTCGCTCGCGAAATCGACCCGGTACGCCGCCCTGGCGCCGTTCTCCAGCGCGGCGTCCACCAACCGAAGAGTATTTGAGCTGTTCGAGGAGCCGACGACGATCACGAGTTCCGCCTCCGTGGCGACCCGCTTGATCGCGACCTGACGGTTCTGGGTCGCGTAACAGATGTCATCGCTCGGCGGATCCTGCAGTCGCGGGAACCGTTCGCGCAGGAGTCGCACCGTCTCCATCGTCTCGTCGACACTGAGGGTGGTCTGCGAGAGCCAGACGAGGCGTTCCTCGTCGTCGATCTCGAGGGCAGCCACATCCGCCGGTCCGTTGACGAGAACCGTGCGGTCGGGCGCGTGACCCATCGTGCCCTCGACCTCCTCGTGACCGGCGTGGCCGATGAGGAGGATGCGGTAGCCGTCGCGCGCGAACCTGGTCGCCTCGCGATGCACCTTGGTCACGAGCGGGCAGCTCGCGTCGATCGCCTGGAGTCCGCGGTCCTCCGCGGCCTGCACGACGGCGGGCGAGACGCCGTGGGCGGAGAACACGACGTGGGAGCCGACCGGCACCTCGTCCACGTCGTCGACGAAGACCGCGCCCTGCTTTTCGAGCGTGGAGACGACGTGGCGGTTGTGCACGATCTGCTTGCGCACGAAGACCGGGGCCCCGTAACGTTCGAGCGCCTTTTCGACCGCGACGACTGCCCTGTCGACGCCCGCGCAGTAGCCGCGGGGCGCCGCGAGCAGCACTCGCTTGGTGCCGTCGATCGGCAGGTCCAGAAGCGGGCCGCGAAGCGCCGGCATCCGAGGAATCGGAAGGTGCTCGGCGATCGTGCCGTTCGAGATGGTGCCCACCCCGCCAGTCTACGAGGGCGAGTCGTGGGCAGGCTGGGACTCCGCCTCCTCCACAGGCGCCTCCGCGCATCCGCTGGCCGCCCGTCGGCGTCGCTGTCCGCGCCATCCCGTAGCCTGAATGACATGACGATCGTCGATGCACCTTCCACCGTCGATGCCCCCTGGCCCGTCGCCCTGCTCTCCCAGAAGATCAAGGGATGGATCGACCGGCTCGGCAGCGTCTGGGTCGAGGGCGAGATCACCCAGTGGGGTGTCTCGGGCGGAAACGTCTACGGAAAGCTGAAGGATCTCAGCGCGGATGCGACCGTGGGATTCACGGTCTGGTCATCGGTCCGAGCCAAGCTGCCAGACGACCTCAAGCAGGGCGATCGCGTCGTCGCGCTCGTGAAACCCAACTACTGGGTCAAGGGCGGCACCCTCACCATGCAGGTGTTCGAGATGCGCCACGTCGGGCTCGGCGACCTGCTCGAGCGACTCGAGCGACTGCGGCAGACGCTGCGTGCCGAGGGACTCTTCGACGCATCGCGCAAGAAGCCGTTGCCGTTCCTGCCCGCCTGCATCGGCCTCGTCACCGGCAAAGATTCGGATGCCGAGAAAGACGTGCTGCGCAACGCCCAGTTGCGCTGGCCCGCGGTGCAATTCCGTGTGGCCCATGCGGCGGTGCAGGGCGAGCGCGCCGCCTCCGAGGTCACGGCGGCCCTGCTGCGGCTCGACGCGGACCCCGAGGTCGACGTCATCATCGTCGCCCGCGGCGGTGGCGACTTTCAGAACCTGCTCGTCTTCAGCGACGAATCGCTCGTGCGCACCGCCGCCGCGTGCGTCACGCCCATCATCAGCGCGATCGGCCACGAGGCAGACCGCCCGCTGCTCGACGACGTCGCCGACCTGCGCGCCTCTACTCCCACTGACGCTGCGAAGCGCGTGGTGCCCGACGTTGCCGAAGAACTCGATCGCACGCAGCAGGCCAAGGCCGTGATGCGCCGCAGGATCACCTCTCTCGTCTCGCACGAGGTCGACAGGCTCGAGCAGTTGCGCACGCGTCCCGTGCTGGCGAGTTCCGCGTGGCTTGTCGACTCGCGTGCCGAAGAACTCTCGCGCTATGTCGGCCGCGGCTCTGAACTCATCGAGCTGACCCTTGAGCGGTCGCACCGCGTTATCGTCGACCTGCGCTCCCAGTTGCGGGCGCTCTCACCGCAGCGCACTCTTGATCGCGGTTACTCCATCGCGCAGCTTCCGAACGGCTCGGTGCTGAGAAGCCAGCGGGATGCCGCACCGGGCACCCCGCTCCTCCTCACCCTCGCCGACGGCAAGGTTTCCACCACCGTCGACCCGGATCAGGGCGACCGAATCGCGGCTCGATAGAATGGGGGTCGTGGCAGACTCCCCCGAACCCAGCAACTCAGACGTCGCAGCACTGAGCTACGAGCAGGCGCGCGACGAGCTCGTGCGCGTCGTGGGCGAATTGGAGCAGGGCTCCTCCACGCTCGAACAGTCGCTGGCGCTCTGGGAGCGCGGCGAAGCACTCGCCCAGCGCTGTGAGGAATGGCTCGTCGGGGCTCGCGCGCGACTCGACGCCGCGCGCAGTGCATCCGGCAACACCGCTGGCACCGCAGGCGCGGACGACTAGCCCGAGCAGAATGAACGCCTCCCCCCAGAGCCCCCAGCCCAGCAAGCAGCGCATCGTCGCCGAACTCGGCCGCCCAGAGACGCCGGAGGAGACGGCCGCGCGCAAGGCAGAGAACTCGCGCAGGCACCGCGCGAACCAGACGCTCTTCAATCTCGTGCTCGCGCTCGCCGCCTCGCTAGCGATCGTGCTGTTCCTCGTGCTCGTGGTCGTGCGGCCATCCACGGATTCCTCGCCGCGTGTCGACTACCAGAAGGTCGCGGCCGACGCCCAGCCCACGGTCTCCGAGACCCTCGCGAGCCCGACGCTGCCTGCGGGTTGGAGCGCGAACTCCGCGCGCCTGCGCAAGGGCTCCGACGGAGTACTGAGCTGGACGATCGGGTTCATCACCCCCACTCCGCAGTACATCGGTCTCGTACAGGGGGTGAAGGCGAACCCCAGCTGGATCTCGAACCAGCTCGGCGGCGCCAGGTCGACCGGTGAAGAGACCATCGACGGCATCGAATGGACGACGTATGACCGCCCTTCCGCGAGCGCACGCGCGGGCAACGAGGCCGACGACTACGCGTTCTCGATGACGACTACCCGGGGCGACAGCACCTACGTGTTGCACGGCTCCGCCAAGGATTCCGAGTTCCACACCCTAGCGGGGGCACTCGCCGCACAGCTCAAGAATGACGCCAAACACTAGAGAAGAGATGGATACGCACATGGACGGAACCGGCACCGAAGCACCCCTCACCCCCGCGGCCGCGTGGGAAGAGATGACCCGCGGCAACGAGCGGTTCATCATGGGAGCTCCGCGCCATCCGCGCCAGGATTCCGAGCGAAGGGCCGAGTTGCTCACCCTGCAGGAGCCGCACGCCGTTCTCTTCGGCTGCAGCGATTCGCGCGTCACCGCCGAGATCATCTTCGATAAGGGCATCGGCGACCTGTTCGTCGTGCGCAACGCGGGTCACGTCGTCAGCGAGTCCGCACTCGGCTCGATCGAATACGGGGTGGCGCTCCTCAAGGTGCCGCTGTTGATCGTGCTTCGGCACGAGGGCTGTGGCGCAGTGCGGGCCGCGATCGATTCCGAGCTCCCGGGCGCCGCTCCGCTGCCGCCGCACATCAACTCCCTCGTCGAGCAGATCGTGCCCGCCGTTCGCACCGTGCACCACAAGCACGAGGACGAGGCCGAACCGGATGCGGCCGAGGTCGGCCGTCAGCACCTCGAGAACACGATCGGCCAACTGCTCGAGCGCTCCGAGATCATCAGCGAAGCCGTCGCCGCAGGTACGCTGGCTATCGTGGGCGCGAGCTACAGGCTCGCGGAGGGCCGCGCCATCAGGGAAACCGTCGTCGGCAAGATCTGACGCCCGCAGCACCACACAGGACCAGCCACACGAGACAGCAAGGATGCCGAGAGAAGTGACCGAGACGAACGCCGCCGAGTACCGCATCGAGCACGACACCATGGGCGAGGTGCGCGTTCCGGCCTCGGCCCTCTACGGCGCCCAGACCCAGCGCGCGGTCGAGAACTTCCCGATCTCGGGCTCGGGACTCGAGTCCGCACAGATCGTGGCGCTCGCCCGCATCAAGCGCGCGGCAGCCGTCGTGAACGGTGAGCTCGGCATCCTCGACCAGAAGACCGTGGATGCGGTGGTCAGTGCAGCGGATCAGCTCATCGCGGGTGGTCACCACGATCAGTTCCCGATCGACACGTACCAGACCGGCAGCGGTACCTCGTCGAACATGAATATGAACGAGGTGCTCGCCACGCTCGCGAGCGAGATCGCGGGCCAGCCCGTGCACCCGAACGATCACGTGAACGCCTCGCAGTCCTCGAACGACGTGTTCCCCACCTCCGTTCACCTGGCCGCCACGGGCGCCCTGCTGCATGACCTCATCCCCGCCCTCGACCATCTGGCCGCCTCCCTCGAGGTCAAGGCTGAGCTGTGGAAGACCGCGGTCAAGGCGGGTCGCACGCACCTCATGGATGCCACGCCCGTCACCCTTGGCCAGGAGTTCAGCGGCTACGCGAGGCAGATCAGACTCGGTATCGAGAGGGTGAAATCCGCGCTGCCGCACGTTGCGGAGGTCCCCCTCGGCGGCACCGCGACGGGAACGGGCATCAACACGCCCAAGGGGTTCCCGCAGAAGGTCATTGCGCTCCTCGCGAGCGACAGCGGCCTGCCCATCACCGAGGCGGAGAACCACTTCGAGGCGCAGGGCGCGCGCGACGGCCTCGTTGAGGCATCCGGTGCCCTGCGGGTCATCGCGGTGAGCCTCACCAAGATCTGCAACGACCTCCGCTGGATGGGATCCGGTCCGAACGCGGGACTGGCCGAACTGCACATCCCCGACCTGCAGCCGGGTTCCTCGATCATGCCGGGCAAGGTGAACCCGGTCATTCCGGAGGCCGTGCTCATGGTGTGCGCGCGGGTCATCGGCAACGATGCGACCATCGCCTGGGCAGGCGCATCCGGAGCATTCGAACTCAATGTGGCGATACCCGTGATGGGAACGGCGCTGCTCGAATCGATCAGACTGCTCAGCAACTCGAGCCGGCTGCTCGCCGACAAGACCATTGATGGACTGCAGGCGAACGTCGAGCGCGCGCGCGCCCTCGCCGAGTCGTCGCCGTCGATCGTCACCCCGCTCAACCGCGTTATCGGCTACGAGGCGGCGGCCAAGGTGGTCAAGAACGCCGTGGCCAAGAGCATTACGGTGCGGGACTCGGTCATCGACCTCGGCTTCGTCGAACGTGGCGAGCTGACACTCGAGCAGCTCGACAGCGCGCTCGACGTGCTCTCGATGACGCACCCGAGCGAGTCCTGACGGCGCGCGTTTCGGCGCTATTCCTTCAGGGGGACGACGGGGATCTTCTTGCCGCCGTCGAAGGTGACCACCTTGCGATCGCCGAGCGCCGTCGCGAGATCGATCGGCACGAGAACCGAGGTCGCCTTGTCGGCCGCGGGCTTGGTCTCGCACTTCGCTAGGTTGACGGCGTTGGAGCCGTCTGAGGGGTTTGGCTGGCCGTAGTAGACGGCCACCTTGACGACATCATCATCCTCGTTGATCACGACCTTGTGCGGGATGCAGGCGCTGTCGCCTCGCACCTCGATCACAAGGTCCGCGGTGTCGAGGGCCACGAGGCCTGCCTGCGGCGGGTGCCCCAGATAGCCGATCCCCTCCGTCGCACCCTTGACGGCGAAGTGGTCGAGGCTGAACAGGTACTGCGGGTCGCGCGAGTTGCCGTTGACGACCTGGTAGCCGAGCACCTTCTCTTTCACGAGCCCGACGGGCGGCGTCTCGAGCGGCGTGAAGACCCGGTTGACGACCTTGGGCGCTGGGGAACCCCACATCTGTTCCACCGGGCCGGGCGGCGGCGGAGCCTTGGGCAGGCTGTCGAGGTACGCGCTGTACATCGACCAACCCGCGGTGGCCAGCACGACGATGCCGACGCCCGCGATCACTCGCTGAATCGCGACGAGGCCGGGACCGGGTTCATCGGCGTATGGCTCGCGCCTGCTCCAGGCCGCGAGGACCCGCCATTGGCCGCGAGGAGAGATGAATCCCCAGATCGTCAGGATCGCAAGGCCCGCGATGACGAGAAGGAGAGGATTCACCTTTCGACCCTACGTTGTCCCCCGGTGAGGTTCCGCCTCATTGCCTTCCTGTCGCGGATTTGTTACGAAAACGAGCAACAATCACGCCATTTCATTGGACTCCAGCATCTCCGTGACCAGGGCGGCGATAGCACTGCGCTCCGACCTCGTGAGGGTGACGTGGCCGAAGAGCGAGTGCCCCTTGAGCGTCTCGATGACCGAGGCGACACCGTCGTGACGGCCCACTCGCAGGTTGTCTCGCTGAGCGACGTCGTGGGTGAGCACGACGCGGGAGTTCTGACCGATGCGGCTCAGCACCGTGAGCAGCACGTTGCGCTCCAGCGACTGCGCCTCGTCGACGATCACGAACGCGTCGTGCAGCGAGCGACCACGGATGTGAGTGAGCGGCAGCACCTCGAGCAGTCCTCGCTCAAGCACCTCGTCGAGCACATTCTGCGAGACGACGGAACCGAGCGTGTCAAAGACCGCCTGCGCCCACGGGTTCATCTTCTCGGCCGAGTCGCCGGGCAGGAAGCCCAGTTCCTGACCGCCCACCGCGTACAGCGGTCGGAACACCATGATCTTGCGGTGCTGCTGCTTCTCCAGAACCGCCTCGAGACCGGCGCACAGCGCCAGCGCGGATTTGCCTGTTCCTGCTCGCCCGCCGAGCGAGACGATGCCGATCTCGGGGTCGAGCAGCAGGTCGATCGCGAGTCGCTGCTCTGCGGAACGCCCGTGCAGGCCGAAGACCTCACGGTCGCCGCGCACGACATCGAGTCGACCGCGCTCGGTCACCCGACCGAGCGCAGAGCCGCGATCGGAGTGGATGACGAGCCCCGTGTTGACGGGCATGTCTCCGACCAGCCGCGAGGAGAGATGCCCACTGTCGTAGAGCTCTGTCATCTGCTCCGAACTGAGATCGATCTCGGCCATTCCAGTCCACCCGGAGTCGACGGCAAGCTCGGCGCGATACTCCTCGGCGGCCAGGCCGATGGATGCCGCCTTGACTCGCAGCGGCAGGTCTTTGGAGACGACCACGACATCCAGGCCATCGTTCGACAGGTTGAGTGCCACAGCGAGGATGCGCGAGTCGTTGTCGCCCAGCTGCAGGCCGGAGGGAAGCACAGAGAGGTTGGAGTGGTTGAGCTCGACCCGCAGCGAGCCGCCTTGGCCCACCGCTATGGGGAAGTCGAGCCTCTCGTGCTGCACGCGCAGCTCATCGAGATTGCGGAGCGCCTGGCGGGCGAAGTAGCCGATCTCGGGATCGTTGCGCTTGCTCTCGAGCTCGGTGACGACGATGACGGGCAGCACAACCGCGTGCTCGTCGAAGCGGAACATCGCCTTCGGGTCCGACAGCAACACGGAGGTGTCGAGCACGTAGGTGCGCTCCGCCTGCCTCGCTGAGGAAGCCGTCGAGGAGGCCGGACCGGCCTTCCGTCGAGTGTTTTCTCTGGTGTTCTCCACGGGGGCCATCTGCACTCCTCCCCGAGCGCGCCGCGCTCGGTTCCAGTCGCACGAACGGCCAGTAACCCCACCGAGACGAACTTACGTGGCCGTCCGGACCGGGCGCCATGCCCGATGACTCAGACGCTATGTCGCCTCGGGCGCACCGCCAGTCACGACACGCCAACTGCGGCGTTTCGTCACCCGGATGTCACGCGCCGATCGCGCTGGCGAAGCTCATGAAGCTCGACCGCAGCATGTCGAAGGTCTCGTCGTTCGTCGTCGCGTGCGCGCTCAGCCGCACGCTCCCCTGCCGCGTCGTCGCGGTGACGCCGTGATTGTGCAGGGATGCCGTCAGCACCGTCAGCTGATCGGCCGGTGGCTCCACGATGACGATTCCGGCGCGCTCGTTCTGCGCGCGGGAGGAGGTGATCGGGATGCCGAACTCGTCGGCGAGGTCGATCATCCGGCTGACCTTCTCGGCGACCGCGCGGTTGAGCTCCGCGACGCCGACGGAGTTGATGTCTTCGAGCGCGGCGGCAAGCCTGGCCTGCGCGATCGGGCTGGGGTTGCTCACGCGGAAGGCCGCCGCGCCCCGCCCGACCGGGCGGATCTCGTCGAGCGGCAGGTCGTCCTCTGCCATCCAGCCGGTCATCACCGGCGTGAGCGCGTCTGCAGCCCGATCGCTGAGCGCGAGGAATCCGGTTCCCCAGCCGGCCCTGACCCATTTCTGGCCGCCGGACACCACGACATCCGCGACCTGGTACGGCGCATCGACGACGCCGAAACCCTGAATCGCGTCGACGATGAGGAGCCGATCGCCGATCACCTGACGGATGCCGTCGATGTCGGCGAGGTACCCGGTGCGAAAGTCGACGAGGCTTACCGCGACCGCCGTGACGCTCGAGTCGAGCTGATCCTTGACGACGGAGGGCGTCACACGCCCGTAGTCGGTCTCGAGCCACTTCGTGCCCAGCACCCCGAGCGCCGTCGACGCGCGATCGGCGGCGAAGGTGAGACTCGGGAACTCGGCGGGAGAGAGCAGCACTCCGCCGGTGATGCCAAACATCGCGTGCATGAGACCCATGCTCGTGTTCGGCTGGAACGAGACCTGGTCGGAGCGAAAGCCGGTCACTGCGGCGACGGCCTCGCGCACACGCTCGTCCTGCGTCTGGAGGCTACCGAGACTGCCGAACCGCGCGCGGCTCAAGAGCTCGACCTGCGCCTGCTCCTCCTCGGCGACCACGCGGCCGAGCGGCCCGATCGAGGCGAAGTCGAGGTAACCGGGTTCCTCGTCGAAACCGGCGGTGAAGTCTTCGATGCTTTTCATGAGGACACCATTGTGTCAGTCATCGGGGCTTCGCACGCCCCCGTCGCGGGGGCATGCGGGTCGTTCACTGTCCGTAGCGGCGCTGACGGGTGGCGTAATCGCGCAGCGCGCGAAGAAAATCGACCTCGCGCAGATCGGGCCCCAACGCCTCGACAAAGTAGAACTCACTGTGCGCGCTCTGCCACAGCATGAAGTCGCTGAGTCGCTGCTCACCAGAGGTGCGGATGACGAGGTCGGGATCCGGCTGACCACCGGTATAGAGGTGCTCACCGATGAGTTCCGGGGTGAGGATCTCGGCGAGCGCATCGAGCGTACCGCCCGCGCTCGCGTGAGTGCGCACGATGCTGCGCATCGCATCCGCTATCTCCCATCGGCCACCGTAGCCAACGGCGAGGTTGATGTGCATGCCGGTGTTCGACTTCGTGCGCTTCTCCGCCGCCACGAGTGCGTCCACGAGCGCCTGCGGCAGGCCCTCGGTCGAGCCGACGTGCTGCACCCGCCAGTTGCGAAAGTGCGAGAGCTCCTCGGCGAGGTCGGCGATGATCTCGTACAGCTGGTCGAGCTCCTCGGACTTGCGACCCGTGAGGTTGTCGGTCGAGAGCAGGTACAGCGTCGTCACCGCGATGCCGAGATCGTCGCACCAAACGAGGAACTCGCGGAACTTCGCGGCCCCGGCCCGATGGCCGTAAGCCGTCGTGGCGAGCGCGTTCTGCCTGGCCCAGCGCCGGTTGCCGTCGAGGATCATCGCCACGTGCTTCGGAAGGTCCTGCGTGGTCAGCCAGCGACGGATCCGGTTCTGATAGACCCCGTAGAGGATGCCTCGACCGAGGGGAACCTGCCGCTTCTGCACAGGCTAACGCTAGCCCACCACCGCTGCGCGTTCCCAGCCAGTCAGCGGCGAGGCTGCCGTAGGCTGACGGCATGACGCCACGCTCACCCCAGTCGAGCGAAGCGGACTCGGCGGAGCCGCTGCCCCACATCCCGCTCGTCCTCGACGAGCTCGATCACCCGACGACCCCGGCAGAGACGAAACCGAGCTGGCGCGGGTGGATCCACGCCGCGACCTTCCCCATCGCGATCGTGCTCGGCATCGTGCTGATCACTCTCGCCGACGGAGTCGCGGCCAAGGTCAGTTCCGCGGTCTTCGTGCTGTCGTCGCTGCTGCTGTTCGGCATCTCGGCGCTGTACCACCGCTTCAACTGGAGCGACAAGACCAAGCGGATGCTGAAGCGGCTCGACCACGCGAACATCTTCCTGCTCATCGCGGGTTCGTATACGCCGATCACCGTGCTCGCGCTGCCGCATGAGAAGTCGGTGCTGCTGCTCTGGCTGGTGTGGGTGGGCGCCGGACTCGGCATCCTGTTCCGGGTGTTCTGGATCGGCGCGCCGCGCTGGCTCTACGTTCCGCTCTATCTACTGCTCGGCTATGCCGCGCTCATCTTCATCGGCGACTTCTTCGCGGCGAACGCGCCCATGATCATCCTGATCCTGGCGGGCGGGGTCTGCTACACGATCGGCGCGGTCATCTACGGCATGAAGCGGCCGAACCCGTTCCCCGGCCGCTTCGGCTTCCACGAGATCTTCCACAGCCTGACCCTGCTGGCGTTCCTGTGCCACTGGGTCGCGATCCTGCTCGTCGCCATCGCGCCGCCCGTCCTGGCCTAGAGAACGATGCGCAGCGGCTGTTCCAGGTAGCCGACGAGATCGCGCAGGAACGCCGCCGCCACGGCACCGTCCATGACGCGGTGGTCGACGGTGAGCGTGATCTTGAGCTTCGGCACCTCGACGAGCTCGCCATCGCGCAGCACCGGCACGGGACTCGCCGCTCCGACCGCGAGGATCGCGGCCTCCGGCGGGTTGATCACCGCGGTGAACTGATCGATGCCGAACATGCCGAGGTTCGAGATGCTGAACGTGCCGCCGCTCATCTCACCGAGCTTGAGCTTGCCGTCGCGCGCCTTGCCCGCGAGTTCGACGGTCTCCGCCGCGATCTCGCCGAGCGACTTGCGGTCGGCATCGGCGACGACGGGAACGAGCAGCCCTGTGGGCGTCGCGACCGCGATTCCGATGTTGACGTGACCGTGCCTGAGCAGCTTGTCGCCCGCCCAGGACGAGTTGGCATCCGGGTGCTGACGCAGCGCGAGCGCGGCGGCGCGCACGAGCAGGTCGTTCACGCTCACCCGCACGCCCTGCGACTCGAGCGAGGCATTGACCTCCTTGCGGAAGGCGAGCAACTGCTCGACGTCGACGATGCTCGTGAGGAAGAAGTGCGGAACGGCCTGGCTCTCGGTGAGCCTGCGCGCGGCGACGAGGCGGATCTTACTGACCGCGACCTCTTCGTCCTCGGCGCTGAACGGCACGGCGGTCGTCGCTGCGGGCGCGGGCTGCGTGGATGCCGCCGGTGCGGCAGCAGAGGAAACCCCGGCGATCGCCGCCTCGACATCCGCTCGCACGACCCTGCCCTGCGGACCGCTGCCGGTCACGGAGGCAAGGTCGATGCCGTGGTCGCGAGCAACCTTGCGGGCGAGCGGCGACGCGCGCAGGGCGTCTGTGGGCGCCACGGTGTGCTGCTGGGCCGCCGGGGCGTCTGGCGCGGCTTCCGCAGCGGGTTCGGCGGGTGCCGCCGCTGCCGGTTCGGCGGGTGCCGCTGCCGGTTCGGCGGGTGCCGCTGCGGGCGTCGGCGCGGCCGGAGCTGCGGCACTGGCGCCGCTGCCGTCGCCGATGACCGCGACCGGCTGCCCGATCGGAACGATCGTGCCCTCGGCAACGAGCTGTTGCTCGAGCACGCCGTCTTCGAAGGCCTCGAGGTCCATGGTGGCCTTGTCGGTCTCGATCTCGGCGAGACTCTCGCCCTTCGTCACCGGATCACCGACGTTCTTCAGCCACTTGGCGAGTTCGCCCTCCTCCATGGTGTCGGAGAGACGGGGCATGATCACCTCAGACATTGCTGGCTCCCTTGCTGGTGAATCCCGATCCGTCGAGTACCTCGTGAATGACGCGCGTGAGTGCCGCTGCGTCGGGCATCGCGGCGAGTTCGAGCGGCTTCGCGTAGGGCAGCGGCACTTCGGCCGCCGCGACCCGGCGCACGGGAGCGTCGAGGAAGTCGAAGGCACCCTCGCCGATCGTCGCGGAGATCTCCGCGCCGATGCCGTAGCTCAGCAGGTCGTCTTCGAAGATCACCGCGCGGCTGGTCTTGCGCACAGAGGCGACCACTGTCTCGCGGTCGAGCGGACGAAGGCTGCGCAGGTCGACCACCTCGACCGAGATGCCCTCCTCCTCGAGCTTGCCCGCCACCTCGAGCGCGGTGACGACACCGCGCGAGTAGCTGATC
Source organism: Lacisediminihabitans sp. (assembly GCA_035571875.1). Taxonomy (GTDB): domain Bacteria; phylum Actinomycetota; class Actinomycetes; order Actinomycetales; family Microbacteriaceae; genus Parafrigoribacterium_A. The sequence continues at coordinate 27,856 of DATNBR010000030.1, read as the reverse complement.
ACGGTGAGATCGGAACCCGGCTTGACTATCGCCGCCTTGCCGATCTCGGCGACCTGCTCACCATCCGGAACCTCGCCCTTGACGTTGTAGAGGCCGAGATTCTCGAGGAAGATCACCGGGTCGTCATCGCGGATGGCGGCCGTGAGCAGCGCCTTCGCATCCGCGGGCGTCGACGGTGCCACGACCTTGAGACCCGGGATGTGGGCGTACCAAACCTCGAGGTTCTGCGAGTGGGTCGCGGCCAGCTGCTGCCCGCCACCACCCGGCATGCGGATGACGAGCGGGACCTTGACCTGACCGCCGAACATCGCGTGCATCTTGGCCGCGTGGTTCACGATCTGGTCGATCGCGATGAGGCTGAAGTTGATCGTCATGATCTCGACCACGGGGCGAAGGCCGAGCATCGCGGAACCGATCGCGGTGCCGACGAAGCCCTCCTCGGCGATGGGCGCGTCCACGACGCGCTTGGGACCGAAGTCGGCGAGGAGACCTGCGGTGATCTTGTACGAGCCCTCGAAGATGCCGATCTCTTCTCCGACGAGATACACGTTCTCGTCACGGGTCAGCTCGGCCCGCAGGGTTTCGTTGAGTGCCTGGCGGTAGCTGATGACGCGCGACTCGGCCTGCTTGTCGTCGCTCATGACTGCATCACTGGTTCTCCTGGTAGTGCGTGCGGCGCGTTCGCCACCGGTGTCGCGTAGATGTGATCGAAGAGGGTGTCGAGGGAGGGTGACGGGCTCGCATCGGCGAAGGCCACGGCATCCGTCACGATCTTGTCTGCCGCGACGTGAATCTTCTCGGCCTCGTCTTCGCTCAGCACCTTGCTCGCGATGAGCTGGTTGCGGAAGGCGGGAACCGGGTCGTTGCTCTGTGCGACGGCGGTGTCTTCCTTGGAGCGGTACCGCGCCGGGTCGACCACGGAGTGACCACGGAGGCGGAAGCTCGTGGCCTCGAGCAGCATCGGCTGGCGCTCCTCGCGCGCACGCTTGAGCGCGCGCAGTGCGCCGTCGCGCACCGCTATCGGGTCGTCGCCGTTCACTCGCTCACCGGGAATCCGGTAGGCGCTGCCACGCTTGAAGAGGTCGGGCTCGGCCGAAGCCGCCTCGACCGTGGTGCCCATGCCGAGCTTGTTGTTCACGATGACGTAGACGATCGGCAGGTTCCAGATCCCGGCGAGGTTCAGCGACTCGTGGAAGGCACCGATGTTGGTCGTGCCGTCTCCGAGGATGCACATGACCGCCTCGGACTCCGGGCCGGCCTCGCTGCGGTACTGGATGGCGAACGCCGCGCCGGTTGCCGGCGGAATCTGGCCGCCGACGATGCCGTAGCCGCCCATCATCCGGCGCTCGTAATCGAACATGTGCATCGAGCCACCGCGACCGCCCACGACGCCGTCGGACTTGCCGAAGAGTTCCGCCATGACGGGACCGGGCTCCATGCCGCGCAGAAGGGCGTAGCCGTGGTCGCGATAGGTGGTGTAGAGGTAGTCCCGCGGCTGCAGTGCGGCGGTGAGGCCGACGACAGTGGCCTCTTCACCGAGATTCAGGTGGCAGTAGCCGCCGATCTTCGCGCGGGCGTACATCTCGCTCGCGCGCAATTCGAACTCGCGCACGAGAGACATCTGCTCGTAGTACGACCGCAGAAGCTCTGGGGATTCGGTACTGGATGAACCGCCGCGGGATGAGTCCTCTGGAGGGTTGGAGGTTTGCTTCGGTCCGGTTTTCGGACGCTGTGTTCTGGGACGGGTTATGTCCGCCATGACGGGCCTCACTTTCGACAGACCGTTATGCCCTCAAGCCTATTCCTCCGGATGGCCCCCCGTTCACGCGTTGACACCCCGTCCCGTGGGGGCGAGCATGGGATGGACTACCGCCCGCGGTGGCACCCACCAGCAGGCGGACCAATGGAGGTCTGCTATGACTAATTCAGTTACGTCAAATTCATTCGGCGCGAAGAGCACACTCACGGTGGACGGAACCGACTACGAGATCCATCGACTGGATGCCGTGCCGGGCTCAGCAAGACTTCCTTACAGCCTGAAGGTGCTGCTCGAGAATCTCCTCCGCAACGAGGACGGAACGCTCGTCACCGCGGATCAGGTGCGTGCAATCGCGGACTGGGATCCGAAGGCAGACCACGGCGCAGAGATCCAGTACACGCCGGCGCGTGTGCTCCTGCAGGACTTCACGGGCGTGCCCTGCGTTGTCGACCTGGTCGCGATGCGTGACGCCATGGCCGCGTTCGACGGAGATCCGCAGAGAATCAACCCGCTCATCCCGTCGGAGCTGGTCATCGACCATTCCGTCATCGCGGATGCCTTCGGCAGCCCTGGCGCTTTCCGGGTCAACGCCGATCTCGAGTTCCAGCGCAACCAGGAGCGCTACCAGCTGCTGCGCTGGGCCCAGCAGGCGTTCGACGACTTCCTCGTCGTGCCGCCGGACACCGGGATCTGCCACCAGGTGAACCTCGAGTACCTGTCCCGGGTGGTCTTCACGCGCGAGCGGAACGCCGCCGATGGGCAGAAGATCACGCAGGCCTACTGCGACACCCTCGTCGGCACCGACTCGCACACCCCGATGGTCAACGGACTCGGGGTGCTCGGCTGGGGTGTGGGCGGCATCGAGGCGGAGGCGGCGATGCTGGGCCAGCCGATGAGCATGCTCGTGCCGCCCGTCCTCGGTTTCAAGCTTCGCGGGGCACTCCCGGAGGGCGCGACGGCGACCGACCTCGTGCTCACGGTCGCGCAGGTGCTGCGCCAGACCGGTGTCGTGGGCAAGTTCGTCGAGTTCTACGGGCCGGGCGTGGCCAACATCCCGCTCGCCAACCGCGCCACCCTCGGCAACATGAGCCCCGAGTACGGTTCGACCTGTGCGATCTTCCCGATCGACCAGGTCACGCTCGACTACCTGCGCCTCACCGGTCGCCCGGAGAAGCAGGTGCGCCTGGTCGAGGCCTACGCGAAGGAGCAGGGCATCTGGCACGACCCGGATCGCGAGGCCGACTACTCCCAGACCATCGACTTCGACCTGTCCACCGTGGAGCCGTCGATTGCGGGCCCGAAGCGTCCGCAGGACCGCATCCCGCTCCGCAAGGCCCGCAAGGTGGTCGGCGCGATTCTCACCGAGGGCTCGAAGGCACCGGCCGAACTCCGCGGGCTCGATGAGGCATCCGCTGAGTCGTTCCCCGCGAGTGACCCGATCGCCTTCGGGAAGGTGGGATCGAGCGCGGAGCCCATCGATCGCACGGTCAAGCAGGAGGAGGTGCCCTGGCTCTCCGACCCCGCCTCGGTGACGCTCGCGAACGGCGACCAGATCGAGGTCGACAACGGGCACGTCGTGATCGCCGCGATAACCTCGTGCACCAACACCTCGAACCCGTCGGTCATGATCGGCGCCGGGCTCATGGCCAAGAAGGCGGTCGAACTCGGGCTGAGTTCCAAGCCCTGGGTGAAGACCTCCCTCGCCCCCGGCTCGCGCGTCGTCACCGACTACTACGAGAAGGCCGGGCTCACCCCCTACCTCAACCAGCTCGGCTTCGATCTCGTCGGCTACGGGTGCACGACCTGCATCGGCAACTCAGGCCCCCTCATTCCGCAGGTCGCGGCGGCGGTCAACGACAAGCACCTCAACGTGAGCGCGGTGCTCTCGGGCAACCGCAACTTCGAGGGTCGCATCCACCCAGAGACGCAGATGAACTTCCTCGCCTCTCCCCCGCTCGTCATCGCCTACGCGCTCGCCGGCACGATGAACACGGACCTCATGACCGATCCGATCGGCACGGGCTCTGACGGACAGGACGTGTACCTGCGTGACATCTGGCCGAGTGCCGAGGAGGTCGAGGCGCTCGTGGGCGAGGTCGTGCAGTCCGAGATGTTCTCGACGGGGTACGCGAACGTGTTCGACGGCGACGACAACTGGAGGAGCCTCGAGATCCCCACGGCAGACATGTTCGCCTGGAACAACGACTCCACCTACGTGCGCCAGCCCCCGTACTTCGATGGCATGCCGCGGGAGCCGGAGCCGCTGCGCGACATCCGCACAGCGCGCGTGCTCGCGCTGCTCGGTGATTCCGTGACGACCGACCACATCTCCCCCGCCGGCAACATCAAGCGCGACTCGCCCGCGGGCCGCTGGCTCACCGAGCAGGGGGTTGAGCCGCGCGACTTCAACTCCTACGGCTCGAGGCGCGGCAATCACGAGGTGATGATCCGGGGAACCTTCGCGAACATCCGCCTGCGCAACGCTCTCGTGCCGGGAGTCGAGGGCGGCGTGACCAGGCACCTTCCCGACGGCGAGCACATGAGCATCTTCGACGCCTCGCAGAGATATATCGCAGACGGCGTTCCGCTCATCGTCATCGCGGGCAAGGAATACGGCTCGGGCTCCTCGCGCGACTGGGCGGCGAAGGGCACCCTGTTGCTCGGGGTTAAGGCCGTGCTCGCGAGCTCGTTCGAACGCATCCACCGTTCCAACCTGATCGGGATGGGCGTGCTCCCGTTGCAGTTTCTCGACGGCGAGAGCGCGGAGAGTCTCGGCCTCACCGGCGAGGAGGTGTTCTCGATCACCGGCCTCGAGGGCGAGGATCGCACGCCAGACACCGTCACGGTGACCGTCGAGTCGGATGCGGGAGCGCGCAGCTTCGAGGCGAGGGTGCGCATCGACACCCCGGCCGAGGCGGCATACTATCGCCACGGCGGCATCCTGCAGTATGTGCTGAGGCAGCTTCTCGCGGCCTGAACCGATCGCGAAGAAGCGGTCGTGGAATACGCGGCCGGGCCTCGGGCGGCGCCCATACTGGAACCACCAGGCTCCAGAAAGGCACACTGTGGCAGATTCCCGCGCGCTATCGAGAGTGACCCTCATCGCCCGGGAGGAGGTGGCGCTCGACACGCTCTCGTTCCGCTTCAGTAAACCGGAAGGCTTCGAGTATCGCGCGGGTCAATTCGCCAACTACACGCTGCTGGACCCACCGGAGACCGATGCCGAGGGCGACACTCGAACGTTCTCACTGTCGAGCGCGCCCTATGAACCCTTCCTGATGGCGACGACCCGGATGCGTGACACCGCCTTCAAGCGCGTGCTGCGCGATGCCCCGCTCGGCACCGAGATCGAACTCGACGCCCCCTACGGACTCTTCACGCTGAACACCGTGACCGAGCGACCCGCCGTCTTCCTCACCGGCGGAATCGGCATCACTCCGGTGCGCAGCATGATTCTGCAGTCGGTGCACGACAACACGGGACCTGACATCACCCTGTTCTACTCGAACCGCAGGCCCGCCGAGGCACCGTTCCTCAACGAACTCAGGCGGCTTGCCGACTCGAGCCCGAAGATCACCCTCGTGGCGACGATGACCGCGCCCGAGTCGACCGAGCGGGGCTGGCACGACGAGACCGGACACATCACCGCCGCGATGCTGTCGAAGCACCTCGACGACCTGAGCAGCCCGATCTTCTACCTCTGCGGACCCGTCGACATGGTGAGGCCCATGAAGACCGCACTCGTGGCGGCCGGCATCGACGAGAACGACATCCGCACCGAGGAGTTCGAAGGGTACTGATCAGATCGACTGGCTGTACCCGAAGAACTCGTGGTCGTTGTTGTAGCCGCCCTGGCCACCGCCGACCTCGGAGAAGTGCTCGACGAATTCGACGCCCTTGATCCACTTGACCATCTTGAAGCCGAGCTGCACCTCGTTGCGCAAGCGCAGCGGAGCTCCGTGGCCGAAGGAGAGGTCTTCGTCGTTCATCTCGTAGGCGAGCATCGTGAGCGGATAGCTCATCTGCTCGATCGGCTGGGCGTCGTAGTAGAGACCGCCATCCGGCCCTGGCGCGTAGGAGTAAAAGATGACCCACTTCGCCTCTGGTTTCGGCCGCACCAACTCGAGGATGCTCGACATCGACACGCCGCCCCACTTGGCGACGCCAGACCAGCCCTGGATGCAGAAGTGCTGGGTGATCTGCTCGTGGTGCGCGAGCGCGCGAAGCTGCGAGAGGTCGAGCTCCACGGGGTTCTCGACGAGGCCGTTGATGCGCAGGCGGTAGCTCGCGAAGTTATCGGCGCGCAGCTTCTCGAACTCGTCGTCGGCGGGGTACGCACCGTTGTGCCAGAAGTAGGGCGAGATGTCCTTCTCGCTGTACTGACCGGGCTTCGCGTCGAGGTGCTCGAACAGGCGCTGTGCCGGTCCGATGAGTGCGTAGCCGACCTTCTGCACCGTGCGCGGGTAGCGGTAGGTCAGCGGGGTGGCCGCGACCCAGGCGACGATCATTACCGCGAGCGAGAGGGCGAAGATCCAGAACCCGACCCAGCTCTCGTCGTCGCGGCTGGCGAAGATGTGATTCAGGTTGCGCAGCGCTCCGGTCGTGAGGACGAGCGTGACGTGCATGATGATGAACACCACGAACCAGCAGAGCACGGCGAAGTGGAACGAGCGCGCCACCTGGATGCTGAACACCGAGCTGATGCGACGGAACCGCGTCGACAGAGCCGGCGACATTCCGAGGCCGGTGATGAGCGCGAGCGGCGCCGCGATGAAGACGGTGATGAAGTACGCGATGAGCTGCAGACTGTTGTAGTTCACCCAGCCCGTCTCGAGCGGCCAGTCCAGCGACAGATACTGGATGGCGACCGAGATCGCGTTCGGGATCACGTCCCAGTGCAAGGGGACCAACCGCATCCACTGGCCGGTCGTGAAGATCAGTACGAAGAAGATGATTCCGTTAGCGAGCCACAGGGTATCGATGCCGAGGTGCCACCAGCGGGCGAGGCCGATCGAGTGGCGGCGGCCGGGCAGACCGACGCCGTCCGGCAGCGTGAGGGAGTCCATCTTGGCCGTGTACAGCGGGTCTGTGGGAACCGGCTTCTGCATCCGGAACCAGTCCTTGCCCGGCGTCGAGTGCCTGGTGAGGTAGAGCCGAGGGTGGTCGGCCAGGATCGTGACACCGGAACGGATGATGAAGATCATCAGGAAGGCGTTGAGGAAGTGCTGCCAGCCGAGCCACGCCGGGAAGCCGACGGGTGCGCCATCCGGAAGCTCTGATTCGCCCGGGTAGGTGGTCATGAAGTCCTGCACGGCGGGAATCTCACGCAGGCCCTTGGCCACGGCGACGCCGATGATGAGCAGGACGACGCCGATGGGGATCAGCCAGAGCAGGTTGAACCACTTATTGCGCCCGATGCGGATGCGCGGTGCCACGCCGTACTGCGGCGGCACACCACCGGCCCAGTCCTCTCCGACCTTCGAGTGGTCACGGGCATCCAGCTCATCGCGGAAACTCGCGCTTGCCGTCGAACTCGAATAGCCCTTGTCAGGAGCCGGATACAGCGTGTCATCAGCGGGTGAATGAGCCATGTTTTTGAGCCTAGCAACATCCGCCGTTTTCACTCACTTAAAAAGGCCGGTGATAGTCTTAAATAGTTCGCTCACACCACACGTATACCCGACGCGGACTGCGAGCCGGGCGTTCCCGGTCACTGAGGAGGCAGCAATGAGCATCGCTGAACGCACTGTAGAAACCGTCTGGACCGGCGCCCTGGCCAGTGGATCAGGAACCCTTCACGGCACGAGCGGTGCCCTCGACGAGCTGCCGGTCACCTGGGCGTCACGCACCGAGCAGCCGGGGGGCAAGACGAGCCCGGAAGAGCTTGCGGCAGCCGCGCACTCCTCGTGCTTCTCGATGGCGCTCGCGCTCACGCTGGGAAACCACAAGCTCACCCCGACCACCCTCACCGTCGGCTCGACCGTGACGCTTGACGAGGCCGACGGCAAGCCCACGATCGTCTCCTCGGCGATCACGGTGAAGGGCGATGTTCCCGGAACGGATGCGGCGGGCTTCCAGTCGCTCGTCGACGAGGCCGCCGCGCTCTGCCCGATCTCCCGGCTCTTCGCGGGCGCATCCATCACCGTCGAGGCCACCTACGTCGCGAACTGAGCGCGCGCCCGGCCCTGCGATGAGCGCCGTCGATAGAGTGTGAGAGTGCCCATCGACGCGCTCATCCTGGCCGGGGGCCGATCGACTCGACTCGACTCGATCCCCAAGGCCGCACTGATCTATCGGGGTAAGACCCTTCTCGAGAACACCGTGTCAGCGGTCTCGGAGTTCCGAACCGTGGTGGTCGGCACCATCACGACAGGCTCGCTCCCCGCCGGCGTTCTGGTCTGCCGTGAGGACCCGCCCTTCGGAGGGCCGGCCGCCGCCGTGGGTGCAGGACTCGACGCGCTCGAAGCGGGCACCGCATCCGGCTCGGACTTCACGGTCGTTCTCGCCTGCGACATGCCGGGCGTGGCCGATGTCGTGCCGCCTCTCCTGCGCGCGCTCGAGGGCAGCACTGCCGACGGCGTCATCACGGTCGACGAGCAGCAGCGGCGGCAGCCGCTCGCTGCCGCCTACCGCACGGCCCCCCTGCGGCTCGCGGTCCAGCGTCAGCGGCACACGGCTTCGCTCGGCGGACTGTCGATGTTTCAGCTCATTCGTGAACTGACGCTCGTCGAGCTTCCCATGGCCGATCGCACGACGTCCGACGTCGACACCTGGAGCGATGCCGCAGACTGGGGCATGGAGCATCCGGATGCCAGAACCGCTCAGCACAACACAGCAACGCAGAGGAGTAGCAGTGAGCACTGAAGAAGAGACCCGTGCCCAGGAGGACGAGGTGCTGCGCCAGTGGTGCCTGAAGGTCGCCACCGCTGCCGGGGTTCCCGAGCTCGAGGTGGACCTGAAGACCGTGCTCGGCCTCGCCGGGCGCGCGGCTCACGGAGTGATGCGCCCCGCGGCGCCGCTCACGACGTTCATCGTCGGCTACGCGGCGGGCAAAGCGGTCGGTTCCGGCAGCGCGAGCGCCGAGGATGCCTTCACGGCGGCCGCCGACGTCGGGTTCGAGCTCTCTCGCGAAGCCTTGAATGCTGCGAAGACGGATGGCTAGCGGCCACCGGCTGCGACTCACGCGGCCGGACTGGCACAGCGCTCGCCACGAGGCATTCCTGGCCGGCACGCCGCTACCCGCCGTCGAGGTGCCGCTCGGCGCCGCCATCGGCGCGACGGCTGCGAGCGACATCGTGGCTCGCTGCGACGTGCCGCACTACGCGTCCTCGGCGATGGACGGCTGGACGGTCGCTGGCAGCGGCCCGTGGCGGCTCGTGAGCGCGGAGCGCCTCTCGAACGGCGAGGCGCGCGCCATCGTGACCGGTGGCCTCGTGCCGGACGGGGCCCTCGGCATTCTGCGCAGCGAACACGGCACCGTGACGGAGGTCGACGGCGGCGCGGTGCTCGATCGCAGCGCCGCCGCACGCAGCGACGAACCCGGCGACCGAGAGCACGTACGCCCCGCCGGCGAAGAGGTCGCGCGGGGCGAGACGGTCATCCGGGCCGGCACCGTCATGAACCCGGCGCACATCGCCGTCGCTGCGGTGTGCGGTCATGACGAGCTTCCCGTGCTGCCGAAGCCGCGGCTCGCTCTCGTCCTCACCGGCGACGAGGTCGTCGATCGGGGCATTCCCACACCCGGACACGTGCGCGACAGCTTCGGGCCACAACTGCCCGCCTTCGTGGCCATGCTCGGCGGCCAGGTGGTTTCGAGCAGACGACTGCCCGACGACCTCGCCGTGCTCATCGCCGAGATTGACGAGCTTTCGGATGCCGAGGTCATCATCACCACGGGCGGCACCGGCACCTCCACGGTCGACCACCTTCGCACGGCACTGGACCGACTCGGTGCGCGCCTCGTCATCGACGGCGTCGCGATGCGCCCGGGAGGGCCGAGCCTCCTCGCCGAGCTGCCAGACGGCCGATTCCTGGTCGGTCTGCCGGGAAACCCGCTCGCGGCCATGATGGGCATGTTCACGCTCGCCCGGCCACTCATCGCCGCACTCGCGGGGGCGAGCGAGCCCTCCCTTGGCTCTGTCACCGCCGAGCGCGAACTCGCGGGTCGCGCAGGAGTCAGCACCCTGCTCCCCTACCACCTTCAGAACGGCGCGGTGCAGCAGAGTGTGTGGTTCGGCTCGGGCATGCTCCGCGGGCTCGCGGAAGCCGATGGCGTGCTCATCGTCCCCCCGAGCGGCGTGCAGCCCGGCGAGACCGTGCAGACGATCCCGCTGCCCTGGTAGCCTCGGCCCGCCTCAGTCGCGCGCCGGTTCGAGCCGGATGACGACCGACTTCGACGCAGGCGTGTTGCTGCCGTCGGCCGTGAATCCGAGCGGAACGAGAGGGTTCCCCTCCGGGAAGTAGGTCGCCGCACAGCCACGCGAAGTCGGGTATCCGACGACTTTGAAGCCGTGGACCGCCCGGTCGACGTTATCGGTGAACTCGCTGTGCACATCCACGATGTCACCGTCGTCGAAGCCGAGCTCCGCGAGGTCGTCCGGGTGCACGAAGATCACCCTGCGGCTCTTCTTGATGCCACGGTAGCGATCGTCGAGGCTGTAGATCGTGGTGTTGAACTGGTCGTGCGCCCGCATCGACTGCAGCAGAAGTCGGCCAGCCGGGCGCTCGATGAACTCGAGTTCGTTGACACTGATCTGCGCCTTACCGGTCGGCGTAGTGAAGGTGCGGGAGTCTCGCGGGCCGTGCGGCAGCACGAATCCGTTGTCGCGCTTGAGTCGCTGGTTGAAGTCGTCGAAGCCCGGGACGACCTGCTCGATGTGGTCGCGGATGGTGTCGTAGTCCGCCTCGAATCCGGCCCAGTCGATCGAACTGGATTCGCCGAACAGCTCCCGCGCGATGCGGGTGACGATCGACACCTCGGAGAGCAGCTGATCGGAGATCGGCTTGACCTTGCCCCGCGTGGCATGGATGGCACACACCGAGTCCTCGACCGAGAGCATCTGCGGGCCCGACCGTTGGATGTCGATCTCGGTGCGGCCCATCGTCGGCAGGATGAGCGCCTCGTCGCCCACGGTGAGATGGTTGCGATTGAGCTTGGTGGAGATCTGCACATTGAGGCCGACCCGGCGGAAGCCCGCCTCGGCTGCGGCCGTGTCGGAGACCGCGGCGACGAGATTGCCGCCCATCGCGATCCAGACCTTCGTCTTTCCCTCGAGCATCGCCTCGACGGCCTGCACGACATCGAAGCCGTGCTCGCGGGGCGGGTCGAAGTTGAATTCGCGCTGCAGCGCATCCAGGAACGCCGGTGGCATCTGCTCCCAGATGCCCATGGTGCGGTCGCCCTGCACGTTGCTGTGACCGCGAATCGGAGAGGCCCCCGACCCAGGCTTGCCGATGTTGCCGCGCAGCAGCAGGAGGTTCATGACCTCCTTGATGATCGACACCGCGTCCTTGTGCTGGGTGAGCCCCATCGCCCAGGTGATGATGACGTTGTCGGCCCTGAGATAGCGCCCGGCGAGCTCGTCGATCTCCTCGGTGGTGAGCCCTGTCGCGCGAAGCACCGTGTCGTGATCGAGGTCGGCGAGGCTCGCCTCGAACTCCTCGAGCCCCAGGCAGTGCTCGGCGAGGAAGGCGTGATCGAGCACGGTTCCCGGATGCGCGGCCTCGGCCTCGAAGACTCGCTTCGAGATCGCCTTCATCAGCCAGCCGTCGCCACCGGCGCGGATCTGCAGGTACTGATCTGCGAGGCCGGTACCGTGGCCGATGATGCCCTTGACCTTCTGCGGGTTCTTGTACCGGATCAGGCCCGCCTCCAGAAGCGGATTGATGGCGACGATCTCGGCGCCCGCCTCCTTCGCCTCTTCGAGCGCGGTGAGCATCCTGGGGTGGTTGGTGCCTGGGTTCTGGCCCATGACGATGATGAGATCGGCCTTCGCGAAGTCCTTGTAGGCGACGGAGCTCTTGCCGACGCCGATCGCCTCCTGCATCGCCTTGCCGGTGGATTCGTGGCACATGTTCGAGCAGTCCGGCAGATTGTTCGTTCCGAACGACCGTGCGAGCAACTGGTAGATGAACGCGGTCTCGTTGGCGGTTCGACCGCTCGTGTAGAACGTCGCCTCGTTCGGGCTCGCGAGCGCCTTCATGCGGTCACCGATGATCGAGAACGCGCCCTCCCAGCTGATCGGCTCGTAGTGATCGCTGCCCTTCGGCTTGTACACGGGTTCGATCAGGCGGCCCTGCATGCCGAGCCAGTACTCCGACTTCTCCAGCAGGCTCGTGATCGAGTTCTGCGACCAGAACGTCGTCGGCACCGTCACCGGAGTGGCCTCCCACGTGACGGCCTTCGCACCGTTCTCGCAGAACTCGAAGAGCTTGCGGTGGTCGGGATCCGGCCAGGCGCAGCTCATGCAGTCGAAGCCGTCCTTGTGATTCATGTCGGTGAGCAGGGTGAGACTGCGGCCGACACCCATCTGATCGAAGGCGCGGCCCATCGACTTCACGACTGCCGGAACGCCCGCGGCCCACGACTTCGGCGCATCGACCTCCATGCTGGCGGCATCCTCGTTGATGTCGTCGATCGGAGCTTTTCCCGTCATGCTGCGCTGCCTTCGTTCGTGCCTGCCCTCGCCTCGACGACGCGTTCGCCGCCGGAGTACACCACCATCGAGCTCCCGCGAAGGAAGCCCACGAGAGTCATGCCGAGCTCTGTCGCGAGCTCCGCCGCAAGCGATGACGGTGCGGAGACCGCCGCGAGCACGGGAATGCCCGCCATCATCGCCTTCTGCGTCAGTTCGAAGCTCGCTCGCCCAGAGACCATGAGCACGGTGCCCGTGAGCGGGAGTCGATCCTCTTTCACCGCCCAGCCGATGACCTTGTCGACGGCGTTGTGTCTGCCGACGTCTTCGCGCAGCACGAGCATCTCGCCGGTCACACCGTCGAACAGTGCCGCCGCGTGCAGTCCGCCGGTCTTGTCAAAAATGTCCTGCTCGGCGCGCAGACGCTCCGGAAAGGTCGTGAGCAGTTCAGCGTCGACCCGCAGCGGGTCGGTGCGCACGTCGTACGCGGACTGGGTGCGCACAGCGTCGATGCTCGCCTTGCCGCACAGCCCACAGGAGCTCGTCGTGTAGAAGGATCGCTCGAGGCTCGGGTCGGGAGGCTCGACGCCGGGGCCGAGCGTGACATCCAGAACGTTGTAGGTGTTGAGACCCTCGACCGTTGCGCCCGCGCAGTACCTGACCGTCCCGAAGTGCTCGCTTCGAGAGATGACGCCCTCGGAGACGAGGAATCCGGCGGCGAGGTCGTAGTCGTTGCCGGGCGTGCGCATGGTGATCGCGAGCGATCGCCCACCCACCCGGATCTCGAGCGGCTCTTCGGCCGCCAGAAGGTCCTCTTGAATGACAGACCGGTCGCCCACACTGATGCGGCTGACTCTCCGTCGAGCCGTGATCCTACTCACGCCTCAGGACTATCAGCTAATGACAGTGACTGCAAACCGAACCGCGGTCTGCGCACAGGGCCGATCGTTAGGATCGAGCCATCATGAACGCCCTTCCCTCCGCGGCACGACTGCCACCCCTCGTCGAACCGGGTCCGCCCCTCGACAGCGATCGGCTCGCTCGCTACAGTCGGCAACTCGCTATGCCCGGCTTCGACGACACCGCCCAGCGCCGGCTCGCGGCCGCACGGGTGCTCGTCGTGGGTGCAGGCGGTCTCGGCAGCGCGAGCATCCCCTACCTCGCCTCCGCGGGTATCGGCACGATCGGCGTCATCGACACGGATGTTGTTGAACTGTCGAACCTGCACCGTCAGGTCTCCCACGGCATGAGCGATCTCGGTCGCGACAAGGTGGACTCGATCGCCGACACCGTGCACGACATCGACCCGCAGACCGTCGTGCGACAGCACCGCGTCTGGCTCGACTCGAGCAACGCGCTGGAGCTGTTCGCCGAGTACGACCTCGTTCTCGACGGCAGCGACAACTTCGCCACCCGCTACCTCGTGAATGACGCCGCGGCGCTCACGCACAAGCCGGTGGTGTGGGGTGCCATCCTGCGCTACGGCGGGCAATCCGGCGTTGTGTTCTCGGGTCACGGGCCGAGCTATCGCGACCTCTTCCCCAAGCCACCGGAGCCCGGAGACGTGCTCTCCTGTTCCGTGGGCGGAGTGCTCCCCACCGTGTGCGCCATCATCGGTTCGATCATGGCGAACGAGGCGATCAAGCTCGTCACCGGCATCGGGGAACCGCTCCTCGGTCGGGTGACGACCTTCGACGCACTCAGCGGGCGCTTTCGGGAGATCCCGTACCGGGCGATTCCGGACGCGGAACCCATCACCGAGCTCATCGACTACGAGCTCTTCTGCGGGCGCGCAGAGCAGGTGCCGCAGCGCGCAGAGCGGGTGTCGCAGCGCGCAGAGTCGACCACGCCCGCGGAACTCGCTGGGCTTCTCGCCGGGGGCGAGATTCTGCAGCTCATCGACGTGCGAGAGCCCTTCGAGGCCCAGATCGCGAAGATCGGTGACGCGGAACTGATCCCGCTCGGCACCGTGGCCGCGTCGCTCGATCGCGTGAGCCGCGACCTGCCGGTCGTACTCTACTGTCACCACGACACCCGGTCGCGCTATGCGGCAGGTATTCTGCGGGAGAACGGCTTCACCGACGTGCGCTGGCTCGAGGGCGGAATAGATGCGTACGCCGCTGCCGTCGACCACTCCCTCGCACGATACTGAACCGCGCAGAATGCGAGAATTGCCGCATGGATAACGCGCTGGGCTTCGTCACGGAAGAGCCGATCGACGAGGCGGCCCTCCAGGCCTCGGTCGCGAATCCGACCGCCGGCGCGGTGGTGACCTTCTCGGGGATCGTGCGGAACCACGACCACGGCCAGAGCATCCGTTCGCTCGACTATCAGGCGCACCCGGAGGCGAGTCGCATCCTCGCCGAGTGCTGCGCGCGCATCGCGGCGGAGTCTGGTCTGCCGCTCGCCGCGGCACATCGGGTGGGCTCACTGCAGATCGGCGACGTGGCGCTGTTCGCCGTCGTGGCCGCCTCGCACCGCAAGGAGGCCTTCGACACCTGCGAGCGCCTCGTCGAAGAGATCAAGCACGGCATTCCGATCTGGAAGCGCCAGTGGTTCGCCGACGGCGCCTCGGAGTGGGTCGGGCTCTGACGTGCTCGGGCGTCAGCCGCCCGCGAAGGGCGGCAGCACGTCCACCCGGCGCGTCAGGGCGCTGGACGGGTCGCGCTGCACCACCTCGTCCATGAGGAACGATCCGGATGCGAGCACCCGCCTCATGTCCGCCCCGTAGCGTTCGTCGAGAATCGCCTTGAGTTCGCCGAGGGTGGCGGAACCGCCCACGTCGAGTTCTTCCTCGTCTCGACCCGCGGCCTCGGCGGCCGCGGCGAAATATCTCACCGTCACGTTCATCTCAGCCCCCGATGTACGACATCTCGATGCGCTTCGCGGTGGGACGAAGCCCTCCGGTGTTCGACCCGCGAAGCTCCGAATAGCGGTCGGTGCGCTGCCGCCAGATCGTCGCCATTGCGGTCGACAGTTCCTCGTCGCTGCAACCTCCGCGCATGAGCGCTCGCAGGTCGTGACCCTCGGTGGCGAAGAGGCAGGTGTACAGCTTTCCCTCTGTCGAGACGCGCACGCGGGAGCAGGAATGGCAGAACGACTGTGTGACGCTCGAGATGACCCCGATCTCGCCGCCACCGTCACGGTAACGCCAGCGCACCGAGGTCTCGCCCGTGTAGTTCGGCGCGATCTCCTCGAGCGGAAATACCGAGTTGATGCGCTCGATGACCTCCGCGGATGGCACGACATCGTTCATGCGCCAGCCATTGCTCGACCCGACATCCATGAATTCGATGAACCGAAGGATGTACGGCGATCCCTTGAAGTGCTCGGCCATCGAGACGATGTCCTGGTCGTTCTCCCCGCGCTTGACGACCATGTTGATCTTGATCGGCCCGAGGCCCACCTCGTGCGCGACCTCGATGCCGTGCAGCACCTTGGCGAGCGGGAAGTCGACATCGTTCATGCGGCGGAAAGTCGCGTCATCGAGAGAGTCCAGTGACACCGTGATGCGGTCGAGGCCGGCATCCTTGAGTGCCTGTGCCTTGAACGCGAGCGCCGAGCCATTCGTCGTCATGGCGATGTCAAGATCGCGGCCATCCGGAGTCTTGATCGTGGTGAGCTCGGAGATCAGATCTTCGATGCCCTTGCGCAGCAGCGGTTCACCGCCGGTGAGCCGAATCTTCTCCACGCCGTGCGCGGCGGAGATGCGCACCAGCCGAGAGATCTCTTCGAAAGAGAGCAACTCGTCGCGCTCCATGAACATGTAGTCGCGCCCGAAGATCTCTTTCGGCATGCAGTACACGCAGCGGAAATTACAGCGGTCGGTCACCGAGATGCGCAGGTCGCGCAACGGGCGATTGTGGGTATCGAGGAGCGGTTCTGCCCCGATGGTGCTCATGTCTCCACACTAGGCTCTTGCGGCGCGGATCTGCGCCAGAACCAGCCCGATCGGGATGCTCACGACGAGGATCGCGACGAGCGCGAGGTATACCCAGCGCAGCCAGCCGCCGCGGCGAGATCGCCACACGGCGACGAGGAACAGCGCGAGCGAGACGACGAGCAGGATGCCGCCGAGGTCCACGAGCAGCGGCACGACCAGCATCGTGCCGAGGGCGACCCCGACGTTGCCGAGCAGGAACAGGATGAACTCGCCCCAGACGGTTGCCGCACCCGGCGCTCGCCGGGCCAGCCATGCCTGCCCCGCACCGAGTCCGATCTGCGCGATGCCGACGACGAGCACGAGGTAGGCGACGAGCCACGCCAGCTGACGACTGGCGACGCTTGCGGTGACGGCGGAGAGGAGCCCGCCGACGATGATGGCGATGACGCCGAGCAGCACGAAGGGCGCGCCCGCTCGCAGCCTCTCGCGGAGCGGGGGCAGCTCAGCGCTCGTCGTGATCCTCCGATGCCGGCGCCTGCGCGGCTCGTTCGGCCTCGAGCTTCTCGAGCACCTCGCTTCGATACCGCACGCGACGAACGCGACGCATCATATCCATGATGAGCAGCACCGTGGCCACGGCGACGAGGAAGGTCACCGCGAAGCCGACCCAAGTGGGCGTGACCGTGGTCGGGTCGAAGTCCTTATCGGGCTTCGGCGTTGCAGCGGCGAGCCAAGATCCTATGGCGGCGAAGTGCGCACTCACGAGCGGTCCTCCTGTGCTGTGGAAGCAGGCTGGGCACCGGCATCCTGATCGATGATGCCTGCGAACAGGTCGGATTCCGGCAGTTCGGACTCGACGAGCGAGAGGGCGAGCTGAAAGTCTTCGTAGGGCCAGGCCTTGCGCTGCAGGTCGTTCGGCCAGAAGAAGAAGGGGCTGTCTGGCGGCACCTGGCTCGCGTGCGAGCGCAGCGCCTCGTCCCGGTGCTCGAAGAACTCGCCGACATTGACGTTCGTGGTGGCCTCCGGCAGAGCGCGATCGGCGAAGCGCTCGCGAAACTCCCTCAGGCGCGCGAGCAGCGGCGAGTCGGGCTCCGAAGCGAGCAACTCGTCGTGCATGCTGCCGAGTCGCTGCGGGTTGAACATGCGGTCATAGTAGATCTTGCTGATCTGCCAGGGCGCGCCGAGTCCCTCGTAGCGGCTCGCGTCGGCTGCGGCCTCGAACGCGAACATCGAGATCTCGTGGGTGCGGATGTGATCCGGATGCGGGTAACCGCCGTTCTCGTCATAGGTCACCAGCACCTGTGGCCGGAACTCACGCACGATCTTCACGAGCGGTGCCGCCGAGTACTCGAGCGGGATGACAGAGAAGGAATTGGCGGGAACGGACTCGCCGTTCTCGGGCAGCCCCGAGTCGAAATAGCCGAGCCAGCGATGCTCGATGCCGAGCACCGCCTGAGCGCGCGCCATCTCGAGGCGACGCAGCCCGGCCATGTCGCGCTCGGCCATGGCTCGTTCGGCGAGACCCTCGTTCTGCACGTCGCCGCGCTCACCACCGGTGCAGCTGACGACCATCACATCGACCCCGAGGCTGCGATAGTAGGCATAGCTCCCAGCGCCCTTGCTCGACTCGTCGTCGGGATGGGCGTGAACGGCAAGCAGGCGCAGTGTCACCGGACTCCTAGGGATTACGAATAGCCTTGACTCAAGACTAATCGCCCTCCAGGGAATGGAACGACGGATGACCGACACGGGCCACGAGACCGCCACCGCACGCAGTGCGGCGCTCGATGCCCGCTACGGCCGTGGAGCGACCAAGCGCCGCCGGGACCGCTGGATCGCGGTGAGCGCTGCGATCGCCGTCGCCGTGGTGGTCGGCGCCTGGGTGATCTGGGCGGGCCTCGACCTGGCCAGCGGCGGCATCGACGCGACGGACGTGGGGCACAGGGTGATCGACGACCGCAGCGTCAGCGTGACCTACCGGGTATCGATGTCTCCAGGCGCCACCGCGGCCTGCGCGCTGCAGGTACAGAACGAGGCACACGGCATCGTCGGCTGGAGGATCGTGGATATTCCCGCCTCGAAGCTCGACACCCGTTCGTTCACCGACGTCGTGCGCAGCTCGGAGCTCGGGGTGACCGGCTTGATATACCGCTGCTGGCTGACCTAAGCTGGTTCGAATCCCAAGAGACCGGCCGATCGGCCGGTCTCATTTCTTTAGCGCAGGGGCCAACGCTACGACGGCCCCTCTGTGAGGAGTGCACTGTGTCCAACGCATCTGTCGAAACCTGGCTGACCCAGGAAGCTTTCGATCGTCGTACGGCCGAGCTCGAACAGCTCGAGGGCGAAGGCCGCGCGGAGATCGCCAAGAGGATCGAGGCCGCACGCGAAGAGGGAGACCTCAAGGAGAACGGCGGATACCACGCCGCCAAGGAGGAGCAGGGCAAAATGGAGGCGCGCATCCGCGTGCTCACCGAACTGCTGCGCCACGCCACCGTCGGCGACGCGCCCACGAGCACCGACACCGTGCAGCCGGGAACGGTCGTGACCGCGAATATCCTCGGCGACGAGACCACCTTCCTGCTCGGAAGCCGCGAGATCGTCGACGAAGACACCGATCTCGACGTCTACAGCGAGGGAAGCCCCCTGGGCACGGCGATCATCGGCCTGAAGGTCGGAACGAAGACGAGCTACGAGGCGCCGAACGGCAAGGACATCTCCGTAGAGATCGTGAAGGTCGAGCCGTACCGCTTCTAGAAGAAGGCCGCTTCTTGAAGAAGGCCGCTTCTAGAAGTCGATCCGCGGGTCGTAACCCGCATCCGTGAGGTGCCCGAGCACGCGCTCAACGTGCTCGGGTCCCCTCGTCTCCAGGCTGAGTTCGAGTTCGACCTGGCTGATCAGGGCGTTTCGACCGTGGCGGGTGTGCAGCACCTCGACGACGTTCGCGTTGGCCTCGGAGATGAGCTCCGCGACGCGCGCGAGCTGACCCGGGCGGTCGGGCAGCATGAGTCGCAGTTTGAGGTAGCGGTCGGATGCCGACAGGCCGCGAGAGATCACCCGCTCCATCACGAGGGGGTCGATGTTTCCACCGCTGAGAATCGCGACGGTCGATCCCGGGCCACTCTTGACGAGTCCCATCAGGATGGCGGCGACCGAGACGGCACCCGCCGGTTCCACGACGAGCTTGGCGCGCTCGAGCAGCACGAGGATCGCGCGAGCGATGTCGTCGTCGCTGACCGTGACGACCTCGTCGACCGCGGAGCGAATGATGTCGAAGTTGAGGATGCCGGGCTTGCTGACCGCGATCCCGTCGGCGATGGTCGGCAGGATCGTGATCTCGGTCGGTTCGCCGTTGCGCAGAGAGAGCGGATAGGGCGCCGAGTTCTCGGCCTGGACGCCGACGATGCGCACGGTGCGCCCCTCTGCGGCGAACTTCTGCTTGAGCACGCTCGCGACGCCGGAGATGAGTCCCCCGCCACCGATGGGAACGACGACGGTTGCGAGATCGGGAACCTGGTCGAGGATTTCGAGACCCAGCGTGCCCTGGCCGGCCACGACATCCGCGTGGTCGAAGGGCGGGATGAGCACGGCGCCGGTGCTCTCGGCGAACTGGGCCGCGGCGCGCAGCGGTTCGTCGACGGTGTGGCCGCGCAGCACGACCTCGGCGCCGTAGTTGCGGGTGGCCTGCAACTTCGGCAGGGCGACGCCGACCGGCATGAAGATCGTGGCCTTGATGCCGAGCTCGCGGGCGGCGAGCGCGACGCCCTGGGCATGATTCCCGGCCGAGGCGGCGACGACTCCGCGCGCGCGCTCCTCTTCGCTCAGCTTCGAGAGCCGGTTGTATGCGCCCCGGATCTTGTACGAGCCGGTGCGCTGCAGGTTCTCGCACTTGAGGAAGACCGGCGAACCGAGAACCTCGGAGAGGAAGATCGAACTCTCCATCGGCGTGACCTTCGCGACCTGCGCGACCGTGGTCCTCGCCGCCTCGAAGTCGGCCAGATCGGGACCGTGCACGTCAGCGGCGCGGGCGTCATCCATCGTGCTGGCGGCTGTGGTTTCAGACATGTCTCGGGACGTCCTTCAGCGTGGGATCGGTTGTGGCTCGCCACTCACCGCGGGCGATGTAGCTGACCATGACGTTGACGACGGCCACGACGGGCACCGCGAAGAGGGCGCCCGGAATGCCGGCGAGGAAGCTGCCTGCCGCGACCGCGAAGACCACGGCGAGCGGATGCACGCTCACGGCACTGCCCATGACGAGCGGTTGTAGAACGTGCCCCTCGATCTGCTGCACGGCGATGACCACGCAGAGCATGAGGAATGCGGCGAAGGGATTCAGGTAGATGAGGGCGACGAAGACGGCGAGCACGCCCGTGAGCACCGCACCGACCACGGGGATGAACGAGCCGAGGAAGACCGCGATCGCGATCGGGATGACAAGCGGGAACCCGCCGAAGAACAGCCCGATGATCCAGGCGCCGAGTCCGATGCCTACGGCGTCGACGAAGGCCACGAAGATCTGCACTCGCACGAAACTCGTGAGGGTGACCCAGCCGGCCCTCCCGGAGCCGTCGACGGCCGCACGCGCGCGGCGCGGGAAGAGCCGCACCGTCCAGCGCCAGATGCCTGCGCCGTCGATCAGCAGGAAGATCGTGGCGAACAGGGTGAGAAGGAGCCCAGCAATGAAGCGGCCGGCGGAGGAACCCACCGAGAGGGCACCTGAGAGCAGGGCTTGGCTGTCGTTCTGGATGGCTGCCCACGCCTGGGCAACGTACTTGTCGATGTCTGTCTCGGTGAGGTGCAGCGGCGAGGTGAGCAGGTACTGCTTGAAGTTGTCGAAGGCCTCGATGCTCTGCTGCTGCAGATCGGCGAATCCGCCGCGCACCTGGAACACGACGAGCACCACGAGGCCCCCGACGACCGCGATGAGGCCGACGATGGCCACGATCACCGCGAGCCACTTAGGCCAGCGATGGCGCACGAGCGCACTGACGAGCGGCACGAGAAGCGCGGCGAGCAGGATGGCCACCATGAGCGGAATCACGATCCCGCGCAACTGCGTGATCAGGAATATGAACAGCGCGATGACCGCCGCAATGGCGAGGATGCGCCACGACCACGCCGCCGCGAGTCGAACACCGTAGGGAACCGGCTCGGCCGTGGGGGCGGGCGTGCTTGTCTTCGTCACGCGTCGCTTCGCTCTGCCCAGGGCCACCGGTTTAGTCTATGCGCGCCCGGCATTCGTTTATTGGAATATGCCTGAGGTGGAATTGACCGCTCCGTCGCCATGTCGGTACATCGCGCTACGGTGAGGAGGTGTCCACCGTCCACCAGGTATCCCCGGCGCAGGCGCGACGCATCGCGCTGGCCGCACAGGGATTCGGGCGCGTTCCGCAGGCACCCCCCGGCGCCCGCCAGCTCGGTTCATTGATCGGGCGACTCGGTCTACTGCAGCTCGATTCGGTCAACGTGTTCGAGCGCAGCCACTACCTGCCGGCCTTCGCCCGCCTCGGCGCCTACGACAAGGCGACGCTCGACCGCCTGACCTTCGCGAAAAAGGGGCGCTATATCGAGTACTGGGCACACGAGGCCGCCGTGATTCCGGTGGAGACCTGGCCGCTGCTGCGCTGGCGGATGCGAGACTACCGCGAGCGCGCCGCCGCCGACGCGAGCCACTGGGCGGCAGCCAATCGCCCGATGATGGACTGGCTTCTCGCCGAGTTGGCCGACAAGGGGCCGATGCCCGCGAGTGCGATCGAGCACGATGCGAATAAGCGCAGCGGGCCGTGGTGGGGCTGGTCAGACGTGAAGATCGGTCTCGAGGTGCTGTTCCGCTGGGGCGAGGTGGTGAGTGGCGGCCGCACCCGCTTCGAGCGCAGCTATGCGCTTCCGCAGCAGGTGCTCTCCGCGGAGGTGCTCGCGCGCGAGGTGCATCCGCACGAGGCTCGAAAGCGACTGATCGCCCACGCGGCGGGCGCGCACGGCATCGGCACGGCATCCGATCTCGCCGACTACTTTCGGCTGAAGCGCACGGAGGCGATGCCGGGCATCCTCGAACTCGTCGACGAGGGCACCCTCGTGCCGGTCACCGTTCCGGGCTGGAGGCAGACCGCGTACCTGCACCGCGACGCGCGCGTTCCGCGGCGCGTTGAGACCGCGGCGCTGCTCTCCCCCTTCGACCCCGTCGTCTGGGAGCGGGCCCGCGCCGAGCGCCTGTTCGGCTTTCGCTATCGCATCGAGATCTATACGCCGCAGCCGAAGCGGGTCTACGGCTACTACGTGCTGCCCCTGCTGATCGATGACCGTCTCGTGGGGCGCATCGACCTCAAGAGCGATCGTCAGAGCGGCGTGCTGCGCGTGCAGGCCTCGTGGAGCGAGCCCGATGCGCCGGCGGAGACCGCCGCGCGACTCGCTCCCCTGCTGCGGCAGACGGCGGAGTGGCAGGGTCTCGGCGACATCGAGGTGATGGACCGGGGTGATCTGGCGACGGCTGTTGCGTCGGAACTGGGCGTGAGCGTCATTCGGGTGTGAGGTTTCGATACGCTCGTTCCTCGCTACTCAACCGGCAGGCAGAGCCTAGAAGCTGCCACCGATGGTGTGCAGTCGCTCGATGCGATCGGCGATCGGCGGGTGGGTGCTGAACAGGCGGCTCATGGCGCCGGGCTTCATCGGGTCTGAGATCCACAGGTGCGACATGGTCGAGTTCTGGCGCTGCATGGGTCGCCCGTACTGTCCGAGCTTCGCGAGCGCGCTCGCGAGCGCGTCGGGGTTGCGCGTGGTCATGGCGCTCGTCGCGTCGGCAAGATACTCGCGCTGGCGGGAGATCGCCGCTTGCACGACTGCGGCGACTAGCGGGGCGACGATCATCGCGACGAGCCCGAAGACGAGCACGATCGGGTTGCCGCCGCCATTGTTGTTGCGGTCGCGCCCGCCGCCGAAAAAGGCGAGACGAAGAAACATATCGGCGATGAAGCCCACCGCGACGACGAGTCCGAACACGATCATCGACACCCTCGTGTCGTAGTTCTGCACGTGACCCATCTCGTGCGCCATCACGCCCTCGAGCTCCGAATCATCGAGCAGGTCGAGGAGTCCCGTGGTGGCCGCAACCACGGCGTGCTGCGGATCACGCCCGGTGGCGAACGCGTTCGGTGCCGGGTCGTTCACGATGAAGACGCGCGGCATTGGCAGACCGTCGGTGATCGACAGGTTCTCGACGATGCGGAACAGCCGTGGGTTATCGGACTTCTTGATCTCGTGACCGCCGGCGAGCGACACCGCAAGCCTCGAGGCCGCGAAGTACTGCACGACCGCGTAGATCGTGGCGATCACGAGCACGGTGATCGTGATGCTGGGGCTCTGGTAGATGTAGCCCGCGAGCCATCCGAGCGCGCCGATGATCAGGATGAACAGGATGATGATGAAGACGGTGTTGCGCTTGTTGCGCGCTATCGCTCTGTACATGGTTCCTCGGTAGTACTCGGTGTGGTTTCGATACGGTCGCAGAGCGACCTACTCAACCCGCTCAATACCTAGAACTGCACGCGCGGCGGCTCAGCGATGGCCGCGCTGTCGGAGACCTCGAAGAACTCGCGCTCGGTGAAGCCGAGGCCGCGCACGAACAGGGTGTTCGGGAACGTCTTGATCTTGGTGTTGAGCTCGCGCACACCACCGTTGTAGAAGCGGCGCGAGGCCTGGATCTTGTCTTCGGTGTCGACGAGTTCTCCCTGCAGCTGCAGGTAGTTCTGGTTCGCCTGCAACTGCGGATAGGCCTCTGCGACGGCAAAGATGCTCTTCAGGGCCGACTGCATGTGGTTCTCGGCGACAGCGGCATCCGCCGGGGTGTTGGCGCTGACGGTCTCGGCGCGGGCCTTGGTGACCGCCTCGAAGACGCCGCTCTCGTGCGCCGCGTAGCCCTTGACGCTCTCGATGAGGTTCGGGATGAGGTCGGCACGGCGCTTGAGCTGCACCGTGATGTCGCTCCAGGCCTCGTCAACGCGAACGTTGAGGCGCACGAGGCCGTTGTAGGTGCTCCACAGGTAGATACCGATGATGACGACGAGCAGGACGATGATACCGACGACGACGAGTAGTTCCATTGCTGCGGGGCTCCTTCGGGCCATGTGCCACTTGTGCTGACCACTATAACGAAGCTATGGTGTGCAACCCCTGCGTTCGGCAAAGCTCGCGGACAACTCGAAGATGCCACGCTGTGATGCCACTCTGTGGCGGTGGCCGTAGGCTCGGCGCATGGAGAACGACGCCGAGCACACTGCGCCGTCGGTGCGTGCTTCCGAGCCCGCGGGCAGGCCGCGTGGCCGCAGGCGGAAGGCGGACTCCGGAGACACCCGTTCCTCGATCATTGCGGCCGCCGCCGTTGAGTTCGCGCACCACGGTTATGACTCCACGTCCATGCGCGCCATCGCCAGGCGCGCTGGCGTCGATCCGGCGCTCGTACACCACTACTTCGGCGATAAGGCCGACCTGTTCGCCGCGTCGATCAGCGCGCCGATCCGTCCCGACCGTATCGTCAAGGAGATCCTTGCGGGCCCGCGAGAACGGATGGGCGAGAACATCATCCGCTTCCTCCTGACGGCACTCGACGAGGGAGGCACCCGCACGAGGGCGATCAGCCTGATCCGCACCGCGCTCGGCCAGGAGTTCGCCGCCGGGATGCTGCGCCAGTTCCTCGCCAGGGAGGTGCTGCAACGCCTCGCGTCCGCGATAGGCGGCGAGAGCCAGGAGCTGCGCGCGTCCCTCGCCGCGTCGCAGATCGTGGGACTCATCATCGCCAGATACGGCATCCGAATCGAGCCGCTCGCGAGTGCACCAGCCGAGGAGATCATTCAGCGAGTGGGCGCCGTGGTGCAGTGGCACCTCACCGGCGGCGGACCGAGCGCAAGTCTTGACAGCGGGGTGACGGCGCGCGAATAATTCGTCGTGTGATGAATTATTCCGGCATGACCACACCGGCCGTGATCGTGGAGGAACTCCAGGTCACTCGCGGCGAGCGCACGGTCTTCGATGGGCTGAATCTCTCCATCCCCCGAGGAACGCTTGTCGGACTGCTCGGGCCGAGCGGATGCGGGAAGACGACCCTGATGCGCTCGATAGTCGGCGCGCAGAAGGTTCGCTCCGGCACCGTGACCGTGCTCGACTCCCCCGCCGGAAGCCGAGGCCTCCGGCAGCGCGTCGGTTACACGACGCAGGCGGCAACCGTCTACGACGACCTGACCGTGCGGCAGAACCTCGGCTACTTCCGCGCGATCCTCGGGGCGCCGCGCAGCGATGTGAATCGAGTCATCGAGGAGACCGAGCTGGCGGACCACGCCGACCAGCTCGTCGGGTCGCTCTCCGGCGGCCAGCAGAGCCGGGCATCCCTTGCCGCGGCGCTGCTCGGCTCCCCCGAGCTTCTCGTGCTCGACGAACCGACCGTGGGCCTCGACCCCGTGCTGCGCGTCGAACTGTGGACGCTCTTCCGCAGGCTGCAGGAGAGGGGAACTACGCTTCTCGTCTCGAGCCACGTCATGGACGAGGCCACGCGCTGCGACCGGCTGGTGCTCATGCGCAACGGGGAGGTCCTCGCCGACGAGATACCACGGGCGCTGCTGGAGTTGACCCACACCACCACGGCGGAGGACGCGTTCCTCACACTGATCGAGAACGACACCGGGGCGCGCGGACGGGGCCAACTGTGAATATCACACGCACGCTCGCGACGACGGGCCGCATCCTCACCCAGATCCGTCACGACCCGCGTACCATCGCACTGCTGCTCGTCGTGCCGAGCCTGCTCATCGGCCTCATGTCGTGGCTGTTCGCGGACACGCCGGTCTTCGACACGATCGGTCCGGCGATGCTCGCGCTGTTCCCCTTTATCGTCATGTTCCTCATCACGAGCATTTCGACGCTGCGGGAGCGGCGTTTCGGCACCCTCGAACGCCTGCTGGTCCTGCCGATCTCGAAGCTCGACTTCATCCTCGGGTACGCCCTCGCCTTTGGCCTGCTCGCCATCCTGCAGGCCGGTGTGGCGGTGGGATTCGCCGTGTGGGTGTGCGGCCTCGAGATCAACGGTTCGATCTGGCTGCTGCTCACGGTCGCGCTCGCGGATGCGGTGCTCGGCACCACGCTCGGACTCCTGGCCAGTGCGTTCGCGAGAACGGAGTTCCAGGTCGTGCAGTTCATGCCTGCTCTGGTATTCCCGCAGGTGCTGCTCGGCGGCATTCTGCTGCCCCGCGCCGACATGCCGGATGTGCTGTACAGCATCTCCGACTGGCTCCCGCTCTCGCACGCCATCGACGCGCTGAACGCGGTCTCCACAGGCGCCGAGGATGACGCCTACGTCGGCGGCAAACTGCTGATCATCGCGGCCTTCGCGGTCGGCGCTGTGCTGCTCGGCGCGATCACGCTGCGGCGGCGGACGCCGTAGTCGCCTCCGGTGGGCTCCCCGCGCCAGCAACCACCTGCCGGCGCCAGCCATTTCTAGCGCGACGAGGCGTTATCTGGCGCGACGACGCAGTTGCGGCGACGGATCAACGCCCGAGTACGCGATCGAGATACGGGTTGGCGAACACGCGGTCGGGATCGAGGCGATCCCGCACGGCAAGGAAGTCGGAGAAGTGCGGGTACGACTCCGCGAGCGACGCCGCATCCTGCCGGTGGATCTTGCCCCAGTGCGGGCGACCTCCGAAGCCTCGCATGATCGTCTCGACTCCCGCGAAGTACTCCCGGTAGTCGTCGCGGAAGTAGCGATGGACGGCGATGTAGCCGCTCGCACGACCCTGGGCTGTGGAGAGCCAGATGTCATCGGGCGCGGCGACGCGCACCTCCACCGGGAAGGAAATGCGCCAGCCGCGGTCTTGAATGAGCCTGTCGACCGCGCGCAGGGCATCCGGGATCGCCTCGCGCGGGATCGCGTACTCCATCTCGCGGAACCGGGTTCTGCGGTCGGTCACGAAGACATTCGGCGAGTGGTCGGTGAAGTCGCGATTGCCGACGAGCCGGTCTGCGAGCCGGTTGATGCCCGGTGTCAGTGCCGGCGCCATCCGGCCGACGTTGCACATCAGCGACAGCGCGGTGTTCGACAGCACGCGATCCTCGAGCCACTCCCTGACCTTCGGCAACGGGTGGCGCTCTGCCGAACCGTCAAGGCGGCTGTTGTTCTTGGTCAGCGCGGTGCGGGTGTGTGGAAACCAGTAGAACTCGAAGTGATCGACGGCACTCGCGCGGGCGTCGAAGTCGTCGAGCACGCTCTCGAGCGGTTCCGGCCGCTCCACGGCGCTCAGCAGGAACGCGGGGACGCACTGGATGGTGACGTCGATGAGGATGCCGAGGGCGCCGAGCCCGAGGCGGACGGCGGGAAACAGCTCCGCGTTCTCGGTCTCGCTGACCCGCAGGATCGAACCCTCGGCGGTGACAAGGGTGACTCCCACGATCTGCGCCGCGAGTCCCCGAAAC
Source organism: Lacisediminihabitans sp. (assembly GCA_035571875.1). Taxonomy (GTDB): domain Bacteria; phylum Actinomycetota; class Actinomycetes; order Actinomycetales; family Microbacteriaceae; genus Parafrigoribacterium_A. Next base: position 126 of record DATNBR010000030.1, on the reverse strand, counting down.
TGTGCTCCGGTGCCGTGGGTGCCGGTCGAGGTCGCGCCGCTGATCGTCTGCCGGTCGATGTCGCCCATGTTCTCGAGGGCGAGGCCGTGCGGGCCGAGAAGCGCCGGCAACTGATACAGGTTGGTG
>DATNBR010000029.1:0-25972 GCA_035571875.1 Lacisediminihabitans sp. | reverse complement strand
GCGGTGGCCATGATGGGGTCGAGGCCGGCCCAGGCATCCACCGAGCCGTTCTGCAGTGCGGCCCAGCCGTCTGCGTGCTGCAGGTTGATGATGTCAACGTCGTCGGTGGTGAGTCCGTTGGCCTCGAGCGCCTGCAGCAGGAAGAAGTACGGGTCGGTGCCCTTCGTCGCCGCGATCTTCTTGCCCTTGAGCTGCTTCACCGAGGTGAACTTCGAGCCGGGGGCGACGACGATGGCCGACCATTCGGGCTGGGAGTAGATATCGATGGTGCGGATGGCGGAGCCGTTCGAGCGGGCGAGGAGCGCCGCCGAACCTGCCGTGGATCCGACGTCGACCGCATTGGAGCGCAGCGCCTCGTTCGCCTTGTTCGAGCCGGCGGACTGCAGCCAGTTCACGGTGATGTGCTGCTTCTTGAGTGCGGATTCGAGCCAGCCCTGGTCTTTGATGACGAGGCTCAGCGGGTTGTAGGTGGCGAAGTCGATGTTGAGCGTTCCACCCTCGGTGACGGACGTCTTCGCCTTGTCGCCGGAGGTGTTGGCCTTGGCGGCGGATCCTTCGCCCGGTACGCAGCCGGACAGCGCAAGGGTCGCGGTGAGCGCGACCGCGATGGCAATCCCCGCTGTGCGAACGGTGGACTTGAGGGAGTGACGTCTCATGATGCTTCTCTCTGTGGTTGGGATGTGGTGATTGCTGGTGGAAATCTGGTGCGGCGGCGCTGGCGTCAGTACGGGAAGACCGGCATCGCGGCGCCGGAGGGAATGCCCCGCGGATGCCCGTGCCGGTTCACGCCGAGACCCGCCAGCAGCTCCGCCCGAAGTTCGGCGAGCTCGGCTGAGCCCCGGTCGCGCGGTCGAGAGCCGGGCACGGTGAGGATCTGCTTGATTGTGGAACCCGGGCCGTTCTCATCAGTTCCGAGGAGAATCACCCGGTCGGACAGCTGCAGGGCCTCATCGACGTCGTGGGTGACGAGCAGCACGGTGGTGGGTGCCGCCGCGAGAACCTCGAGCAGGAGGTCCTGCATCTTGAGCCGGGTGAGCGCGTCGAGGGCGCCGAACGGTTCGTCGAGCAGCAGCACGCCGGGGTTTCGGGCGAGCGCGCGGGCCAGCGATGCGCGTTGGGCCATGCCGCCGGAGATCTCGCGCGGCCGGTGGGTGGCGAACTCCGAGAGACCCACGAGCTGCAGCAGTTCGGCGACGCGCTGCTTGCCGTCCGCCCGCGGCGTGCCCTCGGGAAGACCGAGTTCGACGTTCCCTTCGATGGTGCGCCACGGCAACAGGCGCGGCTCCTGGAACGCAACCGCGCAGCGCGGGTCGATGCCGCTGGCGGATGTCCCGTCGATCGTGATCGTGCCAGCGGATGCCACATCCAGTCCGGAAGCGATGCGCAGCAGGGTGGACTTGCCGCATCCGCTCGGTCCGAGAACGGACACCACCTCGCCGGCCGCTACCGTGGCGTTCACGTCGCGCAGCACCTGGTGCGCCTCGCCCTGCGCCGCCCCGCGCTTGCCGAGCGGCGCGGAAAACGCGCGCCCGACGGCGGAGAACACCACGTCGAACGCGGTGTTGGCGCGCGGCGTCAGTGCCGGTGAGGGCGAGACGGCTGTCGACATGCGGGCTCCGAGCGAGTAACGGCGATCGCCGGAAATGGGCGACTCTGTGACGTTACAAAATGCTCGCGACCGCCGCACTTCGCGATGACACGCGGCGTAATGCGGCGCGGTCGTTCAGCGCGCGGGCCTCACTCGATGAGCTCGGAGACCCCGCTGAGCACCTCGTTCGGGCGGAACGGGTAGCGCTCGATCTCGGCCTGGTCACTGATGCCGGTGAGCACGAGGATGGTGTGCAGCCCGGCCTCGATGCCCGCGACGATGTCGGTGTCCATGCGGTCGCCGATCATGCCGGTGTTCTCAGAGTGTGCGCCGATCTTGTTCATCGCCGAGCGGAACATCATCGGGTTCGGCTTGCCCACGACATACGGTTCCTTGCCGGTGGCCTTGGTGATGAGGGCGGCAACCGCGCCGGTCGCGGGCATCGGACCTTCTGCGCTCGGCCCCGTCGCATCCGGGTTGGTGATGATGAATCGGGCGCCCGCACCGATCAACCGGATGGCCTTGGTGATCGCCTCGAAGGAATAGTTGCGGGTCTCGCCGACGACCACGTAGTCGGGGTTCGTGTCGGTCATGATGAATCCGGCCTCGTGCAGCGCGGTCGTCGTGCCGGCCTCGCCGATGACGTAGGCACTGCCGCCGGGGCTCTGCGAGGCGAGGAAGTCGGCGGTGGCGAGGGCGGAGGTCCAGATGGCCTCCTCCGGAACATCGAGACCGGATGCCGCGAGCCGTGCGCTGAGATCCCGCGGCGTGTAGATGGAGTTGTTCGTGAGCACGAGGTAGCGCTTGCCCTGGTCCCGCCACTGCTGCAACAGGGCCGCAGCGCCGGGAAGCGGGCTGTTCTCGTGCACCAGCACGCCATCCATATCGGTCAGCCAGCACTCGATTTCGGGGCGATTGCTCATGCCGCCATCGTAGTGGCGGCGGGTTACGCGCAGGTGGACGGTGGAGTCGCCTCGATCGCGCACACGATGACCCACGAACACGGGATGCCGCCGACATCCGGATGCTGTCAAGCTTGACGGATGAGCGAGACACAACCGATTGAGGTTGCCGTCGCCGAGGTCCAGTCATCGGTCGCCTTCCAGCGGCTTGGTCGGGCTGTCGTCGTGACGGCTGCCGTCGCGCTCCTCGGCGCCTTCATCCCGCTCGCCGCTGTCGCCGCCGGTGTTCTCGGGCTGCTCGCTCTGGCGCTCGGGCTGAGCTGCCTCGTTCGCGATCCCGGTTTCAATCGCCCGGCGCTCGGAGGCACCCTGCTGTCTTCCGCGGCGGTCGCCGCCTCCGTCGTCATGGCGCTCATCTACGGCTGAATTCCCCGTTCGCTGAGCTTGTCGAGGCGCGAGCGGTCCCGGCGACAAGCTCAGGGAGCGGGAGTGGAGAAGGGGTTGTACGGGCGGCCGTCCTGCACGATCTCGCGATTCAGTTCGGTGAGGCGGCCCACCAGTTCCGGGGCGTCCTGCGCGACGGATGCCGGCCACCCGTACGCCGCAGCGACGGCAGTGTCGAGCGCCTTGTGCAGTGCCGCGAGGTCAGTGAACGCGCCGTCGTCCATGAGGTTGTAGAGCTTGGTTAGCCCGAGGTTGTGCTCGACGCACAGCTCGCTGCGGCGCGCATACAGGGCGGATGCCGCGGCCGCGACGCGCTCGCGGGCCGCGTCGCTGACGGGGTCGGGCCACGGGAACGTCGCGAATACCGTCGTGGGTGTGTAGCGCAAGTCGCCTTTCAGCGTGGATGACTGCGCCCAGGCCCACGCGTCGTGCGCGCGCGACATGAGGATGCCCATGGAGTAGTGCCGGCATAGCCCTGCCACTTGGCCACGAACTTCTGAAGTGCCGCCTGGATCTCAAGACCGCTGCGCACCTCAGATCAGCCGCAGGGAGTCGCCAGCGTAATAGGTGTCTTGCATGAAGCGCTTGTGGCTGCGCTCGAGATCAGCGATCGTCTCGGTGAGGGCGAGCTCGATGTTGTTGTCGCCGCCGTTCTTGCGCACCCGCACGAGAGCCTTCTTGGCCCGCGCGATGGTGTGCTCCAGATTGAGCAGCACGTCGCTGATCTCACCGAGCGCCTGCTCGTGAGCCGCCTGCTCCGGCGATCGGCTGTCGTGCTGCGCTGGGCTGGCCACAGTGCACCTCGTTGTCGCTTGAGTTCGGATGATGGAGTGCGGCCATTCTATTCGCGCCCGGAGACAGAGAGGGTGGGCGCGACCGGCCTGTGGAGAAACGGGTCAATGCAGTGAGTGCGCCCCTTCGACACGCTCAGGGAACGAGCGCGGCGCACGGCGGTAGCCTCTGTACGTGACCCCGCACGAGCAGAACCCCTCCGTCGAACTCACCACGCGGGGCGTTGGCCCCTGGCGCGGCGAGCTGCCGGAGGGCGACTGGTGGGACGCGGAGCTCCTCGCGCGCGGCGACTCCCGCAACGTGATCGACCGCTACCGCTACTGGCGCATGGACGCGATCGTGGCAGACCTCGACCAGCGGCGCCACCCGTTCCACGTGGCCATCGAGAACTGGCAGCACGACATGAACATCGGCTCGATCGTGCGCAGCGCCAACGCGTTCGCCGCCGACACCGTGCACATCGTGGGCCGCAAGCGCTGGAACAAGCGCGGTGCCATGGTCACTGACCGCTACCAGCACGTGCTGCACCACGACACGGTCGCCGAACTCGTCGCGTGGGCGCGCGCAGAACGCCTGCCGATCATCGCGATCGACAACGTGCCGGGCAGCGTCATCATCGAGCGCTACCGATTTCCGGAGCGGTGCATCCTGCTGTTCGGCCAGGAGGGTCCCGGCATCTCTGCCGAGGCGATCGAAGCAGCGGATGCCGTGGTCGAGATCAGCCAGTTCGGCTCGACTCGCAGCATCAACGCTTCCGCTGCCGCCGCGGTGGCCATGCACGTCTGGATCACGCAGCACGCGTCCCTCGGCTGAGACGGCATCCGCGCCTTGTAGCTCGAACGCGCCCACGCGCTGTCCGTAACTGTTTGATTCGCACCGCCACGAGAGTTGACCCCAATTGTTGTGGGACGAAACTAACACCCGCTCACACGCCATCTGCGGGCTGGCGAGCCCCGGAACTCCGCTGCCTTTGATTACGAATTGGCTGCAAATTAACAATTGCCTGTCATTCGCTCTTGACAGAGTTCGTTCGATTTTGAGAGATTATGGTAACTATCTCGCAGTGAAGATGTGTTCCCGTTCACGGCCCGTACAAAGGAGTAATGATGGCGTTAGACAATGCAAATCCGCTCGCGCGAATCGCTGAGAAGCCCGTCGACCGGCGGTTCCTGCTGAGGACCATGGGAGGCGGTGCGCTCGCAGCCGCAGCCATTCCTGTGCTCGCGGCCTGCACCGGTTCGGGCTCGGGCGGCGACAGCGGTTCGAAGACGGTGACGTTCGGTTCCGGCTCGTCGGATGATGTGCCGAAGCGCGCCTACGCCGCCTTCACCGCGGCCTTCACCAAGAAGACCGGCGACAAGGTCAAGACGAACGTCGTCGCGCACAACGATTTCCAGAACAACATCAACACCTACCTGCAGGGCTCGCCAGATGACGCGTTCACCTGGTTCGCCGGCTACCGCACCCAGTACTACGCGGGCAAGGGTCTCCTCGCGCCGATCGACGACGTGTGGGAGAAGATCGGCGGCAACTTCTCTGAGGGACTCGCCAAGGCATCCACTGGTCCAGACGGCAAGAAGTACTTCGTGCCGAACTACAACTACCCCTGGGGTTTCTTCTACCGCAAGAGCGTGTGGGCGGCCAAGGGCTACGAGGTGCCGAAGACGTGGGATCAGCTCATCGCGCTGTGTACCAAGATGAAGGGCGACAGCCTCACCCCCATCGCGTTCGGTGACAAGGACGGCTGGCCCGCCATGGGCACATTCGACTACATCAACATGCGCACCAACGGATACCAGTTCCACATGGACCTGTGCGCGCACAAGGAGTCGTGGGATCAGAAGAAGGTCAACGACGTGTTCGACAACTGGAAGCAACTGCTGCAGTTCCAGGACCCGAACGCGCTCGGTATGACCTGGCAGGAAGCCGCCCAGACCCTGGGTGACTCGAAGTCGGGCATGTACCTGCTCGGCTCCTTCGTGACCCAGCAGTTCACCGACAAGGCGGTGCTCGACGACATCGACTTCTTCCCGTTCCCCGAGATCGCGGTCGAGGGTCAGGATGCCGTCGAGGCGCCGATCGACGGCCTGCTGCTGTCGAAGAAGGGCGGCCAGAACCAGGCGGCCAAGGACATGCTCGCGTTTATGGGTACTGCGGCCGGCCAGGAGGCCTACTTCTCCGTCGACAAGTCGAACCTCATGACGGCGAAGGGTGCAGACACCTCGAGCTACAGCGCACTCAACAAGAAGTGCGCCGAGGTCATCGGGGCAGCCAAGTCGATCAGCCAGTTCTTTGACCGGGATGCGCTGCCGGCCATGGCGAACAACGTCATGATCCCCGCGCTGCAGAGCTTCCTCAAGGACGGCACGGTCGACACGAAGAACCTGGAAGCCCAGGCGAAGACGCTGTACGCAGCGCAGTAGTCTCCACTCACAATGTCGAACACCATTGACAAGACGGACGGCGCGGCGCGGAAGCTGACTCCTTCCGTGCCGCCCGCCCGGCGGCGCAGGCGCGGCCTGCATCTTTCGCGGCGCGACCGTGTGGTGCTGACCGTCATGGTCCTCATCCCGACCCTGATCCAGCTGGTCTTCATCTGGGTTCCGATGGTGCTCTCGGTGCTGCTCTCGTTCGTGCGCTGGAATGGCCTGACGTTCGACAACATCCGCCCGGCCGGCGTGAGCAACTACCGGTACGTTCTCGAGCAGTACCCATCGTTCTGGCCGGCCGTGCAGCACAACATCCTGTGGTTGGTCTTCCTCGGCCTGATCGCCACCCCTCTCGGTTTGCTCCTTGCGGTGTTGCTCGACCAGAAGCTGCGCGGGAGCCGCATCTATCAGAGCATCTTCTTCGCGCCGGTGATGCTCTCGCTGGTGCTCGTCGGCGTGATCTGGCAACTGTTCTACTCGCGAGACAACGGACTGCTCAACTACCTGCTGGGCACGAGCGGCACCCCCCATGCCGTCGATTGGTTCGGCGACCCGAGCATCAACATCTGGGCCGCGCTGATAGCTGCGACCTGGCGGCACGCCGGCTACGTCATGATCCTGTACCTGGCGGGACTCAAGGGAGTCGATCCGTCGCTGAAGGAAGCCGCTGCCATCGACGGTGCCAACGCACCTCAAACCTTCTTCCGCGTGGTACTACCGGTGATGAAGCCGATCAACATCGTCATCGTCGTCATCACGCTCATTGAGTCGCTGCGAGCGTTCGACATCGTGTATATCATCAACGGCGGTCGAAACGGGCTCGAGCTGATCAGCGCGCTGATCATCCAGAATCTCGTCGGCGAGGGTCAGGTGATCGGAGTCGGATCTGCGCTCGCAACGATCCTGCTCGTGATCTCGCTCGTGCCGATCATCATCTACCTCGCGCGCACCTTCAAGAAGGAGGACTGATGACCGCCGTCACGCCCGTTGGGCTGCCCTCCGAGACCACTCTGGCCGAGCCGCGACAGTTCGAGCCGCGGCTGGGAAAGCAGCGCCCGCACTACGGCACGCACATCTTCCTCATCATCATGGCGGCAGTGTGGCTGCTGCCCCTGGCCTGGGCGATCTTCACCGCGCTTCGTCCGCGGGAAGACACGAACAAGTACGGCTATTTCAGCTTCGGCGGCGCGTTCAACCTCGACAACTTCATCCACGCCTGGAACCAGGGCGGCTTCGCGAAACTCTTGATGAACTCGGCCATCATCACGATCCCGACCGTGATCCTCACCCTGTTCTTCGCATCGATGATGGCGTTCGCGGTCAGCCGCTTCTCGTGGCGGTTCAACATCACCCTGCTGATCATGTTCACCGCGGGCAACCTGCTTCCTCCGCAATCGCTCGCGGCACCGCTGTTCCAGATGTTCAAGCACGTGGAACTGCCCTATTGGATCAGCGACTCCGGCACCCTGCTCAACACCTACACGAGCGTGATCGCGGTCGATACGGCGTTCCAGATCGGGTTCTGCACCTTCGTGCTCTCCAACTACATGAAGGCGCTGCCGACGGAACTCACGGAGGCCGCGGTCGTCGACGGTGCGAGCGTGTGGCGCCAGTACTACGGCATCATCATGCCCTTGACGAGGCCCGCCTTCGCCGCCCTGGGAACGCTCGAGGTCATCTGGATCTACAACGACTTCTTCTGGCCGCTGCTGTTCATCCAGACGGGAGATCGTCTGCCTCTCACCACCGGCTTGAACAACCTGAAGGGTCAGTTCCTGTCTGACTACAACCTGATGGCGGCAGGGGCGATGATCACCGTCATTCCCACGCTGATCATCTATCTCATCCTCCAGAAGCAATTCGTCGCGGGCCTCACCCTCGGCGCGAACAAGGGCTAGGCAATGCACCGCATCACTTCTCGGTTGGGAGCCGACGGTACTCCAGCGCTCGGCTTCGGTGGCGACTACAACCCGGAGCAGTGGGACAGGGATGTCTGGACCGAAGACATCCGCTTGATGCAGGAGGCCGGAGTGAACCTCGTCAGCCTCGGCATCTTCAGCTGGGCGCTGCTCGAACCGTCCGAGGGCGTGTATGAATTCGGCTGGCTCGATGAGGTGCTGGACCTGCTGCACGCCGGCAGCATCCGCGTTGACCTCGCGAACGCGAGCGCCTCTCCCCCGCCGTGGTTCTCGCACAGGTATCCGGAGTCGCTGCCGATGACCGTCGATGGGGTGCGCCTCGGCTACGGATCGCGCCAGGCGTTCTGCGCGTCGAGCGCCGACTACCGCAGGGCCGCGGCCGCTCTCACCACGAAGATCGCCGAACGCTACGCGAAGCACCCCGCCGTCGTGATGTGGCACGTGCACAACGAGTACGGCTGCCACAACCAGCCCTGCTATTGCGACGCATCCGGTGCCGCCTTCCAGCGCTGGCTCGAGAAGAAGTACGGTGACATCGACGCGCTCAACGATGCCTGGGGCACCGCATTCTGGTCGCAGCACTATTACCACTTCGACGAGATCACGCCGCCGCGTCGCTCGGGCGCCTTCGTGAATCCGACGCAGCAGCTCGACTTCGCGCGGTTCTCCTCTGACGCGCTGCTGGAGTGCTTCGAGGCTGAGGCGGCGATCCTGCGGGCGCACTCCGAGCATCCGGTCACGACCAACTTCATGGGCTTCAACATGGGCCTCTCCCAGCCGATCGACTACTGGAAGTGGGCCGAGCGCATGGATGTTGTCTCGAACGACCACTACCTGATCGCAGAAGACCGCGAACACCACCGCGAACTCGCGATGGTCGCCGACCTCACCCGTGGCTGGGCGGGCGGGGCGCCATGGCTCCTCATGGAGCACTCCACCTCCGCGGTCAACTGGCAGCCGCGCAACATCGCGAAGGCGCCGGGAGAGCTCGTGCGCAACTCAGTGCAGCACGTTGCCCGAGGTGCGGATGCCGCACTGTTCTTCCAGTGGCGGGCCGCGAAGGCGGGGGCCGAGAAGTTCCATTCGGCGTTGCTCCCGCACGCCGGCACGGACACGAAGATCTGGCGCGAGACCGTGGAACTCGGATCCATCCTGAAGTCGATCGCGGAGATCGCGGACTCCCGGGTCTCCGGAGTCGAGGTGGCGATCATCCACGACACCGACGCCCGTTGGGCGAGCGAGCTTGACTCGCATCCGTCCGTCGATCTGAACTGCATCGCCGAGACGAGGCTCTGGTACGAGGCCACCTATCGCGCGGGCATCACCGCGGACTTCCGCCGGTCGACCGACGAGCTGAGCGGCTACAAGCTCGTGATCGTGCCGCTGCAATACCTGATGACGGATGCCGGCGCGGCCAACATCGCAGCCTTCGCGCACGCGGGCGGCCGGGTGCTCGTCACCTACTTCTCCGGCATCGTCGACGAGAACGACCACATCCGCCTCGGCGGCTACCCCGGTGCGTTCCGCGAGTTGCTCGGCGTGCGAGTCGAGGAGTTCTTTCCGCTGCACGAATCCGAGACGATCGCCCTGAGCGACTTCGGCGACGGCTCAGTCTTCAGCGAGCTGGGTCGAGCCGAGGGCGCCGAGGTGCTCGCGCGGTTCACGACGGGCCCGGTCGATGGATCTCCCGCCATCACCCGCAACACCGCCGGAGACGGGGCCGCCTACTATGTGGCGACGCGACTGAGCCCCGAGGGTGCGGACAGACTGCTCGCATCCGTCGCCGTCGACGCCGGAGTGCAGCGCCCGTTCGTGGCGCCCGTCGACGTGGAGGTCGTGCGCCGCAGTGCCGGCGAGCGCAGTTGGCTGTTCGTTATCAACCACTCCGCCGAGGAGGCACGACTCGAGGCCGCGGGTGTCGAACTGATTTCCGGTGCGACGGTTGACGATACCCTGATCGTGCCAGCGGGCAGGGTCGCGATCGTGCGCCTGAGCGCCGCACAATGACATCGTTCGACCTGACCAGAAGAGGGAGCCAGCATGCTTGCTGCCGCTAGACAGTCGGAGATCATGGCGAAGGTGCATCAGCACGGCATCGTGCGCATCTCCGAACTCTCCAGCATGCTCGGCGTCTCCGACATGACAGTGCGGCGCGACATCGACACCCTCGCGGCGACGGGCCTGCTGCAGAAGGTGCACGGCGGGGCAAAGGTGCCCGGCTCGCTGCGCACCGACGAGCCCGGCTTCGAGAAGAAGTCGATGCGTGAGGAAGCCGAGAAGGGCGCGATCGCGCGCGAGGCGCTCTCCTTCGTCACCCCCGGTTCGGCGATCGGACTCAGCGCGGGCACGACCACCTGGACGCTCGCCAAGTCGCTTCGCTCGATCGAAGGACTCACGATCGTCACCAACTCCATCCAGATCGCGGATGTCTTCTACCGCGCCGTCACGCGCAAGGATGGCAGCCGCACAACGGTCATCCTCACGGGTGGTGAGCGCACGCCTTCCGACGCTCTCGTCGGCCCGATCGCCATCAGCGCGCTGCACCAGCTTCACCTCGACGTGCTCTTCCTCGGCGTGCACGGCGTGGAGGCGAAGGCCGGGTTCACCACTCCAAACCTGCTCGAGGCCGAGACGAACCGCGCCTTCGTGGCCACCGCGCGCAACGTTGTCGTGCTCGCCGACCACACCAAGTGGGGCACCGTGGGCATGAGCACGATCGCGAAGCTCAGCGAGGTCGACGCGCTCGTCACGGATGACGCGATGCCGCAGGATGCACGCGAGACGCTCGGCGGCACCATCCGCGACGTGCGCTTCGCTCCGGTAAGAAACGGCGGTTCTGAGTGACCGAGCTGGCCTACCTGCGAGGCGGTGGGGTCTCGCTCGCGATCGATCTCTCGGGCACGACGCCGGAGGTCATCCACTGGGGAGCCGACCTCGGGCCGCACTCCGCGGTGCCCACGGGGCTCCGACCGGCGGTGCCGCACTCTTCCTACGACGAGCCGGAGCCGATCCCGCTCCTTCCGCAGGCGTCGACCGGATGGCGTGGTCGCCCCGCCCTGCTGGGTCACCGACACGGCCGCGACTTGTCGCCGCTCCTGAGCACTGTCTCGCACCGCGCCCTCGGCAGCGACGGACTCGAGATCGTGCTCACCGACGCCGCCGCCGCTCTCTCGGTGACCATCGAACTACACCTCGGCGCGGAGGGCATGCTGCGCACCCGCAGCATCCTGCGCAACGACGGCGCGGAGGACTACGCGCTGCAGCAACTCTCCGTGGTGCTGCCGGTGGGACCGGAGGCCGAGGAGATCCTCGACCTGAGCGGGCGCTGGTGCCGGGAACAGCATCCGCAGCGCAGGGCCATCACGCAGGGCACCTGGTTGCGATCATCGCGGCACGGCCGCACCGGGCACGACAACTCTGTGCTGTTCGCTGCCGGTTCGGCGGGATTCGCCAATCGTTCGGGCACGGTGTGGGCCGCGCACCTGGGCTTCAGCGGCAATCACGAGATCTATCTAGAGAAGACCCCGAGCAACGTGGGCCTGATGGGAATGGGCGAGCTGCTCGCGCCGGGCGAGGTCACCCTCGGACCGGGCGAGAGCTACGCGACTCCCTGGGCCTACGCGGCATATTCCGAGAACGGCATAGACGGCATCACCGAAAGCTTCCACCGATGGATGCGGGCTCGGCCCGGGCATCCGTCGTCGCCCCGCCCGGTCGTGCTCAACACCTGGGAGGCCGTGTACTTCAACCACGATCTCGCCACGCTCATCGAACTTGCCGACAAGGCGAAGGAGGTCGGAGTCGAACGATTCGTGCTCGACGACGGGTGGTTCAGGCACCGCCGTGACGACACCGCCGGGCTCGGCGACTGGTATGTGGATGAGGAGGTCTGGCCGGGCGGGCTCACTCCGCTCATCGACGCGGTCACCTCCCGCGGCATGCAGTTCGGCCTCTGGGTCGAACCGGAGATGGTCAACGAGGATTCCGACGTCATCCGCGCGCACCCGGATTGGATCAGCGGGCCCGGCACGCGCATCCCGCCGCATTGGCGCAACCAGCAGGTACTTGATCTGGTCAACCCGGAGGCGTGGCAGTACATCTACGACCGCCTCGATGCGCTGCTGAGCGAGAACGACATCTCGTACCTCAAGTGGGACCAGAACCGAGACCTCACCGAGGCGGGACACGAGGGCGCGCCGTCGACGCACGACCAGACGCTCGCCGCGTATCGGCTGTTCGACGCGCTGCGCGAGGCGCATCCGGGAGTGGAGATCGAGAGCTGTTCCTCGGGCGGAGCGCGCGTGGACCTCGGAATTCTCGAGCGCACCGACCGGGTGTGGGCATCCGACTGCAACGACGCCCTGGAACGCCAGACGATCCAGCGCTGGACCCAGTCTGTGCTGCCGCCCGAACTCGTCGGCAGCCACGTCGGCCCTCCCACCTCGCACACGACGGGGCGCACCCACGACCTCTCGTTCCGTGCGGCGACCGCCCTGTTCGGCCACTTCGGCATGGAGTGGGACATCCGCGAGGCCGAGGGCGAGGTTCTCGCCGAGCTGAAGGATGCTGTCGCCCTGTACAAGAAGCGCCGCGCGCTTCTGCACTCCGGCGTTGCAGTGCACGCAGACCTGCCAGACCCCGCGTACCTGTTGCACGGCGTCGTCGCACAGGATGCCTCGGAGGCGCTGTTTGCCTTCGTGAGTGTCGCGAGTTCGGCCGCCGAGCACCCGGGCAGGGTGCAGTTCCCTGGGCTCGACCCCGAGCGCCGCTATCGCGTGACGGTGGCGTTCCCGAGTGGCGGCGGCGCGTACATCCAGCGGCGTCCGCCTTCGTGGCTCGCCGAGGGCTTCGAGGCGACGGGCCTCGCGCTGGCCAAGGTCGGACTGCCGATGCCCATCCTGAACCCGGAGCACGCGATCGTGCTGGAGGTCAGCGCGCGACCCGAGTAGCGGGCTTTCGCGCACCCCTGCGCGCGAATTCGACGAGCACCAGCGCGACGATGGTGAGTGCGGCAGCGATGGCGAAGACGCCCTGGTAGCCCATCGCGGTCGTGGAGCCGAGTCCGATGATCGGCCCCGAGATGATCGCCCCGATGCGGCGGGTGTTCGTGAACAGGCCGGATGCCACGCCGGGGCGCCGGATGATCTGCTGGAACAGGGTGAGGCCGATGCCCGCGATGACGCCGTAGAACCACGCGTTGAGCGGCTGCAGCGCGATCAGCGCGACCGGGCTCGAAATGAATGCCATGGCCGAGTAGTAGGCGACGCCGGCGATGCACCCGGACGCGATGAGCGCGTAGCTGGAGACCCTGTTGATGAGGCGCCCGATGATCAGCAGCGCGGGAATCTCCAGCAGCGCCGAGACGCCGAGAGCAACGCCCGACCAGAGCACCGGCAGGTGGAGTCGGTCGGTCACGAAGAGGCTCATGATCGCCACGACCGCGCTGTTCGTCGCCTGCAGCGCGACGAATCCGGTGACGATAGCGATCAGGGCGGGCCGCGGCACGGGCTGATGGTCGTCGGCGCTTGCACTCTCTGCGCGGTGCGCGATCGGGTGCCTGCGTTCACGCGCGATCGTGAGGAGCGCCGTCGCCACGTTGAAGACGGCGACCACGGCGAGGGCGGGCAGGATCGCTCGATTGCCCAGGGCGCCCATGATGAGCGTCGCCAGCGGGGGCCCCGCCACCCACGCAAACGACACGATTGCGCGGGCGTTGACCACCGACCGGGGCCCGGCGCCCGAGTGTTTGAGATCGGCGAACAGCAGCGAGGACCCCACTCCGGCTGGGCCACCGAGCACGACCAGCCCGATCACGACGACGGGCAAGGATGTCGCGAGCGCGAGCACGCAGACCAGCGCGAGCGTGAGCACGCCGCACACGAGCATCGGCCGCAGATAGTTCCGCCGCCGGTCCGCAGAGGCCGGCACCACGATCGAGGCGACGAAGCCGCTCGCGTTGTAGACCATGAGCACCCAGCCGACCTCGAGCGGTGTCGCACCGTAGAGCGAGACCAGCAGCAGGGCGAGTACGGGGTTGAGAAAAGCGGCCTGGAGTCCCCAGAACAGTGCCGAGGATGAGGACAGTGCTCGCCTCATCCGGCGAGGCCGACTGAGGCGCACCGGCCCCTTGAGCAGTCATCGCCGCATCGGGCCGCGAGCGACTCGGCGAGAGGCATGTGCATGCCACGACCCTAGCGAGTGGACGAGGGCGCGGCCTAACTCGCCGGTCGCGGGGCAGAGGGTGAAGTGCGGGGTGAAATCCGGCTGCCCCAGCCCTCGCGACCGATAGCCCCGGTTAGCGTTCCTAGCGACGGTGCCGGTCGCGAACGTCTCGCATCGCACCGTCTGTCGGAATTCGCATTGCCGGGGGGCTCCCGGCCAGGGGGGCTCTCATGTCGTTTGTCAGCGCAATGACGTCGTTGCGGCGCAAGAGTGTGGGGCGCGCCCGCGGTCGTCACGTCGGGATGACAATGCTCGGTCGCAGCTGGTCACGCGCTCCACTCGCAATCGCTCTCGCCGCGGCGCTGCTCGCCGGGGGAACCGCACTCGCTGCACCGGCCAGTGCCGCACCGAGCGCCCTCCTCAGCGTCGACAAGCGGGTCAACGGGGTGGACGCGGTCACCGTGGCTCCGGATGCCGAGTTCACCTACACGATCGGCGTCGGCTGCAGCGACTCAGGCTGCGTCGACGCGAAACTCGTCGACCAGCTCCCCGCCGAATTCGCTGGCTTCACCATCCTCGCCTCGAGCGTGGGACCGTCGAGCCTGCCGAGCAGTTCGTCCTTCGCCGGCTGCAGCACCGTCGTCACCGCGAACTGCGTGTTCACTGCTGTGTTCGAGCAGTCCCTCACCGGCAGCGACGTGGGAATCCAGGCCGGTGCCACCTACACCGCGAGCATCACGCTCAAGGTGCCTGCGAATCTCACGCCTGCCTGGCCATCCGATGGGATCGCCGTCGCCAACACCGCGACCGCCACCGCCACGACCGCCGACACCCAGAGCGATGGTGCGAACGTGACCGTCGACATCCCCACGACGGTGAACACGGCGGTCACCAAGAGCTGGACGCCGGCGACGCAGCAGTACTCTCCGGGCGTCCAATCCACGGTCGCGCTCACCACGAAGAACACCTCGAACATGCCAGCGAGCTCGCTCGTGCTGCAGGACCCGAACGACGCGGCGGATGCTGCGGCCCAGCTTGCCGCATCGAACCCGTTCGTGCTCACCGACTTCACCGGCTTCGGCACCGTCACCGCTCCGCAGGGCGCCGACCGCGTGCAGGTGGACGCTTATGTGCAGAGCGGCGGCGTCTGGAACTGGGTCAGCGGAACACCCGCGACGATCGCAGGCATCGCCCTGCCGGGGGGTGTGGGTACCGCGGATGTCGGCGGCCTGCGTTTCACCTTCAGCGACTCCGCGAGCGGCGCCGTGATCGACGCGAACGGCACCGCCGGAGCGGTCGCCTTCACCGTGGCTCAGCGGTCGACGAATCGCAACACGGGCGGCGCTCTCGTGCTCGGCGCCTCCGTGACGAACCAGGTGGTCGGCACCGTCACCGTTCCCGGCAATGCACCCGTGTCGAAGACGGCCACCGCGCCGTACACGATCGGCGGTCTCACCGTGTCGGTGCAGGCCGGAAAGACGATCACCCCGGCGAGGATTCCCGCCGGCACATCGGCGTCCGCATCCATCACCGGCAAGAACAATTCCAATGGTCCGCTCAGCAGTCTGACGCTCAGCGACACCGACTACTTCACCGCGCAGCTGCAGTTCGGCGGGTTCCTCGCACCGCTGGCGTATCCGACGGGCGCGACCGCGGCATCCATCACCTGGCACTTCAGCGGGCCGTCCACCAGCTCGAGCGCGGTCGCCGATGGCAGCACCCCGGCCGCTCCGGCCGCACCGGTCGGGGAGCACCTGACCGGCTTCGAGGTGACCTACACCGGGGCGGTTGCTGCCGGTGTCACCGCCACCGTCAACTTCGCGATCAGCCCGACCGCAGACATAGCCGATGCGGCCACGCAGTCGGTTCCGAACACCGTCAACGTGGCCGGCGTGAACCCAGCAGGAACAGCCACGGCCGCGAAGACGGCACCGCTCAGCATCTTCAAGCCGGAGATCAGGCTGCACCTGACGAAGTCGATCTCGCCCGTCGGCGCCGTCACTCCGGGCGGCACTGTGCTCGCGAAGCTCGCCACGACGACCGACACCGACTCCGCCTACGTCAACCCGACGACCATCGTGGTGGAGGACGGCTACAGGAATGGCACGGCCGGGGACTTCTGGGACGGCTTCAACCCGCTCTCGATCGCTCCCACCCAGGTGCCCACCGGCGCAAGCCTTCTCGTGGAGTACAACGTGGGGGGAGTCTGGACGGCCCTGCCGAACGACCTCGGCTCGGCACAGCTCTACCAGGCGAACCTCCCCGGTGACGTCTCGACCATCATCGGTGTTCGCTTCACCTTCACCAACCCGGCGGGCTTCGCGCAGGGTGTCGCGGTGCAGCCGAACGTGGTGTTCCAGGCGCGGTCGACTCTGAGGAGCGACGCCGCGACCAGCACATCCGTCCCGGATGGCCCGGCATCCGACTATGAGAACCAGGCAGTCGCGAGCGGCTCGGGCGAAGTCGCGGGCGGCGTGTCCGTCACGAGCCCCGACGTGCTGGGCACGGCGGACGCCTCGATCATCTCCTTCTCGGGCGGCGACGGCGGAATCGTCGCGGGCAAGCGCTGGCAGAAGCCGGGCTTCACCGGCGATCTCACCACGGTCGACTCGCAATCCGGTGAGCAGGCCGCGAGCCGACTGACCTGGGGAGTACTCTCCACGGGATACGACTCGGTGACCGTGGCAGACCCCGCGACGAACGAGGCCAGCCCGGCAGACACCACCTTCCAGGCATTCGACCTCACGTCCGTGGCGGCGATCAGCTACGCCCAGGATCCGCAGTTGCGCTATGACCTGGTCGACTCGGTCGAGCTGTACTACTCGGGCGCGTGGCACACCGTCGCCAAGCCGGGCGGGAGCTGGATGAACGGCACCGGCTTCAAAGGTTACGTGCTGACCGCGACGGAGTCGGCCGCCACGACCGGCGTGCGACTGGTGATCACACCGAACGATGCCGCCCGCACCGGAAGCACCGATCCACTCACTCCCCCGGTGGGTTCGGGAGTCGGCAGCAGCAGTAGCTCCGCGTCCCGCCCCCTGGGCCTCACCTGGCAGCTCCGCAACACGGTGCGCAGCGTCGTGGCTCCAGCTACCAAGTGGGCGACGGCCGTTCACGGCTACAACGATGCCGATCCGGCCACCGTCGCGAACACCGTCGGAGTCAGCGGCGTGCTCGGCGGCACGCCGGTCTCGGCAGTGACGGCGAGCGACAAGCTCACCCTTCTGGACCAGCCGCCGGGGGTCGACGTCTCGAAGACCCGCAGCGTCAACACCGTCGTCATCCCCAACAGCGGCGATGTGGCCGCGGGCAGCTACCCCGCCATCACCTACACGATCACGGCCAAGAACACCTCCTCGGCACGCGCCTCCTACCTCCGCGTCACCGACCCCATGCCCTGTTCGTCGAGCGCTCTGACCGACTGCCGCACCCTGCCGACGGACTGGGCGAGCGCACCGTTCACGGCCGGGTACTCCACGTCGAATCCGTTCGAGCGCGAAAATCTCACCCACATCGCCTTCGCGGTCAATGCCCAGCAGATCGACGCAGATGCCTCCATGGTCACGCTCTGGAAGCGGGATGCGGCAGGCGTGATGACCACCCAGGTTCTCTCGATGACCGCCGCCACAGCGCTGACTGCGGCTCAGCTCGAAGACGTGGTCGGAGTCAGCGTGCTCTACCAGGGCAGCGATCCGCTGAACGACGGCGGCATGATCACCTCGGGCAGCGACCCCGTCATGACCCTGTCGACGCAGCTTCGCGTGCACGAGCGCAGCGCTCCCACCGTGCTGGTCACTCCCGTGACGGTCTCGAACGACGTCTTCGCGCAGAGCTACGACCCGGTGGTGACCCCGTCGGGCGCCACGAGCACCCCCGTGGACAGTGCCAACGCGGATGTCGTGCTCGTCGACGGTGTGCTCGACGTGACCGCAACCAAGACGCTGTCGCCCGGCACCATGCTTGAGAAGAACCGCACCGATCCGGTGACCGTCACGCTCAAGGCCACCCAGGGCAATTCGACCGTCGCGACCAATGAGGTCGTGCTGGAGGACAGCGATCAGGCGTTCTGGAGCACCTTCCGGCTCACGGCGCTCGGCACGGTCACGCCGCCAGCCGGTTCGAACCAGGTGCGTGTCGACGTGCAGACCAATGGCACCTCCACCTGGATCCAGGGGGTGGCCGGGCCGACCGCAGTGCTGCCCGCTGTGAACGCTGCCGATGTCTCGGGCATCCGTTTCACCTTCAGCAACGACGACGCCGACGTCTTCTCGCACTCGTCGCCACCGGCGAACTGGTCCGCACAGGCCCTGTTGACCGTGCAGCTTCTCGACACGCAGCGTGGCACGACCACGGCGATCCCCTTCCCGAGCACGGTGTCCAACCAGTTGAAGACCTCGAGCCAGCGCTTCGAGGACCCCGCGATCTACGTCGGCGCGAGCAGCCAGAGCACCGACACCCTCGCCCTCGACCCTGGCAGCTTCCAGCTCGATGTGGCCAAGTCACCGCTCGGAAACGTGCACACGGTCTCGCCCGGAGCGAGTGTGCCGTGGACGCTCCGCTTCGCCAACACCGGCACCGGCTACCTGAACGTCGCGGACCTGGTCGACCAGCTGCCGACGTTCCTCAGCTTCGACGGGGAGGTGCCGACCTACGCCGGGAGTGCCGGCGGAACGCTCGCCACCGATCCGAGTTACGTCTACGACGCAACGACGAGGGCCCTCACCTTCTCCTGGCCGACCGGCGGCAAGCGGATGTCGCCAGGCGAGAGCTTCACCGTGACCCTCGGCCTCATCCTCGAGCCGGGACTGACGAGCGGCGATCGCGCGACCAACGAGATGACCGTCACGACGGCGGAGACCCTCACCGCGTGCACGAACAACTCGGGCAATGCGCAGGGTGTGCTCACGGGACTCGGTGCCACTGAGTGCGGAACGTCCAACTACGTGCAGCCGATCAGCGGCCCCTCCATCGTCACCCGCAAGGGCGTGAAAGGCGACATCGGAGGCACCCTCGTCTCCGGCGCCGTGAACGTGAGCGATCCCAGTGCACCGTGCATCGCGGATGCCGACGGCTACTATCGCACGCCCTGCGCCGCCAATACGGTGATCGGCGGCACCGACGACTGGAAGCTGCAGGCCGTGAACAGCGGCACCGTCGACTACACCAGCCTGACCTTCGTCGACCCGCTGCCCATGGCGGGCGACCGGATGCTGGCGACCGGGAGCGCGCGTGGATCGACCTATCGTCCCGTCTTCGATGGCGCCAACGGGCTGCAGGTCACCGGTGCTCCCGCCGACGCCACCATGAGCTGGGAGGTCACCACGACGGCGGACGCCTGCATCGGTGCCGGCGCCACGACCTGGCCCGCGGACCCGACGTGTGCGACGCATCCCGCCGCGGCGAGCTGGACCGCGGGCGCAAGCTACGCCGGCGACTGGGCAGCGGTGACGGCCCTGCGGGTTGTCTTCACCTTCCCGACACCTCTCGTGCCGGGGGGCGCCGTCACGGTGAGCTATCACACCGTCAACACCGTCGCGAGCGCTGCTCTGCCACAGGGCGCCCCCACGACGGTGAGTGCGAGCCCCGCCTATGCCTGGAACCAGTTCGGTGCCTACGCGACCCTCGTGGCCGGGCAGCCGATCAAGGGTGCACCGGTCAAGGCCGGAGTCACCATCGTGACGGGACCCCTGCAGCTGACCAAGGCGGTGACCGGGCCCGGTAGCGCGTTCGCGCCGACCGATTTCGTCGTCGACGTCGCCTGCACGATCGACGGGCAGTCGCTCGACCTCGGGGCGAATGCGAGTCTGCACCTGACCACTGCCGGATCGTTCACCGCCCGCGCCGACGGCATCCCGCTCGGCTCGAGCTGTGTGGCGACGGAACACGGCCCTCTCGGAACCTACGGCGAGAGCAGCCGCACGAACTCGCCGGTCACGCTTCCGATCACCGCGACGGCCGACACGCTCGATGCCGTCCCCGTCGCCCAGACGGCGACGATAACCAACGGTTACACCTTCGGTGCTCTGAGCGTCACGAAGCACATCGACACCGCGGCGACCGTCGGCACCTTCGGCCCCTTCGACTTCACCCTCGCCTGTGTCAGCGGCACCGGTGACCCGATCACGCTGCCCGCCGGCGATGCGAGCTTCTCTCTCGCGGCCGAGGCGACCCACACGGTCACCGCGAACACACTGCCGGTCAGCGCGGTGTGCACGCTCACCGAGACGGATGCCGGCGGCGCGGATTCCACCGCCATCACCGGCACGGGAGTCACCGACCTCGGCGCCGGCGTCGGCGCCGTCGTCGTGGGAGCCGCCAGCAGCGTCACCGCGTCCAACACCTTCCTGGCGGGCACCCTGTCGGTGCTGAAGACCGTGGACGGCACCGGCGCGGCCGACTACGGAAGCGGTCCGTTCACGGCCGCGGTGCGCTGCGTCTACGGCACTCCGGAGCAGGTGTTGTATACCAATGCCGCCCTGCCGATCGTGCCAGCGGTGCCGTCACTCGTGCCGGAGGTCTTCCCGGTCGGTACGAGCTGCTCGGTGACGGAGGCGTCGACCGGTGGTGCGAACAGCCACGTCGATCCCGCATCCGTGACGATTCCGGCGCCCACCGGCGGCGCGGCGCTCGGTGCCATCACCGCGGACGTGACGAACCACTTCCTCATCGGCGACCTCGTCGTCAACAAGGTGCGCGTCGGTGACGGTGTCGCCGACTTCGGCGCCGGTCCATTCACCGCCCAGGTCAACTGCACCTGGGTGAAGGACGGCGCAACCCTGGCGATCCCGTTGCCCGACGGCGGAAAGGTGACGCTGTCGAGCGGCAACGGGTACACGGCGACGCTGACCGGCATCATCGTCGGCGCCAGCTGCGCCGTGACCGAGACGGATGCCGGCCTCGCGACCGCCACGACGCTCAGCCCCACGAGTGGCGTGGTCACGATCCTCGACCCGGCTCTCTCGCCGACCCCGGCAACCGTCGTGATCACCAACCGGTTCGACGTCGGAAAGCTCAAGTTCACGAAGACGGCGGGGTTGTTCGCTGTTCAGGACTCCGAGGTGCACTACACGATCACGGTCTCGAACATCGGCCAGATCGACGCCAGGAACGTCGTCGTGACCGACCTGATCCCCACGGGCGCGCACGTGGTCTCCGCGGACTCGGGCGGCGCGATCCAGCCGGGCAAGGTGATCTGGACGGTGCCCACGATCGCGGTGGGCGCATCCACGGATCTCGGCGTCGTGTTGAAGTTCGACGCGGCGGGCGCATACGTCAACCATGCCTCGGTGCAATTGCCGACCGGGGCATGGGACCCCACCGAGGTGGATAACGAGTGCGCCGACCTCGCCGGTGCCTCCTGCGCTCCCGTGTTCATCGCCACCCTCGCCTTCACCGGCGCTTCGCCGCTGGCGACCGTCCTGGTCGGGTTCCTCGCGCTGGCCTTCGGCCTCGTGCTGTGGTTCTTCGCCCGAAGCCGCCGCCGCGTTCGTCGTTCCTAGCGAAAGGGGTCGAAACGGCGATCGCCGGGTAGGCTGGGGTGTAATCCCCACCGATCTTGAAGGGATCAGTTATGCCTGCAATCGTTCTGATCGGCGCCCAGTGGGGCGACGAAGGCAAGGGCAAGGCCACCGACCTCCTCGGCAGTCGCGTCGACTACGTCGTCAAGTTCAACGGCGGCAACAACGCCGGCCACACCGTCGTCGTCGGCGATGAGAAGTACGCGCTGCACCTGCTGCCCTCCGGCATCCTCACCGAGGGCGTGACCCCGGTGATCGCGAACGGCGTCGTCATCGACATCGAGGTGCTCTTCGAGGAGCTCGACGCGCTGAGCGCCCGCGGCGTCGACGTGTCGAAGCTGCTGGTGAGCGCGAACGCGCACGTCATCACCCAGTACCACCGCACGCTCGACAAGGTGACCGAGCGGTTCCTCGGCAAGCGGCAGATCGGCACCACCGGCCGCGGAATCGGTCCGGCGTATGCCGACAAGATCAACCGGGTCGGCATCCGCATTCAGGATCTGTTCGACGAGAACATCCTGCGCCAGAAGATCGAGGGCGCTCTCGACCAGAAGAACCACCTGCTGGTCAAGATCTACAACCGTCGCGCCATCACCGTCAACGAGATCGCGGATGAGCTGCTCAAGTATGCGGACCGCCTGCGCCCCATGGTCGCCGATACCGGTCTCCGCCTGAATGAGGCACTCGATGCGGGCAATACGCTGCTGTTCGAGGCCGGCCAGGCGACGATGCTGGATGTCGACCACGGCACCTACCCCTTCGTCACCTCATCATCGGCGACGTCGGGCGGCGCGGCGACCGGTTCTGGCGTCGCTCCGAACCGCTTCGACCGAGTGATCGGCGTGGTGAAGGCATACACGACGCGCGTCGGAGCGGGGCCCTTCCCGACCGAGCTGTTCGACGAGTCCGGCGACTTCCTGCGCGAGAACGGCTTCGAGTTCGGCACGACCACCGGCCGCCCCCGCCGCTGCGGCTGGTACGACGCCCCGATCGCCCGCTATGCGGCGAGGGTGAACGGCATCACCGACTTTGTGCTCACCAAGCTCGACGTGCTCACCGGCCTCGAGCAGATTCCGGTCTGCGTCGCCTACGAGGTCGACGGCGTTCGAGTGGATGAGGTGCCCGTCTCCCAGACGGACTTCCACCACGCGGTTCCCCTCTACGAGAACTTCCCGGGCTGGAGCGAAGACATCACCGGTGCGCGCACCTTCGAAGACCTGCCGCAGGCCGCGCAGGACTACGTGCTCGCGCTCGAGAAGATCAGCGGCTCGCGCATCTCGGCGATCGGCGTCGGCCCCGGTCGCGACGCGATAGTGGTGCGCCACGACCTGCTGGGGTAGCCACCAGCTCAGACAACGCTGAATCTCTCGGGCAGCCGCGTCCGCCCGGTGAGGGCGAGCAGCAGCTCTTCGCCGTCCCCTCGGGAGACCGCGATGGCC
Organism: Lacisediminihabitans sp.; assembly: GCA_035571875.1. Classification (GTDB taxonomy): domain Bacteria; phylum Actinomycetota; class Actinomycetes; order Actinomycetales; family Microbacteriaceae; genus Parafrigoribacterium_A. The sequence goes on along the minus strand of DATNBR010000029.1, from coordinate 2,780 downwards.
GAGGCGAGCGCGGCGGCTGAGTCGAGCGCGTCCCGGGTGAGACCGCTCGGCAGGCCGGTCGCGCGCGAGAGGTCGATCGAGTGCACGACGAGCTCGAAGACGCGGGTGCGGAGGTATTCCGTGAGCGGAATGCTGAGGCCGCCGATCACGGTCACGATGCGGTCTTCGGTTTCGGATGCGAGCAGCTCGCGCACGCGAGCCAGAACGTCCGCGACGCGCGCCACGGGATCGGAGCCCAGCCATTCTCCTGCCGCGACACCGCGCGCTTCGACGGCTGCGGCATCCGCGGGATTTGGTGACGTAGTCGCGATCGCCGCGTAGTACGCCTCGGCCGTCGGAAGGGTGGCCGTCGATGGCGCCTCGATGGAGACATAGTTCTCCACGGTGATGATCGCGCGTGCGGTGTGGCCGGCGAGGCTGCGCACTGTCCAGGCGCCAAGGCCCGGCCGATCCCACTGCTCTGGCCGGATCTGGCCGAGCAGGGCGACATACGCCTCGGCGGCACGAATGAAGATGGCGCTGTTCACGAACCCGATTCTGGCATCCGGACTCGCGGCGATCTACATCTGCAGGATGACGAGGGCGAACCGTGCGGACGATGTGACGGATGCTCGCCCCGCCGAGCATTGAAGCATGACAGTTCTCTCTGCACACAATCTGATCAAGCACTACGGCGAGACCGTGGCGCTCGGTGGCGTCGACTTCGCGATCCGGGCGGGCGAGTCCGTGGCGATCATGGGCGCATCCGGCTCGGGAAAGACGACGCTTCTGCACAGCCTCGCCGGCATCCTCACACCCGACAGCGGCGAGGTGATGTTCGATCGAGCCGATGGCCAATCGGTCATCGTCAATCTTCTTGGCGAGGGCGCGCGCTCCCAGTTGCGTCGCGAGGCGTTCGGCTTCGTCTTTCAGCAGGGACTGCTCGTGCCCGAACTCACCGTGGTCGAGAACGTCGCACTGCCGCTCATGCTGCTCGGCCAGACCCGGCGTGAGGCCATCGAGAATGCCGGTCCGTGGCTGTCCAGGCTCGGGTTGCGCGGCTTCGACGACCGTCGACTCGGCCAACTCTCGGGTGGGCAGGCTCAGCGCGTCGCCATCGCGCGTTCGCAGGTGACCGGCGCATCCGTCGTCTTCGCCGACGAGCCCACCGGCGCCCTCGACTCCGTGACGTCAGACGAGGTCATGAGCGCGCTCATCGACTCGACCACGGGCCGCGGCAAGTCGCTCGTCGTCGTCACCCACAACGAAGACGTCGCCGACCGCTGCTCGCGCGTCGTGCACCTCCGCGACGGGCTCGTCGTGTCGCAGGCGGTGCAGGCATGAAGACCCTGAGGCTGTTCCGGATGCTGTCGAGCGCGCGCTCGAGCGGCACTGCAACCTTCGCACTCCCCATCGTCGCGTTCGCGGTGGTCACGGCGCTGCTGCTGATCGTGCTCGGCGGGGCGTTCGCGTTCTTCGGCTGGAGCGGGAGTGGCACCGATGACTACAAGTACCTCGCCAGCATCGCGCTCGCGCTGCTCGTCGTGCCGCTGCTGACCCTCGGCGGATCGGCGGCGCGGCTGTCGGCGCGCCGGCGCGATGACCGGCTCTCGACGCTGCGGCTGCTCGGCGCGACCCCCGCGCTCGTCACCCGGCTCACCGTGATCGAGTCCGCGGCGCTCGCACTGGCCGGCGCTGTCATCGGCATCGTCGTGTACGCCGCGCTCGTGCCCGCCGTCGGGCTCATCCCGTTCCGAGGCGAGGCGCTCGGCGGCTCCATCTGGCTCGCGCCGGGGGTGGTCGGTGTCGTCGTTCTCGGCGTTGCCGTTCTCGCCGCAGTCAGCGCCGCAATCGGGCTGCGCGGCGTGATCGTCTCACCGCTCGGCGTGCGCACCAGGCAGACCACGCCGCGGCCGCACTGGGCTCGACTGGTGCTGGCGCTCATCGCGATCGTCGCCGTCTACTTCGTCATGAAGCTGCTGCGGGCCGACAGCGGTGTGATCGTCGTGCTCCTCGTGTTCGGCCTCGGCTTCGGGTTGACCATCTCCGTGCTCAACCTGGCCGGCCCATTCGTGCTCCGCGTCGTCGCGAAGTGGGGCGTGCGCCGCGCGAAGACGCCGCAGCGCCTGCTGGCCGCCCGCGGCATCCTCGAGTCGCCGAAGGCCGCGTGGCGCCAGGTCAGCGGTGTCGCCATGACGAGCTTCATCGCGGTGTTCGCCGGGGTGGGCATCGCCGTGACGAACTCGATGGGCAGCACGAGCGACAGCCTCGAGTTCGTCTTCGACATCCGCACCGGCGTGATCATCACCCTGGTCGCATCGTTCCTCATGGTCGCCTGCTCGGTGGGAGTGAACCAGGCCTCGGCGATCCTCGACCGCCGCGACCTCTACCTCAGCCTCGACCGCCTCGGCACGCCTGTGAAGACCATGGATGTCGCCCGCACGCGGGCGGTCATGTCACCGTTGCGACTGGTCAGCATCGGCTCCGCACTCACCGCCGCGGTCGTGATGCTGCCGCTCACCGGCATAGCGCTGCTGCAGGATCCGGCATCACTCGCGATCATCGCGGCGTGCCTGATCGTGGGCATTGCGGTGGTCTGGCTCGGCCTGCGCGCGACGCGTCCCGTGCTCACGCGAGTGCTCGCGGAGCCCGAGCGCGCGGTCGGCTAGCCGCGCGTCGGGTGCGTAACTCAGGAGATTCTGGCGACATGCCGCATCCGCAGCCCCGGAGGACGGCGCGTCTCCCAGATCTCCTGAGTTACGCACCCGAGGTTGGTCAGCTCAGCCGAAACTGCGAGCGGC
>DATNBR010000028.1:0-29345 GCA_035571875.1 Lacisediminihabitans sp. | reverse complement strand
CGGAATCGCACGCGGTAGACATCGTCGCCGCCGAGGCGCTCGAGCGTCGCGAGCCCGGGCGGCAGCCAGCGCCGAATCCATTCCTCGCTCGCCTCAACGACGACCGACACCTCGTGCGCCCATGGTGTCGCGGCGAGCGCGGCGAGAACGTGCTCCGTCGCCTCGAAGCCGGGCGGCACGGTGAAGCGTTCCTCGAGCAGTCGCGGGAGGCTCATCCGGTCGACGCGGAACGTGCGAATGGAGTCGCTGCGCGGGTCGCGGGCGGCGACGTACCACCGGCCGGAGTGCGAGACGAGGCCGAGCGGTTCGAGAATGCGTTCGCTGCTCGCGCCGCCTCGCGAAGTGTAGCCGACGAGCACTCGCCGTTGCTCGCGGGCCGCCGCGGCGAGCGTGAGCAGCACGCCCGACTCCGCCGAGGGCACCGGGCCCGCCGCGCTGAAGCTGGCGCTCGCCGCGAGCGCATCGAGCTTGCGCGATAACGGTCGGGGCAGCACGCGGCGGATCTTGGCGAGAGCCGAGTCGGATGCCGCGGCCGGCTTCCCGCGCGCCTCACCCCGGTGCGCGAGCAGGCCCAGCACGACTGCCAGCGCTTCGTCGTCTGTGAGCATGAGGGGCGGCATCCGCTGACCTGCGGCGAGGCGATACCCGCCGTAGCGACCGCGAATGGACTCGACCGGAATGTCGAGGTCGCGCAGGTGGTCGATGTAGCGGCGCACCGTGCGCTCGTCGACGTCCAGCGCCGCGGCGAGCTCCCGCAGCGTGCGCGTGCCGCCGGACTGCAGCAGATCGAGCAGCCCGATCACGCGCGAAGTTGGTCTCATGTCGCCGCCCGATTCCTCGAATAGTGGACTGATTCTGTCCACTATCGATTCTAGGGTTCAGGCATGAAATTCACTTCGATCCGCATCATCACGGATGACCCCCAGCGCCTGGTCGAGTTCTACGAACGACTCACCGGGGAGCAGGCCACCTGGTCGAACCCGGTGTTCGCCGAGCTGTCGCTCTCGTCATTCACCCTCGCCATCGCCGGCTCCCCCACCGTGGATCTGTTCGGCCCAGGTTCGGCGCACGCCGCAGACAACCGCTCCGCCATCATCGAGTTCCTGGTAGATGACGTGGACGCCGAATACGAGAAGCTGCGGCCTTGGGTCACCGACTTCGTCAACTCCCCCACGACCCTGCCGTGGGGAAACCGTTCGCTGCTCCTCCGCGACCCCGACGGCAACCTCGTGAACCTCTTCACCCCGGTGACGGAGGAGGCTGTCGCGAAGTTTCTCCACTGAGGAGCGGCGGATGTGGGCGGTGCGTTTCGGTGATCCGGAGCCTACAATGGGCGCCAATCACCACCTTCAGCATGGGCAGGATCATGACCTCGACTCCAGCACCGATCAGCGACGAGGAGTTCCGGGCGCTGCGCGCGACCGCCAGGGAGTACTCGGTCGTGCTCCTCAGCCCCGGGCCCAATCGCCACATGGACGGTGCTGACGCGATCATCTACAGCCACGGCATGCGGAACGTTTCGCTGCACCGCGACGGCCGGCTCCCGGTGGTCTGCCCCTCCACCGACAGCAGCGAGTTCCGCGGGCTCGGCATCTTCAACTGCAGCGTGGAAGAGACGATAGAGCTCATGGAGACGGACCCTGCCATCATGGCCGGCGTGCTCCACTACGAGGTGCACTCGGTGCGAAGTTTTCCCGGCAGCACGCTTCCGGGGTAGCGCGACCCCACTGCCCACCAAACGAGAAGCGGATGCGCGCGAGCAGCGAAGGCGCACGCTAGAGACTTGCGACGGTGGCTTCAGCATCCTGAACAAGGATGCACATGACGCGAGCGCTTTCTGGAACGAGCTTGCGGCCGAACTTGCGGTAAAAGGACACGCGCCGTCGTTCAAGGTTCGATGCGCAGGCGAGTTCTTTCGCGTAGACGCACGTCCTCAGGAGTGGTAAGCGTCCCGTCGATGGTCGACATCGACGACGTAGACGCGGTGTTGCTCTTCGTCGATGCGGTAGCGAACCCGATACTCGCCGCGTCTCGCGCGGTAGTAGCCCTCGAAGGGCGCGCGTAGCGGAGCGCCGACTCGTCGTGGGTTCTTGGCGAGCGGTCCGAGGATGAACTCGAATGCTGCGAACGCTGCAGATGCGGGGAGAGTTTCGGCCAGGGAGCGCTTCACACCGGGCGCGAGCAGGATGTCGTAGGGAGCGTCACCGGCCACTGCTGCGGCGTTCCTGCATCAGTCGCGACATCTCGTCGAGAGTGGTGACGTCACCCTTCTCGAGGTCAGCCTCGGCCTGTGCGACGCGCGCCTGCGCTGCGGGATCGGAAAGCAGTTCAATGGTGGCCTCGAGGGACTCGAGGTCTTCGCTCGACATGATGACGACATACTCGCGGCCGTTGCGGGTCACATTGACGCGCTCGTGCGTGCGATGGATCTCATCGGCAATCTCAGAGAGCCGGGACTTCGCCTCAGACAACGGGATGATGCTCATAGCCCTAAATTGTAGTCTGTGTAGCTCGAAAACGCTCGGCCGTGGAAAGTCCTGCCGCCAGGTATCGCGTAACGCAACGCTCCGAAGTCACCTGTTTGCAGCACGCCGCACGATCCAGATCAGCGTGCCGATCGCGCCGATGCCGATGGATGCGATCACTCCGAGCACCAGGAGCGGCTTGAGCCCCTGGTAGAAGAGCGGAACCAGGCAGATGCCCGTCGTGCACGGCTGGTTGGCGATGCTGCGGAAGACAAGGATCGCCACCAGCACGATTGCGGTCCCGAACCAGAGCTTGAGCAGGGCGCCGAAGCTTGGGCCGCTGCGTCCGCTGGGCCGGACAGGCCTTCGGGATGGTGCGCTCGCACGTCGAGCCAGCGCGCGCCTGCGAGGGCCGGATGCCGTGGGCTGGGTTCGCGACGGACGTGCGGGCGGCGCGCCCGGCATCCCCACCTGCTCAACCAGTCGCTCGAAGCGCTGCATCACCCGGAGGGTGTCTGCCGCGCGGGGGTCGACGTGCCAGGTCTCCGGCTCTTCGGCGGCGAGCTTGATCAGCCCAAGAGTGCTCTCGCCGAGCTGCGGTGGGCGGGCGAGCAGCCAGGCGACGAGGTTGTCCGCGTCCACGACGGAGACCGGGCGATTGTTGGCGTCGCGCTTGTCGACGATCGAGGTGGCGCCGAGGATGGCGAGCACGGAGACGATCCGCACGGGAAAGCCGACCTTCTCGGTCAGGCGCCGGGCGACATCCCGGCCATCGCTGAGCGCCTGCTTCATGTGGTGAGTGTTCGCATTGTTAACGCGAAGGACGAAGTCACCCACCCAAATGGATGCGCCGACGTGGTGCTTCGTGTTGATCGCGAAGACTCCGCCTGGGCCGATGACGAGGTGATCGACATCCTTGGTGCCGGCGCCAATCGGCACCGCATGCCGCACAAGGTTGGTCGTGACCAATCTTGGTCAAGTACGATGCACCGGCACGGCTCCGATCCTGACCTATTCGCTAAAAAGGTCACCAAACTCGGGTGGGCTGTACTCTTCGCCGCGTGCCACTTTCCTTGGGCGGCCCGTAGACCATGGCCCGTCCAGGTCAATCTTGGTCATGTTCGAACTGTGAACTCGCGAAAGCGCGACATCCAGATCAATTCCATACTGGAGCGACATACCGTAAGCGACGTACACCACGTCGGCGAGACCGTCGATGATCTTGAGTAGGTCTCCCCTCTCGATGGCCGAAGTCAACTCACCCACCTCTTCGCGGAGTAGCTCAAGCATTTGCTGTTCCTCGCGCGGGTCCTGGACGAGCCCCGGAGCGTTCCGCACCGGCAGGTTATGCCGCTCATAGAACTCGAGAACCATCTGGCGCAACTGTATTGTCTCGTCAGGGTTCGCGACGTCGTCGGTCATTTGGCCCACTCTTTTCGCAACGTGTTTAGGCAAGAATCATACGCTCGCTTCAGCAAACCGCCCTGCTCGAGAGCGTCGTAGATCCGGGGGTGGATGAAGACTCGCATGCGCTTCACGTAGAGCTCGAAAGATTGCTTGTGATTCTCGAGAAATGGCGAAATCGCGAAAAGGTCGCCCATGTAGCCCTCTCCGTCGTCCGTATATACCAAAACCGCTCCACCCGCTTCCTCTCGGCGGGGTCGAGGAAGATCGAGAAGAAGTTCGCCATCCTGAATATTCATCCCCGGGAGTACGTCGTCAAGCGATCGCTTAACGGTTTTCAGCACTTTCCCGTCGTCCAAGGGACTGACGCTACGCACCTGCTCGAAGATCTTATGGTCGGGTTCGCGCCCTGGGATCCGGGATTGACCGGATATCGTGATCAGTCGCTTGTAGATGGCACGCTCGGATCCAAGTAGTGGAGACACAGGGTTAACGATTGATTGCCGAATTTTACCTAGACCTTGGGCGCGCACGAAACGATCGTTCAGCCAGCGTAGTGCTCCATCGCTGGAAAGATGGATCGTCTCGGCAATATACAACTCGAACTCGAGCTCACCCGCAAGAATAAGCTCCTTGATCAAGAACTTGATCATCGCCTGTACAGAGCGATTCGTACGATTCCAGTACGCGGTCTGAATGTTCCAGTAACGAGCGAGGACACCATGCTCGAGATAGGACATACCTCGTTCGCGGATCGCGATCGCGACTGGCTCGGTAAGCGCGCTCCATTGCGCGAAATGCGGTACGAGCATCGAGTCAAAAATCGGCCCGCCCGTCACGCTTCTTCCGAACGGAATGCCAGTGGCAGCGCTGTCGTCGTATAGGTACGAGAGCTTCTCCGCGTCTACCGGCGAGCTCAAAAGGCCTGCGAGCACTCCCTGCAACGGGCTGGAGGGTCGCTCCATACGAGTTCGGACCATTTCCCAATCAAGCCCGAACTCGTGCACAGCGTCGGAGATATTGCGGCCGTCTGAGTCGAGAATGCTCCCCAACTTCTTACCGAGATCAGTTTCGTTCCTACCCATAACCGTATCGAGAAGCTCGATGTCCGTAAGAAGTTTGGCAGCCTGAATACGGGGATCGGTCTGTGCTGCCGCAATGAAGTCCTCAAACATGTGAAGGAAATGATAGTGGCCAAGTTGGCTTGTGATCGCAGCCACGAGTGTGGCCTCGATGTCGGTAGTTGACACCTCGAGGCGGAACTTCCAGTCTCCGAGCAAGTGCAGTAAGGCCTCCCGAACTAGTTCGTAAGTGTGGAGCGCGTGCACAAACCTCGAATGAGTGGCGCCCGGAAGCACATACTGCAACAGGTCGAGTTGTGGAAGTTGGTGGAGCCGTTGGAAAAAGGGATGCGATACGAGCCGACTCATCCGAGGCGATGTGCTACCCCTCGCTCCAAGAGCTGGGATTATGACGCCGCGACTTGGTACTAGAGACAGTTCCGGTACCCCGAAAACCGACACGCTCGTGGGCGCTATCCGAAGTAGCGCATCTGCAACTTCGCGCGCACTCTCGAACGTAGCGCCCGACGTCAACCGTGAAGATACATCTTGGAGCGCGCGTACGTACTGACGACCAAGGCCATCGCTTAGCTTCTGCTGCACCGCCGAGTCAGAGAGTAACTCCTGAAGAATTACACCAAATGAATGAAGGTCTTGCAGAGGAAAGTAGGAACGGAGATTCGCTCGACTGATTCTGTTTGCGGTCCAATTGCTGAGAACGAGTTTCAGACCGGGATGGACGTACGCGGCAGTCGAGTAGAAGTAGACGAGTTCGCGTTCCCTATCCGTATCATCGGCGGGCCCAAAAAACCTGCTCGCGCCGAGATCGACGACGACCGCGCTGGCGGACCCGGAGTGCACGTCACGGCGTATCAGGATGTTGTCGGGCTTGAGGTCGCAGTGCATCACACCGCTTCGGTGCATGTAATCGAGAGCCTCTAGGACATCCTGAAGGGCGGCGAAGATCTCGGCACCGGTTGCAGACTCTGCGAAGCAGGATAGTTGAACTCCCTCGACATATTCTGTCGCGATGAATGGGTATTCCTCCCCTGCAAGCTCGACCGCGGCGAAGTCGGTAATCTTTGCGATGTGTTCATGGCTCAGCTTTGCGAGCTGTGAAACTTCATTTCGAAAGCTCTCAAGAAAGCGATTCAGGTCAAGTGCCTCGCGCAGGTCGTCCCTTGGAATTACTACCTTTATCGCGCGCGGAAGCCGCTCTCGGTATAGCGACCTAAACACGACGCTCGAGCCGCCCGAGCCGATGGGAGCAGGGTGCGTCGCCTCCGCCTCCCCGAGTCGATTTACCAGCTTGTATTCGGGTGGAAGGCTTGCGCCGACCAACTTAAGCAAGTCGTCGCGCTTAATGCCTGAGGACACGGGTTTCTCCATCAAGGTGAGGGTTGCTTGAAGGCTACCGGAAAGTTGAGACCACCGTTCAATCTCGCATGAATCAATGAGACCCATGGCGAGGCCGTATGGCTTTGAGTACTCCAAGGCCCTTCTCACCCACACCTGAATCCAAGCTATGCCCCGGTCGCTCGGGCGGACTTACTGCGAGCGACCGCTCGAGCACCGTAACCTCCTGCTCACATTGAAGTCAGAGAGTACACAATTGAGCAGCCCACGGTGCCCTTTGGGGGCGACCTTCTCGCCCCAGATTAGGAGCCACCGACAACCCTCGGGGGTCCCAACTGACGATCCGCGTCGATGTTTCAGACGATGCGCGCGGAGCGCTCGAGAACACGAAGTACTTCTCGTTTGATTAGTTCTGGAAGGTCGAGGTTCTCCACCCCATTGGATCGCAACCACTCCACTGCCTGGGTCGGACTGAGAGTGTCTTCGGCAATGAAGTCTGAGAGCGCCACCGCGGTCGTTCTCGACAATCCCAAACTGATCATCGAGAGCTCAGTTTCGCGCGACACGCCAAGCTCAAGCATCATCGCGAAGTCGGGCTCCGTCGCGGCAGGAAGCCCACGCTGCTGCATAGCGGCCGACAACACATCCAGATAACAGGTCAAGTACAAGGGCGCTTGGAACCTAGCCATCTGTTCGATGTCGTTCATAACACTGCGAATGGCCGAAGCCAGGTTGAAGTTCGGTTTGGTCCGCGCGAAGTAGCTGACTCTGTCCGAAATCAGGTATGACAATGGAATGCCGCGCATCCACCGCGCGATCAAGACCGCTAACTGCCAGTGGTGTCCACTGTTCGCGCCAAAGTCGCCGCCGAGAAAGCGATTGATAAGTCCCATCGCTTCAATAAGTGCGTCTACAAAATCGTCGCTTTCAGGAAGAGGAAGTTGGTATCGCGTGAGGTCGTCAACCGACGAAAACCATGCGGCGAGACGGTCCATGGATACCGCACTAATGCCGGCGTGCCGAACTATGAGCGAGCTAGGGATTCTAAGCAACTCGAGGGAGTCCGCCATGACCGCCTCAAGTCGAGGGAGTCCGGAGTTCCCGCGCATCCAAGGGAGTTCGTCTAGTTGTCGCCCCTGCACCATCCAGGCACTTAGGAGGCTGTACGTGGCTTCGAGACTTCGATTCGCCCGGGACATTTCCAGCGGAGTTCCCCGCGAAATGTAGCCGAGAAAATCTTCGATCGAGTCCATTACCGCTGAGGCTGATCTAGCAATCGTTTGACGATCACGTTTGAGTGGAACGTTCTCCCATGCGTTCGCCGCCGACACGTCAACACACACGATGTTGCCCTGAAACTCAATACCCCATCGGCCGGCGCGCCCAGCGAGATTCCAAAAATCACCGGGCGTCATGGGATGTCCGTTGCCTCTCCGTGGGGCACGCACGAAGAGGTTCTTGCAGGGCAGATTCACACCTTCGAGCAGGGTGGACGTGCACACGAGATACCGCAACTTCCCGATGCGAAACAGCGACTCAATCGCTTCTCGGACAAGGAGCGGCATGTTTCCATAGTGGAATGCGACCCCGCGTGCGAGCTGACGCCGCAGTCGATAATTCGGATGGACTGTCTTCAGTACGAGGTCGCGCAGCGCCGAAACGTCTGGATCGCCCGAGAGGTCAGAGTCTGCGCCAAGCAGGTCATAGATCAGGTCGCCCATGTCCTCAGCTGACGCGGCAGTGTTCGCGTAGACAACGTTCCCGGTGTCTTCCCCGCCAAGCGCGACTGCAACAAGCGGCAAGCGCTTACTCGCTGGTTGGGGCCGCGCGGGCAGGTTGAACGACCCAACCGGTACCGGGGTTCCCGCAACGATGACGGTGCAAGTCCATTGTGTGGGCCGTCCGCGAACCTGGTCCGCGTAAAGGAGATTCTGGTTCACAGTGAGCATCTCGCTTGAAATCGTCGCGGTGTCACCCGGGGCGGCGTCCAACAAGATTTCCGGGTTCGAGGTTAGAGGGCTCGCGAAGACTACTTGTACGGTCGAGCGTCTGGAGGACAATTCGTCGAGTACTCGTTGAAGCAAGACCCCTCTTGGGCCGTCGCCGATCTTGTGTGCCTCGTCCACGAACACAACCTCAGGAGCGAAGTTGGGAAACTTGTTTTCGAGCAGGTGCAGACGTTCTTGAGTGAGTACGAAGATCCGCTTCGCCGAAGTAGCTATCCTTTTGTCCCACGGCAGGCTGAAGATGTCAGCATCCACAAGGTCAGTCGCCAAGTCCGAGCTGACTTCGTCGATGAGCGCTCTCGTAGGAACCACGTAAACGGCAGTGAATTCTTCGCGAGCCGCGAATTGCTCCTCAATCCACTTCCGGACGATAAACGACTTACCGGCGGAAGTCGGCGCGGACACACTGACCCACCCGCCGCTCAAGACGCCCGCCCAAAAATCGGCTTGAAACGGGTTTACCGAAATCAGCTCACCCGAATCCGTCTCAATTTCTAGCGTCATACGGCGACGGGACATGTCCAATTGGAGGGGAAACGACACGCGATCGACCACGCCGCCCTCGAGAAGTCCTTTATCTTGAGCGAGGGCAGTCGAACGAAGATTACCTAACCGCGTGAGAACAACCGCTGCGGCGTCTCTTTGAGATGGGCTAGTGTCCGCGGACTGAAGGCAACCCTGCGCTATCCGCAGAGAGCCATCAAAAACTTCCTCTGACGCGTCTGGAGCGGCTAAGGATGCGGCAAGGAGCGCACGATTCCAGTCGATTTCGCCCGGTACACTCGTCCGAGTTACCCCCGGGAATGACGCAAGTACAGAGCGAACTGCCAATTCGCCAATAGGGTCACTGAACATGCGAAGCTGCGCGACGTCGGCCCAGTACTCCGTCATTGGCCGAGCGCCCTCATCATTGCCACTCTGAACTCCTCGGCAGAGGGGAAAGGGATGCAAAAAATTTCGATGACGAATTCGCTGATACCGAGCCGCTGTGTTCGCGTCTTAATTGCCGAGACCCAGTTCTCGATCTGAACGATAGTCTCTCGCGTCAAGGCGCCGTCCCCGTCGAATGGGCTCGCGTACTCGTCTAGCCCGAACCCGATCAAGCACGCGGCACGCATTTCGACATTTTGCGACTGCGGCTGGTCGTTGTCGAAGTACTTGACGAGCTCCAGCGTCAGGTCGCGGTCACGCACGTCCAAATTGTCTCGAGCAAGCAACATGTCGCGATTGAGCGCGCCTGTTCCGTCGTCCGTCAAGAACGCCTTCACGCTTTCGAAGCAGGCAGACATGGCGGCGTTGAAAGTCGCCCAAACTTTTGACTCGCCCCAGTAGATTGCGAGATTGCCGCGGTCGGTAAATTGAGCGTGCACGCCGTCGACACCATGGATGTGCATGTTGCTGCTTGTTTTCAGCGCCATCTTGCAGAGAATCTGTGGGATTCCGAGCGACGACTCCAACAAGGAGTAGAGGAGTAATTCGCCGCCCTCGCCCGATCCGGCGGCTTTCACGAAAAGATCGCGCGCCTCCCTCTCGAGACGAGACAGACGGTTTGGGGATCCTGTCGCTGCTGCATGGTCGAGGGCTTCCTCAATACGGGATCTAGGGATGCAATATGCCATGGTCTCTTCGGCCAGGCGCTCGGCTAGCTGATTTAGACGAGGACGCGAATTTCCGTCGAACGGCAGCCAATGTGTCCGAATGCGGACCCCTGACTCGCTGACCTCGACCGGGGCGCCCACCGAGTCCAAGTAGGATTTCAAGTCCTCGCGGGAACCCCGCGCGAGCGTGTCGAAAGTTCTGCGAATCCAGTCGGCGTCGACGGTTAATTCGGGCATGGCGCAAACGTACTCGTTCCTCCGACGGTTTCGCGTCATTGAAGAACCGAAGTGCTCGAATCAGTGAGACTCTCTCAGGAGTATTTCTTCTGCCCGGGCAGCCTCGGCACCAAGCCCGGGAAAGCAGGACACCTCGAGCGCCCCCTAATAAATGAGAATAGTCAGTGCCCCTGGAGGTGTCTGAGTTCAGGACATGTGTCACAGGTGACAGGTCGCTGATGAGTCGCGACATACGTCACAGTCACTGGCATGTCGAAGCATCGCGTCGTTGTCCTGAAAATCGTCGCCAAGCAACTCACGGTCGCGGAAGCGGCTGTCCAGTACGGAATCTCGCGCCGACAGCTACATCGTCTTCTGGCCCGCTACCGACTGGATGGGTTGGACGCTCTCGAGCCTCGGTCTCGACGACCGCGCAGCAACCCCTCTGCCACGCCAGCCGCGCTCCGCGCCCGAATCATCGAATTGCGCCAGCAGCTCACTGCGCAAGGACTCGACGCTGGCCCGGTTACGATCGCCTGGCATCTCGAACAAGAGCGACTTCACGTCCCGTCGACCTCGACGATCCGCCGCATCCTGCACACCGCGGCACTGATCACACCCGAACCACGCAAACGGCCGAAATCCTCCTACATCCGCTTCGAAGCGGAGCAACCCAACGAGACCTGGCAGTCTGACTTCACCCACTGGCGCCTCACCGATGGCACCGATATCGAGATCCTGAACTGGCTCGACGACCACTCCCGCTACCTGCTCTCCTGCACCGCCCACCGACCCGTCACCGGCGACGACGTCGTGACAACGTTCCTCGCTATCACCGACGAACACGGCATACCCGCCTCGACGCTGACCGATAACGGACGGGTTTACACCACACGATTCGGCGGCCGCAACGCGTTCGAATACCTACTACCACTGCTGGGAACCCACCAGAAAACCGGATCGCCAGGCCATCCGCAAACTCAAGGCAAGATAGAACGCTTCCACCAAACCCTGAAACGCTGGCTCACTGCGAGACCAGCAGCGACGACAATTCAGGAACTCCAGCACCAGCTCGACCACTTCCGAGACCATTACAACGAGCATCGCCCACACCGCAGCAACGAACGCACGACACCCGGAACCGCCTACCGCGCCACCCCGAAAGCCTTCCCCGCATCCGCCCGCGAGGGACACTTCCGTCTCCGCTACGACCACGTCGGAGACAACGGCAAATGAGTCTCCGCAGAGCCGGTCGAATGCACCACCTCGGCATCGGCGCAGACCATCGAGGCAAACGCGTCATCGCCCTCATCGACGAAACCACCGTCACCGTCATCCACCTCGACACCGGCGAAATCATCGCAACCACCACCATCAACCCCGAACGAAGCTACTGGCGCAACAACATGAAAAAGCCCGGCCGATGGCCGGGCCCCTCGTGACATATCTCGCGACTCATCTGAGACACATGTCCCGACTCATCACATGGTGCCCCTGGAGGGACTCGAACCCCCAACCGTTTCCTTAGGACGGAACTGCTCTTCCATTGAGCTACAGAGGCTGGCTTGGAAAGTCTAGCGGGAGCATCCGAGGAGAGAGGTTTCGATACGCTCGCTGCGCGAGCTACTCAACCCGCGTACAGGTTTCGATACGGCCGTGGACGGCCTACTCAACCCGCGTGAAAAGTGGACAGCCTACTCAACCCGCGTACAGGTTTCGATACGGCCGCGGGCGGCCTACTCAACCCGCGTGTAACTAGGCGGCGGGGGCCAGGTACTCTTCCCATCCGGGCACGTCGCGCTCTATGCCGCGGACCATCCACGAAGTGCCGTGCGGGGCGCGGGGGCGGATGCGCAGGGTCCAGCCCATCTCGGCGAGGGTGCGGTCGCCCTTCTTGTTGTTGCAGCGCAGGCAGCAGGCCACCAGGTTCTCCCAGCTGTCCGCACCGCCACGCGAGCGCGGCTGCACGTGGTCGATCGTGTTCGCCGAGCCGCCGCAGTAGGCGCAGTGCTGGTTGTCCCGCCGCAGCACACCCCGGCGCGACACCGGGATCAGCCGCGACATCGGAATCCGCACGTAGCGCGTGAGCACGATCACCGAAGGGCGCGCCCACGAACCGGACGAACCTACGATCGGATGCTCGGCATCCGCAGCGACGACCGTCGCCTTCTCATTCATCACGAGCACCAGTGCCCGCTTGAACGACACCACGGCGAGGGGCTCAAAGCCCGCGTTGAGGACCAGCGTGCGCATTCTCATCCAATCGACAATCCCCTGGACGGCTTCCAGGTGGTTCGATGCACCTCACGCTCCTGAGCGCCGAGAGATCCGCTGCCAACCAAAAAAGCACTGTCAGAAAACGACAGTGCTCGATTCGCGCGCGGCAGGGCCGCACGGCTGGCAACAGTGCCGTATGTAAAAAAGGCCGCAGACATCCAAGGCTTGGATGCTGCGGCGGTTCGACATCGACTCTCCCGAAAAATGGCTCTCAGAATTGCGAGGGTTCCAGATTAACGCAAGAACGGGGGTGCGGTTGACCGGGGCGCGCCGCCCGTTACCGTTCGTTAAGCTCGCGCGTGGGGTCATGATACGGCGCTGCGCGCCTACTCGACCCGCTGAACTAGATGCCCACGTAGACGTGGATGGCCACCTCGTTGGGCAGCTCGAGGCCCTCATCCGATCCCTCGACCTGCACCAGCACGTAGGAACCGGATGCGGTGAAGCTCGCCGCCGCCCCCGGAACCACTCCCGCGGCGCGAAGCTGCTCCAGCAGTTCCGGCTCATACTGCACCGGCTCGCCCAGGCGACGGATGGTGCCCTTGATCGGGCCGACCGCGCCGAGCACGTAGTTGACGATGTTGACCACGCCATCCGCGAATTTGCCGGTGTCGGTGGCGCCGAGCTCGTCGAGCCCGGGGATCGGGTTGCCGTAGGGCGAGTGCGTGGGATGCTCGAGCATCTCGAGAATGCGGCGCTCCACCTGCTCGCTCATCACATGCTCCCAGCGGCATGCCTCCTCGTGCACGAGCGCCCAGTCGAGGCCGATGACATCCGCGAGCAGTCGCTCGGCGAGGCGGTGCTTGCGCATGACGTGCACGGCCTTGCTGCGACCCTCCTCGGTGAGCACGAGGTGGCGGTCGCCCTCGACCACGACGAGACCGTCGCGTTCCATGCGACCGACGGTCTGCGACACGGTGGGGCCGGAGTGGCCGAGGCGCTCAGAAATGCGAGCCCGAAGCGGGATGATGTTCTCTTCTTCGAGCTCGTAGATGGTGCGCAGATACATCTCAGTGGTGTCAATGAGATCCGCCATTGATGCCTCCTTCGATGTCGCGCGCGAGCCCATACGCAGTAAGAGGTAAGCCTAACCTGTGGCAGCACCCGGCGCTCTGAGGCGCACCCCGCGTCACGCGCGAAACCCCGCCCCTAGAATTGCTGCATGCCCGAGCTGACGATTCCCACTGAACTCCTGCCCGCCGACGGACGATTCGGCGCCGGCCCGTCCAAGGTGCGCCCGGAACAGCTGACCCACCTCGCCGGAGCGGGCGCCGCGATCATGGGCACCTCCCACCGCCAGGCGCCGGTCAAGAACCTCGTCGCGAGCGTGCAGGCCGGACTCGCCGAACTGTTCCGCCTGCCCGACGGCTACGAGGTCGTCATCGGCAACGGCGGTTCCACCGCGTTCTGGGACGCCGCAGCCTTCGGTCTCATCGAGCGCCGCAGTCAGAACCTCGTCTTCGGCGAGTTCAGCAGCAAATTTGCCGCCGCCGCTGGCGCCCCGTGGCTCAAGGTTCCGAGCGTGATCAAGGCGGATGCCGGCTCACGCAGCGAACCAGAGCCGCTCGCCGGAGTCGACGTGTACGCCTGGCCGCACAATGAGACGTCAACCGGCGTCATGTCACCGGTCACCCGGGTGCACGGCGACGAGGGCGCGCTCACCGTCATCGACGCGACGAGCGCCGCCGGCGGTGTCGACTTCGACGCATCGCAGGCCGACGTCTACTACTTCGCACCGCAGAAGAACTTCGCATCCGATGGCGGGCTCTGGTTCGCGCTCTTCTCCCCCGCCGCGCTCGAGCGCGCGGAGCGCATCGCCGCCACCGACCGCTACATCCCCGAGTTCCTCTCGCTCACCAACGCGATCAGCAACTCGCGGCTCAACCAGACGCTCAACACTCCCGCCCTGTCGACGCTGCTGCTGCTCGAGAACCAGGTGCAGTGGATCAATGGCAACGGCGGCCTGGCCTGGGCCGACGCGCGCACCAAGGAGTCGTCATCCGCTCTGTATGAATGGGCGGATGCGGTGGACTACGCGACCCCGTTCGTCGCGAACCCCGACCACCGCTCCCAGGTGGTCGTGACCATCGACTTCGACGACGCCGTTGATGCCGCGGCGATCGCGAAGACGCTGCGCGCCAACGGCATCGTCGACACCGAGCCATACCGCAAGCTCGGCCGCAACCAGCTGCGCGTCGCCACCTTCACCGCGATCGACCCCGCGGATGTGCGGCAGCTGATCGCGTCGATCGAGTACGTGGTCGGCAACCTCTAGGGCGTCCCTGGTTTCGACACGCTCGTTCCTCGCTACTCAACCCGCACACCACACACGCGGGTTGAGTAGGCCGCCCGCGGCCGTATCGAAACCACGGACGTCATCGGGTTTCGATACGCTCGTTCCTCGCTACTCAACCCGCGTGGTGGCGCCTAGTGGTCCTTCGCGTAGTTATTCATCGCGTTCGTCGCGATGCCGCCGAACAGCAGGATGGCGACGCCCGCCACGATCTGAATCGCCAGAATCGCGAGCGGCAGCTTGAGCGCGTCCAGAGTCTTCTCACGCCGGTAGATGATCACGAACACGACGACGATCAGGATGAGCAGCAGCCCGAGCGCCCCGAAGCCCCAGCCGAGCTGCTCGCTGAGATAGGCGAGGCCCTGCGTCACGTCGACCTTCGCGGGATTCACAGACTTGAGAATCGCCTCGACCAGTTTGCCCACCAGAATCGGCAGCGGTATGACGAGCGAACTCAGCACGATGGCCGTGTTGTGAAGCGAGTGGCTGCCCCTGGAACGAGCGACCTCGGATGGTGTCGTACCGGTCATGGCAAAGCTCCTCGACTGTCGGACTTCAGCGTCGGCTTCGGGTGATGCTGCTCGTGGCGATTCTACCGCCGCCAACTTCAGGTCAGTAGAGGTTGCGCATTCGTCCCGGGTGCGTGCGTGGTTTAGCGTGGGGGCATGCGCCTGTGGCTGAAGGACTCCGAGCGACGACCCGATCCGGCGCCGGTGAAGACGGATGACCGCAAGGCCATGCTCGTCGGCACGGCATTGTGGCTGGTCGCCCTCGTCGCGCTCCTGGCCTTCACTGCGCGCGCGGGAGTGCTGTTGTGGACCTGCGCCGCGGGCCTCGCGCTAGGACTCGTCGGAATCCTCTACACGAGCCGAAGACGCCGCTAGCGCTCGTCGTCGTCTGAGTCGTCGTCCGAATCGTCATCGTCCGAATCGTCCGAATCCTCGTCCGAATCGTCGTCCGAGTCGTCCGGCTCGAGCGCGTCGTCGATGTCTACGCCGTCGAGGTCGCCGCCGTGCAGCAGCCCGTTGTCGAGCTCGTCGTCGTCTTCATCGTCGTCCTCGACATCCGGCTCCTCCTCGGACTCGCCACCGTCGACGCCAGCGGCATCCTGGGCGGCGCGGTAGTCGGCGAGCCGATCCACCCACGGCACCCAGTCGGGAGCGAGCAGCGCGCCCTCGCCGGGCAGCAGCTCGGTCTCGAGCACCGACGGCGGCTCGCCGTCCACGCGCGCGATGCTCACCGTCCAGTGCCAACCGGGGTAGCCATCCAGGGTCGTCTCGAAGTGCACCGAGACCACGCCCTCGCCCTCGTCGACCGAGCCGGCGTTCTCACCGACGGTCTCGGCACTTGTGATCTCGAGCAGCGCGGCGCGACCGAGGTCGAAGTCGGCGGCCGTGGCTGTAGAACCGGTGGCGTCAGGCATCCAGCTCGTCCGCGACCTTGCGCAGCATCGCCGCAATCGTCTTGCTGTGGCTGCCCTCGGGGTAGCGACCGCGCTTGAGGTTGGAGCCGACTCCATCGAGCAGCTTCACGAGGTCTTCGATAATGATCGCCATGTCGTCGGCCGGCTTGCGGCTCATCTTCACCAGGCTCGGCGGCGCATCGAGCACGCGCACCGACAGAGCCTGTGCACCGCGCTTGCCGTCGGCGATGCCGAACTCGAGCTTGGTGCCCGCCTTCACAGCGGTGACTCCGGATGGCAGCGCCGAGGCGTGCAGGAAGACCTCCTGGCCGTCATCTGAACTGATGAAGCCGAAGCCCTTCTCGTCGTCGTAAAATTTGACCTTGCCGGTGGGCATGGCACGTTCCTCTCGGTGGCTTGAACAGCACGCGGGCCTAAACAATAAGGATACGGCCATCGCCTGCCCGTATCCTTGAGACTGTGGCACAAGAGACCCCAGCAACCATCCATCGTAACGAACGCGTCATCGCTTACATGATCGTTGCGATCGTCGGGCTGTCGATCGTGGCGTTCTTCGCCGTGATCGTCGGCACTTTCAACGGAATGACCGGCCCCGATTTCGCTCAGGGCATCTGGCCGGCTGTCGCCTACGCGCCGCTCATCGGGCTTCCCATCGGCTTTCTGCTCATCATCGTTCTGCTCGTGCTCGGAGCCCGGCGCCGCGGTCGTGAGGCCGCGAATGCGAACGTCAAGAGGTAGAACGCCCCACGGCGGCGGACCGCTGGCGGGACGCACCCCGGTCGCGGCGGGAACACGGCAATGAGCAGCGTGCTCGCACTCGCGAGCCGCCTGCGCGGCATGAGCGACAGAGACCTCGCCGAGTCCGTGCGCGTGCGCGGATTCAACGCCGGCGGCATCAAGGACTTCTTCGACCTCGCCGAGGCCTTCCTCGCCGACGCCTCGGTGCAGCACACGCTCACCCGCCTCGAACGCCCGGCCCTCGCCATGCTCGCTGCCGCCGGAGCGCTCACGGTCGAGGGCACAGTGCCCAGCACCGCGGATGTTGCGAGCCGCCTGCGCGCGCTCGGTGCACCCGACGCGAGCCCAGAGTCCGTCGCCGCACGGGCCGCCGAGTGCGCGGAACTCTTGCTCGCCGCGGTAGACGATGACTCCATCAGCGTGTACGACAGCGTGCGAGAGAAGCTCGCCGCGTGGCCGAGCCTCGGGCTGCCCGGCGAAGCCGAGTTGGCATCCGCCCCGCAGCCCGCGAGCCTCGGCTCGGTGCCCGACACGGATCGCCGCTTCGTCGACCGACTCGCCGCCGACCGCGCCTTCGCCGCGACGACGGCGATCACCGAACTGCTCACCGAGCTCGAACACGAGCCTGCGCGTGAGCTCTCGCGAGGCGGCCTCGCGCTGCCCGACAGCAAGCGGCTCGCGAGCGCCATGTCGGTCGACCTCGACGCCGTGCCCGTGCACCTCGCCGTCGCCGACCGAGCGGCGCTCGTTGCTCGTGAGGGCAACACCTGGATGCTGACCGAGGCCGGCGCATCCTGGCTGCTGCGGCCGTCGAGCACGCGCTGGGTGCTGCTCAGCGCGGCCTGGCTCGACGCACTGCCCGGCGACATCCGTCACCTGCTGAGCGAACGCACCCGCTCGCTGTGGGGTTCGGGCCTGCGTGGCTACATCGACTGGCTGTACCCGGCCGGCGGCGACTGGATGGACGAGCGGGTCAGCGCGGGAACCGTGCACGCCGAGTTGCTCGGGATCACGGCGAACAACGCTCCGAGCAGCCCAGGCTCGCTGCTGCTGGCGGGCAAGACGGATGCGGCCGAGAAGAGCATGGCGGCCCTCCTGCCGCCCGAGGTTGAGCAGGTGTACCTGCAGCACGACCTCTCCGTTGTGGCTCCCGGCCCGCTGACACCCGAGGTGGATGCGCGCCTGCGGTCGCTCGCCGACGTGGAGAACCGCTCGCTGGCATCCACCTATCGCGTCTCCGCGTCGAGCCTCAACCGGGCGATGGCCGCGGGCGAAAGCGCCGAATCGCTGCTCGCGTTTCTCGGCGGAATCTCCCTCACCGGCATCCCGCAGCCGCTCGACTACCTCATCGCCGAGACCGCGCAACGCTACGGGCTGGTTCGTGCCGGCGAGCTTCGCGACGTCGACCTGGCGCACCCCGCCGCGCACAGTTACCTGCGATCGGATGACCCCGACCTGGTTTCTGCGATCGCGGTCGACCAGTCGTTGGCGGCGCTCGGTCTGCAGCGGGTGTCGAGCACCCGCATCCTCGCCCGCTGTGATCTCGACGTGCTGTTCTGGGCCGTGAGCGAGGCGCGGTACCCAGTGGCGGCAGAAGATGCCGTCGGGGCGATCATCTCGCTGCGGCGCAGGCACTCGACGCGGTCTGCGGTCGTGGCGGCGCCCGACCCCGTGGATGCGCTCATCGAGCGACTGCGGCTCGGCGAATCGGGCGACGAGGAGAACGATCAGGCCTGGCTCGTGCGCCAGCTCGAGGTGGCCATCCGCGCGAAGGCGGTGCTCACCGTGACCATCACCATGCCCAACGGCACCGACATCGACTACCAGCTCGAACCGACGAGTCTGGGCGGCGGCAGGCTGCGGGCACGGGATCGCAAGTCGGCCATCGAGCGCACGCTGCCGCTGTCGAGCATCGCGAGTGTCGCCCCGGCGCTGTGACATGCGGGTTGAGTAGCGAAGCACGTCGAGGTTTCGATACGGCCGCGGGCGGCCTACTCAACCCACCCACGCGGGTTGAGTAGCGAGGAACGAGCGTATCGAAACCCAGCCACGCCCCGGTTTCGATACGGCCGCGGGCGGTCTACTCAACCCGCTTGGTCGCTAGGCGAACTCGACGCCGATCCCGACGGGTGCGTCGGCGATCGTCGCCCGGCCGCGCTCGATGCGCAGTCCGCTCGGCCGCGCGAGCACGCCCAGCTGCTCGAAGCGCGCATCCTCGACATCCTCGACCCAGGTCGTCTCGGGCAGCGCGAGCGCCACGGATGCCGACAGCTCCGGCAGCAGGTGCGGCGCGAGCGTCATTCCCCGGTCGCGAGCGAGCTCCACGATCTCGAGGAACGGCGTGATGCCGCCCACGCGCACGATGTTCGGCTGCACCACATCGCACGCGCCCGCGTCGATGAGGTCGCGGAACCGATAGACAGTGTGGGCGTTCTCGCCGAGCGCGAGCGGAATGCTCGTACGGCGCCGCAGCTCGACGTAGCCGACGGTGTCGTCGGCGCGCAGCGGCTCCTCGAGCCAGGCGATGTCGAACGGCTCGAGAGCCTCGGCCGCGACGGATGCCCGCTCCAGGTCCCAACGCTGGTTCGCGTCGACCATGAGTGCTCGCTCGCTGCCCAGCAGCTCGCGCACGAGTGCCACCCGGCGCAGGTCGTCCCGCAGATCCGGTCGGCCGATCTTGATCTTCACGGCGTCGAAGCCGGATGCGATCCAGCGACGCACCTGCTCGGCCAGGTCGTCATCCGAATAGTGCAGATTCACACCACTGCCGTAGGCAGGCTGTGACTCGTGCCTGCGACCGAGCAGCTCGACGAGGGGCTTCCGCTCGCTGCGGGCGCGAAGGTCCCAGAGGGCCAGGTCGAGCCCGGCGAGCGCGATGGTCGAGATGCCGCCGCCGCCCGCCTCATGCAGGTGTTCCCAGACCCGCTGCCAGCTGCCGGGATCTGCGGGTAGGCCCGTGACGAACGAGCGGATGTCGTGGTCGAGCAGGGCTTGCACGGCCCGTGCGCCGATCGAGGGCGTCCAGGAGAAGCCGATGCCGCGAGCGCCGTCGTCCGTCGTGATGGTGACCTCGACCGTGGAGATCTCGCGGACATCCGCCGCCCACGGCCTCGACAACGGGATGGTGATGAGCCGGGTCTCGAGCCCGGCGATCGTGCGCTGCGTCATCCGGCGAGCTCGTGGCCGCGCGCGAGGATCGCGGCGAGGCGCTCCTCCTGCGCGGCGTTCGGGTCGCGAAGCGGCGCGCGCACCGACCCCACGGGCAGACCTGCGAGGCGCAACCCGGCCTTGATGAGCGCGACCGCGAACCCGGGCACCTCGTCGCGCAGGTGCACGAGCGGCGCATAGAACTCGTCGAGGAAGATGCGCTGCAGAGCCTCATCGTGATCGCGGTAGGCACGGTAGAAGGCGTTCGCGATCTCCGGCGCCATCGCAAAGGTCGCGGAAGAATAGAGCGGAACGCCGACGGCCCGATACGCGGCCTGGCTGAGCTCCGCGGTGAGCAGGCCGTTGAAGAACAGGATGTCGCTTCGCCCCGCCTTCTGGGCCAGCAGCACGAACTCCTGCGCCAGGGCGACGTCGCCCACGCCATCCTTGATGCCGATGACCCGGGGGCTCTCGAGCAGTCGCGTGATCGAGTCTGCGGTGAAGGATGCCGCCCCGCGGTGGTAGATCACGAGCGGGAGCGCGGTGGCGGCCGCGATCGCCTCGACGTAGGCGATCAGCCCGGACTGCGGCGCAGCGACGAGGTACGGCGGCATCACGAGCAGCGCATCGACGCCGCTCTCCTCGGCCGCGCGAGCAATCTCGCGGGCGTGGCCAAGTGGTCCGCCGGTGCCTCCGAAGACGGGAACCCGCCCCTGCGTGACCGCGACCGCGCGCTCCACGACCACCCGGTACTCCGCGACGGACAGCGCGTGATACTCCCCCGTGCCGCAGGCCGCGAACACCGCGGCGGGCCCGTGCTCGAGCCTTCCGCCGATGTGCTCATCGAGCAGATCGACCGCCACTCGATCGCGATCATCGAAGGGGGTGACGGGAAAGAACATCACTCCGTCGTACGGTGCCGTTACCTCAGCCACGAGCTACCTCCATGCCTTCCACATCAACCAGTTCCGTTCTCCAGCTGCGTTTCGCCGTCCAGCCGAGCAGTCGCTCGGCACGAGCCGAACTGAACACCGGGCTCGACGCCGACAGCCCGACAGCAGCCCGTTCCGTGCCCGGCACGTGGGTCGCAAGCAGCTCGTCGACCGGCCCGGTGGCGAGCGAGTCCGCAGCACTCACGAAGAAGCAGGTGCCGTTCGGCACGCGATCGGCGCCGGCGAGCCAGGCCGCGACGAAATCGCCGGCGTCCCTGGCATCCAGATAGTTGAACAGCGCGACGGCAGACAGCGCGGGGTCATCGAGGCGCTCGCGCACGGAGTGCCCCTGCTGCGTCGGCGCACCGGCCCACTCCTCGGGAGCGATCACGTAGCACGGGCGAAAGATTCCGAACCGGATGCCGTCGCCGTGCGCTCGCACATTCATTGCCACGGCCTCTTCCACGACCTGCTTCGACAGCGAATAGGAGTGCCACGGGGCGAGCGGATGTTCCTCGTCGATGGGCAGGTACTGCGGCTCCCAGCCCTGCGGCGCTCCATACCCGATCACGGTCGGGCTGCTCGCGACGAGCACCTTGTGCACGCCCGTGGCGACCGAGGCGTCGAGTACGTTGAGCGCGAGGGTGGTGTTAGTCTCGAATATCTCCCGCTCGGGAGCACTGAACGGCACCGAGATCGCGGCCAGGTGCACCACTGCCTCGGGCTTCACCCGCTCGAACAGCCGGAGAGTCGCCTCCGCGTCGAGCAGGTCGTGCTCGATCTGTTCGGCCAGTAACCCGTTGACCGCCGTGCGGTCGACGGACACCACGTGATGCCCCGCGGCGACCAGGGAGGCCACGACGTTGGCGCCGAGTCGGCCCGAGCCGCCCGTGACGATGATGCGGCTCATCGCTCGCCGGCCACAGTGAAGTCGAGCCCCGAGAAGCCGAGCTCCTCGACGCGCACCGCCTGGCCGGTCTCGAGCGAGCGGTTGCCCGCGAGGCCCACCGAGACCGCCTTGACCCCGTCGCGCCAGGTCGCGGTGTGGCCCAGGGGGTCATCACCCGCGCCGCGGAAGAGGTCGTGGAGCAGGCGCGCGTCGCCGCCCCCGTGGCCGCCCTCGGCATCCGGAATCTCGACCTCGCGCGCGCTCGAGAAGTGCTTCTGCAGCACCAGTCGGTCGCCGATCGGCCGGTAGTCCTCTGCGGCGACCTCGTCGGGGCGCGCGCTCGGGTCGACGAGTACGCGGCCGTCTGCGTCGAGCAAGACCGCACCGCGCTCGACGACGGAAAGCTCTGCGCGACCGGCCGTGCCGTTCACCGCCACCGTGTAGCCCTCCCACGGCGAGTGCGCGTTGAGCGAGTACGCCATGCTCGCGCCCGAGAGGTAGTCGACCACGAGCGAGA
Source organism: Lacisediminihabitans sp. (assembly GCA_035571875.1). GTDB lineage: Bacteria > Actinomycetota > Actinomycetes > Actinomycetales > Microbacteriaceae > Parafrigoribacterium_A. Next base: position 7,023 of record DATNBR010000028.1, on the reverse strand, counting down.
GGTTGTCTTCGATCGTGATGCCCGCGTCGAAGACGTCCTGGTCGCGCCGGTACCCGTCGAAGCGTTCCTGCTCGAAATAGAGTCCCTTCTGCACCGGGTCGAGGCGCAGGTCGAGGCTGAACGCATCCTTCAACGGCGAGTCGATCGAACCGCGCTCCGGCCGCTCGCCGAGGCCGCGACGGGCCGCGTTCTCGGCGCCGTAGAACCTGAGGCCACCGCTCGCGAAGACCCGGGCCGGGGCATCCGAAAGCCACCAGTTGACGAGGTCGAAGTGGTGAGACGACTTGTGGATGAGCAGGCCGCCCGAGTTCTTCTTGTTGCGGTGCCAGCGACGGAAGTAGTCGGCGCCGTGCGCCGTGTCGAGCACCCACTCGAAGTGCACCGAGGTGACCTCGCCGATCTCGCCGCTCGCGATGAGCTGCTTGAGCGCGGTGTTGCGCGGTGAGTAGCGATAGTTGAAGGTCGTGATCACCGTGCGGCCGGTGCGCGCAACCGCATCGCTGATCGCGCGAACACCCTCGACGCTCGTCGTGAGCGGCTTCTCGACGATCGCATCCGCCCCGCCGTCGAGGGCCGCGACGACCATCGCGGCGTGGGTGAAGTCGGGCGAGGTGACGATCACGCGGTCGATGCCGAGCTCTTTCACCGAACGCTCGAGGTCCGCCGGCGCGAATCTCGTCGGCACCGCGGCACCCGCGAGGTGGCCCTCGTAGTAGTCGAGGCGACCCTGGTTGGTGTCGGCCCAGGCCACCAGCTGCGCGACATCCGAGTGTGGTCCCGTGATGGCGTCGATGTACATCTGCGCGCGTGAGCCGGTGCCCACGATCGCGTAGCGGAGTGGTGCGGTCACTACTTGATCCCTGTTGTTGCGAAACCCTTGATGAGGTATTTCTGGCCGATGAGGAAGGCGATGAACAGCGGTATGAGCGACACCACAGACATGGCGAACATCGAGCCGAAGTCTGAACTGGATTGCGAATCGAGGAATCCCTTCAAAGCCACGGAGGCCGGGAACAACTCCGGTGTTCGCAAGTAGATCAGTGGTCCGAAGAAGTCGCTCCAGGTCCAGATGAAGGTGAAGATCGCCGTGGTCGCGAGGGCCGGCACCATGAGCGGCAGGGTCACCTGCGCGTAGGTGCGGAACTGGCCGGCGCCATCGATGCGGGCAGCCTCGAAGATCTCATTCGGCAGCGCACGGATGAACTGCACCATGAGGAAGACGAAGAAGGCGTCGGTGGCGAGGAACTTGGGCACGATGAGCGGCAGGAAGGTGTTGAGCCAGCCGAGCTCCTTGAAGATCGTGAACTGCGGAACGAGCACGACCTGGAACGGCAGCATGATCGTGGCGAGCATGATGGCGAACAGGATGGTGCGGCCCCGGAACTTGAGCCTGCCGAAGGCGTAGGCGGCGAGAGAGCACGAGAGCAGGTTGCCCACGATCGATCCGACCGCGATGATCGTCGAATTGAGCAGGAACACCCCGAACGGAAACTGCAGGTCGTTCCACCCGTTGATGTAGTTCTCGACGGTGAGGTGCGTCGTGAAGATACTGAGGTCACGAAAGATGTCGTCGTTCGGCTTGAAGCTCGAGACCACGAGCCAGATCAGCGGATAGATCATCACGACCGAACCGGCGATGAGCGCGAGGTGCTTGAGCGTCGATTTCAGGGTCACCGGATGACGTCTGCCTCGCCTGCGCGGGGCAGGGTTCGGCTGCGGGGCCACCACGGCGGGCGGCAGGGGCACTTGTACGTCGTCAATCGTCATAGAACACCCAGAATTTCGATAGCCAGAAGTTGAACGCGGTGAAAGCCGCGATCACGATGAGCAGGAACCAGGCCATCGCCGAGGCGTAACCCATGTCGTATTGCAGGAACCCGGTGCGATAGAGGAACAGCGTGTAGAACATCGTCGAATCTGCCGGCCCACCGGTGCCTCCTGAGACGACGTAGGCCTGCGTGAAGGTCTGGAACGCGAAGATGATCTGCAGCACGAGGTTGAAGAAGATGATCGGCGTGAGCAGCGGCAGCGTCACCGAGAAGAAGCGCCTGCCCCGACCCGCTCCATCGACGGCCGCGGCCTCGTAGTACATCTCCGGAATCTGCCGAAGCCCGGCGAGGAAGATGATGAGCGGAGACCCGAAGGTCCAGATGTGCAGGATCATGATCGTGCCGAGCGCGTAATCCGGATGCCCGATCCAGCCGGGTGCGTCGTGAATGCCGATGAGCCCGAGGAAGCCGTTGAAGATGCCGTCTTTGCCGAAGACCTGACGCCACAGGATCGCCACGGCGACGGAGCCACCGAGCAGGCTCGGCAGGTAGAAGATTGAGCGGTAGAAGCCGAGTCCGCGCATGCCGCGATCGAGCACGAGGGCGAGGGCCAGGGCCAGGGCGAGTTGCAGCGGAACCGAGACGATGACGTACAGCACGGTCACCCGGAACGAGTTCCAGAACGCGGAGTCGCCGAACATCTCGGTGTAGTTGTCGAAACCGATGAAGGGCGGCGGATTCGTCAGCGGCGACTTCAGGAGGTTGTAGTCGGTGAACGACAGGTAGAGCGAGGCAACGATCGGCCCGATCGAGAAGACGATCAACCCGATGAGCCACGGCAGCAGGAAGAAGAACGCCGCGCGATTATCCGGCATGCGTTGCTTGATGCGCGTGCCGTTCGCGTTGCGGCGAGCGTTCACCGCGAGCGAGCGCAATTCACCGAGACCGCTCACGCTGACCTCCTCGTAGACTGTGACCGCCCGTTCGGATGAGCCCGAGAAAGCGGTTTCACGTGTGTGATGTTCGATTATGACGGCGCGGATGACAATCGTCAAACCCGCAGCAGCGCGCCGCGCCAACGCGGCCACTATCGTGTGAGATCGTCACCTCATGGAAGGTCGGAAGTGAAGCGCAGTTCAGGAACGGTGACGATCGCCGAGGTCGCGAAGCGGGCCGAAGTGTCGCCGGCAACCGTCTCTCGCGTGATGAACGATCGGTTCTTCGGCGACGACAGCGTGGCGGACCGGGTTCGCGCGGCGGCCGCGGAACTCGCCTACTCCCCCAGCCACCTCGCGCGCAGCCTCGCACTCGGGCAGACGAGCGCGATCGCCTTCGTCGTGCCCGATCTCGCCAACCCCGCGTTCCAGGCGATGCTGTCGAGCCTCAGCAAGGCCGCAGCGAAAGACGGCTATCGCGTGCTCGTCGCCGACTCCGCGGAGTCACCGAGCGACGAGCCACCGCTCGTCAGCGAGATCCGGCGGCGCTGCGACGCGGTCGTGCTGTGCGCCCCGCGCATGTCTGACGAGCAGCTCGTGTCTCTCGCCGGTTCGCTTCGCCCACTCGTGCTGATCAATCGCGAGAGCCCCGAGGTCGACGCCCCCTCGCTGTCCATCGACTATCGAGCGGGCATCCAGGACCTGGCGCAGCACCTCTGGGATCTCGGGCACCGCCATCTCGTGTTCGTCGAGGGGCCGGCTGGCAGCGTCTCTAACCACCACAGACTCGAGGGGCTCGCGGAGTTCGAACGACGGATGCCCGGCGTGCGCATCGACCGGATGCCCGGCGGCGCCACGAGCGACGACGGTCTCGCGGCGGCCGCTCGCGTGCGGGACTCCGGCGCAACGGCCGCCCTCGCGTTCAACGACCTGGTCGCGATCGGACTGCTCTACGGCCTCATCGAACTGGGTGTGCGCGTGCCGGAGGACATATCGGTGACCGGCTTCGACGACATCCCGTTCGCTCGCTACAGCTCACCCACCCTCACGACGCTCTCGGTGCAGCACACCGAGCTCGGCGAGCAGGCGTGGCAGCGGATGCGTTCCCTCCTCGCGGGCGAAACGCCCAGCATGAACGTGACCTTCCGTCCGCGGCTCGAAGTTCGACGCTCCACCGCCCGCCCCCGAAACTGAGGTTTGTTGTTCTCATTGACAAATCCGGCACCGGCTGCTAATTTTCCGTGAAAGCGGTTTCTCGTGGGCGCGTCATTCCTGCGGGAGATCGTTGGTCGAGGCACACGGCCCTTGACCGAACTCACCACGTTGGTGCTCAGCCACCACCCGATGAAAAGAGGCGCAATGACGCGTATGAATCGTTCCATCGCGGGGAAGGCGGCGCTCGCAATCGCCGTCGCCGCCGCGCTCACCCTGAGCGGTTGCTCCGGAACCCCCAAGGCGAAGTCGAGCGGCTTCGACAAAGACAAGAAGATCACGCTCGAGATGTCGTGGTGGGGTGACGACGCCCGCGCCGCACTGTTCGCGCAGGTGATCGACAAGTTCGAGGCGAAGTACCCGAACATCACGGTCAAGCAGACCCCGGTCGGCAGCCCCGATGACCTCTTCAACCGCCTCGCCACCGACTTCGGTGGCGGCGGAACGACGGCACCCGACGTGTTCGCGCTCGGTGGCGCGAAGCCGCAAGAGTACGGCTCCGCCGGCGCCCTGCTCGATCTCGCCTCGGTGAAGAAGCTCGTGAACGCAGACAAGTATCCCGACTTCTCCACCATCAGTGCCACGGTCGACGGCAAGCTCTACGGCCTGCCGACCGGCGGCAACGCCACCGCGGCATTCGTCAACACCGACCTCTTCAAGAAGGCCGGCGTGCCCGTGCCCGACGCGAAGTGGAGCTGGGATGACATGATCAGCGCCGCCAACAAGATCGGCTCGGCGGGTCTCAAGACCGACACCGGTGCTCCGGTCTACGGCGTCGACCTGCGCGTGCAGGACATCGTGGGCACCTACGCGGCCCAGGTGACCAAGTACGGCATCTACGACTTCAAGGGCAAGCTCGCGGTCAAGCCGAACGACATCGCCGGGCTCTACAAGAAGGAGCTCAAGCTGAAGGAGGGCGGCGGTCTGCCCGACCCGACCGTGGTCACCGCAGGCTGGAACCTCCCGCCGGACCAGCAGCCCTACACGCTCGGCCAGGCCGCGATCACCTTCGGTTACAGCAACCTGATCGGCACCTACCAGAAGGGCGGCACCACGATCATCCTGCCGCCGCCGACGGACACCAAGAAGAACGGCGTGGCCCTGCTGCCCTCGGCGTTCTGGTCGATCAATGCGGCGACGAAGTACCCCGAGGCATCCGCCATGCTGATGAACTGGTTCCTCAACGAGCCGTCCGCGCTCAAGCTCATCAAGGACACCCGCGGAGTGCCGTTCAACCCTGACATGACCGCCGTGGTGACGCCGCTGCTCGAGGGCCCGAGCCAGGAGGCCGCGAAGTACGTGAAGTCCGTGCTCGACTCCGGCGAGGTCGCCCCGCCGCAGCCGAACGGTGGCGCGAACATGAACAAGTACACGCAGGACGAGGAAGCCGAAGTGCTGTTCGGGCGCAAGACCCCGCAACAGGCTGGCGAAGAGTGGGTACAGAAGCTCGGTGCCGACCTGAGGTAAGAGGTGCACAACACTCGCGGGCGGTCCCACTTCGGGGCCGCCCGCGACTGTTTTCTGCCCACGCCGTATCGCCCGCACCCGGGGCGCGAAAGGATAGCTCCATGACCGCGATCGACAACGCGCTCGCCCGGCTGCGCGCGACAGACACCCTGCAGCGCGCCGGCATCGAGGCGGGCGTCGTGCACGAGGGCTTCCGCGAGTCCGGCGTGCGGTTCGCCGCCCTCGGTGGAGCGCTGGAGGAGCGCTGGCACCAGGCCGTGCGGGAACTCGCGCTGTGCATCCGCCCGATCGCCGGCAGCGCGCCCGTGCTGAACGAGGGCGGCGTCTACCGTGGCAGCTGGATCGAGAGCACGGGAACCATCAACTCGGAGTTGCTCTCGCGCTTCGTGCCGGAGGTCACTCGCGACACCCACCTGCTCTTCGTCGCGCACCAGCGCGACGACGGCATGATCCCCTACAAGGTGACGGATGCCGGGGCCGGGTTCTCGCAGATCCAGATCGTCACCCCGCTGGCCCGCACCGTGTGGAACCACTACCTGCTCGCCGGGCGCAACGGCGAATCAGACTCCGACTACCTGCGCACGATGTATGACGCGATGGTGCGCTACGACGAGTGGCTCGCGACCTACCGCAACACGCGAGGCACCGGCTGCGTCGAGGCCTTCTGCACCTTCGACACCGGCCACGACCTCTCCCCGCGGTTCTGGCACGTGCCGGATCGCGGCTACCGGGCAGACGCTCGGCACTACGACCCCGACTCCCCCATCCTGCCGTTCCTCGCCCCGGACCTCACCGCCAACGTGGCCTGTCAGCGCGCCTATCTCGCGCTCATCGCCGAGGAACTCGGCGAGGATGCGGCGCCGTGGCGCGAGAAGGCGAAGGCGTCGCTCGACGCGCTCTGGGCGCACTGCTTCGATGCCGAGGACGGCATCTTCTACGACCGGGATTCGACCGGCGCCCTCGTGCGCGTGCACTCCGACGTGCTGCTGCGCGCGCTCGCCTGCGAGGTCGGTGACGCATCCTTCTTCACCGCCTCCCTCGAGCGCTACCTGCTCAACACCGGCAAGTTCTTCGCCCACTACGGCTTCACCTCGCTCGCGATGGACGATCCGCGCTTCGATCACGACTTCACCCGCAACTCCTGGGGCGGACCGAGCAACTACCTCAGCCTCATCCGCGCTCCGCACGCCTTCGAGCACCACGGCCACGTGACCGAGCTCGCCTTCTCGGCGATGCCGGTGCTCGCCGCGATGGCCGGTCACGACCGATTCCCCCAGTGCATCGACCCCTGGACCGGGCAGCAGGGCTTCACCGAGTCGTACTCGCCGTCGATCCTGTGGCTGCTCGATGCGATCGAACGGCACTGCGGCATCCTGAGCCGGCCAGACGGCGAACTGTGGTTCACCGGTCTCGCACCGACCCGGCTGGATCACGGTGCCGCGGTGGAGGCGATGGCCTACGCGCGCACCGTGGGTGGCATCGCCTATGAACTCGCGGGCGACGACGACCGCACGGTCGTCTACCGCGACGGTGCGCCGCACCTCGAGTTTCCGCGCGGCTGGCGCGTGATCACCGACGCCCTCGGCACGCCGGCCGCGGTCGTCGGGATGTCGCCCCGGGCGATAACAGGCACGCTCACG
>DATNBR010000027.1:0-112282 GCA_035571875.1 Lacisediminihabitans sp. | reverse complement strand
GGCGGCGGGCCTGCTCGTCGGGGTCGGGCACCGGCAGCGACGCGAGCAGCCGCTGCGTGTACGGGTGCTGCGGGGCGCCCAGCACCTGCTCCCCCGTGCCCTCCTCGACCAGCTTGCCCCGGTACAGGACGGCGATGCGGTCGGCGAGCAGGTCGACGACGGCGAGGTCGTGACTGATGAACAGCGCGGCGAATCCGAGTTCTCTCTGCAGTTCGGCGAAGAGCTCGAGCACCTTCGCCTGCACCGACACATCGAGCGCGCTCGTCGGTTCGTCGGCGATGAGGAGCTTAGGCCGCAGCGCGAGCGCCCGCGCGAGCGAGGCTCGCTGACGCTGGCCGCCGCTGAGCTCGTGCGGATACCGGTCACCGAAGCTCCTCGGCAGCTGCACGGCCTCGAGTAGTTCGTCGACTCTCGCTCGCGCGGAGCGCGAATCGGGCGCACCACCGTGCACGATGAGCGGCTCCGCGACGCACTCCGCGATGGTGAGCAGCGGGTTGAAGCTCGTCGCCGGGTCTTGGAAGACGAAGCCGATCTCGCTGCGCAGCGGCGTGAACCTGCGCTCCTTGAAGCCGAGCATCTCGTGGCCGAGTACCGTGAGCGAGCCGCCGGTGACCCTGGTGAGGCCGGCGATCGCGCGACCGATGGTGGTCTTGCCCGAGCCGCTCTCGCCGACGAGGCCGAGCACCTCGCGTGCGCCGATCTCGAAGTTGACGCCGTTGACCGCACGGAAGCCGCCTCGCCCGAGGCGACCGGGGTATTCGATGACGAGATCTTTGGCCACGACGAGCGGTTCGGATGCGGTCAGCGCCCGCTCCGCCGCGCGTTCCTGCGTGCGGGCGGTGCCTGCTCCGAGGTACGGAACCGCGGCAAGCAGGGCTTTGGTGTACTCGTGCTGCGGTGCGGTGAAGAGGCTGTCGGCATCCGCCTCTTCGACGACCTTGCCCTGGTACATGACCGCGACGCGATCGGCGAGGTCGGCGACCACGCCCATGTTGTGGGTGATCAGCACGATCGCCGTGTCGAACTCGTCGCGGCAGCGGCGCAGCAGGTCGAGGATCTCGGCCTGCACGGTGACGTCGAGCGCGGTGGTCGGCTCGTCGGCGACGATGAGCTCCGGGTCGAGCACGAGAGCCATGGCGATGACGACGCGCTGCTTCTGGCCGCCGGAGAACTGGTGCGGGTAGTAGTCGACGCGCGTTCGCGCATCCGGAACGCCGACCTTCTCGAGGATGTCGATCGCCTTGGCCCTCGCCTCGGAACGACTGTACTTGCCATGGGCGCGAAGCCCCTCGGCGATCTGCCAACCGACCGTGTACACCGGGTTCAGTGCCGTCGAGGGCTCCTGGAACACCATCGCGACTCCGGTGCCGCGAATCTCCCGCAGGCGCTTCCTGCTGACCGAAACGACGTTGTCTGAGCCGAGGAACACGGCGCCGGAGGCGGTCGCGGTCTCGGGCAGGAGACCGAGAATGGTCTTGGCCGTGACCGTCTTGCCGCTGCCGCTCTCGCCGACGATCGCGAGCACCTCGCCCGCACGTACCGAGAGGCTGACACCATCGACCGCGTGCACGTCGCCGCCATCGGTGGCAAAAGTCACCGAGAGATCGTCGATCTCCACGGCGAGATCACCCTTCGCTAGGTTGCTCATGGCCGGCCCTCCAACTCGTCGATCTCGACTTCTCCATCGACGCTGCCGCCGGGAACCACGCTCGACTCGCCGGCGCTCACGGTCGCCGCTGCACGGCGTCTGGTGCGCAGGCGCGGGTCGGCGAGGTCATTGAGGCTCTCACCGACGAGCGTCATGCCGAGGACGACCAGCACGATCGCGACGCCGGGGAAGATGGATGTCCACCAGATGCCCGCGGTGACATCGGAGATCGACTTGTTGAGGTCGAAGCCCCACTCCGCCGCCGAGGTCGGCTCGATGCCGAAGCCGAGGAAGCCTAGGCCCGCGAGCGTCAGGATCGCCTCCGAAGCATTGAGCGTGAAGATGAGCGGCAGCGTGCGGATCGAGTTGCGCAAGACGTGCTTGAACATGATGCGCGAGGAGCTCGAGCCGATCACCTTCGCGGATTCGACGAACGCCTCGGACTTGATGCGCACGACCTCCGAGCGCACCACCCTGAAGTACTGCGGGATGAAGACCACGGTGATCGAGATCGCCGCGGCCAGGATGCCGCCGAACAGTTGCGAGCGACCGCCCGAGATCACGATCGACATCACGATCGCCAGCAGCAGCGACGGGAACGCGTAGATCGCGTCGCAGACCACCACGAGCACCCGGTCGAGCCAACCGCCCAGGTAGCCGGAGACGAGTCCCAGCAGCACGCCCGCGAAGATCGAGAGCAGCACGGCGATCACGATGACGAGAATGGCGGTCTGCGATCCCCAGATGACGCGGGAGAGCACGTCGTATCCGCCGACCGTCGTGCCCAGCGGGTGAGCGGACGACGGCGGCGACTGCGCGCCGAACTGGCCGTGGGCATCCGCGAGCTGAGAGAAACCGTAGGGAGCGAGCCACGGGGCGAAGATCGCCGTGATGAGGAAGATGCCGCAGATGACCAGACCGACCACGAGCATGCCGCGCTGGAGGCCGACGCTCTGCTGAAGCTGGTGCACGACGGGCAGCCTCGACCAGAGGCTGCGCTTCGGAGACAGGGACCCAGTGCTCATCTCAGTACCTCACCCTCGGGTCGACGAGCGCGGCTATGACGTCGACGATGAAGTTGGTCACGGCGACGATCACCGCCAGGAGTGCCACGATGCCCTGCACGGCCACGAAGTCTCTCGCGCTCAGATACTGCACGAGCATGAACCCGAGCCCCTTCCACTCGAACACGGTCTCGGTGAGCACGGCGCCACCGAGCAACAGTGCGATCTGCAGCCCGATGACAGTGATGATCGGCACCAGGGCGGGCTTGTAGGCGTGCTTGCGTACGAGCCGCAGCTCACCGACACCGCGCGACCGCGCGGCATCCACGTAGTCCATCGAGAGAGTGCCGATCATGTTGAGCCGCACGAGGCGCAGGAACACGCCGGCGGTGAGCAGGCCGAGGGCGATACCCGGCAGGATGGCGTGCAGCAGCACATCGCCGACCGCATCCATGTTGCCCGAGGCGATCGCGTCGATCAGGTGGATACCGGTGGGGTGCGGCAGCAGCTGCAGGTCGAGTTCGGTGCGGGTCGATGCGCGCCCGGCGACCGGGAGCCAGTCGAGCCAGACGGCGAAGACGAGCTTGAGCAGAAGGCCCGCGAAGAAGACCGGGGTCGCGTAGAAAAGGATGGCCATGACGCGCAGCACCGCATCCGGCCACTTGTCGCGCAGGTAGGCGGCGAGCATGCCGAGCGGAATGCCGACGATGAAGGCAACGATGAGCGCGTAGAACGCCAGCTCGAGCGTGGCACCGCCGTAGGTGAAGAGGATCTCGGTGACCGGGCGATGGTCACTGATGGTCGTGCCGAAGTTGCCGGTGAAGGTCTTGCCGAGGTATTCGAAGTACTGCACGAAGATCGGGCGGTCGTAGCCCGCGGCATGGATGCGGGCCTGAAGCTGGTCGGGGCTGAGCCGGCCGCCGAGGGCTGCGGTGATGGGGTCGCCGATGAGGTGCATCAGCAGGAACACCATCGACACCAGGATGAACACGGTGGGGATGATGAGCAACAGTCGGATGAGGATGTAGCGACCGAGTCTGCTGCCGCCCGCACCGGACTTCTTCGCCTTCGCCGTGGGTCGAAGCGCCGAGGGCGGCTCCTGGGTCACCGGTGCGGTCATGATTACCAATCTTCAGGTGGGTGGGCCGAACGAAAGGGGCGATCCGCGTTTCCGTGGACCGCCCCTTCCTTGCAACGGCCACAGTGATTGTAGCCGGTGCCGTTCGAACGGTTACTTGCTCAGAACTCCGAAACGGAACTTGAAGGATGCGTCGAGCGTGTTGTCCACGCCCTTCACGTCCTTGCCCGAAACGGCCACCTGCGCGCCCTGGAGCATCGGGAGCGTGGACAGATCCTTGGCAACCAGTTCCTGGATCTGCTTGAGCTCATCCTTACGCTTGGACTGGTCGGTCTCCACCGCCTCCTGCTTGATCAGCTTCTCCACCGCCGGGTTGTCGTAGTGGTTCTTCAGGAAGTTGTCCTTGAGGAAGAACGGCGACAGGTAGTTGTCGGCGTCGGAGTAGTCCGGGAACCAACCGAGCTGGTACAGCGGGTAGACATCGGCCGAGCGGTCCTTCGAGTACTGCACCCACTCCGTGGACTGCAGGTTCACGGTGAACAGCTTGCTGGCCTCGAGCTGCGACTTGATCTGCGCGTACTCGTCACCCGAGGAGGCACCGTAGTGATCCGGGTTGTACTGCAGGTTGAGGGTGACCGGGGTGGTGACTCCGGCATCCTTCAGAGCCGCGGTGGCCTTCTCGACGCTCGGACCGCCACTGCCGTCGCCGTACATCGACTTCAGGGGCTCGGCTGCGCCGGGCAGACCCTGAGGAACGAAGGAGTACAGCGGCAGGTAGGTGTCCTTGTAGACCTGCTTGGCGATGGCCGAGCGGTCAATCAGGTCTGCCATGGCCTGACGCACAGCGAGGGACTTGGCCGGGTCGGCATCCGCGGTCGTGGCACCGTAGGGCATCGTGTTGAGGTTGAAGACGATGTAACGGATCTCGCCACCGGGGCCGGTGTGCACCTTGACCTTGTTGTCCTTGCTCAGGCTCTCGATGTCCGTCGCCGAGAGGCTGCGGGTGGCGACATCGATGCCGCCCTGCTGCACCTCGAGCTTCATGTTCGACTGGTCCTGGAAGTACTTGAGGTTGATCGTGCCGGTCTTCGGGGCGCCGAGGACACCCTTGTAGCCGTCATATGCCTTGAACTGCACGAGCTCGTTGAACTTGTAGCTCGAGATCGTGTACGGGCCTGCGAAAGCCTTGTCCTTGACGATGTCGGCGTCGCTCGTGACCGAGTCGGCCGAGAACGACTGCTCGTCGACGATCGGGCCGGCGGGGCTCGACAGGATCTGTGGCCAGATCTGGTCGTTCGCGTTCTTGAGGTGGAATACGACCGTCGTGGGATCGGGCGCCTCGGTGCTGTCGAGGTTGCCGAGCAGGCTCGACGGACCGTTGTCTGCGGCGATCTTGAGCTGGCGATCGAAGCTGAACTTGACGTCGGAAGAGGTCAGCTTGTGGCCGTTTGCGAACTTCAGGCCCTTCTTCAGCTTGACCGTGTACTCGGTCGGGGAGGTGTACTTCGCCGAGGTGGCGATGTCGGGCTCGACCTCAGCGCTGCCGGGCTTCGAGTTCATGAGGAACGGGAAGACGTTGTTCATGATGAAGAACGAGCCGTTGTCGTACGAGCCGGCCGGGTCGAGGGTCGTCACCTTGTCGGTGGTGCCGACGATGAGCGAGCCACTCGCGGTGGAGTTGTCGTTCGAACCGCCGCTTGCGGAGCATCCGGACAGGACGAGTGTCGCGACGGCGACCCCTCCCAGTACGGTAAGCGCGCGCTTACTAATGGTGGATGCGGATGTCATATCTGCCTCTCTGATGGATGCGAAGAACATCACGGCTCGCGAATCTTCGCGAGCCGGGTCTTGCTGTATGTCTCCTTGGTAACACACATTCGCCATGCTGAGCGAATCCCACGCGATTCCGTTGTGCAATGTTTACGAGCGCCAGAGCGTGCCACTGTGGGGCTTTGCTGCACGACTCCGCGCGCAAACGCGTGGATTCGTCGCGGGCGAGGTCGGTGTGTGGCAGGTGGAGGCCGCGTCACTCCGAGCGGAGGGCGCGGCGTTCTGTCTCGATACGGACGAGTTCGCGCTGGATCTCGCGGTATCTCTCTGGTTCGGCAGCGGCATCCGTTCGTTGAAGTCTGCCCAGCATGTCGGCCTTGCTGCGCAGGAGGTCGCGGCTGATCAGGTCGATGGTGACGCCCTGGCAGTAGCTGCCGAGTTCGCGGCCCTCGCGCTCGGGCAACGGCGCGACGCCGAGTTCTTTCACGAGGGTGGCGAAGGGCGCGGGCACCTCGTCGATCACGCGGTCGAGCCACCTGTGGGTGTCGAACGCGTCCATGCTGGCGGTGATGGCGTCGCGCACGACGGCGAGCGATGAGTTCGAGTACGCGACCCGGTTGGCTCGGTCGATGAGATCGCGCCCCACCGCTGCGGGCTGCTGCAGGATCGCCATGATTGCGTCGCGTTCGAGCCTGGTCACCGGGTCGGTCGGCAGGTGCACGAGCGAGGGTCCGGTCTCGATCGGTCGCTCGGGTTCGTGCGGTGGCTGCTGCCCCGCCCAGGAATCTTCTGTGGTGTAGCTGTCACGGCGCTGCTCGCTCGCCGAGCGATTCGGCTCAGCTCTGGGTGCCCCAGCCCGTTCGGCGGAGCGGTCGCCGGTGCGCGCCGTTCCGGCGGCTCGAGCCGCTGCGACGGCACGGCCCACCTCGGCGGGCTCCATTCCGAGCCACCCGGCCAGGTTGCGCACGTAGCCGATGTTGAGCGCCTGATCGCGGATGCCGGCGACGACGGGAGCTGCCGCACGCAGCGCCGCGACGCGACCCTCGACGGTGTCGAGATCGTGCCCTGTCAGCAGTCGGCGCACCATGAACTCGAACATGGGCTTTCTGCTGCGGACGAGGCGGCGCACGGCGTCGTCGCCCTTCTCGAGCCTGAGGTCGCACGGGTCGAGTCCGCCGGGAGCGATCGCGACGTAGGTTTGCGCGGCGAAGCGCTGCTCCTCGCTGAAGGCGCGGCTCGCCGCCTTCTGGCCCGCCTCATCCGGGTCGAAGGTGAAGATGACATCGCCGGTGCCGGTCGTGTCGGCGTTGGCGACATCGCCGAGCACGCGGCGGATGATCTTGATGTGGTCCACCCCGAACGCCGTGCCGCAGGTGGCGACCGCTGTCGTGACACCCGCGAGGTGGCAGGCCATGACATCCGTGTAGCCCTCGACCACGACGACCTGACGGCCGCGCGAGATGTCGCGCTTGGCTAGGTCCAGCCCGTAGAGCACCTGTGACTTATGGTAGATCGCCGTCTCGGGGGTGTTGAGGTACTTGGGGCCCTGGTCGTCATCCAGGAGCCTGCGCGCGCCGAAGCCGAGGGTCTGGCCGGTGACGTCGCGGATCGGCCAGATGAGCCTGCCGCGGAAGCGGTCATAGGGGCCGCGGTCGCCCTCGCCGGTGAGGCCAGCGGCGAGGAGCTCTGCGTCGGTGTAGCCGAGGGTGCGCAGGTGCTTGCTGAGGGCGTCGTAGCTCTTCGGGGCGAACCCGATGCCGAAGCGTTCGGCCGCGGCCGGGTCGAAGCCTCGCTCCCCCAGGAAGCGGCGACCCGGCTCGGCCTCCGGCGTGCCGAGCTGAGCGACGAAGAACTCTTCGGCGGCGCGATTGGCCGCGAGCAGGCGCGCGCGGTTGCCGTGGTCGGCGTTCGCCTGGCCGCCGTCTTCGTAGTGCAACTCGAAGCCGATGCGGGCCGCCATGCGCTCCACCGACTCGGTGAAGCTCATGTGGTCGATCTTCTGCAGGAAGGTGAAGACGTCGCCGTCTTCGCCGCATCCGAAGCAGTGGTAGCGGCCGACCTGCGGTCGCACGTGGAAGCTCGGGCTGCGCTCGTCGTGGAACGGGCAGAGCCCCTTGAGCGACCCGACTCCGGCACCCTTGAGTGTCACGTAGTCGCCGACGATGTCGACGATATTGACGCGTGCCCGCACCTCGTCGATGTCGTTTCGTCGGATGAGGCCGGGCATGCACTGATTCTAAGTTGCCCGCTGGCTGGCCGCTCGCGCCGTGCACAGCGCCCCGGTGCGCTCGGCGCTCCCGCCCGCGCCGTGCTTTCGGAAATTCAGGACAACGGCGCGGATGGCGGGCGCGAAGGCCCGAGTTGCCGGCGAGGCCACGCGCGAGCCTGCACCAAAGTCCTGAATTTCCGAAAGATGCCCGGGAAAGTGGAGGGCATGGAGGTGCGCGTCAGGAGACGAGGCGCTTGTGCCAGGTCACGGCCGACTGGTCGGTGAGGCTCGCGACCTGATCGACAACGGCCCGCTTGCGCGCGGCATCCGTCGTCGCGTCGCGCCAGTCGGCGGCGAAGCCGGGATCGAGAGCGTCGGCGCCGCGGTCGAGCAGCACGTCCGCGAGCTCAGTGAGCGTCTCGCGCTGTCGCGCATAGATCGGCTGACGCGTGTTGCGCGACATCACGAAGGCGGCAACGATGCCCTTCAGCACCGCGATCTCCGCCCTGATCTCGCGCGGCACGACAATGTGCGCGCCGAAGCGGATGTACGGGCCGCCCTCGAAGGTCGCGCGCGTCGCCTCCACCGCAGCACCGGAGAACCGGCCGATCAACTGGCTCGTGAGGTTCTTGAGGCGTCCCTGTGCCTGGCGGCTGCCGCCCCAGTCATCGATCCACACGGCGAGTGAATCGAGCCGGTCGAACGCGGCGATGAGCTCGTCTTTGTCGAGTTCACCGCCTATCCACTCGAACATCGAGGCGACGAGTTCCTCGTGATCGACGCGAGCACCGAGCGCCGCGACATCAATGTAGCCCGTGGCGATCGCGTCCTCGAAGTCGTGCACCGAGTAGGCGATGTCGTCGGAGAGATCCATCACCTGAGCCTCGATGCAGAGGGTGCGGTCGGGCGCGCCCTCGCGCAGCCAGCGGAAGGCGTCGATGTCGTCCTCGTAGAAGCCGAACTTGGCCCGCCCGCTCGGGTCGTCGACCGACTCGCTCGCCGGCCACGGGTACTTGCAACTCGCGTCGAGGCTCGCCCGCGTGAGGTTGAGCCCGTAGGGGCGGCCGTCCGGGCCGAACACCTTCGGTTCGATCCTCGTGAGCAGTCGAAGGGTCTGGGCATTGCCCTCGAAGCCGCCGATGCCCGAGGACCAGGCGCTCAGGGCGCGCTCCCCGTTGTGACCGAAGGGCGGATGTCCGAGGTCGTGAGCAAGGCACGCCGTGTCGACGACATCCGGATCGAGTCCCAATCGCGTCGCCAGTTCTCGGCCGACCTGCGCCACCTCGAGCGAGTGCGTGAGCCGATTGCGAGCGAAGTCGAATCCCGCCGCCGGACTCAGCACCTGCGTCTTCGCCGCAAGTCGGCGCAACGCGCTCGAGTGCAGCAGTCGCGCCCGGTCACGCGCGAAGTCGCTTCGCCTGCTCGAATGCTCCTCGGGGAACCATCGGGCGAGGTCGCGCTCTCCGTATCCGGAGACCGCTTCAGCCACCGCTGTTCTCGATTTCTGCCCCGGCGAGTTCCGCACGATGCACGTCGCCGAGTTCGTGGCTGTCGAGCCAGTGCTCCGGAAGGGCGGTGCGCTTGGGAGTGCCCGCGCGACCGCGCGGCCCCTCGGCCGCCTCGCCCGGGTACTCCTGCGACCAGTCCAACTGCCCGAGCAGGTCGTCCATCTGCTGCAGGCTCTCCACGGTCGCGAGACTCGCCCTCAGGTCGCCGCCCACGGGGTAACCCTTGAAGTACCACGAGACATGCTTTCGGATGTCGCGGCAGGCGTGATCCTCATCGCCACCGAAGAACTCGACGAGCAGTTCGGTGTGCCTGCGCAGCGTCGCAGCGACGGTGCCGAGGCTCGGGCGGGCGATGTGCGTCTCGCCGCGGAAGGCGGCCGCCAGGTCGCCGAACAGCCAGGGACGACCGAGGCAGCCGCGGCCGACGACGACCCCGTCGCATCCGGTCTCTTCGACCATGCGCACTCCGTCGGCGCCCGACCAGATGTCGCCGTTGCCGAGCACAGGAACGGACGTGATCGTCTCTTTCAACTTCGCAATCGCCGACCAGTCAGAGTGGCCGCTGTAGAACTCGGATGCGGTACGCGCGTGCAGTGCGATCGCCGCGACCCCAGCGCCCTCGGCGGCCTTCGCGGCCTCGAGGTAGGTGAGGTGGTCGGAGTCGATTCCCTTGCGCATCTTGATCGTGAGCGGGAGCGGGCCCGCGGCCTCCACGGCGCGCTCGACGATTTCGCGGAAGAGCCCGAGCTTCCACGGGAGCGCGGCACCGCCACCCTTGCGGGTGACCTTGGGTACGGGGCATCCGAAATTCAGGTCGATGTGGTCTGCACGGTCTTCTGCGACGAGCATCGTGACCGCTTCGGCGAGCGTCTTGGGGTCGACGCCGTAGAGCTGGATGCTGCGTGGCGTCTCGGACTCGTGGTGACCTATCAGCCGCATCGAGCCCTCGGTGCGCTCGACGAGGGCGCGGCTCGTGATCATTTCGCTGACGTAGAGACCGGCGCCGAACTCGCGGCACAGGCGGCGGAACGCGGTGTTCGTGATGCCGGCCATGGGCGCCAGAACGACAGGCGCATCGAGGGTGATGGGCCCGATCTGTAATCTGGTGTCGGTGGCTGTGAGAGTGGTCACCCCTCAATTCTCCCAGAAAGCGAGAGCGTGCATGACGAGCGCGGAGTCTGACGTAGCCGACGACCGCGCGATGGCGGATGGCTCCGAGGGTTCAGGAGGGCCTGGCACGAACCCGAGTTCCGGGCGAGATCGGGTCATCGCCGACGCTGCGGCGCGTGGGATCGACATCGAGCTCGTCTCGCGTCCGGCCGCCGATTCGCTCGAGGCGGCGGCGGAACTGCTCGGCATCTCCGCCGTCGACATTGTCAAGTCGCTCGTGGTCAAGCGACACGACGGCACTTTCCTGTTCGCGCTCGTGCCGGGTGACAGGCAGATCTCCTGGCCGAAGCTGCGCGCGGTCGTGGGCGTCAACAAGCTGCGGCTCCCCTCCCCCGAGCAGGCGCTCGAGGTCACGGGGTACGAGCGCGGGACCATCACCCCGCTGGGCAGCTCCGTTGCGTGGCCGGTCTTCGCCGACTCGCGCATCGTGGGCCGACGAGTCGCGATGGGCGCGGGGGCGCACGGCTGGAGCGCCTTCGTTGAAGCGGATGCGCTCATCGCCGGGTTCGCCGCGACCGTGGCCGACATCAGCGACTGAGGCTGAGCTAGTCGCTGCGCGTCCGACGCCGCAGGCGCGGCACGTCCGGTGGGGCACGGCAGGCGCGGCACGCCCGGTCGCGGCACGCTGTTCTTTCGGAAATTCAGGACAACGGCCGCGCAGCCGCGCAGCGGGGCCCGAGCTTCCGGGCATCCTGACGGAGTTCGACGACCAGAGTCCTGAATTTCCGAAGGTGTGACGCCTCGCGCTACGTGGAAGGCGCCTCCGCGGCGGAATCGGCCAGACCCGAAATCAGGCAGGCGTCGCCCTCGCAGACGAGCGCCTCTGGATCGCCCAGCATCGTGAATGGGGCGCGCGCGGCATCCGTCACCCTGCGACCGCCTTTTCGTCGCGCACCTGAGCAAGCACGCTGGCGAAGGTCTCGGCTTCCTGGGCGCCCGACACGCCGTACTTACCGTCGATCACGAAGAACGGCACTCCCTGGATGCCGTACTCGTTCGCGAGTGCGACGTCAGCCTTCACATCCGCGAGGTACTGATTGGACTCGAGCGCGCGCAGGACATCGTCGCGGTCGAAGCCGATCTCCTGCGCGAGGTCGGCGAGGTCCTCGATGCGACCGACGTGGCGGCCATCGATGAAGTACGCCTTGAGTAGGCGCTCCTTCATGTCCAGCTGACGGCCCTTCGCCTTGGCGTAATGAATGAGTTCGTGCGCCTTCACCGTGTTGGTCTGGTGCACGTGGTCGTAGTCGTAGTCGAGGCCGACACTGGCGGCGATTCCGCTGACGCGCGCGATCATCTGCTCGGCCTGCTCGAGCGGGACACCCTTGTGCTGACTGAGGTAGTCGACGGGAGTGCCATCGAAGTCCACGGGAGTGTCGGGCGCCAGCTCGAAGGAGTGGTATTCGATCTCGACGTCTCCCCCGAATTCGCGCGCTCCCGCCTCGAACTTGCGTTTTCCGATGTAGCACCAGGGGCACTGCACGTCTGACCAGATGTCTACCTTGATGGGATCGCTCACCTTAGAGTCAACGCCCGCTGCCCCTTCCTATTCCCGCCTGCGTACGGGTGATTTCGAAAATTCAGGAGGATGGCGCCGTGACCTGCGTCGTCGCAGTGCTGCGCCGGGGATCTTTGGTCGCGGCACTGTACCGAGTCCTGAATTTCCACACTGCGGGGCGCGCACATGCATCGAGATCGCGGACTCAACCGCGAGCATCACCGTCTCCCACTCGTAAAAGACCATCCGCGCGCTCGGTCTGACGGAAAAGTTCTTGCCGATGAGAATGTTGGCGTCCTTGCGCCGGTCTCGCTCGAAGCTCGTGAGGTGGAACTCCTCGCCGTCGACATCGACGCCGACGCAATCGTCGACGAGCAGATCGATCACCTCACCGGTTTCGATCGGCACCTGCGACCTCACCACATGTCCACCCAGCCTGAATCGCGTGCGGGAAAGGCTCTCGGGCAAGCTGTCACATACCCCGTCGGGCCAATCGCGAATGTGGCGAAAGTCGGCGGGAAGGCGACGCATCAGGCGCTCGAAGTCGGCGTCATCCAACACGCGATTCCTCAGCGCCCAGTCGAGGGCGGCGACGGCGGTCTCGAGATCTTCGTCGAGAATGACGCGATACAGTGCATCGCTGATTCCGACGGATGCGACGGTCCCCCGCTCGCTCAGCTCCGCCGCATCCCAGTGCACCCTGACACCACCGGGCGCGCTCGAGTTGAAACGCACGTGGCGGTTGTGTTGAGCCCGCAATCGTGCCGCGTTATCACGTACCGAGACGTGGAGCGGATGATGCCCGAGTACCCACCCCCCGGCCTGGATAATCGCGGAGATGCCGGTCAGTCTGCCACCGACACGGACGGCGCGCACGCGGAGATCGGACTCGGGCAGGGTCGTGTACCAGCCCTGGCGAGCCCTGCTGACGCTGCCGTTCCTGACGGCACGGGTGAGATCGAGATCGCGCGCGCCACGAGAGACGAGTTGCTGCTTCTGCGCGATGCCGCCGAGCGAGTTGACGACGGCCGCTATATCCGGCATGCGGCGAGCGTGCCGGAGTCAGGGAGAGTTCGTGCCGCCGCGGTCCCCATTCGTGGACCGCGCGCTTACGGCGCTCCCTGTGGAGGAGCGCTTGCGTGCCGCCTTTACGGAAATTCAGGAGAACGGCGTGCGGCCGACCCTGGCAGTGCCGAGGTTTGCGGCGTCGCCAGCGGCAGCAAGCGCCACAGTCCTGAATTTCCGAACACAGCGCGCGGGACGCACACGGCGTTAGCCGCGCTACGACTCAGGCTCCGATCAGGCGCTCCGCGAGGTACTCGCGCACGCGGTTAAGGGAGACGCGCTCCTGGGCCATCGAGTCGCGCTCGCGCACGGTGACGGCACTGTCGTCGAGGGTGTCGAAATCGACGGTGATCGCGAACGGAGTGCCGACCTCGTCTTGGCGGCGGTACCGACGACCGATTGCGCCGGCATCATCGAAGTCGATGCTCCAGTACTTGCGCAGGTCAGCCGCGAGCGACCGCGCCACCGGCGAGAGTTGCTCGTTGCGCGACAGCGGAAGGACGGCGGCCTTGACCGGCGCAAGCCTGCGATCGAGCCGCAGCACCGTGCGCTTGTCGACGCCACCCTTCGTGTTGGGCGCCTCATCCTCGTGGTAGGCGTCGACGAGGAATGCCATCAGCGCACGCGTCAACCCGAAAGCGGGCTCGATCACGTACGGCACCCACCGCTCATTCTTCGACTGATCAAAGTAGGAAAGATCCACACCGGATGCCGCGGAGTGCGTCTTCAGGTCGAAGTCGGTGCGATTCGCGATGCCCATGAGCTCGCCCCACTGGCTGCCCTGGAACCCAAAGCGGTACTCGATGTCCACGGTGCGGGTGGAGTAGTGCGAAAGTTTCTCGGCCGGGTGCTCATAGAGACGCAGGTTCTCGGGGTTGATGCCGAGATCGGTGTACCAGGCGAGCGACGCGTCGATCCAGTATTGATGCCATTCGGCATCCGTACCCGGTTCGACGAAGAACTCCATCTCCATCTGCTCGAACTCGCGCGTGCGGAAGATGAAGTTGCCGGGAGTGATCTCGTTGCGGAAGCTCTTGCCAACCTGAGCGATGCCGAAGGGTGGCTTCATGCGAGAAGATCCGAGCACGTTGGCGAAGTTCACGAAGATGCCCTGGGCGGTCTCCGGCCGCAGGTAGTTCATGCCCTCTTCATTATCGACGGGACCGAGGAAGGTCTTCAGGAGACCGGAGAAGTTCTGCGGCTCGGTCCACGATCCGGGCTGGCCGGTCTCGGGGTCCTTGATGTCGGCTAGGCCGTTGACCGGTGGATGCCCGTGCTTCTCTTCGTATGCCTCGAGGAGGTGGTCGGCACGGTAGCGCTTGTGCGTGTGCAGGGATTCGACGAGCGGGTCGCTGAAGACCTCGACGTGACCGGATGCCTCCCACACCTTGCGAGGCAGGATCACCGAGGAGTCGATTCCGACGACGTCGTCACGCCCCTGCACCATGAACTGCCACCACTGGCGCTTGATGTTCTCCTTCAGCGCCGTGCCGAGGGGGCCGTAGTCCCATGCGGAACGCGACCCGCCGTAGATCTCACCGGCCTGGAAGACGAAGCCGCGGCGCTTGGCGAGGTTGATGACGGGGTCGAGCGAGGACGGCGTGTTGGCCACTGAAACTCCAAAATTCAGCCGCGCTGGATGCGCGGTCGATACGTAGGTTTCAACCCTATCTGCGCGCGGCCCTTCGGAAATTCAGGACTATGGTCGCGAAAACGGGGCGAACAGCAGTTCAGGGACACCTCTGCGCGCCAAAGTCCTGAATTTCCGAAAGGCGGGCGGCGGGTCAGCGGAGGGCCGCGACGACAGCGTCGACATCGGACTCGTCGTTCCAGAGGTGGAACGAGGCACGCAGGCGCCCGGCGCGACCGGAGACCCGGATGCCCGCAGCGGTGAGCTTGCGCAGGTCGCTGCCGTCGGCATCCGGCCAGGTCACGATCGCCTGCCGCTGCTGCTCCACTCCGAGCGCGTCGCACAGCTGTGCCCCCAGACCCGAGATCCGCGCCCAGACCTCGGCGATGTCCAGCTCCGAGAACATCCTGATCGCGGGCTCCGCACCGACCCACGCGGGCCACGCCGGCGAGACGTCGAAGCGACGCGCCGTCGGTGCCAGCTGCATGTGCGGCGCGTAGCACGACGCCCACACGTCATCCCCGGCGTACCAGCCCGCCTGCAGAGGGGTCAGCACGTCCTGGAAGCGCTCGCTCACCGTGAGGAAGGCCACTCCGCGCGGGCTGCACAGCCACTTGTAGGCGTGACACACGGTGGCGTCGAAGAGCGCGGCATCGACCGGGTGCGCTCCCGCGGACTGCGTCAGGTCGCAGAACGTGTACGTGTCATGTCGCGCGGCGGCCTCGGCAATCGCGTTGACATCAGCGACGAGGCCGGACGCCGACTGCACGTGCGAGAAGGCGACGAGCCAGGTGTCGTCGGTGATCGCATCCGCAAGCTCGACGACGTCGACATAACGGATGCGGATCCCCGGCCGCTGCAGGAACGGAAAGACGACCGAGCTGAACTCTCCATTCACGCAGAGCACTTCCGCGCCATCCGGGACCGCTGCGGCCACGAGACTGGCAATGACGGAGGTCTGAGACCCCGTGGCCACCCGATCCGGCGCGACGCCGACGAGCTTCGCGTAGTAGCCGCGGGTGCGCTCGAGGATTCCGTCGTAGTCCATGGGGTCGCGACTCGCGGCCGACCACAGGTCGAGGTCGTGCTTCTGAGCGCTGATGGTCTCGGCGATGGGTAGGCCGATGGAGGCGACGGCGAGGTAGCCGCGCGGCGCCTGGTAGCTGTCGATCGCGCGCTGTAGCGCGGGCGAGGTGTCGCGGCTTGTGGCCGCCGGTGCTGTGTTCATCCCTCCAGCATGATCGCGGTTCACACATGCGACAAGGGCATCATTCACATGCGATCCATAGCGGTTGGTTATGCTTCCGACATGGGTTCAGACACCGACGCCGCGCTCGATCTCCATTCGATCCGCATCGTGCGCGCGATCGCGGAGTCCGGGAGCATCACGGGCGCGGCGAAGGCGCTGGGGTACAGCCAGCCTGCGATCAGCCAGCATCTGCAGCGCACGGAGGCTCGGCTCTCTCTGCCGCTCGTCACCCGCGTCGGCAGAACCGTGCGCCTCACCGAGGCCGGACAGGTGCTCGCCCGCCACGCGCTCGCCATCACCTCGGCGCTGGATGCGGCATCCGGCGATCTCGCTGACCTCGCCGGCCTCCGCTCCGGCACGGTGCGACTCGCGGCGTTTCCGACCGCATCCTCGACGCTCGTGCCGCGGCTGATCGCGGCGATGGCACGCACGCATCCGGGCATCCTGGTGAGCTACGTCGAGGCGGAGCCGCCCGAAGCCGTCACCCTGTTGCGCGAGGGCAGCATCGACCTCGCCATCACCTTTAGCTACCTCGGCGATCGCACCGACCCGCACCGCGACAGCGCAAACGGTCTGGCCGTCGAGACCCTGTTCCACGAGGAGATGGTCGCGGTCATTCCAGCCGACAGTCCGCTCGCCGATCTCGACGTGCTCGACGTGGCCGCACTGTCGAACGAGCGCTGGATCGCCGGATGTCCGCGGTGCCGCGGACATCTCCTGGCCGTCTGTGAGGTCGCCGGGTTCGAACCCACGATCACGTTCGAGACGGACAACGCCAGCGCCGTTCTGAACATCGTCGCCAACGGACTCGGAGTGGCGATGCTTCCGCGCCTCGCGCTGGCGACGACGGTGATTCCACCGGGAGCCGTGACCCGTCCGCACGCTCCGAAGAGCCTGCGGAGCATGCACGTCGTCAGCAGTCAGGGTGCCGAGCGCGTGCCGAGCATCGCGGCCGCCCTCACGCAACTCCGGTCGCTCGACGGCGCCGACTGGGGCCTCGCTGCCGCCGCTCGCACGGCGTAGCGACCGGTCTCCGCACGGCGCGCGCTGGCTCAGACGCCGCTCAGCTCGTGGGCGCGCGCAAGAATCCTGAGCGCTTCGAGGGAATCGCGCGGGTCCACGGGCAGTGGCGCACCCTCGCGGATGCTCGCCGCCAGTGCGGCATAGAAGGCCGGGTAGTCGCCGCGTTCTGTGGGCAGTCGCTCGGGGCGGACATCCTTCGAACCGTCGATGCCGACCAGCCCCCAGGCGCTCTCTGGCTCGATACCGTAGCCGTCGTCGGTCGGCAGGCCGCCGGCCTTGAGCAGGGGCTCCTGGCTGTCGAGTCCGTGCACGACGTAGGCGGCGAACGAACCGAGCACTCGGAATCGCGGACCGCTCTGCGCGGCGACGCGGCTCATAGTGAGGTGCGAACGCACACCGCCCTCGTGCAGCAGCGAGATAAACGCCTCGTCATCGCTCGTGGCACCCGCACGAAGAATCGATAGTTCGGCGTGCTGGACCGTGGCTGGTCCGAAGAGGTGCAGCGCCTGGTCGACGAGGTGGCTGCCGAGGTCATAGGCGATGCCTGCTCCCTGGGCGACCGTGGTCGTGTCTTGCCAGCGGTCACGGAGCGCCGGAGACCAGCGCTCGAAGGTGGACTCGAAGCGGTGCACGGTGCCGAGTCTCCCCTCGGTCAGGAGCTTCTTGACGGTGAGGAAGTCGCCGTCCCAGCGGCGGTTCTGGAACACCGCAAGTGGTCGGTTTGCGGCTTCGGCCGCGGCGATGAGTTGCTCGGCCTCGGCGACAGAGGCAGCGAACGGCTTGTCGATGACCACGGCCGCGCCCGCGGCAAGAGCCGCCAGCCCCTGCTCGAGGTGCACGTGCGCGGGCGAGGCAAGGATGACGAGGTCGAGCTCGTTGGCCCTGGCGAGCAACTGGGCCGGGGTCTCGACGATCTCGGTGCCCGCGTGCATGCGCCGGGCATCCGCGGCCCGTTCCTGGTCGCTCGTGGCGATCAGATCGAGCGAGTAGGCGGGGTTCGTCGCGACGAACGGTGCGTGGAAGACGCGGCCGGAGAGGCCGAAGCCGATGATTCCGGTGCGGATCGGGCTGGTATTGGGCATGCTGCCAGCGTACCGATTGCCGCTGAGCCGCCTCCCCCGCGCCATGCTTTCGGGAATTCAGGACATGGGTTCGCCGCGAGCCGCAATACGGCACGCGCGGCGCGTCCGCGGCGCCATAGTCCTGAATTTCCGAAGGGGGGCTGGGGCCGGAGGTGCACGCGCCGAAGGAGGGGCAGCGTCAGCGGGTCGGGGCGCCGATCGCGCGCACTGACGCGACCGCCTCGCGGAGGCGCTGTGCCACCTCGTGCAGTTGTTCCGCGGTGGTCGCGGCGTCGAAGCTGAAGCGCACGGCAGTCTGGGCGACGGCCGGGTCGATGCCCATCGCGACGAGCACGTGCGAGGGGTCGTCTCGCCCCGCGGCGCACGCCGATCCGCTCGAGCAGACAATGTCATGCTGCTCCAATTGCAGCAGCACCGCCTCACCGCTCGTGCCCGGGAAGCAGAACGACGCGTTGCCCGGGAGTCGGAGCGTACGATGCCCCGTGAGTACGGCCCCGGGCACGGTCGCGAGCACCTCGTCGATGAAGCCGTCGCGGATGCCGCCCAGCCGCCCCAGCGCATCGCCCGGCATCCGCGACGCGAGTTCGATTGCCGCAGCCAGGCCCACCGCACCGGCAACGTTCTCCGTGCCGGACCTCTTTCCGCGTTCCTGCCCTCCCCCGTGCAGCACGGGCTCGACCGCGACGCCGCCACGCAGGTACAGCGCGCCGATGCCCTTCGGGGCACCGAGCTTGTGTCCTGACACGCTGAGCGCATCGACACCGAGCCCCGCTACATCGAGCGGTAGAGCCCCGGCGGCCTGCACCGCATCCGTGTGCATTCGTGCGCCATGCCGTTTCGCCACGTCAGCGATGCCAGCGACCGGCTGCACCGTGCCGACCTCATTGTTGGCGTACATGACGGACACGAGTGTGGTGTCGTCCCGCACGAGTGACTCGAGTTCGTCGAGGTCGACGAGTCCGTCGCTATCGACGCGCACTGTGCTGAGTTCGAAGCCGTGCTGCCGCACCAGATAGTCGCACGACTCGAGCACCGCCTCGTGCTCGATCGGCGTCGTGACGATGTGGCGCCCACGCGGCGCCGCCAGCGCGAGCCCCTTGATCGCGAGGTTATCGGCCTCTGTGCCGCCGGAGGTGAAGACGACCTCGGATGCGCGGCAACCGAGCCAGCGAGCCACGGTCGCGCGAGCCGCGGCGAGGGCGGTCGCCGCGGACTCACCAAGCGCGTGATGGCTGGAGGGGTTGCCGAAGTCGCCGGTGAGGTACGGCCACATCGCCTCGATCACCTCGCGGCGCACCGCGGTGGTGGCTGCCGAGTCGAGGTAGATCACGGCTTGTCCAACTGCACGTCCAGCCCGAGGTCAAGCGCACGGACGCTGTGAGTGAGCGCGCCGACGGAGATGATGTCGACACCGGTTTCGGCGATCTCCCGGATCGTGTCGAGGTTGACATTGCCACTGGCCTCCACGAGCGCGCGACCGGCGACGATCGCGACTCCTTCACGCAGCTCGGCCGGCGTGAAGTTGTCGAGCATGATCGTGTCCACCCCGGCGGCGATCACGGGCTCGATCTGGTCGATGCGGTCGACCTCCACCTCGAAGTGTGTCGTGTGTGACAGTCTCGATCGGGCCTCCCGCAGTACCTCGGTGAGATCACGGCCTCCCGCGAGCAGCACGGCGAGGTGATTGTCCTTCGCGAGCACGGCGTCCGAGAGCGAGAAGCGGTGGTTGTGTCCGCCGCCGCAGCGCACCGCGTGGCGCTCGAGCGCGCGAAGGCCGGGGGTGGTCTTGCGGGTGTCGACCACTCGAGCCGAGGTGGCGCTCACCTCCGCAACGTAGCGGGACGTGAGAGTGGCGATGCCGCTCATCCGCTGCACGAGGTTGAGCGCGACCCGCTCCGCCCGCAGGATCGCGCGTGCGTTGCCGCGCACGGTCGCGATCACCGAACCCCGCTCGAACGCGGCGCCATCGGCGAGGTCGAAGGTGACGGCGGTCGCGTGATCGACCGTCGTCATCGCGGCGGCGAACACCTCGCCGCCGCTCAACACTCCCGGCTCGCGCGCCGAGAGCACGGCGGTCGCGGTGGCATCGGCCGGGAGCAGGAGCTCGCTCGTCACGTCGCCCCACGGCGCGTCCTCGGCGAGAGCGGGTTCAATGACGGCTCGGATGGCCTGGCTGGTCAGCATGGAACGGCTACCTTTCGCGCCCAGGTCACGTGTCGCGCCTCGGCGGGGTCTGTGCTCGGAAAGTCGGATCGGAAGTGGGCGCCTCGGGATTCGCGCCGGGCGCGCGCGGCCGCCACGACGACCCGTGCGAGATCGAGAAGATTACGGGTCTCCCGCTCGGCTACAGAACCGGATGCCGCACCCCAGCCCGCGAGCACGGTTGCGGCCGCCGAGAGCTCGCCCTCGTTGCGGTACAGGCCCGCAGCGTTCCACATGAGTGACTGCAGCGCGCCCCTCTCCACCGGGGTCGTCGGCATCGCTGCGGTGTCGACGACAGCGGATTCGCCGATCGACACTTCGGGCCACGGCTCACCGAGAACCTGCACGCTGCGCGCCGCGAAGACGAGCGACTCGAGCAGCGAGTTCGAGGCGAGACGGTTGGCCCCGTGCACACCGGTGTTCGCCACCTCGCCGACGGCAACGAGACCGGGGAGCGACGTTCTCCCCCACTCGTCGGTGCGCACGCCGCCCATCCAGTAGTGCGCCGCAGGTGTCACCGGCACGGGCTCGCGCGTCCAGTCGATGCCGTTGGCCTCGCAGGCGCGGGTGATGCCGGGAAAGCGCTCGCGCAGGAAGTCCGCGCCGAGTCCGGTGGCATCGAGATGCACGGGGGCTCCGCCCTGCGCGGCCATCGCGGCCGCTATGCCTCGCGCGACGACGTCTCGGGGGGCGAGTTCGGCATCCGGATGCACGCCGGTCATGAACCTGCGGCCCGCGTCATCGAGCAGCACGGCACCCTCACCGCGCACCGCCTCGGAGACGAGGAAGTTGCCCGGAACCGCGAGCGAGGTGGGGTGGAACTGGTAGAACTCGACGTCGCCGAGTGCCGCTCCGGCGCGCCAGGCTGCGGCCACGCCGTCCCCGGTGGCGACGAGCGGGTTGGTCGTGTGCGAGTAGAGCTGGCCCGCGCCGCCGCTCGCGAGGATCACGGCATCGGCAGCGAGGACTCGCGACCGGCCGAGCGAATCGATCACCTCGATGCCGGTGACCGCACCGTCGGTGACGACCAGCTCCGCGACGAAGCTGTGCTCGAGCACGCTGATGCGGGCGCGCTCGACTCGGTCGGCGAGCGCCTTCTCGATCGCGAAACCGGTCGCGTCGCCGCCGGCGTGGAGCACCCTGGCGCGCGAGTGCGCGGCCTCGCGACCGCGTGCGAGCTCGCCGCCGACGCGATCGAACTCGACTCCGAGCTGTTGAAGCTCGCGGATGCGGTCGGGGCCCTCCGTGCAGAGGATCCGCACGAGTCGCGGATCGGCGAGGCCTCCGCCCGCACGCAGCGTGTCCGCGACGTGCTCCTCGACGCTGTCGTCGGGGAACAGTGCGGCCGCGATCCCACCCTGCGCATAGCGGGTGTTGCTCTCGGTGAGCTCCGCCTTCGTGACGAGCGTCACGTCGTGGCGCGCACTCGCCTCGAGCGCGGCCACGAGCCCGGCGATGCCGGTGCCGACGACGATGATGTGGCTCACGGGCGCGCCGCCAGCATCCTCTCGAGGGCGACTCGCGCCGATGCCGCGACCTCGGTGGGCACCGAGATCTGGTTGATCACCTCACCGCGCACGAGCCCCTCGAGAATCCAGGCGAGGTAGCCGGGGTGGATGCGGTACATGGTCGAGCAGGGGCAGACGACCGGATCGAGGCAGAAGATCGTGTGCTCCGGATGCTCGGAGGCGAGCCGATTGACCATGTTCACCTCGGTGCCGATGGCGAAGGTCGTCGGCTCAGTCGTCTCGGCGACGGCGCGCCGGATGTACTCCGTCGACCCCGCCTCGTCTGCCGCGTCGACGACGGGCATCGGGCACTCCGGATGCACGATCACGCGCACCCCCGGGAACTCCATTCTCGCGAGTTCGATCTGGTCGACGCTGAAGCGCTTGTGCACGCTGCAGAAGCCGTGCCAGAGGATGACCCTGGCCGCGTCGAGCGTGTCGGCGTCGTTCCCACCGAGGGGGCTGCGAGGGTTCCACATCGGCATCTGCTCGAGCGGGATTCCCATCGACTTCGCCGTGTTGCGCCCGAGGTGCTGGTCGGGGAAGAAGAGCACGCGCTGGCCCCTCGCGAAGGCCCACTCCAGCACCGTCTTCGCGTTCGACGAGGTGCAGACGATACCGCCGTGGTCGCCGCAGAAGCCCTTGAGCGCGGCTGAAGAATTCATGTAGGTGACCGGAATGACGGGAACACGGCCTTCGGCATCCGGCTCTGTTCCGTAGAGCGCCTCGAGCTGTTCCCAGCACTCGGTCACCGAGTCGATGTCGGCCATGTCGGCCATGGAACAGCCCGCCGCGAGGTTCGGCAGGATGACCGACTGGCCGGGGCGGGCGAGGATGTCCGCGGTCTCGGCCATGAAGTGGACGCCGCAGAAGACGATGGTTTCGGCCTCGGGCACCGTCTGCGCGGCCCCCGCGAGCTGGAAGGAGTCGCCCACGAAGTCGGCGTGCTGCACGACCTCGTCGCGCTGGTAGTGGTGGCCGAGCACGACCACGCGCGAGCCGAGGCTTCGCTTCGCGGCACGGATGCGCTCGTGCAGCTCCTCGTTCGAGGCGCGCTGGTACTCGCTCGGCAGCACTCCCTGCCGCGGCGCATCCGTGGGGATGATGTCGCCCATCGAGGCGCCGGGACCGTAGCCCGGTTCGGGCAGTGCGTCGAAGACCCAGGGGCCGTCGGCGAGTTCCGGCGCGCAGGTGGAACCCGTTCCCGTCGCGCGAATGAACTGAATGGTTGCGTCAATCGATGACACGGTGCTCCCTGGTTTCTTTGTTCGTCGGGGTCTTGTCGGGGCTTACTGTTTGCTCGGACCGAGCGGGCCGTTGTCGACGAGCTCAACGCTCTCGTCGTAGCGGAAGAGGCGCGGAGGTCGGTGCCGGCCGCCGGAAACGACGGCATCCGTCGGCACGAGCGTCTTCGACGCCTCGACCTGCCGCCGGAAGTTGGCCGGGTCGAGCTGGCGCTGAAGCACCGCCTCATGGACGAGTCGAAGCTCGCTGAGCGTGAAGGTCTCGCCGAGGAAGGCGCGGGCGATGCGGGAGTACTCCATCTTGGTGCGCAGGCGCCACAGGGCGTACTCGACGATGACGTTGTGGTCGAAGGCCAGCGTCGGCAGCTCGTCGGCGGGAAACCAGCGCACGTTCTCGCCCTCGGTGGCGCGCTCGGCCTCGTCCTGTCGAACGAGCGCCCAGTAGACGATGGATACCGCGCGGCGCCCGGGAGAGCGGTCGACATCGCCGAAGGCATAGAGCTGCTCGAGGTAGGTGGGCGACAGCGAGGTCGTTTCGAGCAGGTTGCGAGCCGCCGCATCCGAGAGGCTCTCCTCGGCCCTGACCCAGCCGCCGGGCAAGGCCCATGAGCGGTCGAAGGGGTCGCGGATGCGGCGCACCAGCGGAATCCACACGGTGCTGAGGCCGGTTTCGGCGTGCGGACGCAGGGCGAAGATCACGGTCGAGACGGCGAGCGAGATGCCCTGCCCCTCGCGCTGTGACGCGTCCATCTCACTCGATTCAGTAAGGGTCGTTATGACCTGAACTGATTGTAGCACTTAGGGTCCTCGCGACCCAAACCCCGCAGGGCGCCCCTCTCTCCTCGGGGTTTCGGAAATTCAGGACAATGGGCGCACAAAGAGGGCTCTCAGCACGCCTATGGCCGTTCGGCGTGACCAATGTCCTGAATTTCCGAAAGGGCCGGCGGCGGAGGGTTCCGCGGCGGAGGGATCCTGGTGGCGCGATACGGAAGGGCAGCCGCAAGGGCGCGAGCCGTAGGCGCAGCCGCGCGGCTCAGGCGGAGGGCGCGTCTACGGCGCCACCGAAGCGGCGGTTGCGGGCGGCGTAGAGCTCGATGGCCTCCCACAGTTGCTGCCGGCCGAAGTCGGGCCAGTAGGTGTCGAGAAACACCATCTCGGCGTAGGCGCTCTGCCAGAGCATGAAGTTGCTCGTGCGCTGCTCCCCCGAGCTGCGCACGAACAGATCAACGTCGGGCAGGTCGGGGGTGTAGAGGTGCTTCTGAATCGACTTCTCGCTGATACCCGAGGGCTTGAGCCTGCCCGCCGCGACCTCCTCTGCGAGCGCGCGCACGGCATCCGCGATCTCCGTGCGACCGCCATAGTTGACGCACATCGTGAGCGTGAGCACCGAGTTGCGGGCGGTGAGTCGCTCTGCGAACTGCAGCTCCTTGATGACGGATGTCCACAGCCTGGGCTTCCGCCCCGCCCAGCGCACGCGCACTCCCCAGTCGTTGAGCTGGTCGCGGCGGCGGTGCAGCACGTCTCGATTGAAGCCCATGAGAAACCTGACCTCCTCGGGCGAGCGCTTCCAGTTCTCGGTGGAGAAGGCGTAGACGCTGAGGTGCTTGACCCCGGCCTGAATGGCTCCGGCGACGACGTCGAGCAGCGCGGCCTCGCCTGCACGGTGACCCTCTATGCGCGTGAGTCCCCTGCCGTTCGCCCAGCGACCGTTTCCGTCCATGACGATCGCGACGTGCTCGGGCACCGCGCCGCGCGCAAACGTCGGCGGATACTGGCCGGTCCAGTCGATCGGTTTGAAGTCGACGGCGTCCCTATGGGTCTTCGCGACCGGGCTCACGCGATCGTCCGATCGACGTGTTGCAGCGAGCGGAGACTGCGCTCCAGGTGGAACTGCGTGTACGCGGCCACGACGCCGCTGGCCTGGCTGCGGTGCCGCTCGTCCGAGACCTCGGCCGCGTCCCAATCGCCGGTCAACAGCGCGCCGAGCAGCGACAGCGTCAACGGGTCGAGCCGCGGAGACCCGGGAGGCGCGACATCGTCGGCGACCACCCCGCCCAGTTGCACCACGAACATCGTGTGCGGGCCGGGGGCGCCGGTCACGGCGCAGTCCACGAAGCTCGGCGCCCATCCCGCGATCGAGAGGGCGCGCAGGAGGTACGAGTCGAGAGTCAGGGTGGGCGGATGCTCGCGCCGGGCCAGCGAGCGCAGGGCACCGACCAGCAGGAGGTACTGCTGCAGGCTGCCGTCGTCATCCGTGAGCTTGTCGGCGGTCTCGACCATGACGCTCGCGGCCGTGTAGCTGCCGTAGTCGCTGGTGATCTCGGCACCGTAGGAGCCGAGCGACTCCGCCTGGGTGATGATGTCGAGGCTGCGACCCTCGTAGCACTGCACATCGGCGACCATGAAGGGTTCGAGCCGCGCACCGAACTTCGACGCGGTGCGCCGAACGCCCTTCGCCACCGCGCGGATCTTGCCATGTTGCCTGCTCAGCATCGTGACGATGCGGTCGGCTTCGCCCAGCTTGTGGGTTCTGAGCACGACGGCTTCATCACGGTAGAGGGGCACCCCACCATTATCGGATGCCGAACCGAGCGAAGCGCGTGACGACAGGCAGCGAGAGACAACTGCCACAATGCCGCCGGAGCCGTCGCGAGGCTGGAGAATGGTCGGATGCACCCAGCCGCCTTCGTGATCCCCGTGTGGGCCGACCTGCTCGCCATCGCGATCGGCGGAGTGCAGGGGGCGATGTTCGCCGCCCAGTTCCGCGACCGCAGGCTCGATCTACTCGGCATCGCGATCATCGGGGTCGCGACCGGATTCGGCGGCGGCATCCTGCGAGACCTGCTGTTGAATGTGCTGCCAGCGGCGCTCAAGAGCAACTGGTACCTTCCTGTGGCCACGGCCGCGGCGCTCACCGGGATGCTGCTGGCCCGCATCTTCGCCAGGCTCAGCCACGTGATCACCGCGCTCGACGCGCTCACGATCGGCCTGTTCGGCGCCATCGGAACGACGAAGGCGCTCGCGCTCGGCGTGGGTGAGGTGCCCGCCATCTTCGTCGGAGTGCTCTCCGCGGTGGGTGGTTCGATCCTGCGCGACATGCTGCTGGCCCTGCCGATTGCGCTCATGCACGTCGGCTCGCTCTACGCGATCGCCGCCGTCGCGGGCTCGACGAGCCTCGTCGTACTGGTCGCGCTCGGGGTCAACGTGCTCGTCGCGGCCGTCGTCTGCACGGTGGTCACCTTCGGTGTGCGCGAACTCGCGGTGCTGTTCAACTGGCGACTGCCCGAGCAGCGCACCATCGACCGACTGCCGAGACTGCCGCGCCCTCGACTACGCGGTTCTGGAACGGGCGGGGCGCGCCGCTAGCGCGCGGTCGATGAGACGACGGAGGAGCTCCGGATAGCCGACACCCGAGGCCTGCCAGATCGAGGGGAACTGGCTGAGCGCCGTCATGCCCGGCATCGTGTTGACCTCGTTGATCGCGACCGAACCGTCCGCGGACAGGAAGAAGTCCACGCGCGCGAGCCCCTCGCAATCGAGGGCGTGGAAGGCTGCGATCGCGAGGTCGGTGAGTGTCGCGCGCAGCTCATCCGGGATCTTCGCCGGAATCTCGAACTCGTGCCCGCCGTCGGTGTACTTCGCCGCGTAGTCGAAGAACGCACTGCCACGGGCGGTCAGGATGTGCAGCGGTGCGCCCACGACGAGCTCGCCGTCGGGCTGCTGAAGCACGCCGAGGTCGATCTCCTCGGCGACCATGAGCGGTTGCAGCACGGCGGTGCTGTCGGATTCCAGGGCCAGCTCGAGGGCCGCGTCCAGTTCCGCAGGAGAGTCGACCCTGCTCACGCCGACGCTGGAGCCCGCCCGGTTCGGTTTCACGAAGACGGGATAGCCGAGCCGCTCAGCGGCCGCGGCGGCCTCGGCTCGCGTTCGTTCGGTGACGCCGACCGACGTGACCGTGGGAAGCCCGGCCGCGGCCAGCACACCCTGCGCCATGAGCTTGTCCATCGCGAGCGCACTCGAGAGAACACCGCAACCGACGTAGGGCACGCCGACGAGTTCGAGCAGCCCCTGCACGGTGCCGTCTTCGCCAAAACGGCCGTGCAACACCGGGAGGACGACATCCAGATCGTCGAGGCGCGGCAGGGTCGAGCCACCCTCGGCCTCGTCGTCGATGCTCTCGACGCGCCGCCAGAGGCCGTCGCGCCCGATCCGGAGCAGCACCGGCTCGAACAGGTCTGGTTCGAGATTCGCGAGCACGCCCCGCGCCGAAGAACAGGAGACCTCGTGCTCGCTGTTCGCGCCGCCGAAGATGATGCCGACGGTGGTCTTGGCGTTCTGGCCGCCGTTGCCGGTGTTCGTGTTCACAGGACGTTCACATGCCTTCTCGAGATTCTCCCACCGAGCCCGGTCAGGATTTCGTGCGACAGGGTGCTGGCGAGCCGTGCCCATTCTGCCGCATCGGGTTCCCCGCGGCTCGCATCTCCGAGCAGCACGACCTCGTCGCCGAGCGCGACCTCCGCGTCTCCCACGTCGACCGTGACCTGGTCCATGGAGACCACGCCGACCATCGGGTAGCGCCTCCCGCCGATCATGACCTCGGCGCGTCCGCCCAGCACCCGCGGCACCCCGTCGGCGTAGCCCACCGGCAGCAGCACGATCGTCGTGTCTCGCGCGGTGACGAAGCGGTGGTCGTAGCCGACTCCCGCACCGGCCCGAATGCGTCGCAACTGGGTCACGCGCGTCACGAGCCGGAGCGCCGGCTCGAGGCCGTGAGTCTGGCCGGTGACGGTCTCTATGCCGTAGAGCGATGCGCCGCAGCGCACCATCGTCAGCGCTGTCTCCGGATGCGCGAGCGTCGCCGCGGAATTGGCGAGGTGCACCTCTTCGGGATCGAGCCCGGCCCCACGAGCGACGGCCAGTCCGTGCTCGAATGCGGCGACGGCCGAGCGCACACCCTCAGGACCGGGATCCGACGCCAGTGCGAAGTGCGACCACACCCCGCTCACGCGGGCGGAACCCGCGCTTTCCGCCGCCGCCGCCGCGGCACACAGTTCGGCCCACGCCGCGTCAGTGGCACCGGCTCGTGCCATACCCGTGTCGAGTTCGAGCTGGATCTGCGCCGCGACGCCCGCGTCGGTCGTGGCCTCCAGCACCGCCGCGAGAGTCTCCAGGTTGGCGCAGGAGAGCGTCACCCCTGCGGAAATGCCCGCCGCGAGATCGCACCAGGGATCGATGAGCCAGACCAGGATCGGCGCGGAGATGCCCGCGCGGCGCAGTTCGAGCGCCTCTTCCAGGGTCGCGACGCCGAGCCATTCCGCACCGGCGGCGAGTGCGGTGCGCGCGGTCTCCACCGCGCCGTGGCCGAAGGCACCGGCCTTGACGACAGCCATGAACTTCGCGTGGTGGCCGGCGCGCAGGCGACGCAGGTTTCGCACGAGCGCCGCGTGATCGATGATGCTCTCGGCGAGCGGCCGGGGCACGGCGTGCGCGCCATCCGCCGTAGCTGCCGAGGCAGTGGAGCCGGGAACCGCGGCCAGGGGGCCGGATTCGCTGCTCGTCATGCCTCGACGCTACTACGGAAGATGACGGTGCCTACACGCTCGCGAGTTCGCGGTCGCCGGCGGTCGCGCGCACCGCGCGGTTGACCGCGGAGACGACCGCCTTGAGGGATGCCGTGGAGATGTCAGCGTCGATTCCCACGCCCCACAGCCTCACGCCATTGACGTCCAGGTCGACGTAGGCCGCGGCGAGCGCGTCGCCGCTCGCGCTGAGTGCGTGCTCGACGTAGTCGAACAGCTTCACCTGAATGTTCTGCTCGGCCATGATGTTGAGGAACGCCGCGATGGGGCCGTTGCCGGTCGCCTCCGTCGCGATCACGTCTTCGCCGACGCGCAGGTCGATCTGCAGCGAGATCTCACCCGAGAGGTCGCTCGAGGTGCGCGTGCGGGTGAGCTCGAACTGTCCCCACTTGTCGTCGTCGATCGCCGCCGGGAGGTATTCGTCGGTGAAGATGTCCCAGATCTGGGCGCTCGTCACCTCGCCGCCCTCGGCATCCGTCTTGGCTTGGACAACGCCGCTGAACTCGATCTGCAGCTTGCGTGGCAGGTCGAGCGCGTGATCGGTCTTCAGCAGGTAGGCGACGCCGCCCTTGCCCGACTGCGAGTTGACCCGGATGACCGCCTCGTAGCTGCGACCCAGGTCTTTCGGGTCGACCGGCAGGTACGGCACAGCCCAGACGAGGTCGTCCACGGACTTGCCCTGCGCGGCCGCGTCGGCATCCATCGCCTCGAAGCCCTTTTTGATCGCGTCCTGGTGGGAGCCGCTGAAGGCCGTGTAGACGAGGTCACCGGCCCAGGGGCTGCGCTCGTGCACCTTGAGCTGATTGCAGTACTCGGCGGTGCGCTTGACGGAGTCGAGGTCGCTGAAGTCGATCTGCGGGTCGATGCCCTGAGTGAACAGGTTGATGCCGAGTGCGACCAGGTCGACGTTGCCGGTACGCTCACCGTTGCCGAACAGGCACCCCTCGATGCGGTCGGCGCCGGCCATGTAGCCGAGCTCGGCCGCGGCGATCGCGGTTCCGCGGTCGTTGTGCGGGTGCAGGCTGAGGATGATGTTCTCGCGGTGATTGAGGTGCCGCGACATCCACTCGATAGAGTCTGCATAGACGTTCGGGGTCGCGGACTCGACGGTCGCGGGCAGGTTGATGATGACCTTGCGCTCCGGGGTCGGCTGGAAGACCTCGAGCACCTGGTTGCAGATGTCGAGGGCGAACTCGAGTTCGGTGCCGGTGTAGCTCTCCGGCGAGTACTCGTAGTAGATCTCCGTGCCGGGGACGAGCGCCTCGGCCTTCTTGCACAACCGAGCACCCTCGAGGGCGATGTCGATGATGCCCTGCTTGTCGGTGCGGAACACGACGTCGCGCTGCAGCACGCTCGTGGAGTTGTACAGGTGCATGATGGCGCGCTTGGCACCCTTGAGCGATTCGAAGGTGCGGTTGATCAGGGGCTCCCGCGCCTGGGTCAGCACCTGGATCGTGACATCCTCGGGGATCAGGTCTTCTTCGATGAGGCTGCGAACGAAATCGAAGTCGGTCTGGCTCGCCGACGGGAAGCCGACCTCGATCTCCTTGTAGCCCATCCGCACCAGCAGGTCGAACATCGTGCGCTTGCGCTCGGGGCTCATCGGATCGATGAGGGCCTGGTTGCCGTCACGCAGGTCGACCGCGCACCAGCGCGGCGCCGTGGTGATGTGTGCGTCTGGCCAGGTGCGATCCGGCAGGTCGACGGTGAGGGTCTCGTGATACGGGCGGTACTTGTGAATCGGCATCGCCGATGGTGTTTGCGTGTTCTTCATGGTCTCTGCTCCTCGTGCGAATTAGTGGTCAGCCGATGCGTTTCGAAAACGCCAGACTCCGCGACGAGGGAGGCCTGAGTTAGGACTCGTCGCGGCAGCTAAGAAGGAGCAGACCGAACAACACGTTTTCAGGGTAGCACCGCTTGGCCGTTCAGTTCAGCACTGTCTCAGCCGAGGCTCCGGACGAATCGGATGCTCTGCCTCAGTGACATGGACGGCAGGTATGCACGAGCGAGCGCGAATCCGATCGCGGGCAGCGCGAGAGGGTCGGGGAAGGCCATCAGCAGCGGGCGGAACTCGGGCTGGAACTTCTGCTTGAACGCCAACAGCGAGGCAAAGCCGTAGACGGGCTCGAGGGTTCGAGCGAGGAAGCCGAGAAGTCTCTGCGTCCTCCCGGCGCCCGCCGCCGCATCCTGGCTTCGTGCCAGCGGAGCGGCCGAGAGGCTCATCGTCTCGATCCCCTGCTGCTGCATCCTCAGCGCCGCGGTCGCGATCAGGAACTCCATGACCCCGTTCATGCTGTCGGGGCGGCGACGCATGAAGTCGAGGGTCCAGCCGACGATCTCGCCACCCTGGTAGCTCGGCATCCAGCTGGTCACCGCCTGAATGGTGTCGTCCTCGTCGATGGCGAGAAGCAGCGCCACCGCGGGGTCGCGCAATTCGTCGAGACCGCCGAGGGTGAATCCGAGTTCGGGGAGATTCTTCTCGGCGACCCAGGACTCGGAGATGCTCTCGAGTTGCGCCGTGGCAGTGACAGGGAGTGCTCGATAGCTCGTCCACTCCGCCCGCACGCCGGATCGCGCGGCACGGTTGATCGAGCTTCGCACGTCTTGCCAGGCCTTGCCCTGCATCGACCAGCCCTCGGGCCGCACCACGGTCTCTTCCCCCACGATCATGAGAGACCAGCCCATCGACTCGAACAGCGGCCTCAGGCTGTCATGCACGCTGTAGAAGACCGGCGTCCACCCATTGTCGTCGCAGAAGATGGCGAAACCGCGCACGGCCGCCTCGAGTTCGGTCGGCGGGCCGATGGGATCCGAGGTGGTGATCGCGACCCCCGAATAGACCCGGTACGCGATGGCGACCCGACCGTCTGCAGAGAACCAGTAGCTGTTGCCGTTCCAGGTCGACATCCGACCCAGGGTTCCGCCGCCGCCCGCCTCGAGCAGTTCGATGACGCGCTCCCGTTCCGCGGAGCTCGTGCGATTGCGTTCGGAGAAGAACACCGGGATGACCGAGAGGAGGAGCGCTATCCAGAACGCCGGCCCGATCCACTCGTAGACGAGCCTCGAGAGCGGTGCGACGGGAACGAAGGTGAGGTGCTCGAGCCGCAGGAATCCGACCGGCACGAATCGCTCCGGCAGGTCGAGCAGGAGACCCCCCGGTGTCGCAGCAGGCCGGAACTGGCGCGGGTAGATCAGGCCTACGGCCAGGTAGAGCGCGCAGAGCAGGACGAACGAGGCGCCCACCCTGATGAGGAAGTGCACGACGACACCGCGCTGGGTGCGCACGGTGAAGTGCCGCAGATTCATGGCGATGAGCACCGCGATGATGAGCGGAACGAGTACCGACACCGCCAATCGAACCGCGGATTCGGTTCCGGAAGCATTGTCGATGTCGATCGGATTGCTGCCGAACGCGGGAAGGAAGCCGTAGTAGAAGCTCGCGAGGACGGCGAGGAGCACGTTGACCGCAATGGCGATCCACGCCGCGCTCCTGCGCCCACGGATCATGCCGATACCGGCCACGATCAGCACGATGAGCGGCAGTGGCGCGAGCAGCACCGGTCCGGGCCCGTTGAGCCGAGCGAGCGCCACGTCGAGCGTGCACCCCGCGCTCGCCATGTGGTGCAGGCACAGGTGCCTCACGCTGCTGAGATGCGGAAGGGCATCCCGGAACAACAGGCCCAGCGGATGCAGCGGCCCGTACCTGGCCGGCGTGAAGATGCTGACGAACGGCCCGACCGCGGTGATCATGAGGGCTGCCGCGAGCAGACCACGCGCCTCGTGATGAGAGCTGCGAGCCCAGCGGAGACCGGGACGCACGCGCTTCATGAGCAAACCAAGGAGAAGTCCTGCCGAGGCCGCGATGAGTCGGAACAGGTCTGACGGCTGCCCCGAATAGAGGAACACCACGATCAGTGCCGTGAAGCCGAGCACGCGCACGCGGCGGCGCCAGAGCGGACCGGCCCAGGCGCTGGCGGTCATCACGACTCCCGAGATCGCGGTGAAGGGGTCGAGGACGATCAATTCGCGAATGCGCACCGCCCAGACCTCGCGCGCGAGCAGACCAGCGGCCTGCAGCAGCATCCCGATGGTCGCGCCGAGGTACGAGGTGACGACGAATGCGAGCAGCATTCGCCACCATCCCATGAGTCGTTCGGCGGCACCGACCAGAAAGACGAGGGCCGCGAGCGACACGAGCAGCTCGAGGAGGCCGCTCGCGAAGAAGACCGAGCTCAGCGGTGACAGGAGGTTGTGGCGCTCGTTGAACGCGTCGAGACCGGTGCCCACGAGCGGGCGCAGCCGTGGCCCCGGTCCGTGCAACAGCGACCCGGTGACGAAGGCGAGTACCAGCATCATCGCCGCGATGGACAGGCTCGCCCGGCGGGACCTGGCCCACGCGGTCATGTCAGGCCCCAATGCGCGCCGAACAGCGGTAGCGCGCGGGTGAGTGCGTACTGCACGGTGTGCCAGTCGTGCGCGGTGCCGGGTGAGGTGAACGTGTGCACGTTCATTCCTGCCGCGGCGGCGGCGTGCGCAACGACGACCGCGCCTGGTCCGAATCTCGTGTCTTTGGCGCCCACGGCAATGATCGCGAGGGTGTGCGGCGGGTACGGCGCCCCCGCCGCGAGCAGTGCGAGCGGTGACGACTCCCGATAGCGATCCGCCGAACCGCCGAAGGCGTCCTTGATGGTGGCGGAGATGGAACCACGGTGCGGCGCGACCTGTCCGGCGATGTCCAGGATGCTTCCAAAGAGTTCCGGATGCGCGGCGCCCAGCTGGATGGAACAGGTACCACCCTGAGAGAACCCGCCGATGGCCCAGTATCGCGGTCCGCTGAGCACGCGCAGGTGCGATCTCACCCAGTTCGGTACATCGACGGTCAGATAGGTCGCGGAGTTTCCGAGCGGGGAGTCCACGCACATCGGATTAGCCTCGGGAGCGCCGAGTTGGTCGGGGACGACCACGATCGGTGCGAGGCCCCGGTGTGCCCTCGCGTAGGCATCGACGATCGAGGGCAGGGCACCCGAAGTCATGATGTTCGAGGGTGCCCCCGGCTGGCCCGAGAGCATCACGAGCACCGGGAGCGCGGGAGCGTTTGCCGCGAGCGCCGCAGGCGGCAGGTAGACGACGGCCGGGCGGGCATCGAAATGCGACACGGGCGAGGGAATGTCAATGAGTCCCTCGCGTCCCTTCATCCGCAGTTGCGCGGGAGGCGTCCAGTCCGCCGGCGTGCCGTGGGACCGCAGCGTGGCGAGAAAGCCCGGGCTCAGCGGAGGGATGATCGTCTTGCCGAAGACCTGTCCGAGGGCCGGGAACTCGCCGACATCGGCGTTGATGCCGATACCCCCCGTGAGTAGGAACAGCGGGATGGAGAGCGCGGCAACCACCGTGCGCCAGCGCCCGCGTTCGCGTCCGCCGAGGTTCGCGATCGCCAGAGCGACGCAGGCCACGGTCGCTGCTGTCCACAGGCGCGTCGGCACGCTGAGCGCCACGCCGAAACTGTTCCAGACGTCGCTGACGAGCCACGCGATCAACCAACCGAGTGCAGCTCCACAGGCGAGAGCGATTGCACTGATGAGCAGGCGCCGCCGCAGCGGCCGTCTCGACAGCAGCACGATCACCGCCGTGCCCGCGAGCAGAGAGATGATGATCGGCAGGGGCCCGTCGATCAGCCTCAGATGCCACAGTCCATCGAGCACGTCCACGCTCCTCCGCGCATCCAGAAGCTCCATTATCTGAAGCGCGACGCGCTCGGAGAGGAGCTCTCGGGCATCCTGAGGGAATCTTCAGCGGCACGCGCGATTCGCCCAGCGCGCTCACAGCGCACCGCTAGTCGAGCGCCAGAGCAGCCACGGGCACGATGGAGACGGCACGGCGAGCCGGAGCCT
This sequence comes from Lacisediminihabitans sp., assembly GCA_035571875.1. Taxonomy (GTDB): domain Bacteria; phylum Actinomycetota; class Actinomycetes; order Actinomycetales; family Microbacteriaceae; genus Parafrigoribacterium_A. Next base: position 77,927 of record DATNBR010000027.1, on the reverse strand, counting down.
GGGCTGCGGCGAGGGTGAGCAGCGCGGCACCGACGGCGAGGATGACGAGGAGCAACCACGGGACCGACGGCCAGACCAGTCCGGGGCTGCCCCAGATCGATCCGAGCAGCGATTGCGCGCCGGCCCAGCCGTACACCACTCCGAGGATCAAGCCCAGGCCGACGGCGGCAATCGTCATCTGCGCGCTCTCGGCCACGATCATCCGGCGCACCTGCCTGCCGGTGAAGCCGAGAGCACGGAGAAGGCCCAGCTCTCTCGTGCGCTGCAGCACGCTCAACGAGAGGTTGTTGATCATGCCGAAAGCGGCGATGAGAGCCGAGAAGCCGGTGAGCGCAGTGAACACGCCCAGAGTGACCGACAGCACCTGATCGGCGCCCCGATAACTGTCTGGTTCGGTCGCCATGGCCTGCTCGATCATGCTCGAGTAGCCCTGAGCTGCCACGGCGAAGGTCGTGATCAGCGTTACACCGATGACGAGGCCGATAGCGGTGCGGGAACTGCGCTCCGGGTACCGCAGCGCGTTTTCGGCCGCAAGCTTCGCCGGCGCGGACCGGCCGAGCAGTCGCCCACTCAGCCTCAACGCGAGAGGCATGACCAGGTGCGCTCCCACCACAACGCCACTGAAGGAGACGACGCCGCCGACGAAGGCGAGGAGAAAGCCCAGCATGGACACGAGACCGAGCGCCGCTCCCAGGGCGAGTAGCAGCATGCCACCGAAGAACAGCACGGCCGCCACCGCGTTCCGCACCGGCCGACGCAGCGTCTCCTCGCGCGTTGCCTCCTGCGCGGTGCCGGTGGCCTGGATCGGCGTGACGCGCAGCACCCTGCGGGAGCCGACCCACGATGCCGCCCACGTGGACAACACGACGATGACCGTGGGGAGAACGATGAGGGGATTGACCGAGCCGTAGTCGAGCGCGGGAACCGATCCCGCCGCCACCGCAATTCGGATGCCAGCGACGGTGAGCGAGAGTCCGACCACCGCGCCGATGGCGGCGCCCACCACGCCCACGAGCAGCCCCTCGCGCGCGACGGCGCGTCGCAGGGAGGAGGCGCTCGACCCGATCAGCCGCATGAGCGCGATCGACCTCGTGCGGCCGGCGATGATTGTCGCAAAGGTATTGGCCGTCACGATCGAACCCACATAGACGGCGATGAGAATGAAGACGCCGGCGACCAGCAGCAGGGCGATCTGCACGGATTCGTGTTCCGAAATCTGGTTTCCGGCAACGATCTGCGTCAGGTACGAGGTGGCCTGGATGAGTCCGGCGCCGAAGGCTGCGCTCAGCGCCGTGACCAGGATGCTCGATCGGTGGTCCCGAGTGGTCATGCCCCTCATGCGCTCTGCTCCATGGCGAGCATAAAGCTCGAGATCTCCTCCGGCGTTGAGCGCCCGCGGTCTTCGACGACTCGGCCGTCCGCGAGAAACACGATGCGATCGGCATAGCTCGCCGCGATCGGGTCGTGGGTGACCATGGCGATCGACTGGCCGTAGTCGGCGCTGGCCGCGGCGAGCAGGGAGAGCACCTCTCGACCGGTGCGGGAGTCGAGGTTGCCGGTGGGCTCGTCGGCGAACACGAGATTGGGACGGGTAGCGAGCGCACGCGCGATCGCCACCCTCTGCTGTTGGCCGCCCGACAGCTGGTGCGGCCGATGAGTGAGCCGGTTTCCGAGGCCGAGCGACTCGATGAGACCAGAGATCCAGGCCGTCTCGGCAAGGCTGGGGCGACGCCCGTCGAGCTCGAACGGGAGGTAGATGTTGCCGTTCACGTCGAGGGTGGGCACGAGGTTGAAGGACTGGAACACGAAGCCCACGCGCCGCCGGCGCAGCACGGTCAGGTGCCCGTCGTCGAGATCCGTGATCTCGGTGTCGCCGAGCCACGCGCGGCCCGAGGTCGGGGAGTCGAGGCCCGCCATGATGTGCATCAGCGTGGACTTGCCGGAACCGCTCGGCCCCATGATCGCCGTGAACTGGCCGACGGCGATGCCGAGTGACACATCGTCGAGTGCGGTGACGAGAGTGGAGCCTGCCCCATAGGACTTGGTCAGGTGGGACATGCGGGCGACGAGGCCCGCTTCGCTGCGATTGAATGCCATGTTTCCACGCTAGGTGGGCAGGTCATCCGCTTCGTCGGCCGCTCGTCGCGCACCACTACATCCGGAGGATGATTCGCGCTAGTCGTTGAGCCCGTGCTCGAAGGCGAAGACGACGAGCTGCACGCGGTCGCGCAGGCCGAGTTTGGCGAGGATGCGGCTGATGTGGGTCTTCACGGTCGCCTCGCTCAGGTACTCCCCCGTCGCGATCTCGGAATTGCTGAGCCCCCTCGCGGCAAGCGCGAAGATGTCGCGCTCCCTCGCGGTGAGGGCCGCGAACGCCTCCGGCTCGGCCTGCCTGCGCTGGCTGCCATCGAAGTGTTCGAACAGCTCGCGAGTCGCCGAGGCCGCGATCACCGCATTGCCCGCGTGCACGGTGCGGATGGAGGCGAGCAGGAACTCTGGATCGGCGTCCTTCAGCAGGAACCCGCTCGCGCCGCCACGGATCGCGCGGGTCGCCGCCTCGTCGAGATCGAAGGTGGTGAGCACGATGATGCGCGGCGCGACAACACGCCTGCGGTCAGCGTCGGCGAGAATCGCGATGGTGGCGGCGATACCGTCCATGACGGGCATCCGGATGTCCATGAGAATCACGTCTGGTCGGGTAGTCGCAACCATGGCAACGGCTTCGGTGCCGTCACCGGCTTCGCCGACGAATTCGAGGTCCGGCTGCGAGGCGACGAGCATGCGGATTCCCGCCCGGAAGAGCGACTGGTCGTCGACCAAGGCGACGCGGATCATGAGTCGACCCCGGCCCGCACCGAAATGGGAAGCGTGGCCTCGACCACGTAGCGGTTGCCCTCGCGCTCACCCGCCGCGAACGTACCGCCCCACAACACGGTTCGTTCGCGCATCCCTGCCAGCCCGTGTCCACCGGCGTCGGCTCCGACGGAGTTCGACGACGCGTCTGCGCCATTGCTCACGGTCACGGTCACCGACTCCGCGTTCCAGTCGAATCGCACGACGGCTGCTGAAGCACGATCACCGTGCCTGAGAGCGTTGGTGAGCGCCTCCTGCACGATTCGATAGATCGCCAGCTGCTGACCGGTCGCGAGCACAATCGGCTCACCGTGCACCTCTGACTCGACTCCGAGGCCGGAGGATCGCAACTGCTCGAAGAGCCGCTCGAGGTCCGCCAGCACCGGCTGCGGCGCCTCGCCCTGCCTGTGCCGCAGCTGTGCGAGCAGGATGCGCACGTCGGTGAGTGCCTCCCGCGCCGTGCTCGCGATGGTCTCGAGGGCCGCGTCGACGGCATCCGGGTCTTTCGCGCGCGCGTATCTGGCCCCGTCCGCCTGGGCGATGACGACGGCGAGGGAATGCGCGACGACATCGTGCATGTCGCGGGCGATGCGATTGCGCTCCTGCTCGATGACGGTGTCGCGTTGGGCGTCGATGCGACGGCGCTCGGCGAGCACCCGCGCCTGGCTGCTCTCCCGGTTTGCGCGCCAGGTCTTGGCGAGCAGGCCGAGCGTCCAGCTGAGCGCGAAGACGGTGAGCGAGAGCACGAACAGCACGAGCAGGGAGAAAGCCCACGACGGCAGCTGCCCTGTGGCACAGTCGCTCACGATCGTGCAGCCCGGCGTGTAGATGGCGTTGCGCAGCGAGCTGTAGAGGGCAACGACGATCGCCCCCACGCCGCTCGAGGCGAGTCCGGCCCATTTGACCAGCGGGGCGCCGTAGGAGGCCGTGGCGTAGAGCACGGGGAGGATGGCCAGATTGCAGCTGTCGGGATCGATCCCCCCGATCATCTGAGCGATCGCGCCGACCCAGGCGATGCCCAGCGCGAGAGCCGGGCTCTTGCGCCGGAGTGCGAGCGCCGCCGCCATCGACACGAGCACCGCGAAGAGCAGCACGGACTCCATGCCGATCACCAACCGCAGCACGAAGCAGCAGGCCGCTAGCGTGAGGTCGAACGCCAACTGGCGCGGGGCGATGGTGCGGAACATGACGTCCACGCTAGATGGTTCCCGCCCGCTGCGACCGGATGTCACTCCCTCGCGAGGCAAGATCATCCTGTGGATGTAGTCGGCCTCAGAAGCCCAGCCGCCCCAACTGCTTCGGGTCGCGCTGCCAGTCCTTGGCCACCTTGACGCGCAGGGACAGGTAGACCTGCTTGCCCACGAGCGGCTCGATCTCGGCGCGCGCCCGTGCGCCGACCTCGGCGAGCCGCGAGCCCTGGTGGCCGATGATGATGCCCTTCTGGCTGTCTCGCTCCACGAAGAGGTTGGCGTAGATCTCGACGAGGTCCTTGTCGTCGCGCTCCACGATGTCGTCCACGGTCACCGCAATGGAGTGCGGCAGTTCGTCCTGCACGCCCTCGAGTACGGCCTCGCGGATGAGTTCGCTCACGCGATCTTCCAGACCCTCCTCGGTCACGGCATCCGAGGGATAGAGGGGTGCAGACACCGGCAGCAGTCGGATGAGTTCGCTCGCGAGCGTGTCGAGCTGGATGTGGCTGGTCGCCGAGACGGGAATGATCGTCTCCCAGTCGCGCAGTTCCGATACCGCGAGCAGTTGCGCGGCCACCGCGGGGCGGGAGGCCGCATCGATCTTCGTGACGATGGCCACCTTCTTGGCGCGGGGGAACGCATCCAGTTGCTCGTTGATGTAACGGTCGCCAGGGCCGATCTTCTCGTTCGCGGGCATGCAGAAGCCGACGACGTCCACGTCGCCGAGAGTGTCCTGCACGATGCTGTTGAGGCGTTCGCCGAGGAGGGTGCGCGGCCTGTGCATGCCGGGGGTGTCGACGAGGATGAGCTGGCCACCCTTGTGGTGCGCGATGCCGCGGATCGCGCGCCTGGTGGTCTGCGGCTTGCTGCTCGTGATGGCCACCTTCTCGCCGACGAGCGCGTTGGTCAGGGTCGACTTGCCGACGTTCGGGCGGCCGACAAAAGACACGAACCCCGCTCGATAGTCGGCCTTCGGTGCTGTGGTCATGATCGTTCGCCGTCTTCCGTCGTGTCTGAGAATGCCGCCTGCGCGGCCTTGAGCGCCTGGTCGGGCTCAACGATGACTGTGCTGAGTCGCTTGCGGCGACCCTCCGTGCGTTCCGCGGTGAGAATGAGCCCGGAGTACGTCGCCGAGGCGCCGGGAAGGGGAAGCCGACCGAGCACCTTGCCGAGGAGCCCGCCGACCGAATCGACGTCGTCGTCGTCGAGTTCGATGTCGAAGAGTTCGCCGAGTTCGTCGACGGGAAGTCTCGCGCTGACCCGGTACCTGCCGTCCGCCAGTTGCTCGATCTCCACGACCTCGCGGTCGTACTCATCGGAGATGTCACCGACGAGCTCCTCGATGATGTCTTCCATCGTCGCGAGACCGGCGATGCCGCCGTACTCGTCGACGACCATCGCGAGATGGTTCGACTCCAGCTGCATCTGGCGCAGGAGGTCGTCGACCTTCTTCGACTCCGGCACGAACAGCGAGGGCCTGGCGAGATCGACGACGGTGAGATCCTCGTAGCCGGCGGGTCGCTCGTAGCTGAGCCGCGCCACATCGCGAAGGTAGAGCACGCCGAGCACCTCATCGACGTCGTCGCCGATGACGGGCATGCGAGAGACGCCGCGGCTGAGGAACAGTCCCATGGCGGCACCGATGCTGTCGGTGCCGTCGATCGTCACCATGTCCGTGCGCGGAATCATGACCTCACGCACGACGGTGTCGTTGAACTCGAAGATCGAGTGGATGAGTTCGCGGTCGTCTTCCTCGAGCACCTCGAGCTCTGTCGCCTCGTCGACCATGCTGAGCAGCTGCTCCTCAGAGGAGAAGCTCGCCGCTTTGGGTCGCCCGGGCGTCACCCGGTTGCCCACCGCGACGAGCGCCGCCGCGATCGGACCGAGAAACACGCGCACCGCGTGCACCGTCGAGGCTCCCCAGCGCATGATCGGCCGCGCGTTGATTCGGCCGACGCTGCGCGGGCTCGATCCGACGAGGACGAAGGATGCAAGGGTCATGATCGCCGCCGAGGCGAGCAGCGTCCACCACCACTGCGTGAAGACCGTCGCGAAGGTGAGAGTGACGAGCACCGCCGCGGTCGTCTCCGCGACGACGCGCATGAAGTTGATGGCGTTGACGTGGGCGCCCACATCGCCGGCGATGGCGAGGAGCGAGGCCTTGGCGCGGGAGTGCATGGCCAGTTCTTGGAGGTCGGCGCGTGAGAGCACCGTGAGTGCGGCATCCGCGGCGGCGAGGAAGCCGCCGAATGCCACGAGCAGCACGGCGACGCCGACGAAGATGGTGATCATTCGCGGCTAGTTCGGCCGTTTATCGGCGAGGGAGAAGCCCGCGAGGATGTCGCGCTGCATGCCGAACATCTCCTTCTCTTCATCGGGCTCGGCGTGGTCGAAACCGAGCAGGTGAAGGATGCCGTGGGTCGTCAAGAGGAGCAGTTCGTCGAGCGTCGAATGGCCCGCCTCCTCGGCCTGAGCGATCGCGACCTGCGGGCAGAGCACGATGTCGCCCAGGAGTCCGGCGGGACTCAGCGCATCCTCCGTGCCGGGGCGAAGCTCGTCCATGGGAAAGCTGAGCACATCCGTGGGCCCTGGCTCGTCCATCCACTGCACGTGAAGCTGCTCCATGGCCGCCTCGTCGACGAGCACGATCGCGAGTTCGGCATCCGGATGCACGTGCAGCTGGTCGAGCGCGAAGATCGACAGCCGCTGCAGAGCGGCCTCGTCGACGGGAACCGATGACTCGTTGTTGACCTCGACGCTCATGTCCTCGGACCCTCCTGGCCGCCGCGCTGCTCGCGCTCGAAGCGCTTCGCCTGGCGTTCCGCATCGTACTTCGTGTAGGCATCCACGATCTGGCCGACGAGGTTGTGGCGGACGACGTCGTCGCTCGTGAGCCTGGAGAAGTGGATCTCGTCGACGCCCGAGAGCACGCTCGTCACGAGCTGCAGGCCGCTCGCGCCCGCGGGGAGGTCGATCTGGGTGATGTCGCCGGTGACGACCATCTTGGAGCCGAAGCCGAGTCTCGTGAGGAACATCTTCATCTGCTCGGGCGAGGTGTTCTGCGCTTCGTCGAGCACGATGAACGCGTCGTTGAGCGTGCGCCCGCGCATGTACGCGAGCGGCGCGACCTCGATCGTTCCCGTCGCCAGGAGCTTGGGCACGACCTCGGGGTCCATCATCTCGCCGAGTGCGTCGTACAGCGGACGCAGGTACGGGTCGATCTTGTCGGTGAGGGTGCCTGGCAGGTAGCCGAGCCGCTCCCCCGCCTCGACCGCGGGGCGAGTGAGGATGATGCGGTTGACCTCTTTGCGCTGCAGCGCCTGTACGGCCTTGGCCATGGCGAGATAGGTCTTGCCGGTTCCGGCCGGGCCGATGCCGAACACGATGGTGTTCGTATCGATGGCGTCGACGTACTCCTTCTGCCCGAGGGTCTTCGGGCGGATGCTCTTCCCACGGCTGGTGAGGATCGCCTGGCTCAGCAGTTCCGCCGGGCTCACTCGCGGATCGTCACGCAGGATCTTCGCGGACTCGGTTACGCTGCGCTCATCGACGTCTCGCTCGCTGGCGCCCCGTTCACCCCGGATCATCGTGATCAGCTCCTCCACCAGTCGCACGGCGGAGCGCACCTGGTCGGCGTCTCCATCCAGGGTGATCTCATTGCCGCGCACGGCGACCTCGACGAGCGGGAACTGCCGCTCGATCACCTTCAGGAGTCGGTCGTGGGTGCCGAGAAGCCGCACCATCGCCACGTCTTCGACTCGCAACTGCACCCGCGACGTGCTCTGCACAGCAGCGGTGTCTGCGGCTTCCCTGTCGGGTACTGAACTACTGGGCAAGAGTGCCTTCCTGAAGAGTTCCCCCGAGAACGTGGGCGTGAACGTGAAACACGGTTTGTCCGGCGCTTTCGCCGGTGTTGAAGACCAAACGGTATTCGCCGCCGGAATGTTCCGTGGCGAGGCTCTGCGCTGTCGCCACGACCTCCGCGAGCAGCGCCGGGTCGCCCTCGGCGAGCTCGGCCACCGTGGCGTACAGCTCGGTCTTCGGCACGACGAGCAGGTGCACGGGCGCCTGCGGTGCGATGTCGCGGAACGCGATGATGCGATCACTCTCGAACACGATGTCGGCCGGAATCTCGCGCTCGATGATGCGCGTGAAGATCGATGGGTTCTCGGCTGACATGCACCTAGCTTAAACGACTGGGCTCGACGGCATCCGGCCGTTCGCTACGAGCGCTGAACCCACCATCGTGACCTTCGCGGTGCCGCTGCTCGATCCTGCGGCCCCAGAATGTGCCGGCGAGCACAAGCAGCACACCGCACCATCCGGCGAGGTCCAGGCCCTCCTGTGCGATGCCGACACCGATCGCGGTCGCCCACAGGGGCTCCGTTCCGAGCAGCAGGCTCACTCGCGCCGGCGAGGTGCGTCGCACCGCCCACATCTGTACGAAGAACGCGAACACCGTGCAGACGACCACGAGATAGCCGAACAGCAGCCACTGGGCGACACCGAAGCCGGCAACGTAAGAAGGTACGGACTGCCCGGAGACCGACGACGCCACGCAGAACAGCACGGCACAGGTGCCGAGTTGCACGGTCGTGAGCACGCCCGAATCCAGGGGCGCCCGACCGGGGTCGCCCTCTGTCAAGCCGTGCATGGTCACGACATGAACCGCCCGGATGACCGCCGCAGCGAGGATCAGCACGTCGCCAACGCTGGGTGTCTGGAACGCGCCGACGCCGGCCAGGAGCGCCACCCCTGCCACGGCAACCAGCGCCGCCACGAAGAAGCTGCCAGGCAGCCGGCACCCGGTCACGATCGACTCGAGGATCGGCGTGAAGACCACGGTGAGGCTGATGATCAACCCGGCATTCGTCGCCGAGGTGTGTGCGACGCCGAACGTCTCGCACGCGAACACAGCGGCGAGCAGCACACCGAGGATGACCCCGACACGCACTTCCCGTCGCGCCGGACGCCCGCCGGACCGTGAGCGCCGCCGGGCCACCGCGACGGTGCCACCCATGATCACCGCGGCCAGTAGCATGCGCGCGGCCAGCAGTGCGAGCACGGATGACGGCGTGACCAGTTGCTTGGTGGCCAGGTAGGTGGAGCCCCAGGATGCGGCCACCACGAGCAGGAGCAGGTCGACTCGAAGGCGGCTGAGCGTTGTCATCACGCTCCCATGCTCGGCGCGACGAAGAATTAGAACAAGGGGCCAGAATTGTGTCCTATACATTAGTTTGGACTAATGGAATTAGGTCAGCTCCGGGCGCTTCGCGAGTTACGGGATCGCGGCAGTATTGCTGCCGTCGCCGCGTCGCTGCACGTTACCCCGTCATCCGTTTCGCAGCAGCTCGCCGCTCTGCAGCGAGGGTCGGCCGCTCCCTTGACGAGGAGGGATGGCAGACGCACGGTGCTCACCGATGCCGGCTACGCCCTCGCCTCCGCTGCCGTCGGAGTCGAAGTCGCGCTGGAGCGGGCGCGGCAGGCGGTGCGAGACTTCCAGACCGAACCCGCGGGCACGGTGTCGGTCGCCGCGTTCACGAGCGCTGGTTCCGCGTTCTTCGCGCCGCTGCTCGCGGAGTTCACCGACCCTCTCGGCCCTCAACTGCAGCTCAGCGACGCGGATGTCACGCAGGACGACTTTCCCGCCTTGACGGCCCAGCACGACCTGGTCGTGGCCCACCGCCTCGCCGGCAGCGCGCGGTGGCCCGACTCCGTCTCGATCGAGCCGCTCCTGTTCGAACCCCTGGACATCGCGCTGAGCACGCACCACAGGCTCGCAACCCGCCGGTCGCTGACCCCCGATGACCTGCGCGGCGAGAGCTGGGTGGCCGTGCACGAGGGCTTTCCGCTCGAGGGTGCGCTCGTGTCGATTCTCGGCACGAGCGAAGTGCGCATCTCACACCGGATCAACGAGTTCGCCATGGCAGTCTCGATCGTCGCGGCAAGCGGCTGCCTGACACTCATGCCGCGCTACACGATGCCGTATCACCCAGACGTCGTGCTCCTGCCGCTCGAGCAGCCGCGGCTGGGCCGTCAGATCGACTGCCTCGCGCGTCCCGAGACGCTGGAACGGCTCAACGTGCGGCTCGTTCTCGCCAGCCTCGGGTCGATCGCAACGCGCCTGACGCAGGCGTGAACTGTGGCTACCAGCGACCGAGTCGCGAGTTCAGCACGGCGATCGCGGCGGGACCGGCCGTCGAGGTACGCAGCACCGGGCCGCCGAGCTTCCAGGCGGATGCCCCTGCCGCGGTCAACCGCGACAGTTCCGCTTGCGAGATTCCGCCCTCCGGTCCCACGACGAGCACGATGTCTCGCCCGTCGGGCTCAAGCGCGCTGAGGGACTGATCCGCGGTGGGGTCGAGCACGATCATCCGCGCCTCTCCCGCCAGTGAGCACAGCACCGAGGTGGAGGCGAGGTCGCCCACCTCGGGAATCCAGGGCCGGAGCGACTGCTTGGTCGCCTCGCGCACGATCGCGGACCAGCGCTGATGGCCCTTGGCGATCTTGTTGCCCTCCCACTTGACGATGGATCGCTGCGCCGCCCAGGGAATCACGCCGTCGACGCCGAGCTCGGTTGCCTGCTGCACCGCGTACTCGTCCCGATCGCCCTTCGCGAGCGCCTGCGCGAGCCAGATCGCGGGGCTCGCGGGCGGTGTCTGATTCACAGTCTCGACCTCGACGGTGAAAGCGCCCGCCTCCGCGGCGACGATGCTGCCCGTCACGACGAGGCCGGCGCCGTTGCCGATCGAGATCGACTCCCCGACCGCCAGGCGACTCACCGTGACCGCGTGCCGCGCCTCGGCGCCCGTCACGGAGACCCGTTCACCCACGACGGGAGCCACCAGCTCGTCGCTCAGATAGAAGTGCGCCACGCCTCAACTCTCCCAGATCTCGAGCGGCCCACGGCACCGCCCCTCTCCCGCCTTCGGAAATTCAGGACTTTGGCCACGCACCGGCGGATGCGCCCCCGCGGTTACCGAACAGAGTCGCAGCCGGGACGACCACAGTCCTGAATTTCCGAAAGGGCCACACCCGAGCGGGGCGGCGAGGGTCAGATGTTGAGGAAGCGGTCGCGCAGCTTCTGGAACAGGCCCTGCTGGAAGTGGGTAAGCGTGGGTGCAGCCTGCTTGCGGCCACTCGCAAACTGCTTGATGAGCTCCTGCTCCTTGCCGCTGAGCTTCGTCGGAGTCGTGACCTGCACGCCGATCTTGAGGTCCCCGCGACCGTTGCCGCGAAGGCGCGTGACCCCGCGGTCCTTGACCGTGATGACCTCCGCGCTCTGCGTCCCAGGCTTGATCTCGACCGTGACCTCACCGTCGAGCGTCTTGAGTGTCGTCTTGGTGCCGAGAATCGCGTCCGTCATCTGCACCTCGAGCGTCGCCAGCAGGTCGTCACCGCTACGACTGAACACGTCGTGGTGGCGCACCTTGATCTCGAGGTAGAGATCTCCGTTCGGTCCGCCGGCCGGGCCGACCTCGCCCTGCGACGGCATCTGCAGGCGCAGACCGGTGTCGACGCCGGCGGGGATGTCGACGGGGATCGTGCGGCGAGCGCGAACGCGACCCTGTCCCTGGCAGGTGGGGCACGGGTTCGGGATGACCGTGCCGTAGCCGCGGCAGGTTCCGCAGGGGCTCGACGTCATCACGTTGCCGAGCAGGCTGCGAACGGTGCGCTGGATCTGGCCGGTGCCCTGGCAGATGTCGCAGGTGACCGGCTGGGTGCCGGGCGCGCAGCACGAACCGCCACAGGTCTCGCACAGCACGGCCGTGTCGACCTCGACATCGCGGCGGGTGCCGAAGACGATGTCGTCGAGGTCGACCTCGACTCGGATGAGCGCATCCTGTCCGCGTTCGCGTCGCGATCGCGGGCCCGAGCGCCTGCCTCCGCCACCACCGAAGAACGTCTCGAAGATGTCGCCGAAACCGCCGAAGTTGGCCCCGCCGCCAAAGCCAGCCTGCGGGCCGAGATCGTATTGCTGCCGCTCGTTCGGGTCGGACAGCACGTCATAGGCGTGCGTGACGAGCTTGAACTTCTCGGATGCCTCCGCGCTCGGGTTCACATCGGGGTGCAGCTCGCGGGCAAGTCGGCGATATGCCTTCTTGATTTGCTCCGGCGTTGCGTCTCGCTCGACGCCCAGAACCTCATAGTGGTCTGCCAATGTCATTCCTCAGTCTTGTAGTGTGCAACCGCCAGCTCAGGCTCGGCGCACTGCGTGTACGTGCCCGCCGTGCAGCGATCTAGTCGTCGCCCAGCAGCCGCGAAAGGTATCGCGCGACGGCCCTGACCGCCGCGATGTTGCTCGAGTAGTCCATGCGCGTCGGGCCGAGAACACCCAGCCGCGCGAGCCCGTCACCGGTCGAGGTGTACCCCGTGGCCAGCACGGAGGTCTCCCCCAGGCCGAAGGAGGCGTTCTCGCTGCCGATGCTCACCGAGAACCCGTTCTGGTCGGGCTCCATCTCGCCGAACAGCCGCAGCAGCGTCACCTGCTCCTCGATTGCCTCGAGCACCGGAAAAATGCTGCCGCTGAAGTCCTCTTCGGTGCGCACGAGATTCGCGGCACCCGCCATGAGCAGCCGTTCCTGCCGATTCGCCAGCACCTGCTCGGCGAGCGCCGAGGCGATCTGCTGCACCATCGCGGCATGCTCTGCCGCGAACTGGTCGCTGAACGAGGAAAGCTTTGCCACCGCATCGCTCAGCCCGAGGCCGCCGATCACGGCATTGAGCTTGGTGCGCAGCTCGGCGAGAAACTCGTCATCCAGTTCTTCGCTCACGTCGAGCAAACGCTGCTCGACGCGCCCGGAGTCGGTGATCAGCACCGTCATCATGCGCGTCGCCGCGAGCCGCACGAGTTCGACGTGACGGATGCGCGACCGCGTCAGCGAGGGGTACTGCACGAGAGCGACGTGGTGCGTCAGTTGCGACAGCAGTCGAACCGTTCGTCCCAACACCTCGTCGAGGTCCGCGGACTGTCCGAGGAAGATCTCGATCGCCTGGCGCTGCGCCGAGGTGAGCGGCCTGAGATCGGCGAGCTGGTTGACGAAGACCCGGTACCCCTTGTCGGTCGGGATGCGACCGGAAGAGGTGTGCGGCGCCGCGATGAGTTCTTCCTCTTCGAGGAGCGCCATGTCATTGCGGATGGTGGCGGCGGAGACGCCGAAGGAGTGGCGATCGACGATCGACTTGGAGCCGACGGGCTCACGGGAGGCCACGTAATCCTGAACTATCACGCGCAGAACCTCGAGGCTGCGTTCGGAGACCATGTCGCATCCTCTCTCCACCATGCCCGGCGGCTGGCACTCAACCACTTCGACTGCTAATTGTAACGCGACACGCGGTCACGGAGGGGCATTGCGTGCCCGTATCCGGGGGCAGTACCTTATGCATGTGCTCGCGCCGTGCCCCAGATTGGGGGCAGGGTCACCGCGGTCATGTCTCTCCTGCTCCCGGGACGGACCTGTTTACCTGAAAGGCAACGCAGATGACTGATCCAACCCCGCAGCCGGCCGCTCCCCAGCCGGCAGCGCCACTCACCGCCGCAGACGACAAACTCTGGGCCTCGCTCGCCCACTTCGGCGGTATCCTCTGGATTCTTCCCTCGCTCATCATCTTCCTCGTGCTCAAGGACCGCGGCGAGCGCACCCGCGTCGAGTCGAAGGAGGCTCTGAACTGGCAGATCACCTTCCTGATCGTGTGGATCGTCTGGGTCATCATCGCCACGATCCTCGCCATCCCGTTCCTGCTCATCGGCGCGGGTTGGCTGCTCACCCTCATCGGCTTCCTGATCTACGCGGCGAACGCCGTGTTCTCCATCATGGGCGGAGTCAAGGTGCAGCAGGGTGGCTCGTACCGCTACCCGGTTTCGTTCCGCTTCATCAAGTAGCGCAACCTCAGGAAGGGTCGGGAGTTCGCTCCCGGCCCTTCCTGCTTTAACCGGTGTTGCTTTAATGGGGGCATGACGGACTCAACGCCACAGACCAACCCCTACCGGGGATCGACTCCACTCAGCCCCGCCGATGAGAAGCTGTGGGCAACTCTCGTGCACGTCGGTGGCATCTTCTTCCACATCCTGCCCTCGCTCATCGGGTACGTGGTGCTGAAGGATCGCGGGCCGTTCATCCGCCAGCACACCGCGAGCGCCCTCAACTTCCAGTTGACGCTCATCATCGCCTACATCGTCGGCGCGATCTCGACGCTCATCCTTGTCGGCGTCGTCATCCTGCTGGCCGCGGTCGTGGCAAACGTCGTGTTCAGCATTCTCGCCGCGATCGCCGCGAACCGCGGTGAGACCTACGTCTATCCGCTCGCGATCAAATTCGCGAGCTGAGCGCGGCACAGCGCCCTGATCAGTCGTCGAGCAGGCGGCGCACGACGGCGTCGGCCAGCAGCCTGCCGCGGAGGGTGAGTTCGATCCTGCCGTGGAGCGCTGCTGCGCCGTCGATCAGCTGATCCGCTATCAGTCCGGCCACTGCGGTGCGCCCGGCCGAGGTGAGCACGTCGAGCGGAAGCCCCTCGCGAATCCTGCTCTGCAGCAGCACTCGCTCCACGCGGCGCGTCTCGGCGTCGAGCACCTCTCGGCCCGCGCCGGGCGACGTGCCGGCGCCGATGCGCTCAGCGTAGGCGGCAGGATGCTTCACGTTCCACCAGCGCACCCCGCCGACGTGGCTGTGCGCCCCCGGTCCGATTCCCCACCAGTCGTGCCCCTGCCAGTAGGCGAGGTTGTGGCGGGAGGCGAACTGCGGCGCGGTGGCCCAATTGCTCACCTCGTACCAGGAGTAACCCGCCCGGCCGAGCAGGGCATCCGCGAGCTCGTACATGTCTGCCTGCAGGTCCTCGTCTGGTGTCGCAACCTCGCCGCGACGGATCTGGCGCGCGAGTTTCGTGCCGTCTTCGACGATGAGCGAGTATGCCGAGAGGTGATCCGGATGCTGTGCGATCGCCTGCTCGAGCGACGAGCGCCAGTCGTCGATCGACTCCCCCGGCGTGCCGTAGATGAGGTCGAGGCTCACCTGTAGCCCGGCCTGTCGAGCCCACTCCACGACGAGTGGAATGCGCTCCGGATCGTGGGTGCGCTCGAGCGTCGCGAGCACGTGCGGTACGGCCGACTGCATGCCGAATGACACTCGCGTGAAGCCGGCATCCGCGAGCGAGCGCAGATACGCGGCATCCACGGAGTCTGGGTTGGCCTCGGTGGTGACCTCAGCGCCGGGCGCGAGGCCCCAGGCATCGACGACCGCGGCGAGCATCGCTGTGAGATCCGTGGCCGGCAGCATAGTGGGCGTCCCACCGCCGAAGAAGACGGTCGAGACGGGTCGAGGCGGCAGTTCTGCGGATGCGAGCACGTCGCGAGCCAACGCCACCTCAGCGATGGCCTGGCCAGCGTAGTCGGTGCGCTTGGCGCCGCGGAGTTCCTCGGCCGTGTAGGTGTTGAAGTCGCAGTAACCGCACCTCACGCGACAGAACGGCACGTGCAGGTAGACGCCGAAGTTGCGCGAGGCCGCATCGATGGCAACCTCGGAGGGAAGCCTGCCGTCGGCAGGCGCCGGGTCGGCGATCGGGAGGGCGGAGGGCATCCTCCGATTCTCCCTTCTTTCGCGACCCGGCGCCGCCTAGCGACTCAGGAGCGGTGGCCGTAACGGTGACGCCACCCACCCCATCCCTTGCGGGGTGGCGCCAATTCGCCGGTGTCGTGCACGACATCGCCGCCAACCACCGTGAGGACGGCGCGCGTCTGCGGAATCTTCGACTCCGGCACGGAGAAGAAGTCCTGGTCAAGCACGACGAGGTCGGCACGGTTGCCGACCTTGATCGGGCCGAGGTCGTCCTCGTGGATGAACCAGGTGTTGCCTGCCGTCGCCATCCTGATCACCTCGGTGCGAGTGAGCGTCTGACCGGCGTTGATCAGGTCGCCCTGGAGGTTGCGGCCGGTCACCATCGTGTAGAAGTTCAGCCACGGGTTGATGACCGTGATGTCGCCTCCATCCGAGTGATAGCCCGCGGGAATCCCGCTGTCGAGGATCGTGCGATAGGGCGGACCCTGCAGCGTTCCCGTGCGCGTCGGTCCCCAGCCAACCTTGACGCCGCCACCGAGCGCCTTGAGCTTCTGGATGTATTCCGACGTGATGAACGGAACGTGCGCCGCGACCCAGCGCAGATCCTTGATGGGGAACTCCTGGTTCACGGCGACCCAACCGTCGATGATCGCCTTGTAGTCGGTCGTGGTGAGCGAGTGGTTCTCGTTGCGCCACCCCGCCTTCGCCACGCGCTTGGTCGCCTCGAGCCAGAGCGGGGTGCCCATGCCCTGGAATCCGCCGCCGGTGAATTCCCCGATGGCGCCCGTGCGCATCATGTCGTTGCCGAAGAAAGGGAAGGAGTTCTTCAATCTCGCCGTGAGCTCAGGAAGCGAGGGGTCGGTGTCCTCCAGCAGGAAGTCCACGCGCAGCCTCACCGGCAACTTCTCCGCACCGTTGAGCGCGAGGAATGGTGCGTGCATCGTGTACTTGTTCTCTCCGAAGATCGCGCCGTTCGGTTCATCTGTGTGGAACGCACCGGCGTCGAGGTGGGTCGTGATGCCGAGACCCGCGTAGTACTGGAGCACTTCGAGAGCCGTGCGTTCGCGATCCTCGGCGGTCAGGAACTGTTCGCGAAGCAGTTGCAGCGCCTGCCCCGCGGGGCCCGTGCCGAAAGCGGACCCCGCGAGCGAACCGTCGGCATTGACCACGATGCCGTGAGACTCGAAATAGGTCTTGCCCAGGCCGTTGGTGACGACGCCACCCTGCGCAGCTTCGATGAACACCGGCCGGCTCACAGCGTCGAGCTCGGTGAGATTCGGCAGGCGCCGCTCCTGGAACTGCATGGCGGAGATAGGGCCGACGGTGGTGATGAACTTGCCCGAGGGCACATCTTTCACCCGGGCCTTGAGGCGCGCGACCGCTTTGGGGATCGTGAAGACGTCCTCGAGCGGAGTGTGATAGCCGGGCCGGTTGCCCACGAGCACGATGTGGTTGTGGCTGTCGATGATGCCCGGGATGGCGGTGCGCCCGCGCAGGTCGACCCGCGTCGCCTTCCCCACTGGCTGACGCTCGGCATCCTTGCCCAGCGCCACGAACCTGCCGTCGCTGATCAGTGCGGATGAGACGACGGTGTCGCGCCCGTCCATCGTGTGGATCCTGCCGTTGACGAGCAGGAGATCGCCGTCGCCGTCGGAACCCGATCCGCCCGGGTCGCTCCGCACCGGGCCGCCCGGTGAAGCGGCAGCGGACGCAGCGAAGGCCGGTGATGCCGCGCTGAAAGCGGCCGCGGCCGCCGCCGCACCGCCGCCCATGATGAGGCCGCGGCGGGACATACCCGATTCGGCCGGTGAAGCATTTTCGTCGTGGTGCTGCCCATTCTTTCCCATGGAATCCCCTAGCTGTTGACTGGCTGCCGCGTGCTTCACTGCACGCGCATGGATGTGCCGCTGTCGGCACCAGCAGGCCGGCGCAGCCCGTCCGCGGGCTGATTTCGGCGTGCGTCATCACGTCCTGAGCCCCGGGCTCTGCTCGTTGCGGAGGGGAGCACAATCGGTTGCGGGAGACGGTGTACCCCCGCGTCCACAACGTACCCAGTTCGGGGGTCGTATGTCTATAGTGAACTTTGCGTGCACATGGAGCGCACAGATCGCGCGGCGCTCGTCGGCGACATCGCCTCTCGCGAACGACTAGTCGATGGGTCCGGAGAGCGCCCTCAGGTAGCGCCTCGTGTAGATCGATTGCGCGATCCGCAGGGCCGGGTAGACGATCCACCAGAGCACGCTCGAAGGCCTCGAGAACGCTCGCACCTCGAACCACACGGAGCCGTCATCGGCGAGTTCAACCATGAACGATTCTTCGCCGCTCTCGGGATGCCCGGCGAGGGTTCCGTAGGCAAAACCCCTGCGCTTCTGGTCGTTGACGACGTAGACGACGCGTGCCGGAGCCTTGACCGAGAACGGGCCGACCGGGATGTGCAGCCACGCGCTATCGCCCGGGGAGACCATCGCGGTGCCGTCGGAACCGTAGATCGCCTCGACATCGTCCGATTCGGCCGGCGGCACGGGGACGCCGTCGGCGTCGAGCGACAGCGGCGTGTAACTGAGCTCCGTCACCTCCGGCGGCGACTCCACGGTCTCGACGCGCAGCCCACTGCGACGCTGGACTCCCCACGACAACACAGCCTGCGAGGCGAAACTCCACCGCAGCGGCCCGTGGCCGATGCGCACGCGCTTGACGATCGGGCGAAAGCCGACCGGCGGATACTGCAGCAGATCGGCAGCCTGGGTCGCGCCGACCGCGGCGTAGCTGACCGGTTGCTCCCACAGTTCGGAGCCGGGCACTACTTCTTCTCTTTTTTCTCTGTGTCCCCCGACAGAGCGGCGATGAACGCCTCCTGGGGAACCTCGACGCGCCCCACCATCTTCATGCGCTTCTTCCCCTCCTTTTGCTTCTCCAAGAGCTTGCGCTTTCGCGTGATGTCGCCGCCGTAGCACTTGGCGAGCACGTCTTTGCGCATCGCGCTGATCGATTCGCGGGCGATGATCCTCGCCCCGATCGCGGCCTGAATCGGCACCTCGAACTGCTGGCGCGGGATGAGCTTCTTCAGGCGCTCGGTCATCAGCACGCCATAGGCGTAGGCATTGTCTTTGTGCACAATGGCGCTGAACGCGTCCACGGCCTCACCCTGCAGCAGGATGTCGACCTTCACGAGGTCGGCGTCCTGCTCGCCGATCGGCTCGTAGTCGAGCGAGGCATAGCCCTGCGTGCGGCTCTTCAGGTGATCGAAGAAGTCGAACACGATCTCGCCGAGCGGCATCGTGTAGTGCAGCTCCACCCGGTCTTCACCGAGATATTCCATGCCCTGCAGGGTGCCGCGGCGACCCTGGCACAGCTCCATGATCGATCCGACATAGTCCTTGGGAGCGAGAATGGATGCCTTCACGATGGGCTCAGACACCGAAGCGATCTTGCCGCCCGGGAACTCGCTCGGGTTCGTGACGGTCACCGTCTTCTTGTCGTCTGTGGTCACTTCATAGATCACGCTCGGAGCCGTTGTGATGAGGTCGAGACCGAATTCACGCTCGAGCCGCTCCGTCACGATCTCGAGGTGCAGCAGCCCGAGGAACCCACAGCGGAAGCCGAAGCCGAGGGCGACGGAGGTCTCGGGCTCGTAGACGAGTGCCGCGTCGCTGAGCTTCAGCTTGTCGAGGGCCTCGCGCAGCACCGGATAGTCGGAACCGTCGATCGGATACAGGCCGGAGAAGACCATCGGCTTCGGTTCGGAATAGCCCTTGAGCGCGGTCTCGGCCGGCTTCGCCGAGCTCGTGACGGTGTCACCGACCTTGCTCAGGCGCACATCCTTGACGCCCGTGATGAGGTACCCCACCTCCCCGACGCCGAGGCCCTTGGTGGGCGTGGGCTCCGGGGCGCTCACACCGATCTCGAGGAGCTCGTGGGTGCTCCTCGTGCTCATCATCATGACCTTCTCTCGCGGCGAGAGGGATCCGTCGATCATGCGCACGTAGGTGATGACGCCGCGGTAGGCGTCGTAGACGGAGTCGAAGATCATCGCCCTCGCGGGAGCGTCCTTGTCGCCGCGCGGGGCGGGGATGAGCTCGATGACGCGTTGGAGCAACTCCTCGACGCCCTCCCCCGTCTTGCCGGAGACGCGCAGCACGTCGGCGGGGTCGCCACCGATCAGACCGGCGAGCTCCTTGGCGTACTTCTCTGGATCGGCCGCTGGCAGATCGATCTTGTTCAGCACGGGGATGATGACGAGGTCGTTGTCGAGAGCGAGGTAGAGGTTCGCAAGCGTCTGGGCTTCTATTCCCTGGGCGGCATCGACGAGCAGGATGGCGCCCTCGCAGGCGGCGAGGCTGCGGGAGACCTCATAGGTGAAGTCCACGTGGCCCGGTGTGTCGATCATGTTGAGGGCGTAGGTCTCAGAAGTGCCCGATTCGCTCGTGGATGCCCACGGCATCCGCACGGCCTGGCTCTTGATCGTGATGCCGCGCTCGCGCTCGATGTCCATGCGGTCGAGGTACTGCGCGCGCATGTCACGGTCGCTCACGACGCCGGTGATCTGCAGCATGCGGTCGGCGAGGGTCGACTTGCCGTGATCGATGTGCGCGATGATGCAGAAATTGCGGATGTGCGCGGGGTCGGTCGAGGCAGGCTCCAGGGCCTTGAGTGCTTTCGGCGACACGGTATCCTCTACTGCGCTTGGGTGAACACACCATTCTCCCATGCCACCGCGCCCGGGAAGACCTCGGGCACCCCGGCCGGGCGCCCGTACAATTGTGAGATGCCCGCTGCAACTGGTAATGTTGCCTGTTGGCTTGCGCACACGGTTCGAGATCACCCTCACGAGGGCGATCACACGTAGTGCGAATCGCGGCCGGGTCCGTCTCGTAACGATCGTCTCGTAACGATGCGTCTCGTAACGATGACGCGGCTGCCCAAGAAACATTCGGAACAACAGAAGGTTATAGACGTGGCAAATATCAAGTCGCAGATGAAGCGCATCCTCACCAACAAGAAGGCGACGGATCGCAACAAGGCCGTGCGGAGCGAGGTCAAGACCGCCATTCGCGCGACCCGCGAGGCGGTCGTGGCCGGCGACAAGGACAAGGCCGCCGCCGCCCTTCTCGTCGCGACGAAGAAGCTCGACAAGGCCGCCAGCAAGGGCGTGCTGCACAAGAACCAGGCGGCGAACCGCAAGTCGGCCATCGCCAAGCAGGTCGCGTCGCTCTAGTCGACACACACTTCACACAGGGCCCTCGCTTCGGCGGGGGCCCTTTGCATCTCCGCGCGCGAGCCGCTACAGGATGCCGCGGGCGCTGATGACGCCCACCATGCGCTCCAGCGCGAAGACCGGATCGCGCTCGGCGCCCTTGACCGCGGCATCCGTTTCGGCGAGGAGCTCGATCGAACGGCCGAGACCGGCCTCGTCCCAGCCCTGCAGATCGCGACGCGCACGATCGACCTGCCAGGGTGCGAGCCCGAACTGCTGGGCGAGTTGCCCCGAACCCCCGCGAGCGCCGGAGATCTTCGCCATGGTGCGAAGCTTGCTCGCGAAGGCCGCGACCATGGGCACGGGGTCTGCTCCGGAGGCGAGTGCGTGCCGGAGCAGGATGAGAGCCTCGCCGTGTCGTCCGGCGATGGCGACATCCGCCACCCGGAACGCGTTGGTCTCCACCCTGCCCGAGTAGTACTTCTCCACCGTCTGCTCGGTGATCTCCTCGCTCGCGTCGGCGAGGAGCTGCTGGCAGGCCGAGGCGAGCTCGGAGAGGTCGTCGCTGAAGGCGGCGGTGAGCGCACGCAGGGCACCGGATGTCACGCGCCTGCCCGCCGAGGCGAACTCCGCGGCCGCGAAGTCGAACTTTTCGGTGTCTTTCTTGAGTTCGGCGCAGACGATCTCGATGCCCGAGCCGAGTCCGCCGCGCAGCGCGTCGAGCAGCTTCTTGCCTCGCACTCCCCCGGCGTGGCGCAGGAGCAGGTAGGTGTCGTCGGCCGGGGACTCGAGGTACTCCATGACCTCGGCGATGAAGGCGTCGGTGCACTTCTCCACGGCGGTCGCGCGGATGAATCGTGGCTCACCGAAGAGCGAGGGGCTCGCCACCGTGAGCAACTCACCGGGTGCGTACGCGTCTGCCTCGATGTCGCTCACCTCGAGGCTCGGGTCCTCGGCCTTGAGCGTGTCACGCAGCAGCCGGATGGCGCGGTCGGCGAGCACGGACTCCGTGCCCGACACGAGGATCACGGGGGCGGGGCGCACCTGTTGCCAGCCGAGCTGCGGGATGACGACCGAGACCTTTGAGGGCGACCTACCGGCCTTGCCGGGAGTGGACCTGACTGCCACCGCGCACCTCCTGC
Source organism: Lacisediminihabitans sp. (assembly GCA_035571875.1). Taxonomy (GTDB): domain Bacteria; phylum Actinomycetota; class Actinomycetes; order Actinomycetales; family Microbacteriaceae; genus Parafrigoribacterium_A. The sequence continues at coordinate 55,996 of DATNBR010000027.1, read as the reverse complement.
TTGTCGAGCGTTCGCTCGCGATCAAGCTTATTCGCGGGCACCGACGCCCGCGGACGCCGGTCGCTCCGACCACACGCTCATGCCGCCCTTCGGTCGCGGCGACACGAGCACCATCCCCTGCCGATCGGTGCGCTCGGCGATGGTGCCGACCCGCGCCAGAATCTGCAGCAGCGTGTCTGTCGGGTGCCCATAGCGGTTGTTCGCCCCGACGCTGATGAGGCCCACGGTCGCCGTGACGCGCTCGTAGAGCGCCGGGTCCTGATCCGCCGAACCGTGATGGGCGACCTTGACGACGTCGACGTGACCGAGACCGCGATTGGCCGCGAGCATCCGTGCCTGAGGCTCGTCACCGAGGTCGCCGAGGAAGAGCGAGGTGAGGCATCCGTTCGCGCACGCACCGATTCCCGCGAACTCGAGGGTCACGCTCGAGTCGTTGCCTGGCTCGACGAGTCCCGCCCTCACGGGCGGCCACAGCACGGTCCAGCGAAGTTCACCGAGCTCTCCCGTCTCGCCCCGGCTCACCTGCGTGACCGTGGCGCCGCCTCGTCGCACCTGCTCGGCGAGCCGCACATCGTGCCGATCGGCCGGTGGGCCGATCATGGCTCGGTCCACGATGCCGACGACCGCGGAGGTGCCACCCACGTGGTCGAGGTCGTAATGGGTCAGCACGAGCAGGTCGATGCGCCCGATGCCGAGCACGTCGAGGCAGCGGTGGAGCAGTGCCGGATCGGGCCCCGTGTCGATGAGCGCAACTCGCCCGGCGCTCCTGACCAGCACGGCGTCGCCCTGGCCGATGTCGCAGGCGGCGATCTGCCAGTCCTGCGGGCGAAGGAGCGTCTTCCGCAGCCGGTCACCTGCGGCAACTCCCGTCACACCGACGAGGAGCAGGGCGAGCATCAACGCCGCGAGTCCACGCCACCGACGATGTCGAGCGCCGCGCAGGAGGGCGACGACGAGGCCCAACAGGATGATCGCGGCGACGAGAGCGACACCGACGCCGCCCGCGGGCCACGGGATGCTCCTGCCCGGCAGTGAGTCGAAGAACCGTGCCACCCCCGCGATCCAGCTCGACGGCACCCACGCCAGCCGTGCAATGAGGATGCCGAGGCCGGGCAACCAGGGCATCATCACGCAGGCGATCAGGCCGAGCACCGTCGCGACGGGTGCAGCAGGCTCGGCGAGCACGTTCGCCGGTACTGCGTACAGCGGAATCGACGGGTTCAGCAGGATGAGCACGGGCTGGCAGGCCAGTTGCGCGGCGAGCGGAACGGCAATGACGAGCGCCAGCGCGGAGGGCAGCCACCTCGAAAGTAGAGCGGCGAGCGGCCTGGCGAGCAGCAGCAGCCCACCGGTGGCGAGCACCGAGAGCACGAATCCGTAACTTCGCGCGAGCCACGGGTCTGCGACCAGGAGTCCGAGCACCGCGAGCGCGAGCACGGGCAGCCCCCGCACCGGTCTGCCACTCGCCATCGCCGCCAGCACGAGCGCCGCCATCACGGCGGCCCGCAGCACGCTCGGCTGCGGAGTGACGAGCACGACGAAGCCCACGAGCGTCACGAGCGCGGCGCCGATGCGCCACCCGCGGGCAAGACGGAGCGCTCCCCCGGCCGCCATCACGAGCGCGATGACGACGGCGCAATTCGCTCCAGAGACGGCGGTGAGGTGGCTGAGCGAGCTCGACTTCATCGCGGAGCCGAGCGTCGGGTCCACGGCGCTCGTGTCGCCGATGGCGAGGCCGGGAAGCAGGCCGCCGCCGTCCCCCGGCAGCGCGGCCGCCGCATCCGCGAACCCCGCTCGCAACCCGTCGGCCCAGGCGAGGTACCAGGGCGGACCGGTGCTCACGCTCGGGGGCGACGAAGCGAAGAACAGGAACGAGACATCGTCGCCCGGTCCGGTCGCCGCCATGGTGCCCCCGAGAAGGATGGTCGTGCCGATCCCAAGTCGCGCGCCCTGCGCCGCCTTCGACCCCGTCTTCTGCGCGGCGTCCGCGGCGAATACCGTCACCGGCGTCGATACGCCGAGCTGCCTGCCCCCGATCGCCACCGAGTCGAGCGTCGCGGTGAACCTCGGCGCGCCGGGCTGCACCGTCTGTGTGGTCACGGCCGTAGCATGCACGAATCTTCCGGCGGATGCGGCCTGCAGCAACACCTTCGGGCTGCGGCTGTCGAGATGCGCGGCGGCCACTCCCAGCACGAGGCCGACCGCTCCTGCCGCAACCACAAGCACGGCTAGCACCGCGGTTGCGACGCGCCGCCTGCTCAGCACTGCGGCGGTCGCACAGAGGGCCGCGACTGCCCACGCCACGATCGCCGCGGGCGCGAGAGCCGCCGGAATCGCCAGCAGGACCGCGGCCGCGATCCAGGCGACGCCGACGGGGAGCGCAAGGCGAAGGTCCGCGCTCACACGGTCACGAGATCTTTGAGTTGCTGGAAAGTCTTGTCCCCCACACCGGTGATGCTCATGAGGTCTTCAACCGAGGAGAATCTGCCGTTGCTCGTGCGCCAGTCAATGATGCGCTGCGCCATCGCCGGCCCAACCCTCGGCAGCGTCTCGAGGGTGCTGAGGTCTGCGGTGTTGAGGTTCACCTTGCCGCCGCTGACGCCCGGTCCTGCGCCGGGTCCAGTGCCCGCGGTCGGGGCCGCGCCGATCACCGGCACCACGAGCTGCTCACCGTCGGAGACGAAGCGCGCGAGGTTGACCTGGGCCTGGTCCGCGGTCTCGGCGAAGCCACCCGCCGCGGCGACGGCGTCCACGACGCGGTCGCCATCCCTCAGCGAGAACAGTCCCGGGTGTGCGACGGCGCCCACCACATGGACGAAGATCGCCGCGCCCGCTTTCGCCGCACGAGGCCCTCCAGCAGGCGCTCCGCTCGAAGAACCGGTCGGCAGCGCGGTCGGGGAAATCGACTGGGTCGCACCGTGCGAGCCCATCGTGCTGACCAACACGGCGATAGCGAGAGCGGCGATGAGCAGCACGACGGCAGCCCCGAGGCCCAACTTCATCCGGCTCCTGCCGTGTGCCACAAGGCGGCCGGATGACGTCATGCCGAAACGCTATGGGCCCTCGCGACGCCTTGAATCACGACGGCGCACAGCGGTGCGCAACTGCTGCATCATGCCGGCGTGGGAGGAGAGGTCAACTCAGTGCTCGGTGCTCAGTGCTCAGTGCTTGGTGACGATGTTGACCAGTCGCGGTGCGCGCACGATGACCGAGGCGATCTCTCGATCGCCGACCGAGCGAACGACGGGGCCGAGTTCGCGAGCGAGTCGCTCGAGCTCTGCGGGGTCGATGGTCGGCGGCACTTCGAGACGATCGCGCACCTTGCCGTCCACCTGCACGACCGCGGTCACCGAGCTCTGCACCAGCAGCGTGGGGTCAGCCTTGCGCCAACCGTACAACGCGACGGAGGGCGGGTATCCGAGCTTCTCCCACATCTCCTCGGCCGTGTAGGGGGCGAAAAGGCTGAGGGCGAGGGCGACCGTTTCCGTCGCCTCGCGCACCGCGGCATCCGCCGGCCCTGCTCCGCTGTCAATCACCTTGCGGGTGGCGCTGACAAGCTCCATGAGCTTCGCAACCACGACGTTGAACTTGAACGACTCGATAAGCCCCGGAGCCTCGGAGAGGAAGCGGTGGGTGACGCGCCGCAGTGCGACATCCCCCGTCTTCCACTCGATCTCCTTGCTGCTCGTCACGTCGTCGGCGAGGCGCCACGCTCTGGCGAGGAACTTCGCGGAACCGGCGGGCGAAACATCCTCCCAGTTGATGTCGTCCTCCGGCGGGCCGGCGAAGGCCATCGTGAGTCGAATCGCATCGACACCGTGAGCGTCGATCTCATCGCCGAGATTCACGCCGCCCTTACTCTTCGACATCTTCGAGCCGCCGGAGAGCACCATGCCCTGGTTGAGCAACGCGCTGAACGGCTCGGTGAAGCCGACGTAGCCGAGGTCGTAGAGCACCTTCGTGATGAAGCGCGCGTAGAGCAGGTGCAGGATGGCGTGCTCGACTCCGCCGACATATTGGTCGACGGGCGCCCAGCGGTCCGCCTCGGCCGGATCGAACGCCTTCGAGTCATCGTTCGGGTCGAGGAAGCGCAGAAAATACCAGGAGCTGTCGACGAAGGTGTCCATCGTGTCGGGGTCGCGCCTGGCCGGGGTGCCGTCCTTCGGATTCGGCACGTTCACCCATTCCTCGGCGGCACCGAGCGGGGAGGTGCCCTTGGGCTTCAGGTCGAGACCCTCGGTCGAGGGCAGCCGCACCGGCAGCTGGTCCTCGGGAACGGGGATCAGCTCACCGTCCTCACCGTGGATGATCGGGATAGGCGTTCCCCAGAAGCGCTGGCGTGAGATGAGCCAGTCACGCAGGCGGTAGGTCTTGGCGGCGCGACCGGTGCCGGCCGCCCCGAGCTGCTCGATGATGCGGTGGATCGCGTTGCTCTTGCTGAGGCCGTTCAGCGGACCGGAGTTGATCATCCGCCCCTCGCCCGCGAGGGCGATGCCGGTGGATGCCGGGTCGAGCGGTGGCAGGTCGTCGGGAAGCTCACCGTCGACGATCACCGGGATCGCGCCCGTCACGGGAGCATTCGTGTCAACGACCACGCGTACCGGAAGCGAAAACTTGCGGGCGAAGTCGAGGTCGCGCTGGTCGTGCGCGGGAACCGCCATGACCGCGCCGTGACCGTAGTCTGCGAGCACATAGTCCGCGGCCCAGATCGGGATGCGCTCCCCATTGGCGGGGTTGATGGCGAAGCGACCGAGCGGAACTCCCGTCTTCTCACGACTCGCATCCTGCCGCTCGATCTCGGTCTTCTTCTGCACCTGCACGAGGTAGTCGGCGAAGTCCTTCTGCACCTCGGGCGTGGCCGCGGAGACGAGTTCGGCGGCCAGTTCGGACTCGGGAGCGACGACCATGAAGGTGGCTCCGTAGAGCGTGTCGGGCCTCGTCGTGAACACGGTGACCCTGCCGTCGAATCCGGCGCCGAGGCCGCCCTCGATCACGAAGTCGACATCCGCACCGGTCGAACGACCGATCCAGTTGCGCTGCATGCTCAGCACCTTGGCCGGCCAGGCGCCCTCGAGCTGATTCAGGTCGTCAAGCAGCCTGTCGGCGTAGTCGGTGATCTTGAAATACCACTGCGTCAGCTTCTTCTTGACCACGACGGCGCCGGAGCGGTCGGACGTGCCGTCGGGCAGCACCTGCTCGTTCGCGAGCACGGTCTGGTCGATCGGGTCCCAGTTGACCCAGCTGTCCTTGCGGTAGGCGAGGCCCTTCTCGTAGAGCTTGAGGAACAGCCACTGATTCCACTTGTAGTACTCGGGGTCGCTCGTGTGCAGCTCGCGATCCCAGTCGAAGGATGCGGCATAGCGTCGCATGCTCTGCTTCTGCTGCTCGATGTTCGAGTAGGTCCACTCGCGCGGATCGACGCCGCGCTTGATGGCCGCGTTCTCCGCCGGCAGACCGAAGGAGTCCCAGCCGATCGGATGCAGCACCCGGAAACCCTGCTGGCGCCAGTACCGAGCGACGACGTCACCGAGCGCGAAGGCCTCCGCGTGGCCCATGTGCAGGTCGCCCGAGGGGTACGGGAACATGTCGAGGATGTACTTGCGCGGGCGCTTGTCGTTCGGGTCGTCGGTGCGAAACGGCTTCAGCTCGTCCCAGCGCGCGAGCCATTTCTCTTGCAGCTGGGCGACGTTGTAGTCGGAATCGTGCTCAGCGTTGTCGTGGTCGTATGCCAAAGGGGACTCTCAATTCATCGCGGAAGTAGCCGGATCGCCCTTGATCGTGTGCCCGACGAATGCGCGAGGCACGGCCCAGTCTTCAAGATTACTGGGCGGATGCGCGGCTCAGCTACCGGAGGCGCCGGCCCCGAGCACGGCAAGCAGCGCAGCGGCCTTGAGCTTGACCTCGTCGAGCTCCTCCTCGGGCACGGACAGGGCGGTGATTCCACCGCCTGTGCCGATCGTGGCACCGCGCCGATCGAGCACGATACTGCGGATGACCATGGCGAGTTCGATCCGCCCGTTCAGCCCGACGTATCCGAAGGCGCCCGAGTAGACGCCGCGCGGTCGTCGCTCCAGCCCGTCGAGGATACTCGTCGCACTCGACTTCGGCGCACCGGTCATGGACCCGGCCGGAAAGCAGGCCAGCACCGCATCCACCGGTCGAAGCCCGCTCCGCAGACGACCGCGCACGGTGCTCACGAGCTGGTGCACCTGTGCGTAGCTCTCCACCTCCAGCAGGCCGGGAACGCTGATCGAGCCCACCTCGCTCACCCGCGCGATGTCGTTGCGCATGAGGTCGACGATCATGAGGTTCTCGGCGCGTTCCTTCTCGCTCGCCTCGAGCTCGGCGCGCAGCGCGGCGTCCTCCGCCGAGGTGCTGCCGCGGCGGCGCGTGCCCTTGATCGGCCTCGACTCGATGGTGCCGTCGGTGTCCACGGTGAGGAAGATCTCGGGCGAAGAACTCAGCAGCGAGAACTCGCCTGCCCGCAGATAGCCGCCGTGGTGACTGGGACTTGTCTCCCGCAGCGCGAGATAGGTTGCGGCGGGGTCGGCATGGATGTCCACCTCGACCTCCGTGGTCAGGCACAGTTGATAGGCGTCCCCGCGCCCGATCGCGGCCTGGCACTCCCGGATCATCGCGAGGTACTCGTCATCGGGGTAGCTCCACCGGACGCCGCGGGCCGGCGCGGGCGCCACCGCTTGCACCGGGCGCGCGTGCGCGAGTGCGGCGCTCACACCGTCGCGCCACTCCCCCTGCTCCCCCGACCAGTCCTCGCCGAGCGCGACGAGCGTCACGGTGTGCGCGGCGTGATCGAACTCGATCATGCGGAGCACCTCGAGCCAGGCGGCGTCGGGGTAGCGGGAGGTGCGCGCATCCGGTCGACTGTGCATGCCCATTGTCGTGGAGCGCAGCTCGTAGCCGAACCAACCGACCCAGCCGAGCCCGAATCCGCCCGCGCCGCCGCTGTCTACGCCCGCACGTTGTTGCTCCCCCAGGAACTCGAAGATGTCGCCCTGGGCGGCCTCTGCGTCGTTCGTTCCGCTCAGTGACCGCGTGGCGAGCGATGCGGTCACGAGTCGCGTGCCCTCCCCGAGATAGCTGAACCCCGTCGCCGCCGCGCGACCCGCATCGAGCCAGAATGCGCGGTCGCTCCTCGCGTAGAGCGCGGCGAACACGACATCAGGGTCGAACCAGGGTTCCAACTGATGTCGAATGACGTGGGGGCGCATAACCTAACTCTATGAGCGGAGGAGATTCACCCGGTGCTGCGTCGCGGGTCGCAGGTCTGTACCGCTGGCAGCGCGACGAACTCGAGCTTCTCGACTACTGCGACCCCGCCGAACTCACGCTCGAGGTCGCGGATTCCTGGCTGGTCAGCGAGGGCCTCGTGCTCGCGCTCGACCTGCATCGATCCCGGTTCTTCTCGTCGATTGCCGCGCGCGGATTCGACCCGGCGATCGCCGAGGGCTTCTGGGATGCCGCGATCGCGGCGATCCCGACCTCAGGGGACTGGTTTCCCCGGGTCGAGCTGGTCTCCCTCCGCGGCGCTCCGCACCTGCAGTTTCGACTGCGAAGCGCGCCCGAACGCTCGCGCTCCCTCGTGCTCGCCACCTACCACGGCGACGATCCGCGCACGGTGCCGCCGATCAAGGGCCCAGACCTCGCTTCCATGCTCCGCATCCGCACGGAGGTACAGGCACTCGGGGCGGATGATGCGGTGCTGCTCTCAGCGCTGGGATTCGTCGTCGAGGGCGCACACACCGCGTTGTTCTGGTGGCGCGGCGATATTCTCTGCACCCCGGCCGAGGAGTTCGAGCGCATCGACAGCGTCACAGGGAGGAGCATTCTGGCGCTCGCGACCGCGCTCGGGGTGAAACTCTCCTACGAGGCGGTGACACCGGAGGAACTCGAGGGACTGGAGGTGTGGGCGGTGAACGCACTTCACGGCATCCGGATCGTGGTGTCGTGGATCGATGGCCCCTCGACCGCCGAACAGCCGGGGCGCCTGGCACGCTGGCGTAGCCTGCTCGACACCCTGAGAAAGCCGGTGCCGTCGCGATGAACGAAGCGCTCGACTGGATCTTGAACACGGTGCGCGACGTCGATCCGGTGCTGCGCATCCTGCTCGCCGCCGTGGGCATCTTCTGCGAGACCTCCATCCTGATCGGCCTCATCGTGCCGGGAGACACGATCGTGCTCGTGGCGGCGACGGCGACGACGAACTGGATCGAGTACGTCGCGCTGCTGTTCGCCGTCATCGCCGGCGCGCTCGGCGGCGAGAGCGTTGGTTTCGCGCTCGGCCACTATTTCGGGCCCAAGATTCGTGCCAGCTGGCTCGGTCGGCGCATCGGCGAGGCGCACTGGGTGCGGGCGGAGAACTACCTCGACCGGCGCGGTGGCATCGCGGTGTTCATCTCGCGCTTTCTGCCGGTGCTCCACTCGCTCATCCCGCTCACGGTCGGCATGAGCACCATGCGGTATCGCAAGTTCATCGCGTGGACGACTCCGGCCTGCGTCGTATGGGCGCTCGCCTATGTGAGCATGGGCTGGGCCGCCGCGGACTCCTACCGGCACCTGGCGGAACGACTGCACTTCGCCGGCTATGTCTTCGTCGCGGTCGTGGTCGTCTTCCTCGTTCTCGTGGTGCTGGTCAAGAAGGTGATCGCACGGCGCGAGGCGCGGCACATGCTGCACCCGGGCGACGGAGACGCCAACACGATCGACGCGCCGTACGTCGAGGACTGATCCGCGCCCTGCAGACGACGATGGGGGCGGATGCCGCGCATCCGCCCCCATCGCTTCACTCTGACTACTTAACGATGCCCACCTTGGCGAGCCACTCCTTGGCGATGACCGCCGCGGACTTCTTGTCGTTGACGCTCTCGGAGTTGAGACTCACGAGGTCGTCCTGCGACAGCTTGGCGTCGACCTTGTTCAGGATCGATTCGGCCTTGGAATCCACCTTCTTCGACACGATCGGCGCAATGTTGTCGGGGAAGAAGAGGCCATCTGGGTCTGCCAGCGCCACCAGGTGGTTCGACTTGATGTTCGGGTCGGCCGTGTAGATGTTGGCCAACTGGATCTCGTTGTCGACGAGCGCCTTGACCGTGAGCGGTCCGCCGCTGTCTTCGACCGCCTTGAATCCGGCGGTCGTGATGCCGTACTTCTCCTTGAGCGCGGTCGGGCCGTAGGGGCGGGTCTCGAGCTCGGAGTTTCCGCCCACCGTGATCGGCTCGGTGACGTTCTTGAGGGACGCGATGTCGGTGAGGTGGTACTTGTCGGCGAAGGCCTTCGTCACCGTCCAGGAGTTCTGGTCGGCGGCAGCAGCCATGTCGAGCACGCGCAGGTCCTTCGGGAGCGCGGCCGCGAGAGCCGTGTGCACGGCGTCGGGTTTTCCGCCCGCGGCGTTCTTGTCGAGCGCCTGCAGCAGGCTGCCGATGTACTCCGGGAAGACATCGATCTTGCCGGCCTTGATCTCGGGCAGGTAGACCTCACGCTGACCGATGTTGAACTGGCGATCGACCGTGTAGCCGCCGGCCTCGAGCGCCTGAGAATAGATCTCGGCGACGATTTCGTTCGAGTAGTACTGCTGGGATCCCACGACGAGCGTTCCACCGGCCGCGGGAGTCTTGTCCCCCGTGGTCAGAGGGTCACTCGAAGCACACCCTGAAAGGGCGATTGCTGCCCCAACCACGACTGCGCCCAAGGCGACGAGTCGGCCTTTTCCTCCTGTTAACATGACTGCATTCCTTATCGGTAATGGGTTGTTAGCCCGTGGTCGCACGAAATCCGGATGATTTCACGCGAAGCTGTGGTGACTGGCCTGCGACGACTCCGGCCGGCACGACGAGTCGCTGCAGGATGCCGAAGACGATCTCCGACCCGATGGCGAGCGCGATCACGATGATCGAACCGGCGAGCATCTGCGGATAGTCGTTGGTCTTGAGCCCGCGGAACAGGTAGAGCCCGAGGCCGCCACCGCCCACGTAATCGGCGAGCGTCGCAGTGGCGATGACCTGCAGTGCCGCGAGGCGGAGTCCGCCGATGAGCAGCGGAAGACCGAGCGGAATCTCGACTCGGCCGACAACCTGCCATTCGGTCATGCCGACCGCCCGCGCCGCATCGATGGTGTGTCTGTCGATAGCCTCGAAGCCCGAATACGCACCCGCGAGGATGGACGGAATCGCCAGGACGACGAGCGCGATGAACGGCGCCTCGAGTCCGATACCGATTCCGAGCGCGATGAGGATCAGAAGGCCCAGTGTCGGAAGTGCGCGAATTCCGCCCGAGAACGCGACGGCGACGCCGCGACCGCGGCCCGTGTGCCCGACGAGATACCCGAGGGGAATGGCGATGACGGCCGCCGCCGCGACCACGGCGAGGCTGATCAGGACGTGCTGGAGCGTGCGCACATCCACGCCGTCATAGCTGCCGTAGTGGGCCGGATCGAAGATCCAGCGAATGGCCTCAGCGAAGAAATTCATGCCATCGCCAGTCTGGAGAGGTCGCGGTCGACACTCGCGGAAGCGTGCTTCACGCGGGTCCAGGGCATGAGTACTCGACCGAGCGCGACGAGCGCGAGGTCGATGAGGATCGCGATTGCGATCGTCAGCACGATTCCGGTCAGGATCTCCTCGGGGATGTTGCGCTGAAAACCGTCGGTGAACAGCGAACCGAGACTGCCGATGCCGAGGACCGCGCCCACCGTGGTGAGACTGATGGTGCTCACCGAAACGACGCGCAGGCCGGCGAGCAAGACGGGCCCCGCGAGCGGCAGGTCGACGCGCCAGAATCGCGACCACCCGGAGAAGCCCATCGCGGTGGCGGACTGGGTGACATCCGCATCAACCGACTCGAGGCCGTCTGCCGTCGACCGCGCCATGAGCGCGAGGCCGTAGATCGTGAGGCTGATCGTGACATTGATGCTGTCGCGGATGCTCGTTCCGATGAAGAGCGGGAGCACGAGAAAGAGCGGCAGCGACGGAATGGCGTAGAGCAGGGCGCAGACCGTGAGCACGAAACCGCGACTCCAGTGGAACCGGTTCGCGAGCCAGCCCACGGGAATCGAGAGCAGGAAGCTCAGCACGATCGCGGGCAGGGCGGTCGCGAGATGGGCCAGCACGAGCTGGCCGATGAGTTGGAGGTTGCCGAGAACCCAGGTCATCAGTCGGTGCTGCCGTCCGCGGTGGAGACCAGAACACCGGCGGCGCGACCCTCGCTGTCGACGACAATGTCGCCCCGATCGGTCTTGCGGATGCTGAGCGCCCGCTTGCCCTTCTCCGCGCCGATGAAGTTCGCGACGAAGTCGTTCGCGGGCGCCGAGATGATCTCCGTCGGCGACCCGACCTGGGCGACCCTGCCGCCCGCCTGGAGGATGACGACCTGATCGCCGAGCAGGAACGCCTCGTCGATGTCGTGCGTGACGAAGACCACGGTCTTGTCGAGCTCGCGTTGCAGTCGGATCAGCTCGGTCTGCAGTTCCGCTCGAACGATCGGGTCGACGGCGCCGAAGGGCTCGTCCATCAACAGGATGTTCGGGTCGGCCGCAAGACCGCGAGCGACGCCGACGCGCTGCTGCTGGCCGCCGGAGAGCTGACTCGGGTAGCGATCCGCGAGCGCGCGATCGAGCCCGACCGTGTCGAGGAGGGTGAGCGCTCGCGCTCGCGCCTCGCGCCGCGGGACGCCGTTGAGCACGGGAACGGTCGCGACGTTGTCGAGCACGGTGAAGTGCGGCAGCAGGCCGGAGTTCTGCATGACGTAACCGATGCGGCGTCGTAGCGCGACGGGTTCGAGCGTCGCGGTGTTCTCGCCGTCGATCTCGATCGCGCCGGAGCTGAGTTCGACCATGCGGTTGATCATCCGCAGGAGCGTCGTCTTGCCGGAACCCGAGGAGCCGACGAGCACCGTCGTCTTGCGAGAAGGCATGACCAGGCTGAAGTTTTCCACCGCGACCGTGCCATCGGGAAATCTCTTCGTGACGTCGCGGAACTCGATCATCGATGGCTCATTCCTGGTCGTTGCTCATCCGAATACGTGGCACCCAGCCAAACACTATTCGCAGCCGGTGTCATTCCCGGATGGGTCATATCCGTGCGAAATCCACCGAGAGCCGAACCGAACGGCGGTCGAGTAAGCGCGCGAACGCTAGACCGCCATCCGGCGGTCTCGTCGCGAATCGAGCGAGCTATTGCTCAGCGGGCGTAGTACCCCGCGAGGTAGTCGACGGCGACCTTGCGGGCCTCGGCAACGAACTTCTGCTCGACATCGGTTCCCAGTGCGAATGCGCGAGCGAGCAGGGCGTCCGCCAGCTCGAGCGCGACCTCGACGCGGAACTGAAGGTCGGCATCGTTCGTGAGCGAGAAGCGCTCGCTCAGGATCGTGGCGAGTTGCTGCGCAACCGTGCCATTGCCGGTCGTGCCCTGTGTGCGCGGTCGGACGTCGAGCACGTCACCGAAGCGCAGGGACTTGAAACCGGGCTCGTCGCGAAAAAAGCCCGCGATGCCATCCACCGCTGCCTCCACGGCACCGACCCAGCTCGTGACGCCCGAATCAGACGCACCGCTGAGTCCGCGCGAGGTGAAGTCGTTGAGATTGCGAGCGCTGAGGCTCTGCAGAACCGCGATGCGATCGGGAAAGTAGCGATAGACAGTGCCGATCGATGCACCTGCCTTCTCTGCCACCATTGCCGTCGTGAGGCGCTCGTAGCCGATCTCGCCGATGACGGACGCCGCGGCGTCAAGTAGCGCGGTGAGCCGCGCGGTGCTCCTTGCCTGTACCGGCTCGTTCCTGAGCAGAGTGGCACCTGCAGGCAACGCATCAACCACGTGGTGTGCAACCATTTGCGTCTCCCTTTCGACTGATGGCCAATTCTATCCTGCCCCCGCAACGGGGGCGTGGGTTCCCACACCGGAATACATGCAGAGAAGTTCGGTTTTCCCATATTCCCGGCGTTCTTTCAGGAGCCGAGACCCCGCATTCACGGGCCAGGGAGACCTCCCCCAGACAATCGTGAAAGACTCTAGGGATGGCCAGGTCCCGCAGAGTGTCAGCCAGCGGGCGCACCACCGAGACCGAAACCGAGCCGATCATCCATCTCGCCGCGCGAATCGAAGATTCCCTCCACCGCTTCCGCGAGAAGCGCGCGCGTAAGCGTGGGCTCACCCCCGTCGTCATCCCCTACACCGGCTACGGGGCCCCAGGCTGGAGCCGCGTGCTCTGTCGCGTGCTGCTCGCGAAGCCCGGCGCCGAGGATGCGCGCTACAAGAAGATCCGCGGATGGCGCAGCTTCACCAGCGTGCCCGTCAACGATGTCGCCGTCATTGTGAAGATCGGCGATGTGGAGCAAAGGGTGACCGCGGACCGCGGTGGGGTCGTCGACGAGGTGCTGACGTGTGAGCTCACTCCCGGGTGGCACACCATCACGCTGCGCACCGAGGAATCGGAGCCGGTCGAAGCGCCCGTCTTCATCGTCGACCCAGCCGTGCGCTTCGGGATGATCTCCGACGTCGATGACACGGTGATGGTCACGGCGCTGCCCCGGCCCCTCCTCGCGGCGTGGAACACCTTCGTACTCGACGAGCATGCGCGCCGACCCGTGCCCGGCATGGGCGTGCTCTACGAGCGCCTGCTGCGCGCTCATCCGGGCGCGCCGGTCGTCTACCTCTCCACCGGCGCGTGGAACGTCGCACCGACCCTCACCCGGTTTCTGTCACGAAACCTGTTCCCGGCTGGGCCGCTGCTCCTCACCGATTGGGGTCCCACCCACGACCGCTGGTTCCGCAGCGGACTCGCGCACAAGGCGCAGAGCCTCAGTCGACTCGCGGAAGAGTTCCCCGACATCAAGTGGTTGCTCATCGGTGACGACGGGCAGCACGACGAGGCGCTCTACGACGCCTTCGCGAGCGAGAAGCTGCCGAGCGTCGAAGCCGTCGCCATCCGGCAGCTGTCGAACAGCGAGGCCGTGCTCGCGGGTGGTCGAAGCCGGGCCAAGGAGCAGGCGAAGAAGCACGGCATCCGCTGGATCTACGGGCCCGACGGCGCGAGCCTCGCCGATCAGCTCACCGACGCCGGCATTCTCGCTCCCTGACCGCTACCAGTTCTTCGGGCCCTCCGAGCCGGCGGCGTAGCTGTCGAGCGGCACCGCGCCCTTCTTCCACGCGTCCAGGATCGGCGTCACGATGCGCCAGCACTGCTCCACAGCGTCGTCGCGCACCGAGAGGGTCGGGTCGGCGGAGAGGATGCCTGCGAGCACTTCGCCGTAGGGAATGAGCTCGCCGCCCGCGAAGTCGGCGTCCACGGTGACCCGGTCGAGCGTGAACGGGTTGCCTTCGCCGTTGATGTTGAGGTCGAAGCTCAGCCCTTCGGGTGCGAGCGAGATGCGCAGTTGCGCGGGGGCCGGATGCCCGCTGAGGCCGGTCGGCAGGTGCGGAACATCCTTGAAGGTCACCACGATCTCCTGGCGCTTCGCGCCGAGCGCCTTGCCCGAGCGCAGGAGGAACGGCACGCCCGCCCAGCGCCAGTTCTCCACGCCGAGCGTGACCTCGACGAGGGTTTCCGTGTCGCGCGAGGGGTCGACGCCCTCTTCCTTGACATAGGAGGGAATCGAGCGGTCGCCGACCTTGCCCGCGGTGTAGCGCGCGCGACGGCTCGCCGCCACGGGGTCTCCACCCCACGCGCGAGTGGCACGCAGCGCCTGCGCGATCGAACCACGCAGGTCTTCAGCGTCGATGCTCGACGGCGGCTCCATCGCGACGATCGCGAGCACGAGCAGCAGGTGGCTCTGGATCATGTCGATCAGCGCTCCCGCCTTGTCGTAATAGCCCGCCCGCCCCTCGAGCGCGAGTTGCTCGTCGAAGACGATCTCGACCCGCTCGATGTTGTCTGCGTTCCACAGTCGCTCGAAGATGCGGTTCGCGAAGCGCAGGCCGAGGAGGTTCAGCACCGTCGACTTGCCGAGGAAGTGGTCGACCCGATGGATGTCCTGCTCCGGGATGAGCTTCAGCAACTGGCGGTTGAGCGCCTCGGCGCTCTTCAGGTCGGTGCCGAACGGCTTCTCCAGGCCGAAGACCGTGCCCTTCGGCAGGTCCACGTCGCCGAGCGCGGAGCAGGCCGCGATAGTGACCCGCGGCGGCAGTGCGAAGTACAGCGCCGGCGTGCCGTGGGCTTCCTTCAGGATGCGGCGGAGGTCATCCGGGTCTGTCACGTCTGCCTGCAGGTAGTGCGACGAGGAGGCGACTGCGGAGGATCTGGAGCCAGTCGCCTTGCCTGCCTTGAACGACGCGGCCACCCGCTTTCGCCAGGCCGCATCCGTCATCTCGTCCTGTCCAACACCGAGCAGTTGCAGGTCACCCCCGCGCCCACTGTCGAGAAGTTCACCGAGTCCGGGAAGCAGCAGCCTCTTGGTGAGGTCTCCGCTCGCGCCGAGAATAACGAGGGTTCCTATGCGATCAGCCATCTTTGCAGAATAACTGTGACACTTGAAGGATGGCTTTGAAGATCGAGGATTACGCACTCATCGGCGACTGCCACACCGCGGCCCTCGTCGGCAACGACGGAAGCATCGACTGGCTCTGCCTTCCCCGCTTCGATTCGCCGTCGGTCTTCGGCTCACTGCTGGGGGACGCCGAGCACGGTCGCTGGAAGCTCGCCCCCACCGGTGACGCCGTCGAATCGAGCAGGCACTACATCGAAGACACCTTCATTCTGGTGACGCACTGGGTCACCCCGAGCGGCGAGGTCGAGGTCACCGACTTCATGCCCTACGGCGATCGGCGCGCCGACCTTGCCCGCCGTGTTGTCGGTATCTCGGGCAGCGTCGAACTCGAGCAGGACCTCCGCTTCCGCTTCGGCTACGGGGATGCCATCCCCTGGGTGCGTCAGGTTCCGGAGAAAAAGGACAACGCCCTCATCGCCGTCGCGGGGCCCGATGCGATCATCATGCGCGGGCCGAGGTTGCGCGCCTCTGACCACTCACACACCTCGACCTTCACAGTGAAGGAGGGCGAGGTCGTCGACCTGTCGATGACCTGGTACCCCTCGCACCGCGAGCCGCCCGCCCGTCCCGACATGGAGGCCGCACTTCGCAAGACCAAGAAGTGGTGGCACGACTGGACGTCGACCGCGACGCCCTCGCCGGTGTACGACAAAGAGGTGCGTCGATCGCTCCTCGTGCTGCGAGCGCTCACCCACGAAGACACGGGCGGAATCGTCGCCGCGGCGACCACGAGCCTGCCCGAAGACTTCGGCGGCACCCGCAACTGGGACTACCGCTACGTCTGGCTGCGCGATGCATCGCAGACGCTGCACGTGCTCTTGAACCATGGCGCCGGCGACGAGGCACCCGCCTGGCGCAACTGGCTGCTGCGCGCCGTCGCGGGAGACCCCGCAGACGTGCAGATCATGTACGGCCTCAGCGGCGAGCGCCGCCTCACCGAGACCGAACAGGACAGCCTGCCGGGCTACGAGGGCTCCTCCCCGGTGCGCATCGGCAACGACGCGTTCAGCCAGTATCAGGGCGACGTGTTCGGCGAGGTCATGCTCGGTCTGCAGGCCGCACGCGAGAAGGGGCTCGAGGAGACCGAGTTCTCCTGGCCGCTGCAGCGTGCCCTGATGAGCTACATCGAAGACAACTGGCAACGCCCCGATAACGGCATCTGGGAGATCCGCGGCAAGCTGCAGCACTTCACCCACTCGCGCGCCATGATCTGGGCGGCCTTCGATTGCGCGGTGCGGGCGGTACGCGACTTCGGGCTCGATGGTCCCGTGGAGCGCTGGGAGTCCATCCGCGATCAGGTGCGCGACGAGATCGAGCTGAAGGGCTTCGACCGCAAGCGGAACACCTACACGCAGTACTTCGGAAGCAAGAACGTGGATGCCTCGCTGCTGCAGCTGTCACAGATCGGCTACGTCAAGCCTGACGATCCACGAATGCTCGGCACCGTCGCCGCGATCGAGGAGGAGCTCCTGCGTGACGGCCTCCTGCTGCGCTACCGCACGGAGACCGACGTCGATGGACTGCCGCCTGGCGAGCATCCGTTCCTGGCCTGTTCGTTCTGGCTCGTCGAGCAGTACGCACTCAGCGGGCGGGTGGTCGAGGCGACCATGCTCATGGACCGGCTCGTCTCGTTCTGCAACGATGTCGGGCTGCTCAGCGAGGAGTATGACGTGACGAGCAAACGGCAGGTGGGCAACACTCCGCAGGCGCTCTCCCACCTCGCGCTCGTGCGTGCCGCAGACGCGATCGCGAGCACCCTTCCGAAGGCCGAAGACTGATCCGAAGCGATTCGGCGGTGTCCCCGAACGGGGGCGGCGAGGTGCTTGACCTGTCGGAGCACGGCTGGTAGTTTTCTAACTGCTCCTCTGTCTGTCCCCCTAAATGCGGACAGGTCACAGTCCCAGGTCACAGGCCCTCGGATTGAGGCTGGTCGGCATCACAGCCAGACAGGGTGCACAGTTCTCGTACCCGACGGGAACGTTCCTTACCCGAAAGGAACAGCCTGCTCATGCACGCTGTGCTTGCGGCCCTCCCCCAGGGCACGAACGCCATCATCCTCCCGATCGTCGTGACGATCGTCATCGCCACGGCCGTGCTCGCAGGCATCGCGCTCTACGTGCGCCGCCAGCGACTCGCCGGGCACCTCACCGGCCTCAACGCCTCCGCCAGCGCCGTGTCGGCGACGGGCGTTCTGTTGAGTGCCCTGCTCGTGAGCATCGCGCTCGGCAACGCGTCGATCGCGACGGCGGCACCCGCGCCGCTGCTGCCTGCCGAGAGCGGCCCCGTCGTCGTGCTCCCCATCCCCACCGACCTCGACGGCATCCAGCTCCCCACCAAGTAACCTCCACAGGTCACATTGCGGCTTTCCTCGAGAGAGGCGGGCCGAGCAGCGAGTGCTCGCGGGCTACGCTTGACGGATGCGGCTGACCACGATCCTGCAGACCTCGTCACGCAGCCCGCTGCTCCAGGTAGTGAAGACCTCGATCGCGGCCATCGCATCCTGGCTGCTGTGCAATCTGCTGCTCGGCCAGCCCTTCCCCATCTTCGCCGCCATCGCGGCCCTGCTCGTCGTGCAGCCGAGCGTGAACCAGTCGCTCACCAAGGGCGTTGAGCGCAGCATCGGTGTCGTCGCCGGCGTCGCCCTCGCCTACGGCATGGGACTGCTGTTCGGCAATTCCAGCTGGATCGTGCTCGCCGTCATCGTCATCTCGCTGCTCATCGCGTGGGCGCTGAAGCTGGGACCGGGTTCCACCAACCAGATCCCGATCAGTGCGATGCTCGTGCTCTCGATCGGTGCGCAGACGCCCGACTACGCGGCGAATCGCATCATCGAGACGATCATCGGTGCCGTGGTGGCCCTGCTCGTGAACGTCGCCATCGTTCCACCCGTGCTCCTCGGTCCGGCGCACCAGGCCGTCTCCGACCTCGCGAGCGGTGTCGGGTCGGTGCTCGATGGGCTTTCGGATGCGCTCAGCACGCCGCAGAAGCCGGCGCAGCGACGGGCGCTGCTCGAGGAGGCGAGGGCGCTTCGGACCCTGCGGGACACGGCCCTCGACCGGGTGTCTCGAGCGGAGGAGAGTCTGAGCTTCAATCCCCGCGGCGGCCGGCACCGAGCGGTACTCGAACACGACCGCTTGTTCCTCACCTCGCTCACTGCGCTCGTGACGCAGGTACTCGGAATGGCGAGGGCGGTGCACGACCACTACAGCGACAATCTGAGCTCAGACCCCATGGTCGCTGCGATGGCGATCGAACTGCAGCGTGCGGCGCACGACCTGCGACTTCTCGCCCGTCGGCCCGTCAGTGGATCCACCGGCCCCGAGCCACCACCCGTCACCGCGGACCTTCCGGCGCTCACCGCGCCTCTCGTCGTCGCCAAGCCGAGCGCCGAGAACTGGATACTGGTCGGGTCGCTGCTGGAAGACCTTCGCCGCGTTCGCGAGGGCATCGTGGGGCGCCAACAATAGGGCCGCGCCACAGCGGCCGGGTTCATCCCTTGACCGCACCGTCCAGCCCGCCACCCCGCAGGAACATTCCTTGGAAGACCAGGAACAGCGCGACCGGAATCAGAATGGAAATCGCGAGCCCCGCCAGGTACACGTCGAGCTGCGTCTGGGACTGGATCTCGGGCAGTCGCACCGAGAGCGGCTGGATGGCCTTGTCTTTCAGCACGAGCATCGGCCAGAGATAGTCCTTCCAGGCATTGATGATCGCGAACACCGAGACAACCCCGAGGATCGGCTTCGACATCGGCAGCACGACCGACCAGAACAGGCGGAAAGAACCGGCACCGTCTGTTCTCGCGGCCTCGAAGATCTCCCGCGGCAGGTTGTCGAAGAATCGGGTCACGAGCAGCACGTTGAACGCGCTGGCGCCTGCCGGAAGCCAGACCGCCCAGAAGGTGTTGATGAGCGAGTGCCCGACGAGAGGCGGATGCAGGATCGTGAGGTACAGCGGCACGAGCAGCACCACCGAGGGCACGAACAGTGTGCCGAGCACGAGCGCGTTGACCAGCCTCCCGTAGCGGGGTCGGAGCACAGAGAGCGCGTATCCCCCGGTCGTTGCCACCACCAGTTGCACGAGCCAGGAGCCGAGCGCGACCCACAGCGTGTTCACGAACTGTGTGCCGATACCGACGGTGTTCCACGCGGTGGCGAGGTTCTCCCAGTCGACCCCGTGCGGGAAGATCGCCATGGGCATCCTGAGCGTGTCCTGCGTTGGGGTGATGGCGGCCTTGCCGAGCCACAGCAGAGGCAGCAGGCCGACCACGACGAGCAGGATGAGCAGCAGGAGGTGGGTGAACGACAGGGGCAGGCGGACGCGCTTCCTCTTCCATTCGTAGGCGGAGACCACCCCGCGATCCAGCGCCTGATCAGCCTTGCTCAATTGTCACTCCAGGATCTTGTCATGCGGAAGTACACGAGAGACAGGATGGCGAGGACCAGGGCGAGCAGCACGCTCAGCGCTGTCGCAGCACCGTAGTTGCCACCGAGGCTGCTCTGGAACGCGTAGCGATAGATCAGCAGCAGCACGCTCAGCGTCGAGTTCACCGGGCCACCATCGGTGAACAGAAACGGCTCGAGAAAGACCTGTGCTGTTCCGATGATCTGCAGGATGAAGGTCACCAGAAGGATGCCGCGAAGCTGCGGCAGCGTCACGTGCCAGATCTTTTTCCAGATGCCAGCGCCGTCCATCTCGGCCGCGTCGTAGAGCTCGGGGGCGACAGCCGAGAGCGCGGCGAGATAGATGATAATCGTGCCGCCGGCTCCTGCCCAGGTCGCCTCGAGCACGAGCGACGGCATGGCGGTCGCCGCGCTCTGGATCCACGGCTGAGGAGCGATGCCCACCCAATCGAGGATCGTGTTGAAGACCCCCGTCGGGCTCGCGTCGTAGAAGAACTTCCAGAGGAGCACCGCCACAACAGGCGGCACCACGACGGGAAGGTACGCGAGCACACTGAACAGCCCCTTGAGCCGCCTGACCTCGCTCATGAGCACGGCGACGACGAGCGGAATCGGATACCCGAACAGCAGGGCGAGCACAGCGAAGTAGCCAGTGTTCACGACCGCGGTGAGGAATTGCGGATCCTGGAAGACGTGCACGAAGTTGTCGAAGCCCACGAAGGTGGCTGGCGTCACCAAGTTGGTCTTCTGGAAGCTCATCACGATCGCCTGCACGATGGGCGACCATGAGAACACCCCGAAGATGAGGAGCATCGGCAGCATGAAGACGAGGTTGCCGAGCCCTCCTCCCTTCAGCCAGGTGCGTGGCGATCGCGCCACAGCGACACGGCGCACCGGCCGCGGAAGGGTGCCGAGTGCCTGGTCGGGGACACGGGTGTCGAGTGCGGTCATCCTGCTGATCTCCTCTGTGAGCGGAACGGGCGGTGCCGAGCCGGATGCCGGCGAGGGACGCACTCCTTCGCCGACATCCGCGCTTGTGGACTTGTTACTTCGCGTCCGCGTCGATCAGCGCCTGCACCTGCTTGTTGACACCTTTGAGCAGCGCGTCGATGTCGGCGTTCTTATCGGTCAGCACTGCCTGCACTACGGTGTCGAGCGCCTTATAGAGGTCCTGCGTGTGCCGTGCCGGTTCCGGCACGATGTTCGTGTCGAATATCTTCGACGTGAACGGCTTGACGTTCGACAGCGGGATGTTCACCTCATCCTTGATCCAGTCCTGGTTCTGGTCGTAGGTGGCCTGGTCGAACAGCGGCAGGGTCGGCACGCCGACGGGCTGGTTGCTCTTGGCGAGCACCTTGGCGTCCGCCTGCGCCTGGTTCTTATCGATCAACTTCGAGATGTAGTAGAAGTCGATCCACTTGACGGCGGCCTCCTGAGTGGCTCGGTTCGCCTTCGGATTGACCACCGCGACGTTGCCACCGCTCAGTGCTCCCGCATTCGTGCCGACGAGCGGCAGCGTCGTGATTCCGTAGTCCTTGGGGTCGACGTTGTCAGACTGTACGAGAGAGGTCAGCACGTCGGAGCCGCTCGGGTACATCGCGATCTGACCCGCGCCGAAGGCCTGGTTGATGTCACTCCAGCCGAACAGGAAGTTGCTGCCCATCGAGTTGTCTTCCCAGCGAAGGTCGTGCAGGTACTGCAGCGCATCCTTGGTGGCAGAGTTGTCGGCTGTCACCGTATATTTGCCGTCCTTCACGGTCTCGAGCCGGCCACCACGAGCATAGCTCGCGGTCGTGAGCACCCAGCCGCCGGTCGCATCCGTCGTCATCTGCATGTAGCCGGCGACGCCGGGTACCTTCTCGGAGATGGTCTTCGCATCGGCGCGCACCTCGTCCCACGTGGTCGGCGGCTTGTCGGGGTCGAGGCCGGCCTCAGTGAAGAGCGCACGGTTGTACGACAGACCCATCGCGTACGGTCCATAGGGCAGTCCGTAGATGTCTCCCTTGTCGTCCTGCGCGACGTTCAGTACCTTGTCGTTGAACTTGTCGCCGTAGGGCAGTGCCTTCACCTCGTCGGTGATGTTCGCGAGCTGACCCGCCTGCAGCAGGGCCTTGGAGTCGGTGAACGGCACGTTGAAGACGTCGGGCAGCGTGCCGCCGGCGAGTTCGGCCGTGAAGTTGCTCGCGGTCCACTGATACTCGTTCGATCGGATCGTGATGTTCGGGTACTTCTTCTCGAACTGCTTCACTCGAGCGCCGAAGGCCTCGAACGCTGCCGCATCGCTGCCGGGGATGAGGCTGGCGACGACAAGGGTGACCTTGCCGTCCTTCGAGCCGGAGTCTCCGCTGGAGCAGGCGCTCAGCATCCCGACACCGGCGAGCATGGCCACCGCGAGCGCGGTGATCCTTCCTGGTGACTTCATCGTCTTTCCTATCTGTTATGGGTGGGTTTGCCGCGTCACAATGGGGTGCTGTGCCACGGCTCTCCGGCGGCTAGTGCTGTGTCCGTAGCCACGCCGTGGAGTCTGGGGGCAGCTTTCCGCCATCGAGCGGCGAGGAGCTGAGGATGATGGCCGAGTGCGGCGGCAGCTCGATCGAGGCGGCCGACAGGTTCGATACGTTGACGAAGCCCGAACGGTGGCCGCGCGAGAAGGTGAGCACGGAAGGATCACTGTCGAGCCATTCCAGCGGACCATCGCCGAGGGCGGGTTCCGCGTGCCTGATGCGAAGTGCCTGCCTGTAGAGCCAGAGCATGGACGACGGATCACTCTGCTGCGCCTCGACCGTGAGAGCGGCCCAGTCCGCCGGTTGAGGCAGCCACGGTTCCGCGCTGATGGGATCGGAGGCAAATCCGTACGGGGCGCGACTTCCACGCCAGGGAAGCGGCACGCGGCATCCGTCGCGGCCGGGGTCGACCCCCTGCGAGCGAAAGTACATGGGGTCTTCGCGCAGTCGATCGGGAATGTCCTCGACCTCCGGCAGCCCGAGTTCGTCTCCCTGGAAGATGTAGAGCGTTCCCGGCAGCGCGGCAGTGAGCAGAGCCGCCGCCCGCGCCCGCCGGGTGCCGAGTTCCCGATCACTCGGCGTGCCGAAGCGCTTCGTGGCGAAGGCGAAGGACGTGTCGACTCTGCCGTAGCGCGTCACCGGTCTCGTCACGTCGTGGTTCGAGAGCACCCAGGTCGACGGGGCGCCCACGGGTGCGTGCGCGGCGAGCGTTGCGTCGATGGACTCCCTGAGGTTCGCGGCATCCCACGGCCTCGCCATGAAGTCGAAGTTGAACGCTGTGTGCAGTTCGTCGCGTCGCAGATACTTCGCGAATCGCTCGATGTCGGGCAGCCAGATCTCGCCCACGAGCATCCGGGCGCCAGGATAAGAGTCTGCGACGGCGCGCCAGCTGCGGTAGATCTCGTGCAACTCGTCGCGATCGGTATTCGGATGCTCGCCAGGCCGAGGATTTTCCGTCACCTCGGGCAGAGCTGCGTCCTTCACGAGCAACGCGGCGGAATCGATGCGCACGCCCGCGACTCCCCGGTCGAACCAGAAGCGCAGGACATCCTGATGTTCTTTGCGCACATCGGGGTGATTCCAGTTGAGGTCGGGCTGTTGGGGCGTGAACAGGTGCAGATACCATTCGCCCGGTGTGCCGTCGGGATTGCGCGTGCGGGTCCAGGTCTCACCCTGAAAGTTCGAGACCCAGTGGTTCGGAAGTTCCTCGCCCGAATCGCCGCCACCCTCCCTGAACCAGAATCTGGCGCGCGCTTCCGATCCGGGCCCCGCCGCCAGTGCCTCTTGAAACCACGGATGCTGATCGGAGATGTGATTGGGGACGATGTCGATGATGGTGCGGATGCCGAGCGCGAGCGCCTCGCGGATGAGCGCCTCGGCCTGCTCAAGATCGCCGAAGGCAGGATGAATCGCGCGATAGTCCGAGACGTCGTAACCGCCGTCGGCGAGCGGCGACGCGTACCACGGAGTGAACCAGATCGCATCGACCCCGAGTTCGCGCAGGTAGCCGAGCCGCGAGCGCACGCCGGCGAGATCGCCTACGCCGTCGCCGTTTCCGTCCGCGAAACTGCGGATGTAGATCTGATAGATGACGGCGTCGCGCCACCAGTTCGGATCGTCGGTGCGGGGGACGACGACCGCTCTCGCGGGGGCGACCGCTCCACTACTGAGGACGGGTGCGTCCACTCGGGGCTCATTTCTGTCAACGCCGGTGGTGGCACTATGCCGGGCGGCATTTCCAGAAATGTAGTGAGATTGACAGATTTACGCAAGAACTAAACAAAGCGTAAGAAAATTACGCTTGCTTGCGTTGCCTTGCGACCGCTGGTGGCGGACCGGTCGATCCGCGCACGACCAATTCAGGCTCGAAATAATACTCATCGCTCGAGAACGCACCGGAGATCTGGGCCACGAGAAGCTCAATCACCATGCGCCCCATCGGTTCAATCGGCTGGCGCACGGTCGTGAGCGGCGGATCGACCGCGTTCATGAGCGCGGAGTCGTCGAAGCCGATCACCGAGACATCCGCGGGGACGTCGAGCCCGACTCTCCTCACCGCACGAACGGCGCCGAGCGCGAGGGGATCGCTGGCGCAGAGAATCCCCGTCACGCCGGCTCGCAGCAGCCTCGCCGCCCCCGCCTGCCCGGCCTCCAGCGAGTACAGGGAATGTACGACCTGGTCGTCTTCGATGACGATACCGAGCCGCGCAGCGACCGCCTTGGCGGCGGTGAGCTTGCGCTGCGAGGGAACGTGGTCCGCTGGCCCAAGCAGCAGCCCGATGCGACGGTGACCGAGTTGGTGGAGGTGGGCGATCGCCTGCTCGGCCGCGATCGCATCGTCGGTGGAGACGGTGGCGAAGCCGAGACCCTCGATGGGGGCGTTGACGAGCACTGTGGGCAGCCCGAGTTCGGTCAGCCGAGCGTAGTGCTCGTGCGGAGCATCCCGCTGGGTGTACTGGCCGCCGACGAACACCACGCCCGAGACCTGCTGCTGGATGAGCAGCTCAACGTAGTCCGCCTCCGAGATACCGCCGGCGCTCTGTGTGCAGAGCACGGGCGTGTAGCCGTTCTGGGCGAGCGCTCCCCCGACGACTTCACCGAAGGCGGGAAAGATCGGATTGTTGAGTTCGGGCAGGAAGAGCCCGACGAGCCGGGCTCGCTCACCACGCAGCTTGGTGGGCCGCTCGTAGCCCAGCACGTCGAGGGCGGTCAGCACCGCCTGACGGGTCGCCTCGGAGACGCCAGGTTTCTCGTTCAGCACCCGGCTCACCGTCGCCTCACTGACGCCGACCTTCTTCGCTACCTCGGCAAGTCGCTGTGACATGCCCACATGATACGCAAGAGGCCGCAAATTCGCGCAAGAACTTGCGCTTACGTCAGAGGTATCGCCCGCGCGCAGCACGTAGCATGTGAAAATGACGACGAATTCGACGCAGGATGCGGCGCCTCGTTACCGAATCGTGTCCCTTCTGCTCTCCACGCACCCCGGTCCGGCCGTCGCCGTGACCGTCGTTGCCGTCGTGCTCGGCATCGCCGTCGGCCTCGAGCCGTGGCGCATCGCGGTGCTCGGGCTCGCGGTGTTGAGCAATCAGTTCTCGGTCGGTCTCTCCAACGACTGGCTCGACGCCGAGCGCGACGCCGCGGTCGGGAGACCGGACAAGCCGGTCGCTCGCGGCTGGGTCACGGCCCATGCGGTGCGCGCGGCCGCCTTCGCGACGGCGGCAGCGGCGATAGTGCTCACCCTGCCCCTCGGGCTGCCCGCGACCCTCGCGCACGCCGTCTTCATCCTCTCGGCGTGGGCCTATAACCTCGGACTGAAGGGCACCGCCCTCTCGGTGCTTCCCTACATCCTCAGCTTCGCCCTTCTCCCCCTCATCGCGACGCTGGCCCTGCCGACACCGGCGATGGCGGCCGGCTGGGCGATGGCGCTCGGCGCCCTCCTCGGCGTCGCCGCGCACTTCGCGAACGTGCTCCCCGATCTCGACGACGACCGGGCCACCGGCGTGCGCGGCCTTCCCCACCGACTCGGTGGGCGGGCGAGCGGCATCATGACGTATCTCGTGCTCGCCGCGGCATCCGTCGTCGCCCTGCTCGGACCGGGCGGACAGATCGACTGGCTGCGTCTGATCGGGCTGGCGCTCGGGCTCGCGATCGCCGCGGCCGGCATCACACTCGTCTTCACCCGCCCGCTCGGTCGCCTGCACTTCCAGCTGATCATCGCCGCGGCGCTGCTCAACGTGCTGCAACTGGCACTCGCGGGGCAGCACCTGCTGGCCTGAGGTGGCTCTGCTGAATCACTTCAGAGCGCCTTCGTCACCTGGCCGTCCGCGGCGGACGCCCTGTCGGCACGCAGATTGCGGATGCCGAGCGCCGAGATCACTCCACCCGCGATGAGCAGCGCTCCCGTGACCACGAGTCCGCGATGAAAGCCGGACACATCGAGTTTCGCGCCGACGATGATGCCGAGCATCGCGACGGCGACGAGACCGGCGACCCTTGACACGGCGTTGTTGATCGCCGAACCGATGCCCGCCTGGCTCTCGTCGATGGAACCCAGAATGGCCGCCGTGAGCGGCGCGACAGTGATGGAGAGTCCCAGACCGAAGACGACGGTGCCCGGCAGCACCTGAGTCCAGTAGTTCGCCGACTCGTCGATCCAGGTGAGCATGAGGTAGCCGATTCCGCCGATGATCGGCCCGATCGTCATGAACAGGCGCGGCCCGTGGCGGCCGGCGAGCGTGCCGAAGACGGGCGAGAGCGCGATATTGAGGATCGAGACGGGGATCATCGCCAGCCCGGCGAGCGTCGCGGGATACTGCGCGACCTGCTGCAGGAACACGACGACCAACAGGCCGCCCATCGAGAGTGCGGCATAGATCGCGACCGTAGCGATGTTGCCCATCCCGAAGTTGCGGATGCGGAAGAGGCCGAGCGGCATCATCGGTTGCCTGGCGGTGTGCTCCCGCCAGAGGAAGGCAGCGAGGGCGACGATGCCCACGGCCATCGGCAGGTAGATGATGGGGCTCGACCAGCCGTAATTGCCCTGTTCGATGAGGGCGAAGACCGGGCCGCCGAGGCCCACGATTCCGAGGATCGCCCCCGCGAAGTCGATGGCGACGCCCTGCTTGCGCGTGTCTTTCTGCTTGAGCACCGCCAGCAGCCACAGCGCCACTCCGATCGGCAGCACGTTGATCACGAAGATGAGTCTCCACGAGAGCAGATCGACGAACAGTCCGCCGATGAGCGGCCCGGCGAGGAAGGCACCGCTCGTCCACGCCGTCCACAGACCGATCGCCCTGGCCTGCGCAGGGCCGCGGAACGACGACATGATGATCGCGAGCGAACTCGGCACGAGCAGTGCTCCCGCGATGCCCTGAAGTCCACGAGCGACCACGAGGAATTCGCCGCCCGGCGCGGCGCCGCAGAGGAGGGACGCCACGCCGAAGCCGACGAGACCCCAGCGCAACACGACGATGCGCCCGAACACGTCTGAGAGCGACCCCGCGACGAGGATGAGCGCGCCGAGGGTGATGAGGTACGCGTCGACCACCCACTGCTGGATGCTGAGGCCGCCCCCGAGGTCGTCGCTGATGGCCGGCAGGGCGACATTGATCACCGAGCCGTCGAGAAACGCGACAAAGGAGGCGAGGATAGCGATCGCGAGCACGAGTCGCTGCGACCTGGTCATGGCGTGCGGTGTTCCGGAGGCGGTGCTCATGCTCTCATTCTGGACCGGCCGAGCCGCCCGCGCTCGCGCCGCGCTCCACGGCTCTCCGGACGGCATCGAGGAGCTCGCGGCTGCCGAGCGGACGGAAGTGCCCGCTCAACGGCAGTTCGACGTTCTCGGCGGCATCCAGCCTGCTGCCCTCGGGGATCACGGGGTCGAAGGAGCTGAAGATCGAGGTGATGCGGGAGTTGGCCTCGAGGTTCTGGGCGAGCGTCGCGATGGTCTCGTTCGACGGCAGGAAGGCGCGCAACGGAGCACCCGGCGCGTATCTGGCGAGGCGAGATCCCGAGAACGGGGAGTTGATGGCGACCATGCGGTCTATTCGCCCGGCCACGGCATCCTTGACCATGAGCTGTTTGCCGATGAGCCCTCCCTTGCTGTGCCCCACGATCACGACGTGACGAAGGTCGCGCTCGATGAGGATGCGCGTGGCCAGTTCCGCGCTGTCGGCGATCGGCTGCCTGTTGTATCCCAGCTCGCGCACGACATGCACCGGATGCCCGAGCGAGTTGAGCAGCTCCCCCACCGGTTTAAGAAACTGCCAGTTCTCATACACGCCCGGCAGCAACAGCACCGGCGGCGCATCGCCGTCGAGGTAGGCCTGGGGCACCGAGCCGTCGGCAAGGTAGCGCAGCTGCACGCGCGCGGCGTAGACGTGGTCGAGCGTCCAGACCAAGCTCCAGCGCGCGACGTTCACGGTGCCGCGTGTTCGACGATCGCGACGGCGACGTCACCGGGGTTCGAATACATGACGACGTGCGGGCCGGCGAGCTCGAGAAAGCTCGCGTTCGGGATGAGCGCGGCGACCGACCGTGCCCAGTCGCGCGGCACGATCGGGTCACGATCACCGCGCACCACGAGCGTGCTGGCCCGCACGCCGGGGAGCCGCTCCTCGATGTGGTCGTCGAGGAGGTTCGGTACCTGAGACAGGAAGTACGGGATGCCGCAGCGAAACAGGTAGTCGGTGGCCACGATGAGATTCGCCATCGCCGACTCCCTCGGCAGGTCGGCGAGCAGGAGCCGCAGTTGGGTGCCGAGAGTGCGCTCGGCCGGGTTCGTCGTGGGGGCGAGCAACACGAGCCGATCGCTGAGCGCCGGCTGGTCCGCGAGGAGTCGGGAGACGACCTGGGTTCCCATCGAATGGCCGACGAGCACGGGGGCTCGGATGCCCTCGAGCTCCAGGACGCCGGCGAGCACATCCGCGTGCTCCTGGATCGACACCGGGCGTCGGGGGTTCGGGGCCGAACCGAACCCGGGCAGGTCCACGAGGATCACATCGCCGTACTGCGCCAACTCGGCCGCGAGGGGCTGGAAGTAGCGCGACGAGACGCCGATGCCGTGCACGAGCACGAAGGGCGCGACCGGATGCCCGCTGCCGGCAAAGGGAACGCGGATGACCGTGAGTTGCAGTCCGCCGACGCGATTGCGCGTGGAGCGAGCGCGAACCCCGCGAATGCGCCGCGGGCCCTTCTCTGCGACGAGGTAGTCTGCGCTCACGCCTTCACCCTAGCCGCGGCGCCCAGCGACGCCCCGCATTCTCTCGGCCCGCACGCAGTCTCGCCGGCCGCGCGGAACCTATGCTGGGCACACCATGACGCCACAGCAGCGCGGTCCAGAGCGGGACGGTCCGGTCGACGATTCTCCGTCGCCCGAGGAGCCCGCCACGCTCGATTCCCCGCGGAGGCCCTGGTGGTCTGCGCTCGCGGGCGTCGCCGCGGTCGTCGCCGGTCTCGGTGCGGCCGAACTGGTCGCCGCCCTCTTCGCACCCGCGGCGAGCCCGCTGCTCGTCGTCGGTTCCTTCGTCATCGACATCGTGCCCGGCTGGGTGAAGGATGCCGTGATCGCGCTCTTCGGCACCGCAGACAAACTGGTGCTCCTCGTGACCCTCGCCATCGTGGTGGCGGTCATCGCGGCGGCCGCGGGCGTGATCGAACGCTCACGCAGCCCGTGGGGCCGGGCTCTCATCGCGGTGGTCGGCCTGGTCGGCATCGTCGCCGCGGTCACGAGGGCGAGCGCCGGCCAGCTCGCCGCACTGCCCTCCATCGTCGCCATCGTCGTCGCCGTGCTCGTGCTGCGCCTTCTCGCCCGGCGTGCGGAAGCGGTGCGCACCGATCCCGCACCGTCGTCAGAATCACGCCGTCGATTCCTCGTCGCCGCGGGCGTGAGTGCCGGGCTCGGCATCCTCGCGATCGTCGGCGGGCGGATGCTCACGGCGGGTCAGCGCGCCACGCAGAGCGTGCGAACGGCGTTCAAGCTCCCTTCCCCGGCCACCGCCGCGCCCGCCGTGCCCACCAGCGCCGCATTCGAGATCGAAGGTCTCTCGCCCCTCGTCACGCCGAATAGCGAGTTCTACCGCATCGACACCGCGCTGCAGGTTCCCGTGGTCGACCCGAAGCAGTGGAAGCTGCAGATCGTCGGCATGGTCGACGAGGAGATCAGCATCGACTTCGACGAGCTCGCAGCTCTCCCTTTGGAGGAGAGCTACACGACGCTCGCCTGCGTCTCGAACTATGTCGGTGGTGATCTCATCGGCAACGCGAAGTGGCTCGGCTACCCCATCCGCGAACTGCTCAACAGAGCCCGCCCGCACTCCGGCGCAGACATGGTGCTCTCCACGAGCGTCGATGGCTTCACCGCGAGTTCGCCGCTCGATGCCCTCACCGACAACCGCAACGCAATCCTCGCCCTCGGCATGAACGGCAAGCCGTTACCGTTCGAGCACGGCTATCCGGTGCGGATGGTCGTCCCGGGCCTCTACGGCTACGTCTCCGCGACGAAGTGGGTCACCACGCTGGAGGTCACGACCTTTGCGAAGCACGCGGCCTACTGGACCGAGCGCGGCTGGTCACAGCGCGGGCCCGTGAAGCTCTCCTCGCGCATCGACGTTCCGCGCGACGGGGGCGGTCCGGTGGAGGCGGGCATCGTGACCGTCGCGGGGGTCGCCTGGTGTCAGCACACGGGCATCAGCGCGGTGCAGGTGAAGGTCGACGACGGACCGTGGTACGCCGCGCAACTGGCCGACGCGATCTCCGCCGACACCTGGCGTCAGTGGAGGTGGGACTGGCCAGCCAAGACTGGTCACCATGTGCTGACCGTGCGGGCGGCCGACGCGAACGGCAGGGTTCAGACGGCGAAGGTCGCCGACGTCGTTCCGAATGGCGCCACCGGGCTGCACAGCATCGACGTCACCGTCGGCTGAACCAGACCTCGGCCCTTGCACGCGGGGACCTACGTCCCCACTCGGGCAGGTCAGGTCGAACTGACTTCCCCGTTCTCGGGCACGCGCACGCTCAGCCAGACACTGTCACCTGGCGCGAGGCGCAGCTCGGCGAGTGTGGCTGCAGACACGTCCGCGAGGATCGTTTTCGCCGCGACCCGCACGGCGACCCGCACGAGACCGAGGCGATGCTCGACGCTCGTGACCTCGCCCTCCCAGCGCGAGTCGGCATCCGGGGATCGTTGCACCGTCACGGTGCTCGGCGCGAACGCCTCTCCACCGACGAGGTTGAGGCCCATGAGCCGCGCGACGTAGTCCGTCTGCGGTGCGCGTGCGACGTCGAGCGGCGTGCCGCGCTGCACGACGCCGCCGTTCTCGATCACCACGAGTTCGTCGCCGAGCACGAGCGCATCGAGCGCGTCATGTGTGACGACGACCGCGCATCCGTCGTAGTCGCGCAGGTGGAGTGCGAGTTCGGTGCGCAGTTCCGCTCGGACGGATGCGTCGAGCGCGGCGAGAGGTTCGTCGAGCAGCAGGAGGCGTGGTTCGCCGACGAGCGCTCTCGCGAGAGCGACCCGCTGCGCCTGGCCGCCGGAGAGCTGCGCCGGGCGTGCCTCGGCGAAGCGTTCGAGACCGACTCGCTCGAGCCAGACGCGGGCTCGCTCCCGCGCCTCCGCCCGGGGAACGCCCCTGGCGCGCAGCCCGAAGGCGACGTTCTCAAGCGCACTCAGGTGCGGGAACAACAGGTACTCCTGGAACACGAACCCGACCCCCCGGCGCTCCGGGTCGAGGTGCACGCCCGCATCGTCGAAGGTCCTTCCATCGAGCCGGATACTGCCACCGGCCGGTCGAAGAAGCCCGGCGAGAGCGCGCAGCGTGCTCGATTTGCCCGCACCGTTCGGGCCGAGCAGCGCCACCGTGCGACCGGGCGGAATGTGCAGCGACAGCGACAGCGAGAATCCGACTCGCTCGACGCTGAAGTCGGCGGAGAGTCCTTCGCCGAGCTCGCTCACGCCGCGACTCCCGAGATCCACTTGTCGCGCAGGCTCGCGAGCACGACGACAGACACGAGGAGCAGCACGAGGGAGATCACG
The DNA here is from genome assembly GCA_035571875.1 of Lacisediminihabitans sp. Classification (GTDB taxonomy): domain Bacteria; phylum Actinomycetota; class Actinomycetes; order Actinomycetales; family Microbacteriaceae; genus Parafrigoribacterium_A. Next base: position 24,058 of record DATNBR010000027.1, on the reverse strand, counting down.
ATGGCGCCATCGGGATTCGTCTGCATGGCGAGATATGCCGAAATCGGCATGGTCTGGGTCACGCCTGGGAAGCTGCCCGCAAAGGTGATCGTGGCCCCGAACTCGCCCAGCGCCCGCGCGAAGCACAGTACGGCGCCGGCGGCGATGCCGGGCACGACGAGCGGAAGGGTCACCCGGCGGAAGATGTACCAGCGTGAGGCGCCGAGGGTCGCGGCGACGTCTTCGAACCTGCGATCTGCACCTCGCAGCGCGCCCTCGACCGCGAGCACAAGGAAGGGCATGGCCACAAAGGCCTCAGCGATCACCACGGCCGGCGTCGTGAACGGAATGGTGATGCCGAACCATTGATCCAGGTACTGCCCGAGCAGGCCATTCCGCCCGAGCAGGAGCAACAGGGCGACACCGCCGACCACGGGCGGGAGAACGAGCGGCACGAGCACGAGTGCGCGGAGCACCCGGCGCGGCACGGCGGCCCACCCGTGCGAGCGCGCGAGTACCCAGGCGAGCGGGATGCCGAGCACGAGGCACAGCGCCGTGGCACAGAGCGCGCTCACGAGGGACAGCACGAGAGCGGAGCCGATCACCGGGTTGAGCAACTGCTCGGGAAGGGTCGCCCAGGGGGCCCGCACGACGAGCGCGAGGAGCGGCAGGAGGAGGAAGCAGAGCGCGAGGCCTGCGGGCAACCAGAGCACGCCGGGGATGCCGGATCCTCGAGCGTCACTCCCCCGGTTCGTCACTTCGCGCCCTTCGGCAGATCGAAGCCGGCTCCCGCGAACACGGACTTCCCGTGCTCACCGATCACAAACGCCACGAAGGCGCGCGCGAGCCTCTCGTCGCCGGAACCCTTCAGCGGAGCGATGAGGTAGTCGTTGATCGCCGTGCCGGACTCCGGGAAGGGGATGCCTCTGACGTTCGAGCCCGCCGCCGTGACGTCCGTGCGGTAGACGAGGGCCGCATCCACCTCGCCCAGCTGCACCTTGGTGAGCGCCGCCTTCACGTCCTGCTCCAGCGTGTCGGGAGCCGCGGTCAAGCCCGCGTTTTTGAATACCGTCACCGCAGCTGCGCCGCAGGGCACCTCTGGCGCGCACAGGGCGATCGTCTTCGCCGGGTCCGCGAGGTCCTTGAGCCCGGTGATGTGGCCCGGATTCGAGGGCGGCACCGCGATCTCGAGTCGATTGCGCACGAAGACGACGGGCGTCGCGCTCGTGACCGCGGCATCCGTCACGGTCTTCATGGTCGCGGGGCTCGCCGAGGCGAAGACGTCCACCGGCGCACCGGAGACGATCTGGGCGGCCAGCCCGGAACTTCCACCGAAGTTGAAGGTGACCGTGACGCCCGGGTGCTCGGCGTGGAACCGCTCGCCGAGCCTCTGGAAGCTCTCGGTGAGAGAGGCCGCCGCATCGACCACGAGCGTTCCGGAGAGTTCCGCCTTCGTCGACGGTGCGGATGCCGGGGTCGTCGAGGTACCGCACGCCGTGAGCCCCAGCGCGAGGGCGGCGATCGCGGTCACGAGAGCAGCGCGCGAAACTCTCATGGAGCTCACTGGGGCACGTCGATGACGACCGTCGTGGCCTTGACGCTCGCGATGGCCAACGAACCGACCTCGAGCCGCAGCTCGTCGACCGCCTCGCGGCTCATGAGCGAGACGACGCGGAACGGCCCGGCCTGCAGCTCGACCTGGGCCATCACGGTGTCCTTCGTCACCTTCGTCACGATGCCGCGAAGCCGGTTCCTCGCAGAGCTACGTGACCCGTCGGCACCCGTCGCCGTGTCCTGCGCGTTAGCCTGTGCGAGAGCGGCGAGTTCCTTCCCGTCTACGAGCGACGGTCCGTTGTCACCCTTCACGAGCCTGAGCTTTCCGGCTTCTGCCCAGCGCCGCACGGTGTCGTCGCTCACGCCGAGCAGGGCCGCGGCCTCGCTCACTCGGAACCAATGGTGTGTCATGCTTCGAGATTACCCGCCATGCTCCGCTTTTGAGAACCTTTTGCCGTGTTTAATCCGCGTTTGCGATTCAATTCCGCGGCTAGGGTTTAACCGCGGGGACCTCCCTCCATCGCGGAAGAAAGACGACAATGACCTCGGTCGAAGAACACGCTCAGCACATCAGGACGCTCCTCGCAGAGGCGCTGCGGGCCACGGATGCCGCGGTCGAGGTGCCGCTGATCGAGTCACTCGGCAGGGTCACGGCCTCCGCCGTGCGCTCGCCCATCGATCTTCCCCTCTTCCGTAATTCGCAGATGGACGGCTATGCCGTGCACTCCGCCGACCTCGCCCAGCTTCCCGTGAGCCTGCCCATCATCGGAGACATCCCGGCCGGTCCCGCGAGTCCACCGGTGCTGGCCGTCGGGACCGCCGCCAGGATCATGACCGGCGCCGTGGTGCCCGAGGGTGCCGATTGCGTCGTGCCTGTCGAAGACGTCGAGCTTGCGCCGGGCGTCGGGGCCGAGCCGCTCGATGGCGCGACGATTCGAATTCTCGTGGGGCGGGCATCCGGGGACTTCGTGCGGGATCGCGCGAGCGACCTCGCCGCGGGATCGGAGCTGCTGCCTGCGGGGCAGCCGCTCGGCGCACGCCACCTCGCCGCCCTCGCCGCCGCGGGGATCACCGCGGTCGCGGTGCGACGCAGGCTCCGTGTTGCGGTCATCAGCACCGGGGCCGAACTTGTCGCTCCCGGCGATTCGCCGAAGCCGGGCCAGATCTTCGACTCGAACCTCACCGCTCTCTCCGCCGCGGTCACCGAGACCGGCGCCGAACTCGTGCTCGCCGAGCGCAGCAGCGACGAGACGCCCGTGTTCCGCGACATCCTGGATCGTGCGACCGCCGCGGCCGACCTCGTCATCACCTCCGGCGGCATCTCGGAGGGCGCGTACGAGGTGGTGCGCGAGACCGTGGGGCCGCTCGGCGCATCCGTCGGTCATGTCGCCATGCAACCCGGCGGTCCGCAGGCGACGGCGGTCGTGAACGGCGTTCCGGTGCTGTGCTTTCCCGGCAACCCGGTGAGCACGCAGGTGTCGTTCGCGATCTTCGCGCGGCCACTGCTGCTCGAGGCCGCGGGGCGCGGGGCCGGCGTCACCAGCGAACGCACGCTCGCGGCAGACCTGCGCTCCGTCGCCGGCAAGCGACAGTTTCTGCGCGGGCGGCTCGGTTCGGGCGGCACTGTGGCGCTGGTCTCCGGCCCCAGCTCGCACCTTGTTGCGGCCATGGCCCGGGCGGATGTGCTGGTCGACATTCCAGCCGACGTTACCGAGCTTGCGGCGGGCGAGACCGTGAGAGTCTGGTCACTATGAATGAGCTTTCGCACCTCGACTCCGACGGACGAGCCAGGATGGTGGATGTCGGCGACAAGGCCGAGACCAGTCGCGTCGCGACCGCGGCAGGCCGCATCACCAGCACGCCGGAGGTCATCGCGCTCGTGCGTGCCGACGGCATGCCGAAGGCCGACGTGCTGTCGACGGCTCGGATCGCGGGCATCAACGGGGCCAAGAAGACCTCCGAACTCATCCCGCTGTGCCACCAGTTGAACCTCAACTCGGTGAAGGTGTCGTTCGAGTTGGCCGAGGACTCCATCGCGATCGAGGCGACGGCGAAGACCTTCGGCCGCACCGGGGTCGAAATGGAGGCGCTCACCGCGGTGGCGGTCGCGGGACTCACGCTGCACGACATGATCAAGGCGGTCGATCCTGCGGCGGTGCTGGGCGACATCCGGCTCGTCAGCAAGAGCGGCGGCAAGCGCGGCAACTGGACGCGGGATGGCGTGGTCGCGCCGGCGGCGGTGCGTCCGGGCACGGCCACGGTGGTCGTGGCCTCGACAACCGGTGCGAGCGGCGAGCGGCCCGACACGACCGGGCCCGTGATCGCCTCGTGGCTTTCGGATCATGGCTACGCGGTGGACGAGGTGAGCGTTGTGCCGGATGCCGGGATCGCCGCCGAGTTGGCTCGCGTCGCCCAGACTGCCCCGGCCGTCATTGTCACGACAGGCGGCACGGGCGTCTCCCCCACCGACCAAACCCCGGAGGCGACCGCCGCGATCCTCGATCGCGAGCTGCCAGGCGTTGCCGAGGCGCTGCGCGCGAAGGGCCTGGGGTCGACGCCGATGGCCGCGCTGAGCCGCGGACTCGTCGGTGTCGCGGGCCGGACCGTCGTCGTGAATCTGCCCGGATCGCGCGGCGGGGTCAAGGACGGCCTCGCCGTACTCGACGAACTGCTGCCGCACCTCGTGGCGCAGGTCTCGGGGGATGCGCGGCACTGACGATCCGCGGGCCGAGTAGGCCGCGACGAAGGAGCAGCCGTATCGAGACCCTCGTAGCTGTGACCCGAAGGGCTCTCTATATGCGCGTCCAGTGATACCCGTGCAGCACGAGCAGCTAGATGTTCTTCGCGCCTCTGGCCACAGCTCACGCGACAAAAGCCCCGATCTATGTTCTCCACGGGCAGCCACGCGGCCATCCGGAATGTCGGTGGTCACGTGTTGAGTTAGAGCATGGAAACCGAGATCGACGCGACGATCGACGAGGTGCAGCCCTCGCTGCACGCCGTCGTTGCCGACACGGTTACCGACATCGTCGACGCCGTCGTGAATGTCGAACGGATGATCGCCGGGCTCACCGCGATGCGGGCAGAACTGCTCAACGAAGCCATTGTGTTAAGCGATCTGCAAGACCAGATGTCGCCCGCCGACGACCCGACTCTCAATCCGTCCCAGTCGATGCGGTGGCGGTCGCTCAGGGCTGAGATCGCCTGCGCACTGCGAATCCCCGAGCGCACCGCCGAGAATCAACTCGCAACGGCACACAGCCTCACCCACCAATTGCGTGCGACGCTACGCGCGCTGAAGGCCGGCGAGATCAGCTACCGGCACGCCGAAGCGCTCGTCGACAGCGTTGCTGGGCTTGATGCGGATGCCGCTGCCGCACTCGAGACCGCAGCGCTGCCATTCGCTCGCAACCTCACCGTCGCGACATTCGAACGCAAGCTCCGCCGCCTGCGCGAGCAAAGCAACCCAGAATCTATTGCCGAACGGCGTGAGCGGGCGGTGACCTACCGCGAAGTGACATTCATGCCCGCGCGCGACGGCATGGCGTGGCTCAGCGCCTACCTCCCCGCCGCAGACGCCCTCGCGGGGTTCAACCGGCTCACCGAGATCGCCGGCTGCCTGCGCGCGGCGGACAAGACTCTCCCCGACGACTCTCCCCTGCCCGTGCGCACGCTGGCGCAGGCCAGGGTGGACGCGTTCCGAGACCTCCTCATCGACGGCGAACCTGCCCTCGAAGGCCCTCATGGCATCCGGCCCACCGTGTACGTCACCGTTCCGGCGATGACGCTGCTCGGCCGCTCCGACGAACCCGCGACCCTCGACGGCTACGGCCCCATCGACGCGGAGACAGCACGTGAGCTTGCCGCCCACGCGCCCAGCTTCATCCGACTGCTGACGCATCCGGAAACCGGCGCCGTGCTCTCCGTCGGCAAAGACAGCTACCGCGTGCCGCACGACCTCAAGAACTGGCTACGGCTGCGCGACAGCACCTGCCGATTCCCCGGATGCTCCCGTACCGCGTTCCAGTGTGACCTCGACCACACGGACGACTGGGCATTCGGCGGTGAAACCCGGCACGACAATCTCGCCCACCTCTGCCGCAGCCATCACCGGCTCAAACACAACAGCGGATGGGCGAGTGCAGCACAATCACTCGGGGAATGAACCACCGGGCGCACTCACCTGGATCTCACCCAGTGGGCACGAATACACGACAGAGCCCGAGGTGCGCCTGCGCGCGTGACCACGGCGAGGTGCGGTGGCGCGGACGGGGTTTCGATACGCTCGTTCCTCGCTACTCAACCCGCCTCTGTGGGTTGAGTAGGCCGCCCGCGGCCGTATCGAAACCGGCAACGTCGCGAGAGAAGGTTTCGATACGCTCGTCCCTCGCTACTCAACCCACAGGGTCCCACACGACTCGTTTCCTCTCGACCCCGACTGGCCACCGCGAGTAGCATCGCGCTAACGCTCGGTTCGACGGTCCAGACGCACACGGGCCCCAGGAGGCCAACACATGGGATTCTTTTCATCGGGTTTCTCCGGTCGCGCGCGCTCGGACGATCCGGCTCTGCCGCCCGGCCAGTACCTCACCGAGAGCTTCCCGGTGCTCTCCGCGGGTCCAACGCCGCGCATCGACGATAACGAATGGGCCTTCAGCATCACGACGGAGACCGGCGTCGTCCACGCCTGGAACTGGGAACAATTCCGCGCACTGCCGGCCGAAGACGTCACCACCGACATCCACTGCGTCACCAGCTGGTCGAAACTCGGCACCGGCTGGCGCGGCGTCTCGCTCGACATCCTCTTCGCGGATGTCGACACCAGTGCCGACTTCACGATGACCTATTCCTACGGCGGCTACACGACCAACGTTCCGCTCGAGGACCTGCTCGGTGGCAAGGCGTGGGTGGCCTTCGAATTCGACGGTGACGAACTCGAGCCCGAACACGGCGGACCGGCCCGCATGCTCGTGCCGCACCTCTACTTCTGGAAGAGCGCGAAGTGGGTGCGCGGCATCCGCATGATGGAGAACGACGAACCCGGATTCTGGGAGCAGAACGGCTACCACATGTACGGCGACCCCTGGCTCGAACAGCGCTACTGGTGAGCTTCTCACCGGCAACCATCGTCGCGGCGCACCCGGAGACCCCGGGCGCTCGCACCCTCACCCTCGAGGTCGAGGGATGGCCGGGCCACCGGGCGGGCCAGCACGTCGACGTTCGGCTCACCGCAGAGGACGGCTACACCGCGGTGCGCTCGTACTCGATCGCATCCTCCGCGAGCTCCGCTCGACTCGACATCACCGTCGACCGCCTCGTTGACGGCGAAGTCTCGCCCTACCTCGTCGATGTCGCCGAGATCGGCGATCGCCTCGAAATTCGAGGTCCAGCGGGAGGCTGGTTCGTCTGGCGCGGCGACGACGACGGCCCCGTGCAGTTGATCGGCGGCGGCTCCGGCGTCGTGCCACTCATGTCGATGATCCGCTCGCACGGCGACGCGGGCAGCACCGCCCCGTTCCGTCTGCTGCACTCGGTGCGGTCCCCCGCATCCGCCCTGTACTACGACGAACTGAGGCAACGCGCCGCGGATGACGCCCACCTCGAGGTGCGCCATGCCTTCTCCCGCGCGACGCCGCCGGGCTGGCCCGCTCCCCCCGCCCGCCTCGATCAGGCGACGATCGAAGCCAGCGTCTTCCCACCCTCGGAGGCCGCCACCTTCTTCGTCTGCGGCTCGACACCCTTCGTCGAGGCCGTCGCCGACTGGCTCGTCGACGCCGGACACGCCCCAGAGAGAATCAGAACCGAACGCTTCGGCGGAATAGGAGTCTCGCCATGACCGAGACGCGCGCGCTCGACGGCAATGCAGCGGCGGGTGCGCTGCTCGAACTCTTCGCAATGGACGTGACCGCGGCCTCCGGTCGGTGCGATCACTGCGGCAGAGTCTGCGTGCTCGCGGAGACCGCGCTCTACGACCGAGCCCCCGGCCTCGTCGTGCGCTGTCGCGGTTGCGATGAGGTGCTGCTGAAGCTCGTCGACAACGGCGATCGGGTCTGGCTCGACCTGCGCGGACTCAGCTACCTCGAGATCGCGCGCTGAAGCGATCGCGTAACACCGTCCGGTACGCCATACAGTCTTGACATGGATTTCGGTACAGTTCCCACACTCGTCGGCTCGAAGATCACGCTCGAACCGCTCTCGACGGAGCACGCGAGCGAACTCAGCGACGCCGCCGAGGGCCTCGGTCAGCTCTGGTACACGCACATCCCGACCCCACAGGGATTGCCCGCCGAGATCGAACGCAGACTCGCCCTGCTCGATGCGGGAAGCATGCTGCCCTTCACCATTCGCCGCAACGACACCGGTGACGCGGTCGGCATGACGACCTTCATGAACCTGGATGCCGCAAACCGGCGCCTCGAGATCGGCTCGACCTGGCTCACCCCCAGCGCGCAGCGCACCGGCATCAACACCGAGGCGAAGCTGTTGTTGCTCGGCCATGCCTTCGAGGTGCTCGACTGCATCGCCGTGGAATTCCGCACCCATTGGCACAACCTGCAATCGCGCAGGGCGATCGCCGAACTCGGAGCCAAGCAGGACGGCGTGCTGCGCAGCCACTCCATCGGAACCGACGGCGCGCTACGAGACACCGTGGTGTTCTCGATCATCGCGAGCGAATGGCCCACGGTGCGGTTGGGCCTGCGCGAGAGGCTCGCCGCGCACGATTAAGCGCCGCGCCGGTGGCAGCGTACGATCGCACTCATGACGACGAACGAGTACGTGCCAGGGGTCTGCAACATCGGTGCGGCCGAGATCCGCAGTCGCCGCAATTCCGGCCTCGTCGCCGCGGCGGTCACAGTGGTGCTCCTCGTGCTGTTCCTGGTGCTGCCGATCGCTGCGCTGTGGCGCCTCATCCTCATCCTGCCTGCCGCGGGAGCGGCCATGGGGTTTCTGCAGGCCGGCATGCACTTCTGCGCCGGCTTCGCGATGCGCGGGGTCTTCAACTTCGGTGACGACACTCGTCACACCGACACGATCGAACAGGCCGCCTATCGTCGCACCGACCAGAAGAAGGCGATTCTGATCCTCGTCCTCTCGCTCGTGATCGCGGTCGTCTTCGCCCTGCTGACGCTACTGATTCCCTAGGTCGCGACCGCGGCTCACAGCCGGTCGACCGCCGTCACGCGCAGCACGGCCTCGCCCGCCTCGTCCGACTCCGCGAGGTCGACCGTGCCGCTGATGCCCCAGTCGTGGTCACCGGCGGGGTCCGCGAAGATCTGCCGCACCGTCCACACCGCAGTGCCCGGCTCGATGATGAGCATCGCCGAGCTGCGGGCATCCGCGTCGGTGCCGAGGCTGTCGTATTCCGCGAAGTACGGGTCCATGGCATCGGCCCAGGCCTCCGCGGTGAACCCGGATGCCGCATCCAGCTCGCCGAGCTCCTCATACTTTTCGAGGGCCGCCAGTTGCACGCGCCGGAACAGCTCGTTGCGCACCAGGGTGCGGAACGCCCGCTGGTTCGTGGTGACCCCGTGCGGAGCCGGCGGCAGCACAGGCGCTTCGGTGCCCTCCAGCACGGCCGCGGGATTGGTGAGCTCTTCCCACTCGTCAAGCAGGCTCGAGTCGACCTGGCGCACGAGTTCGCCCAGCCACTCGATGAGGTCGAGCAACTCCTCGGTCTTCGCCTCATCGGGAATGGTCTGCCGCGCCGCGCGATACGCATCCGAGAGGTACCGCAGCACGAGGCCCTCCGAACGGTTCAGCTTGTAGAAGCCGATGTAGTCGTTGAACGTCATCGCCCGCTCGTACATGTCGCGAACGACCGACTTGGGGCTGAGCTCGAAGTCACCCACCCACGGCTGCGAGGCGCGATAGGTGGAGAAAGCAGCCTCGAGCAATTCTTCGAGGGGTTTCGGATGCGTCACCTGCTCGAGAAGTTCCATGCGCTCGTCGTACTCGATGCCCTCGGCCTTCATCGCGGCGACCGCCTCGCCCCTGGCCAGGAACTGCTGGGCAGAGAGCACGGGTCGCGGATCATCGAGGGTGGCCTCGAGCACCGAGATGATGTCGAGCGCGTAGCTCGGCGACGGCTCAGTGCCCTCAGCGGGCTGGATGAGGTCGAAGACCGCGAGCGCAAAGGGCGACAGCGGCTGGTTGAGCGCGAAGTTCGGCTGCAGGTCGACGGTGAGGGAGATGCGGCCGTCCGCGGACTGCTGCACGATCTCCGCCGTGCGGAGGGTTCGATAGATCGCGAGCGCCTGCCGCGCGAGTTCGAGTTGCCGGGGCCGCGGCTCGTGGTTGTTCTCGATGAGTTCCCTCGCTTCGGCGAAGGCGTCTCCGCCGCGCCCTATGATGTTGAGCAGCATCGAGTGGGTCATCCGCATGCTGGAGGTGAGGGTCTCGGGCTGCGCGGCCACGAGGCGGTTGAAGCTCGGCTCGCCCCAGGAGACGAAACCGTCCGGAGCGCGCTTCTTCACGATCCGCTTGAGCTTCTTGGGGTCGTCGCCCGCCTTGGCGAGCAGGCGGGCGTTCTCGGTCTCGTGCTCCGGCGCCTGCACCACCACGGTGCCGGCGGTGTCGTAGCCCGCGCGACCGGCACGTCCGGCGATCTGGTGGAACTCGCGCGCGCTGAGCTGACGCATCTTGGTGCCGTCGAACTTGGTGAGAGCGGTGAGCAGCACGGTGCGGATGGGCACGTTGATTCCGACTCCGAGCGTGTCGGTTCCGCAGATCACCCTCAGCAGTCCGCGCTGGGCGAGTTGCTCGACCAGGCGCCGATACTTCGGCAGCATGCCCGCGTGGTGCACGCCGATGCCGGAGCGAAGGAGTCTCGACAGCGTGCGGCCGAAGTTCGTGGTGAAGCGGAATCCGCCGATCTCGGCCGCGATCTCGTCCCGTTGCTCGCGAGTGGCGACCTTCACGCTCGTCAGCGCCTGGGCGCGCTCGAGCGCGGCGAGCTGGGAGAAGTGCACGATATAGACGGGCGCGCGATCGGTCGCCAGCAGGTCCTCGACGGTCTCGTGCACCGGGGTCGTCACGTATTCGAAGTGCAACGGCACCGGGCGGTCGACACCGACCACGACCGCGGTCTCCCGCCCGTTGCGCTCGCTCAGGTCTGTGGCGAGCCAGTCGACGTCGCCGAGGGTCGCAGACATCAGGATGAACTGCGCCCGCGGCAGCGTCAGCAGCGGCACCTGCCAGGCCCAGCCGCGATCTGGCTCGGAGTAGAAGTGGAACTCGTCCATCACGACCTGGTCGACGGGTGAGTCCGCTCCGTGCCGCAGGGCGATGTTCGCGAGGATTTCGGCGGTGCAGCAGATGATCGGCGCATCCGCGTTGACGCTCGAATCGCCGGTGACCATGCCGACGTTGTCCGCGCCGAACACGTCGACGAGGGCGAAGAACTTCTCCGAGACGAGCGCTTTGATCGGCGCGGTGTAGAAACTCCGCTTGCCCGCGGCGAGCGCGGCGAAGTGTGCACCGACCGCGACGAGCGATTTGCCCGTGCCGGTCGGGGTGCTGAGGATCAGATTGGCACCGGAGACGATCTCGATGAGCGCCTCGTCCTGCGCCGGGTAGAGCGACAGGCCCTGGGCGGTCGCCCACTCGACGAAGGCGGAGTAGACCGCATCCGGATCCGTGCCGTCGGGCAAGCGATCGAGCAGCGATTCAGGCATGCGGATGAGCGGCGGCGACGAGCGCGTACACGCCTTCTACGTAGTCCCAGAATCCGCCCACGTCGAGGGTCACCGGAACGAGAGCGTTCGGCGCGGGCGAAGCGAAGTCAACCACGGTCATGCCGTCGGTGAAGGTGCCGGCGGTCTCGACATCCACTCTCGCGTGCCGTGAAGTGAAGAGCTCGGGATGGGCCACGTAGGCGACGGCACAGACGTCGTGCACCGCCTGGCCCTGCCAGTCCGGGTCGTTCGGATCGGTCCAGAAGGTCGACAGCGGCACGATGAGTTCGGTGCCCAGGGAGCCTAGTGCGCCCATCCGCTGGATGACCTCGGCGGTGGCGATGGCCTGCAGCGTGAGGTCGAGCCCGACCATGACCACCTGCCAGCCGGCGTTGAACACGATGCTCGCCGCCTCCGGGTCGGCATAGATGTTGAACTCGGCGGCCGGCGTCGCGTTGCCGCGGGTAAAGGAACCACCCATGATGACGAAGGACTTCACGAGCGCCGCGATGCCGGGATCTTTGCGGAGGGCAAGAGCGACGTTGGTGAGCGGGCCCGTCGCCACCAGGTCGATCGCGCCGGGGGCGTCGCGGATTGTGTCGATGATGAAGTCGACCGCGTGCCTGCCGCTCAGGGGAAGCGTTGCGGCCGGGAGCACAACATCGCCGAGCCCGCGCTCTCCATGCACCTGGGCGGCGTCCCGCGCCTCGCGCACGGCCGACGCGGTCTCGGGAACGATCGGTCCACCAGCTCCGGCCGCGATCGGAACGCTCGTGAAGCCCAGGTACTCCCGCAGCTCGAGCGCATTGCGACTCGTGTGCTCGAGGGTGACGTTGCCACCGACTGTCGTGACACCGACGAGCTCGAGGTCGGGGTCGCCGTGGGCGAGGAGCAGCGCGAGCGCGTCGTCGAGCCCGGGGTCGCAGTCGAGCAGAATCTTGGAGGCCATGGGTCAACCGTGCCACATCCGCCCGCGCCAGAGGTTCATCCCTGACGATGCGGCTCTTTGTCAACGATGCTGCTGTTCTGGCCGGCGCATCGTTGACATGAACCCGCATGGTCGGGAGGCGTCGGCCACATCGTAGAATCTTGTGTGCCCTCAGACCATCCCATCGACCCAGCCGAACTCGAAGTGACCCTTCGGGTACTCGCGGCGATGGACGGCCTCGACGAGGAACATCCGGATTTCGTGACCGTGCGCCAGGCCACGGCGCGCATGTTCAAGTCGGTCAAGAAGACCCGGCGCCTCCAGAAGCGAGCCGAGATTGCGGATGCGGATCGCGCCGTCGTCGCGGCCACGGCGACCGGAGCGCCCGACCGCATCGACGACGAGACCCGCGGCATCCCGCTCGCAATCACCGTCGCAGCCCCGACCGCGGGCGTCCTGCAGAAGCCACGCCCCTGCTACATCTGCAAACAGCCCTACACGCAGGTCGACTCGTTCTACCACCAGCTGTGCCCTGACTGCGCCGCGATGAGCCACGCCAAGCGCGACGCCCGCACCGACCTCAGCGGCAGGCGTGCGCTGCTCACCGGCGGCCGGGCCAAGATCGGCATGTACATCGCTCTCCGCCTCCTGCGCGATGGCGCCCACACCACGATCACGACGCGCTTTCCCCGGGATGCCGTGCGCCGCTTTTCCTCGCTGCCCGACGCTCACGAGTGGTTGCATCGCCTGCGCGTGGTGGGCATCGACCTGCGGGACCCCGCGCAGGTGATCGGCCTCTGCGACGCGATGATCGAGGCTGGACCGCTCGACATCCTCATCAACAACGCCGCGCAGACCGTGCGACGCTCCCCCGGCGCGTATGCGCCACTCTCGGAGGGCGAGTCCCAGCCGCTGCCCGACGGACCGTTGCCGGAGCTGCTCACCTTCGGACACACGAACGACGCGCATCCGCAGGCGCTCGCGGCCTCGATCGCGACGCATCCGCTGCTCTCGCAGCAGGTCCTGTCCCAGGCGGGCGGCCGCACCGCGGACGAACTCACGGCTCTTGCGATGGCGGCGGGTTCGTCGTCGCTCGACCGCCTCGCGGCGGGCACCGCGATCGATGCCGGCGGCCTCGTGCCCGACCACCACGACGCCAACAGCTGGACCCAACACGTGCACGAGGTCGACCCGCTCGAGATGCTCGAGGTGCAGCTCGCGAACGTCACCGCACCGTTCCTGCTCGTGAGCCGCCTGCGGCCCGCGATGGCGGCCTCCGAGGCCCGTCGCACCTACATCGTGAACGTGTCCGCGATGGAAGGGCAGTTCGGCCGCGGCTACAAGGGTCCGGGCCATCCACACACCAACATGGCCAAGGCCTCGCTCAACATGCTCACGCGCACGAGTGCCAAGGAGATGCTCGAGACCGACGGCATCCTCATGACGAGCGTCGACACCGGCTGGATCACGGATGAGCGTCCGCATCCCACCAAGGTCAGGCTCGCCGAGGAGGGCTTCCACGCGCCCCTCGACCTCGTCGACGGAGCGGCGCGAGTCTACGACCCGATCGTGCGCGGAGAGGCCGGTGAAGACCTCTACGGCGTCTTCCTCAAGGACTACACGCCGGCAGCCTGGTGACGACCGGACATCCTACGATTGCGCACATGACCACACAGCCCAGGAAGCCGGATGGGCCGGCTGGTAGCCTCGATGCATGGGAGTCCGTGTACAGCGAGTAGACCTGCCCGGAATCGGTATGCGGCACGACGTGCTTACCGCAGGAGGGCGCAAGATCAGCGTGGTGTCACACCGATCGGGCGAACGCGATCTCGCGATCTTCGACGTCGACGACCCTGATTCCAGCAGCGACTCGATCACTCTCACGGACGATGAGGCGGCTGCTCTCGCCGACGTGCTCGGCGCGTCCCTCATGCTCGGCCAGCTCGCCGGCCTCGGCGACCAGACCGCTGGGGTCTTCACCGAGCAGATCTCGCTTCCCGCGGACTCCGCCTTCGTCGGTCGCCCGATGGGCGACACTAAGGCGCGAACCAAGACGAGCGCGTCGATCGTGGCGATCGTGCGTGGTTCGCACGTCGTGCCGTCGCCGACCCCCGACGTTCCCTTCGAGCACGGCGACATCATCGTTGCCGTGGGAACTCGAGGGGGCCTCGACGCCCTCAGCGAGCTCATCGCCCGCGGCCCGAGCTAACCCCCGCCCGCCATGCATGACACAACCGTGCTGCTCATCGAGGTGGGTGCCCTGCTCCTCGGGTTGAGCATCCTCGGGCGATTCGCTATCCGCATTGGCGTGTCGCCCATTCCGTTGTACCTCGTCGCCGGCCTCATCTTCGGCAGGGGCGGCTTCGCCCCCATGAACGCGAGCGAGGAGTTCTTCGCGGTGGGCTCCGAGATCGGTGTGATTCTGCTCCTGGCGATGCTGGGTCTGGAGTACTCCGCCGCCGAGCTCATGGGGAGCCTCAAGCAGTCGAGGGTTGCAGGTTTGCTCGACGGATTATTCAACGCGGTTCCGGGCGCGCTGTTCGGTTTGCTGCTTGGCTGGGGACCGATCGCCGCGGTCGCGCTCGCTGGCATCACCTGGGTGTCCTCCTCAGGTGTGATCGCCAAGGTCATGCGCGATCTCGGTCGCCTCGGCAACCGTGAGACGCCCGTCATCCTCTCGATCCTCGTGATCGAGGACCTGGCGATGGCGTTCTACCTACCCGTGCTGTCCGCTCTCGTCGTCGGTGCCGCGCTCATCGACGGCGCGATCACGGTGGCCATCGCCGTCACGGTCGTCGTCGTCATCCTCTACATCGCCCTGCGGCACGGTCGCTTGGTGGCAAAGCTGTTCTCCGTGCAGCACCCCGAGCCGCTGCTGCTCGGCGTGCTCGGCCTCACCATGCTCGTCGCCGGCGCCGCGGAGCAGGTGAGCGTGTCGGCAGCGGTGGGCGCCTTCCTCGTGGGCATCGCGATCTCCGGCCCTGTCGCCGAACACGCAGCGCGGGTGCTGACCCCGCTGCGAGACCTGTTCGCTGCCGTCTTCTTCGTGTTCTTCGGCCTCGCCACCGACCCGAACGACATCCCGCCCGTGCTGCTGCCCGCCCTGGCGCTTGCCGTCGTCACGATGGGAACGAAGTTCCTGAGCGGCTATCTCGCCGCCAGACGTGCCGGGCTGGGTCGCCCCGGCCGCTGGCGCACCGGACTCACCCTCACACCGCGCGGGGAGTTCTCGATCGTGATCGCCGGCCTCGCGGTGGGCGCCGGCATCGAACCGCAGCTCGCCCCACTGGCGACCGCCTACGTTCTCATCACGATCATCGTGGGTCCGCTGCTCGCGCGCATCCCCGATTCCCCTCGTTTCAAGGCCAGGATGCGCCGCCGCGCCCTCGCCTGAAGGGTTCTGCCGTCTAGTCCCGCGTCGCGGGCCGCACCGCGGAGACGTCGATCGCGCCGGTCGACGCGGGCTCGATCGGCGCATCTGTCTTCTCGGAGCGTACGAAGCCGATGCCGACCAGGATGAGCACGCCGCCGAGCAACTGGGCGAGGCTGAGTTGCTCGCCGAGCAGGAGCCACGCGTAGAAGGTGGCGGCGACCACCTCGAGCAGGCCGACGAAGGAGGCGAGGCGTGAGCCGAGGATGGCGCTGGCCGTGATGCTCGTCGCGTAGGCAATGGCGGTCGACACGATGCCGACCACGGCGAGGGGCACCCACCAGGGCACGAGTCCTCCGAAGAGGTGAACCTGACCGAACGCGGCCGTCATCGGCAGAATTCCGGTGAGACCGACGAGCCCCAGCGCCACGCCACCGATGAGAAGTCCGGATGCCGCGAGGGCCACGGGTGGCAGGCCGTCGTTCGGGCGCGCGGCCACGAGGTAGTAGACCGCGCATCCGACCATCGCGAGCAGCGCGAAGCCGAGGCCCAGAAGGTCGAGGCTGCCGCCGCCACCGGGCGAGACGACGAGCACGAGGCCGACGAGAGCGACAACAGACCCGACGAGAACCACCGCCTTCGGTGCGCGGCGGCTACGCGCCCAGACCAGGGCGACGAGCAGAAGTGGCGCGAGGTATTCGATGAGGATGCCGGTGCCGACCGGGATGCGCTGGATCGCCGCGAAGTAGGCCAGTTGCGTTCCCGCCACACCGATGAGCGCCATGCCGAGGACTCGCCAGCGACCGCGCCAGAGCGCGCCCCAGTTTCCGCGTAGCATCACGGTGGCGACCGGCGCGAGCACGAGGCCGCCCATGATGGCGCGGACCGTGACGGCCGCGGCCGGGCTCCACCCAGCCTCGAGCAACGGTTTCACGAACGCGCCGGAGGTGCCGAACGTGGCCGCGGCGACGAGCGCGATCACGAGTCCTACAGAGGTCGACGGGCGTTTCATGGGGTTCCTCGCGGCGAGTGCTGGTGGTGCTGCAGGCACGACGTTAGTCTGGTCATGAGTAAGGAGTCAATTTGCGTTTTGCCCCTGACACGGAGGACGCTCTGACGTTCGCGGTCGCCCTCGGAAACACCATCGCCGGCGCCACCAAGAGCGGCTCAGACGAGCTGGATTCTCCCGCCCTGCTCACGGCGCTGCTCACCGAGCATCGGTACTCCGGCAGGTTCGACCGTGACGAGGCCGAGCTGCGGGACGTGCGCGAGACGAGGGAGCGCATCCGTCACCTCTGGAGCCTGGATCGAGACGCGGCCGCACTCGAAGTCAACGGAATGCTGCGCGACGCTCGCGCCCTCCCCTACCTCATGCGCCACGACGGCTTCGACTGGCACCTGCACGCCACCGCCCACGACGCGCCGCTGGCCGAACGCATCCGCGTCGAGGTGGCACTCGCGATGATCGATGTGATTCGCTCGGGCGAGACGGCACGGCTGCGCTCCTGCGCCGCGGAGGACTGCTCGGGAGTTCTCATCGACCTCTCGCGCAACGGCTCGAAACAGTTCTGCAGCATCCGCTGCGGCAACCGCATGAACATGATCGCGTTCCGCCAGCGCGCGCGCGACTAGGCTGCGGCCTTCTCATCGTCGCTCGGGCGGAGTACTCGTGTGGTGGATCCAAGGGGATTCGAACCCCTGACCCCCTGCATGCCATGCAGGTGCGCTACCAGGCTGCGCCATGGACCCATGCCGTCCAGCGAACCGGACAGCTTGACAAGATTACTACACAACCGGCGGCCGCTTGAACCGCGCCGCGATCCGCGCCGTCACCGCCAGTCGACGCGCCCATCCGGGAAGTCGCGGATCACCAGGTCCATGAGCAGTGCATCGTTGAGTTCACCATTCGGCATGCGCTGATAGTCGCGCGCGATACCGATCCGCCGAAATCCGAGGCGCTCGTAACTCCGGATGGCCGGCTCGTTGTTCGCGTTCGGGTCGAGCGTGAAGCGATGGTGTCCCTGCGCCGCGAGAAAGTTGATCGCGGTCGCCAGCGCTTCGGCACCGTACCGCTTGCGGTACCACTCGGCGCCAAGAAAGATGTGCAGTGCCGTCGCGCGGTACTCCGGTTCATTGTTCTCGTAGATGGCCACCGCTCCAGCCGCGCGGCTGTCGATCTCGATCACGAGGTGGTCGTCCGCGTCGATCATCTCGGAGCGCACCCTCTCGGCCGTGTACCCGCACCACCACGTCGAGACCTCCGGTTCGAGCAGGATCGACAGCAGCGGTTCGGCGTCACCGGCCACCGGTGGACGCAGTCGCAGCCGATCGCCGTTCATCACCGGGTACTTACCGTTCGCCACTCGAGACTCCTTCCGTCGACGCGCGTTCGCTCAGCCTGACACGCAGTCTGCGCATCGCCCCGATAGCCGCGCGCAACTCCTGGAGGTGATTCTGGGCGAGAAAGCGCTGGCTGTACTCCCCCAGGTCACTTGCCGTGTCGCTCGTTCCGACGGTCTCGACCGCGAGACCGTGTTCCAGCCCGAGCATCTCGACCGCGCCAGCACCCTGATACGGAACGTAGATCGGCGTCGTCACGACGAGCACAGAGGCCCCGGTCGGCTCGCGGATCCCGGCCGCCCAGTACCGGTAGGTGTCGGCCGTGTTCGCACGTCGCAGCAGCGGCTCGGATGAGGGGGCCGCGATCACCCGCAGGGTCACGTCCGGGAGGTGCCAGGTCCACACTCGCCACGCTGCGTTCCCGCTGCCGCTCTCCGCACCCTCCACGACCGGACTCCCGAGGGGACCGAACGCCAGCTCCATGCCGCACACCATCGAGTCGACCTCGTTGTCGCCCCTCACGCCGAGCAGCGGAGCGAGGGGCAGCTCGTCGCCCGCGAACGGCCGAAAGGCTCCCAGAAAGACGACGTTGCGCGCGGTCACTCCCGCGCTCAACAGCTCCCGGGCGAATCGAGGCTTCACGATGCCCGCGCGGACCATGCCGCCGGTCATGAGAATCGTGTCGTACGAGCGCTGCTGCAGCGCATAGGGACCAGCCAGCCCGAGAACGGGCGCGGCCTCTCCAACCAGCCGCTCCAGCTCTGCGGGCAGGGACACGCGCGCGGCGAGGTTGCGTTCGGCACCGCGGCGAAAGTCCCAGTGGGACGCCGCGAACGAGTCCAGCCACTCGAGCAGTGCCCCGCCGCGGAGGGCGGGCGGCACGGTGCCGCTGGCGCGAACCAGCCCCGCGAGCGCCGAACTGGAGGCCCACTCGTCGATCGTGGCGCGTGTGAGCTGCGCGTCATCCGCGGTGTTCTTCCACGACGGCAGGGCGAGTCGCGCGGGCACGGAATACCGCTGAGGGCTAGTCCGTGGCTTCGCGCACGGGAAGGTCGATCGGGATGACCGGGCAGTCCTTCCAGAGGCGCTCGAGCGAGTAGTACACGCGGTCCTCCTCGTGGAAGACGTGCACGACGAGATCCCCGAAGTCGAGCAGCACCCAGCGACCCTCGGACCTGCCCTCGCGACGGAGCGGCTTCGTGCCGGCCTCGATCAGGCGATCCTCGATCTCGCTCGCGATGGCGATCACGTTGCGCTCGTTGCGCCCCGTTGCGAGCAGGAAGATGTCGGCGAGCGGAAGCGGTCCCGAGACGTCGAGCGCGACGAGATCCTCCGCCTGCTTGGCATCGGCGGCAACGGCGGCCAGCTGAAGGAGTTCGCGGGCGTGTTCGGTCGCGGTCACAGGGTCCTATCGGGGAGGGAGGGTGCGGAAAGGAAGTCGGTCACGGGCTAGAAGAGGTGAAGGACGAACCCGGCGACGAAGAGCACCACGACGACCGTGGCGAGAGCGGCGGTCGAGACCGCCAACACCATGGGAAGCCTGCTGCTGCGCGGGGGCTTGCCGGTGCCGATGAGGCCGCGACTCGAGGTGTGAGTGCTCACGGCGCGGATGGCGCGCACGGGGGCCGAGTCGACGTCGCTGTCTTCGCGATCGCCCGCCTCGAGCAGTGCGTCGACATCGGAGTGGTCGTACCTGGCCGGATGAGCGCCCGTCGTTCCGAGACTGCGCGGCAGGTCGATCGTGCCCGTCACCATGATCTCGCCGGTCGGACTGAACGGCAGCAGGAGGTCCTTCGCGTTCGGTACCGAGGAGATGACGAGATGGTTCGGCGTGGCCGAACCGCTCGGCACGCCGATGTTGCGGGTCACCGCGACGCCCTCGGTGTCGTCATCGGCGGCGGCCTGCGTAGACCAGTGGCCCGTCGGCACCGTGAAGGGACGACTCGCGTCGGCGGAGACGGGTGCGTCGGTAGAGGCGGCCGGGATGGGCTCGACAGACTGCTCGGTTATGGGGGCCTCGAGTCCCGTGACGTCGGAGCCCGTGGCCGAGGCTGCGCTCACCGGGCCGCCGGGTTCGGGCTCTGGCTCTGGCTCTGGCGCCGGCTGCGCTGCGGTCGGCTCGCTTGCGGCGGGCGGGATGGACCACGGAGCGCTCAGTTCGGGCGTGCTTTCGGGAGCGACGGCCGTGACCTGTGGCACCGACCGCTCGGCTGCCACCTGCTCTGCCGCGGCGGGCGGTGTTACTGCGGGCTGTGTTGCTGCGGTGAGCGGCGCCGGAGCGTCCCGGCTGTCGCTACCCATGAGCGCGTCGAACTCCGCGAGCGCGTTGGACAGCTGTCGCGCCGACTGCGGCTCTGGCTCGGGCGCCTGAAGCGGTGGCGGGAACTGGGGTGTCTGCTCGGCCCTCGGCTCCTGCACCGCGTGGGGCTCCTGCACCGCGTGGGGCTCCTGCAGCGCGTGCGGCTCCTGCAGCGCGTGGGGCTCGGCAGCCGGCGCAGACGACTCGCGCATCGCACGCAGTTCGCGACGCGTGAGCATGCGTGCCTCGTGCGGACGCTCGGTTTCCTGAGCCGCGGGGGCGGCCTCGACGGGGCTCACCGCGACGGGCTCGGTCGCACCGCCGACAGCAGCCGGCCGAGTTTCCTCGACCTTGGCTCCCTCGACCTTGGCCTGCTCGACGACGGCCTGTTCGACCTTGGCGCGATCGACGGTCTCGTCAGCGCTCGACTCGGCGACCTCGCTTGCAGCGCCACCGCTCGCATCCGTCTGGGCGTCGCTCGCGGCGGGAACACCCAGCCGCTGCTGCGTGTGGTAGTCGAGGTTGCCGGGCTCACCGGCCGCGCCCGGCCGACCCCAATCAGTTGGGGAGAGTTCAGAGGTGGAGGAGAAGGCGGATCGGCGCGAGTCTGGCCTGTAATCACGGATGCGGTACACCGGTCGTTCGTCGGAGGCCGGCGACGGCGCCTCGGCCTCGTCCTCGCCCGCCTGCGTGAAGCTGCGCTGCGACCGGCGCCCGCTCGCCAGTGCCGCCTCGGCACGGCTGCGTGCCTGCTGAGCGGCGGGAGCGTCGGCGTCGGAGGCGGCGCGGCGCGCGGGCGCGTCCCAGTCGGAGCGAGCGAAGGTCTCGATCTGCGGGTCTGCTGCTTCGGCTGAGTCGAGGCGAACATCCTGGTCCACGATCTCCCGGGTGCGAAGACCGTGCCTTCCGTCGTGCGTCGCGGAAGCAGAGGCTGGCGAGCCGCTCACGGGCTCGGGTTCGGCGAATACAGCGTCGACAGTGCGCTGCGGCGTCTGACCGTCGTCGTACGAAGTGTGGTCATGTGAGCTCGCGCGCTGCTCTCTGAGCCGCAATTGCCGTCGACTCTGAGGCTGCTGCTCCTCACCAGGCTTGTCCTGAGCTGACTCGCCGTGGAGTGGCTGGTCTTGCCACGCTGTCATGTCTGACTCCGATACAGGTGGTGTTTCGAGATGTACTGAACAACACCGTCGGGAACTAAATACCACACCGGGAACCCCCGGCCCACCCGTTCGCGACAGTCGGTTGACGAGATCGCAAGCGCGGGCACTTCTAACAAGCTTACGTCCGACTCAGGTAAACCGGAAATGGACAGCGGGTGTCCCGGCCTGCTCACAGCTACGAAATGAGCGAGCGACCAGAGTTCTGCGACGTCCTTCCAATCGAGGATCTGCGCGATCGCATCCGCGCCCGAAATGAAGAACAGTTCTGCGTCCGGGCGCTCGGAGCGCAGGTCACGGAGGGTGTCGATCGTGTAGGTGGGACCCTTGCGGTCGATGTCGACCCGACTCACGGTGAACTGAGGGTTCGCCGCGGTGGCGATGACGGTCATGAGGTAGCGGTGCTCAGCCGAGGTTGCGCTCTGCTTCTGATACGGCTGCCCGGTGGGCACGAAGACGACCTCGTCGAGGTGAAGCTGCTGGGCGACCTCGCTCGCCGCCACGAGGTGGCCGTTATGGATGGGGTCGAAGGTGCCACCCATCACGCCTATGCGGGCGCGACGAACCTCGGTCTCGACCACGGCGACCGCCTAGTGGTGGCCAGCTCCGCTGCGCACCCTGTCGCTGTGCCGGTTGGCCACGTCGCGGTAGCTCCAGGTGATGAAGCCGAGAGCGATGAAGACCGAAGCCGCGACGATGGGAAAGACCCACGTCGGCGCGACCAGCTGGGTCTCGGTCGCCGCAGCAACCACCGAATTCAGCAACGACATTCCGCTTCTCCGTTCACACGCTCACGCACGCTGGCACTCCAGACGAGCACGTCCTAATCTAGCCGCAAATCTAGCCGCGAACCTGCCCCGAACCGCGCACAATCCACTTCGTGCTGGTCAATTCGCCGAGCCCCATCGGCCCGCGGGCGTGCAGTTTCTGGGTAGAGATGCCGACTTCGGCGCCGAATCCGAACTCGCCGCCGTCGGTGAACCTGGTCGAGGCGTTGACCATGACGACCGCGGAGTCGACCTCGGCGAGGAACCGCTCGGCGTTCGCGAAGTCGTTCGTCACGATCGATTCGGTGTGGTGTGTCGAGAACCTCCGGATGTGCTCGATCGCGGCGTCCAGATCGTCCACCACGGCGACCGAGATATCGAGCGACATGTGTTCGATCGACCAGTCCTCTTCGGTGGTGGGCACCGCATCCGCGAAGATCGCGCGTGCCCGCTCGTCTGCGTGGATGGTCACGCCAGAGTCTCGAAGCCGCTGCAGCACAGGGGGCAGCAGCCGTGAAGCGGCGGCCTCGTGCACGAGGAGCGTCTCGAGAGCGTTGCAGACGCTGGGTCGCTGCACCTTGGCGTTGTGCACGATGTCTACGGCGGTGCCCTCCTCGGCGGATTCATCGAGGAAGACGTGAACGACGCCTGCGCCGGTCTCGATCACCGGAACCTTCGACTCGGCGACGACGGTGTTGATGAGGTTGGCACTGCCGCGCGGAATGAGCACGTCGACGTAGCCGCGGGCCTGCATGAGCTCCTTCGCTCCGTCGCGGCCGAATTCGTCGATCGTCTGCACGGCTTCGGCGGGCAGACCGACCGAGGTGAGCGCATCCTGAATCACGCCGACGAGCACCCGGTTCGTGTTCTCGGCGGCGCTGCCTCCGCGCAGCACCGCCGCATTGCCGCTCTTCAGCGCGAGCGCGGCGATGTCGATCGTGACGTTCGGGCGCGCCTCGTAAATCACGCCGATCACGCCGAAGGGCACGCGCACCTCGCTGATCTTCAGGCCGTTCGGCAGCGTCTGTCCGCGCACGGATTGACCGACCGGGTCGACCAGACCGATGATCTGGCGCACGGCATCGGCGAGGCCGGCCAGACGCGAGGAATCCAGGCGCAGCCTGTCTTGCAAGGCGGCGCTCAGACCGTTCTCGCGGCCGTTCGCGAGGTCGAGGCTGTTCGCGTCGATGATCGCGGCCTCGTTGTCGAGGATGCCGCGCGCGATGGCCTCGAGTGCGCTGTTCTTGACGTCGCTGGTCGCGGTCGCGAGAGGGACGGATGCACGGCGCGCGGCATCGAGCCGCCGCGTGATCATCGGCGTGGAGACAAGGGTGTCTGACATGCTCACAGTGTAGGACGAAGTTTGGTATACCAAGTGGGCATACCGTAGAGTCGGCGGGTGGACCCGCTGACTCGCCCGACGACAGACCGCTCCTCCGCCGCGCAGAAAAGCGCGGCCGTCCCTCGGCCGTGGCTCATGCTCGCGATCGGCGTGGCCGCACAGGCATCCGGCACCTTTGTCGTCACGACGCCTGCTCTTCTCATCCCGCTCTTTCACACCGAACTCGGGCTCAGCCTCGCGCAGGCCGGCCTACTCGCAGCCTTGCCCACTTTCGGGATCGTGCTGACGGCAGTGGTGTGGGGAGCGATCACCGACCGCTACGGCGAACGCTGGGTGCTCGCCGGCGGTCTGGGCCTCACGGCACTCGCCGCGACCGGAGCGGCCATCGCAAGCTCCGGACTGCACCCCGGTCAACGGCCGGCCGAGGGTGCGCTCGTACTCCTCGGTGGCATCCTGGTGCTCGCGGGGATGGCCGCAGCATCTACCAGCGCGGCGAGCGGTCGAGTGGTGATCGGCTGGTTCCCGGCCAGGCGCCGGGGACTCGCGATGGGCATCCGTCAGACCTGCCAGCCGCTCGGCGTGGCCGCTGCGGCGGTGACAGTGCCGTCCGTCGCCGCTGCGAGCGGTCCCGGCGCGGCATTCGTGGTC